>NZ_CANLRG010000038.1 GCF_947493565.1 uncultured Lutibacter sp. | reverse complement strand
ACTGCTATGGTTGATAAAACCTCGTCTACATCAATCTCTGGAGTGAGCTCTATCTTATTTTTACTCATATAATAATTAGGATAACATTCCCTCAACTCTTTACAACTCTTTTGTGAATGTGCCAAATGTGATAAAAACAAGGCAATTCCTACCAACGAATCTCTCCCATAGTGTGAGGCTGGGTAAATAATTCCTCCATT
>NZ_CANLRG010000037.1 GCF_947493565.1 uncultured Lutibacter sp. | reverse complement strand
GTAATGAGATTGATCAATGTCCAAATACACCTATAGGAACTTATGTTGATGAAGCAGGGTGTTTTGCATTACCCCCAACCAATTTTACGATAGAAGTTATAGGAGAAACCTGTGTTGGCAAAGAAAATGGTAGCATTGAGATTGCTGCACAAGAAGCCTATAATTATTCTGTAACAGTAGATGAAACAATTTATAACTTCACCAATACTAC
>NZ_CANLRG010000036.1 GCF_947493565.1 uncultured Lutibacter sp. | reverse complement strand
ATGATTTCGTTGCGATAAAGTCGTAAGACTTATCGTAAATGAAATCAAAGTTTAAATTTAAGATATTTTGTCGTAAAACGACAAAAACCTAGCAATGAATTATATGCAGTGTTGCAATTTCGTTGTTTTTCAATCATATTATTTATCCTTTTTCAAATCAATTTATATTCATTCAGCGTTTTGCTATTCAAATCCTTTTATTTTTTAAATCTTAA
>NZ_CANLRG010000035.1 GCF_947493565.1 uncultured Lutibacter sp. | reverse complement strand
AAGTGGATCAACAGTTCAAGGAGATGCAAGTTACTTATGGAGTACAGGAGCAACGACTTCAAGTATAGAAGTAACAGTAGCAGGAGAATATACTGTAACAGTAACAGATTCAATAAATGGATGTTCATCAACAGAAACGGTAACGGTTAGTGAAGATACTACCGCAGTAGTTGCGAGTATTACAGGAAACGAGACTTTAACTTGTACCACAACAAGCGTTG
>NZ_CANLRG010000034.1 GCF_947493565.1 uncultured Lutibacter sp. | reverse complement strand
TCCTCTTCCATTGAGTAATTTTAAAGCATTCCATTGTTTAGGGTTATGACTTGCTGTAATGATAATTCCGCCATCGGATTTCTCTAATGGAACGGCAACTTCTACTGTAGGTGTGGTTGACAATCCTATGTCTATTACATTTATCCCTATACCTACCAAGGTATTGCCTACCAAACTACTTATCATTTTTCCTGAAATACGAGCATCTCTTCCCAAAACTACGGTAA
>NZ_CANLRG010000033.1 GCF_947493565.1 uncultured Lutibacter sp. | reverse complement strand
AAGACACAAAGCCAAAGACTCATATGGACTTTGGCTACACCATGAAAGCTTTGAGAAGCAAGAAGAAGGTTGGTTAGTGTTTTGGAGTCGAATATGACTTGATGTCATGTGTATGATTGAGTATAAGAACTTAAACCGCAACCCGATCTTAAAAGCCTAAGTAGTGTATCCTTGTTAGAAGACACAAAGCCAAAGACTCATATGGACTTTGGCTACACCATGAAAGCTTTGAGAAGCAAGAAGAAGGTTGGTTAG
>NZ_CANLRG010000032.1 GCF_947493565.1 uncultured Lutibacter sp. | reverse complement strand
AGTAAAAATGCATCAAGTAGTTATTCCACAACCTATAAGTTTTATACTTATGGAGAAGGTGTCGTAAATCACTTGCCATTTTCTCCTGAACTTGTAAAACCTGCTTTAAATACGGTAGTACAAACAACAACTGCTTCTTTAGAATGGACTGCAAGTGATGTGGATACTAATGACACATTAACATATGATGTTTATTTTGGAACTTCCAATCCTCCAATGGTAATGGAAGGCAATAATCAAGCTACAACCACCTTAAATGT
>NZ_CANLRG010000031.1 GCF_947493565.1 uncultured Lutibacter sp. | reverse complement strand
ATTCGGTCTAATGCAATGGAAATTCTATTGGGATCAATATCACAAATGGCTGTGACCAATACATCATTTCTTAACAAGACATTATTTAAATGATTGGTGCCACGTAAGCCTACTCCAATCATCCCTACTCTGATTTTTTGATCTTTTCCAAATACATTGGAATTTAATCCAAATGACATGTTTGGTAGCAGGGTAAGTCCAGCTCCAGCAATTGCTGTATTTTTTATAAAGTTTCTTCTTGATTTCATTGTAATATAAAAATT
>NZ_CANLRG010000030.1 GCF_947493565.1 uncultured Lutibacter sp. | reverse complement strand
ATCAATTTCATTGCATTTAGGTTGGTAGTTTAAGATTTGTAACTACGCCTTTTTTGGAAAAGAACGAGTCAGAACGCAAACGAATCATTCATTTAAACTATTCATTTTTCAGCCTAGTTTTCAGTTTCTTAAAAAACTAAATTTTTCTTGCGTTTAGTTCCCAAAAAAGGATTGAAATCGCACAATTTTATTTAAAGAACTTAATTTTAATTTGTTAATCAACTTATTCATAACCAACTAAATCGTTTTGCCCTGTTGTGGTTAACG
>NZ_CANLRG010000029.1 GCF_947493565.1 uncultured Lutibacter sp. | reverse complement strand
GATTATCAAGTAAAATTAGTAGCCACAAATTCTGCAGGAACCCATCAAATTACGAAACAAGTAACTGTAACTGCAGCACAAGAGGCTCCTATTGCAGACTTTAGTTTTTCACCTACCACTCCTGAAACAGGACAAGAAGTCAATTTTACGAATGAGAGTCAATATGCAACTTCATATCAATGGTCTGCTGAGGGTACTAGTTTTAGTTCTACCGATGAAAATCCAAAGTTTACTTTTGATACCGCTGGTGATTATCAAGTAAAATTAGTAGC
>NZ_CANLRG010000028.1 GCF_947493565.1 uncultured Lutibacter sp. | reverse complement strand
CTTTCACCTTCTACTGAAATACAAAATTCATAGGTATCAGGAGCCAATCCTTCAATAAAAGCATTGGTAGTATTGGTAAAGTTATAAATTGTTCCATCTACTGTTACAGAATAATTATAGGCTTCTTGTACAGCAATTTCAATGCTGCCATTTTCTTTACCAGCGCAAGTTTCTCCTATAACTTCTATCGTAAAATTGGCTGGGGGTAATGCAAAACACCCTGCTTCATCAACATAAGTTCCTATAGGTGTATTTGGACATTGATCAATCTCATTACTCACACCATCATTATCATC
>NZ_CANLRG010000027.1 GCF_947493565.1 uncultured Lutibacter sp. | reverse complement strand
CAACGGTTTGGTACATGAAAAGTTGCGGGTTTTAAGGTGCAATTTTTCAAGTTTTAAATTTAGTATTTTTTTATTTTAGAAACATTCTATTTTAGATTATTAAGCAATTTTTTATGTACATTGTTAGCCACAGTAGGGCAGCACTCAAATATTAGGCAAAAACTTAACTTACATATTTACTCCAAAACCAACCGAGCCAGAATGCCAGCGAAAAGTATTTAAACCATCTTTTCAGCATTGATTAAGCAAATCAGAATCTAAATACAAAATCAATTTCATTGCATTTAGGTTGGTAGTTTAAGA
>NZ_CANLRG010000026.1 GCF_947493565.1 uncultured Lutibacter sp. | reverse complement strand
ATCCTTTTTCAAATCAATTTATATTCATTCAGCGTTTTGCTATTCAAATCCTTTTATTTTTTAAATCTTAAATTTCTGATTTTACGAAAATTAATCTTTAAAAATTTTTTTTCGAGTTTCTTTGCTCAAATCTTTCCGCTTTCGTTGCTCAAAATCGTACAGTTAATCTTTCTGCGTTTCAATGAGTTTTCCGTTTTCATTGCTCAATCATTTTTAGAGTTTCAATGATTTTTTTCCGTTTCAATTTTCGAAATCGGTTTGAGTGGCAAATCTTTCCGTTTCAATTTTAATCAGTTTATTTTCTTAAAATCAATCTGGAATTTATCATTTTAGTTAATCAATATTTTTC
>NZ_CANLRG010000025.1 GCF_947493565.1 uncultured Lutibacter sp. | reverse complement strand
AAATGTGATAAAAACAAGGCAATTCCTACCAACGAATCTCTCCCATAGTGTGAGGCTGGGTAAATAATTCCTCCATTGCCTTCTCCTCCTATCACCGCATTGGTTGCTTTCATCAACTCAACTACATTAACCTCGCCTACTGCACTTGCCTGATATTTCTCCCCATGCTTCTCGGTAACATCTCTTAAAGCTCTTGATGATGATAAATTGGAAACGGTACTTCCTTTGGTTTTACTTAAAACATAGTCTGCACAAGCCACTAAAGTATATTCTTCTCCAAACATTGATCCATCTTCGCAAACCAATGCCAACCTATCTACATCTGGATCAACTACTATTCCTAATGCGGCTTGCTCCTTTACCACCAACTCTGAAATGGCTGTTAAATGCTCTTTTAAAGGTTCTGGATTGTGTGGAAACTCTCCATTAGGCTCACAGTACAATTCAACACAGT
>NZ_CANLRG010000024.1 GCF_947493565.1 uncultured Lutibacter sp. | reverse complement strand
AGTAGTGTTGCTACGGTAGTAGTGAATTCTAATACAGCGATTACGACAGACGTTTCAGATCCATCACCAGTATGTGCAGGTTCACCAATAGGAACTCTTACAGTTTCGGCAAGTGGTACAGGAGCGATTAGCTACCAATGGTATAGCAATACTACAGCAAGTACTACAGGAGGAACATTGATTAGTGGAGCAACAACATCGAGTTATACACCGACTGATACTACAGCAGGGACTTACTATTATTATGTAGTAGCAAGCAGTGATTGTTCAACGGCAACAAGTAGTGTTGCTACGGTAGTAGTGAATTCTAATACAGCGATTACGACAGATGTTTCAGATCCATCACCAGTATGTGCAGGTTCACCAATAGGAACTCTTACAGTTTCGGCAAGTGGTACAGGAGCGATTAGCTACCAATGGTATAGCAATACTACAGCAAGTACTACAGGAGGAACATTGATTAGTGGAGCAACAACATCG
>NZ_CANLRG010000023.1 GCF_947493565.1 uncultured Lutibacter sp. | reverse complement strand
ACCAATACTACCAATGCTTTTATTGAAGGATTGGCTCCTGATACCTATGAATTTTGTATTTCAGTAGAAGGTGAAAGCTACCAACAATGTTATACCGTAACTGTTGATGCTGGAACTTCAGCAAAAGCTTCTGCTAAAGTGGTGTCTAATAAAGCATATGTAGCAATAGAACAAGGAACAGCGCCTTACCAAGTACTAGTCAATGGAAAAACAGTATTGCATACCTATGCTCCATCATTTGAGGTAGCTGTAACACCAGGAGATTTATTGGAAGTAAAAACCGATATCGCTTGTGAAGGGGTGTTTTCAAAACAAATAGAGTTGTTTTCAACAATTACTGCGTATCCAAATCCAACCAATGGATGGGCAACAATCGCTTTACCAACAACTGAAAAGGAGGTACTGGTTGAATTATACTCTATTGAAGGTCAATTAATTTCTTCTAAAAGCTATCCTGTAATGTATGGAAAAATCCAAGTAAACCTTGAAAATAAACCTACAGGGTTGTACCTTGCTAAAGTTTATTTAGATGAAACTTTAAC
>NZ_CANLRG010000022.1 GCF_947493565.1 uncultured Lutibacter sp. | reverse complement strand
GCACATACTGGTGATGGATCTGAAACGTCTGTCGTAATCGCTGTATTAGAATTCACTACTACCGTAGCAACACTACTGCTCGCTGTTGAACAATCACTGCTCGCTACTACATAATAATAGTAAGTCCCTGCTGTAGTATCAGTCGGTGTATAACTCGATGTTGTTGCTCCATTAATCAATGTTCCTCCTGTAGTACTTGCTGATGTATTGCTATACCATTGGTAGCTAATCGTTCCTGTGCCACTTGCCGAAACTGTAAGAGCTCCTATCGGTGACCCAGCACATACTGGTGATGGATCTGAAACGTCTGTCGTAATCGCTGTATTAGAATTCACTACTACCGTAGCAACACTACTGCTCGCTGTTGAACAATCACTGCTCGCTACTACATAATAATAGTAAGTCCCTGCTGTAGTATCAGTCGGTGTATAACTCGATGATGTTGCTCCATTAATCAATGTTCCTCCTGTAGTACTTGCTGATGTATTGCTATACCATTGGTAGCTAATCGTTCCTGTGCCACTTGCCGAAACTGTAAGAGCTCCTATCGGTGACCC
>NZ_CANLRG010000021.1 GCF_947493565.1 uncultured Lutibacter sp. | reverse complement strand
GGACTTACTATTATTATGTAGTAGCAAGCAGTGATTGTTCAACGGCAACAAGTAGTGTTGCTACGGTAGTAGTGAATGCATTACCAATGGTTTACGCAGGTCCAAACAAAACAATTACTTGTAAAAATGAAACTGTAATTTTAAATGGAAGTGTTACTCCTAATGAAAACCAAATAATCTATAGTTATTTATGGACTACACAAAATGGGGTGATTGATAGTGGAGCAAACACACTAACCCCAACAGTTAGTGAATCTGGACTGTATACTTTGAAAGTAACAAATTCTTTAACTGGATGTTCAAGCAGTTCAACAGTTTCAGTTAGAAAAAATATTACTCAACCTACAGCTGTGATTATCGCTTCAGATATAGAATTAACCTGCGATTTAACAACTATAACATTAAATGCTATTACTTCAGTTGTTCAAGGTGAAGCAAGTTACTTGTGGAGTAAAGACAATCAATGGATGTCTGGTATTACAACACCAAGTATTGAAGTAACAGAACCAGGAGAATATTTAGTGTTAGTTACTGATAGTGATAACGGATGTTATGATGCTGAAAAAATAACAATCACTCAAAGTATAAATAATCCAATAATTAGTATTACAGGAAACGAGACTTTAACTTGTACCACAACAAGCGTTGTTTTAGATGCAAGTGGATCAACAGTTCAAGG
>NZ_CANLRG010000020.1 GCF_947493565.1 uncultured Lutibacter sp. | reverse complement strand
GGTCTAAGATTGTTATAAATATTCACAGCACGTTTTACAATCTTTTTAGCTAAGTTAGTATTTTTTATTTGTTGTTTCAAACCATATTCATATTTTAAAGTTCTGTTTATTCTTTCGGCAACAGCATTTTCATAAGGATCGTATTGTTCTGTCATACTAAGTGATAGACCGTTTTGTTCCACAAACTCAGTATAAGCTGGATTACAGTATTGAATACCTCTATCCGAGTGATGAATTAGTTTTTGATGTGGGTATTTACGATTTTTAATAGCCATTTTAAGCGCATCTGTACATAATGATACTTTCATATGTGAAGCTATTTTGTAGCCCATAATTTGCTTAGAATACGCATCGGTTACCAAGGCCAAGTAACTATGTCCTTTTTGAGTTTTAATATAGGTTATGTCGCTTACCCAAAGCTGTTCAGCTCTTGTAGGTGCTTTGTCTTTAACTAGATTTTTATATTTATAAAATTGATGTTTAGAATTTGTGGTTATAAAATGACGTTTAGTTTTAGGAACCAGTAAGTTGTAATGTTTTAAAAAACGATAAAACTTATCTCTTCCCATCTGTATTTGATGCTGTTCCATTTGATTTTTAAGTAAATGATACAGTTTAATACCTCCAGTTCTAAGTCCAATTTGTTTACGACAATCTTGTACTAACTCAAGTAATATCTGTTCCTGACTTATTTTATTTTGATGAGATTTTAAGCGCTTATAGAAGGCTTGTTTGCTAATCCCAAAACACTCGATTAACCATTTTCTTTTAAACGGTTTTGTTTCTTTTTTTGAATCTCGTCGGCTAATGTTTTGGGCAATGACTTTTTTGATAAATCCACACCAGTAATTAGTTCCATATCCGCAATTATATCTTGCTGAAAGTCTTTTACAAACTCTAGTTCTTCAATTCTTTCTTTCAATTTTTTAATTTCGTCTTTTTTACTCATTCCTAATTTCTTTTGCTCTAAAGTACTATATTTTTTTAACCAATAGTCAATAGAAGATCTAGAAACATTGTATTTTTTAGCAGCATAATTTATTGAAATACGTCCATTTTGGATTTGGTCAATAATGAGTAATTTTAAATCGAAACCTATTTTCTCATAGGATTTTTTTCGACAGGGTACTTTTTGTTCTTT
>NZ_CANLRG010000019.1 GCF_947493565.1 uncultured Lutibacter sp. | reverse complement strand
TTGTTAAGAAATGATGTATTGGTCACAGCCATTTGTGATATTGATCCCAATAGAATTTCCATTGCATTAGACCGAATAGAAAAAGCAGGTCAAAAAAAGCCAGCCGTTTTTGGAAGTAGTGATTATGACTATAGAAATTTATTAGCCTTAAAAGAGGTAGATGCTGTAATTATAGCAACTCCGTGGCTTTGGCACACTCGTATGGCAAAAGATGCTATGCTAGCGGGGAAATATACAGGGTTAGAAGTTTCTGCAGCTAATACAATGGAAGAATGTTGGGATTTGGTAAATACCCACGAACAAACAGGAACACATTTAATGATTTTAGAAAATGTGAATTACCGAAGAGATGTATTGGCAGTGTTAAATATGGTAAAACAAAATGTTTTTGGAGAACTGGTACATTTTAGATGTGGTTACCAACACGATTTACGCTTTGTAAAACTAAACGATGGTAAAAGTGCCTATGGAAAAGGGGTTGAGTTTGGAGAGAAAGGGATTTCAGAATCAGCTTGGAGAACACAACATTCCTTATTAAGAAACGCCGATGTATATCCAACCCATGGTGTAGGTCCTATTGCAGCGATGAGCAATATCAACAGAGGAAATCGCTTTACATCACTAACGGCTAATGCAACCAAAGGAATAGGTTTACATAATTATATTGTAAAAAACGGAGGAGTCGATCATCCCAATGCAAAGTTGAAGTTTAAACAAGGAGATGTCATTACTTCCACTATAGAAACCGCTAATGGAGAAACCATTATTGTTACTCATGATTGTAATTTACCAAGACCGTATTCTTTAGGTTTTAGAGTACAAGGATCAAATGGTCTTTGGGAAGTAGATGGCAATAGAATATATATAGAAGGGCAATCCAAAAGACCACACCAATGGGATCAAGCAGATGAGTGGTTAAAGAAATACGATCATCCTTTATGGAAGAAGTATGGAGAGTTAGCTACAGGAGCAGGTCATGGAGGAATGGATTTCTTTGTAATTAATGCGTTTATAGAATCTGCAAAACAAAATATAGCACCACCAATGGATGCTTATGATGCTGCTGCTTGGAGTGCTATTACTCCATTATCTGAATTGTCAATTGAAAATAATGGGGAACCTCAAGACTTCCCTGATTTTACTCGTGGAAACTGGATCAAAAGAAAACCTTACAACTGGAT
>NZ_CANLRG010000017.1 GCF_947493565.1 uncultured Lutibacter sp. | reverse complement strand
GAAAATAATGGGGAACCTCAAGACTTCCCTGATTTTACTCGTGGAAACTGGATCAAAAGAAAACCTTACAACTGGATCAAAGACACCTACTAATGTAATTTGGGTTAAACATAAAATAAAACACCCCAATATTATAAATTTATAATATTGGGGTGTTACTTAAAAAATTGACATTCGTCGAAATTATTTTAAATTAATATTAATAAATGTTATATTTACATTTATTAATGTAAAAAGGATTATAATGAAGAAATCAACCTTAGTTTTTAATATTATTTTTAGCTTACTATTTTTAAATAGTAATAGCTCAACAATAGCACAAACTTTAGATTCGATAATTGAAAACCCTTCAATAGTTGAAATAAACAAACTACCTGCTAGAGCTTCATTTTTCCCATATAACTCAAAAGAATTAGCCAAAAAAAATGAGGAGTTAAAAGCAAACAATTATTTACTATTAAACGGTATTTGGAAATTTAATTGGGTAAGAGATGCTGAAAAAAGACCTAAAGATTTTTATAAAATAAATTTTAATCATTCCTCTTGGGATTCTATTAAAGTTCCATCTAATTGGGAAGTTGAAGGTTATGGAATTCCAATTTATGTAAATGCTTCATATCCTTTTCAAAAAGGAGAACTAACCCCTCCAGATATTCCAGATGGTTATAATCCTGTTGGATCCTATTTAAGAACTTTTGAAATTTCAGAAGATTGGAATGAGAAAGAAATATTTATTCATTTAGGAGCTGTAAAATCTGCATTTTATATATGGATAAATGGAGAAAAAGTAGGCTATAGCCAAGGCTCTAAATTACCTGCTGAATTTAATATTACTAAATTTATTAAAACTGGTAAAAATACTATTGCTTTAGAAGTCTACCGTTGGAGCGATGGAAGCTACTTAGAATGTCAAGATTTTTGGAGAATTTCAGGAATAGAAAGAGATGTTTATTTGTATGCTAGACCCAAAGTTTATATAAACGATTACTTTGCTAAATCAGGTTTAATTAATAACTATTCTACAGGGGATTTCAACCTTAATTTAGAAATTAAAAATACCTTAAATAAGATACAAAAAGGGAGTATTACAATTGAAATTGAAAAGGAAAATAAACTACTATATACCAAAAATCAAAAATTTGAGATTGATAAAAACACTATTAGCACACTTAATTTTACTACCTCAATTCCAAACGTAAAAAAGTGGTCTGCTGAAATTCCAGAGCTATATCAGCTAACCATTGAACTAAAAGATAAAAAAGGAACAGTTAAAGAAGTAATTTCAAAAAAAATAGGTTTTAGAACTTCTGAAGTTAAAAATGGACGGTTTTTATTAAACGGTAAACCTATTTTATTTAAAGGAGTTAATAGGCATGAACATGACCCAAATACAGGACATGTAATATCAAGAGAAGATATGCTTAAAGATATTCAAATTTTTAAGCAAAACAATATAAATGCAGTGCGTACATGTCATTACCCAAACGACCCTTATTGGTATGAGCTATGTGATATATATGGTATTTATGTAATTGATGAAGCCAATATAGAATCTCATGGAATGGGATATAACTTAACAAAAACATTAGCAAATAACCCAAAATGGTTAAAGGCACATATGGAACGTACTGAGCGTATGATTGAAAGAGATAAAAACCATCCTTCAATTGTTATTTGGTCTCTTGGAAATGAAGCTGGAAATGGGTACAATTTTTATAATACTTATTTATTAGCCAAAAAGTTAGATAAAACTAGACCTGTTCAATATGAACGAGCAGGCTTGGAGTGGAATTCTGACTTATATGTTCCAATGTATGCAACACCAAATGATATTGAAAAATATGCTACAAATAATTCTTGGGAGAAATCGTTAATACAATGTGAGTATGCACATGCTATGGGAAACAGTATGGGTGGATTTAAGGAATATTGGGACTTGTATGAAAAATATGACAAACTTCAAGGAGGTTTTATCTGGGATTTTGTAGATCAAGGAATTAAAACCATCAAAAATGGAAAAGAAATTTACGCATATGGAGGAGATTTTGGCCCTAAAGGAACTCCAAGTGATAATAACTTTCTTAACAATGGCTTGGTTCAACCTGATAGGAAACTAAACCCTCATATGAATGAAGTAAAACATATTCAGCAAGAAATTAAATTTTACGAAAGTGATTTAGCAAAAAAGCAAATAGCAATTAAAAACTGGTACTTTTTTAAAGATTTAAAAAACTATATTTTTTATTGGGAAATTATTGCAGATGGCAAAAAAGTTGAAGCTGGAAAACTTGAAAATTTAGCTATTGCTCCTCAAAAAACAAAGGTTATAGAAATACCATTTCAAACCAAATTACAACCTAATATAGAATATTTTTTAAATTTAAAAGCCATTCTTAAAACTAAAGAACCTCTGTTAGATAAAAATTATGAGATTGCCTATGAACAATTTCAACTAACAAGTTTTGTTCCTTATACCACTGAAAAAACTAACGAGCCTATTGAAGTTAATTCTAATAAAGACTTCATCAATGTAAAAGGTTTAAATTTTGAAATTAGTTTTAATAAAAAAACAGGTTCTTTTAATAATTATATTTTTAACAATCTAACAATTATAGAAAAAGGTCCTCAAGTCAATTTTTGGAGAGCTCCAGTTGATAATGATTATGGTTCTGGTTCTCAAAAAAATTACCAAGAATGGAAAACAATTGCCAACAATGAAGTAGCAGATTTTACCATTAAAAAAATCAACAATAATGAGGTATTAATTAATTTTGTTAAGCATCTTTTTGGAAATGATGCAACATTAACCCAAACTTATATAATTAATGGAAAAGGAGCTGTAAAAATCACCAATAAGCTTACGGCTCATAAAGGCAAACACAGTAACTTTTTTAAATTTGGAAATGAAATGATTGTTCCAAAAGAGTTTCATACAATTACTTGGTATGGAAAAGGTCCTTTTGAAGCTTATTCTGACAGACAACATGCAGCTAAAATTGGTCGCTATAAAAGCACAGTTGCTGAACAATATTTTCCATATATAAGACCGCAAGAAACGGGTAATAAAATTGATGTTAGATGGGCTACCTTAACAAACAGCTTAGGATATCAACTTAAAATAATTGGGGAAAAGCCATTGTATTTTTCTGCTTTAAATTTTAGTAAAAACGATCTAGACTCTGGAATTGAAAAAACACAAAAACACGCTGGTGAATTAACACCACAAGAAAGAGTATTTGTAAATATTGATGGTTTTCAAAAAGGATTAGGGAGTATAAATAGCTGGGGTACACTACCTCTAGAGCCATATCGTTTAACTTATAAATCTTATGAATATACTTATTGGATTGTGCCTTCAAAATTAAATAATTAGTTTTACAACACCTTTTTTTGCTGCTTAAGTAATAATTGCAATAAAAAAGGTGTAAAAAACTGTAATTATGAATGGTCCAAATAAAAATTTAAAATTCCCACTAACACATTATAAAAAATTGTGTTTTTTAAAAAACATAATAAAAAATCCAGCTATAAAAGTTGGTGATTATACTTATTATGATGATTTTGAAGATGTTGGTAACTTTGAAAAGAATGTCAAATATCATTTTGATTTTATTGGAGACAAGCTCATTATTGGTAAATTTTGTATGATTGCATCAAATATTACTTTTATAATGAATGGTGCAAACCACCTAACCAATGCTATTTCAAGTTATCCTTTTGCAATTTTTGGTGCTGGGTGGAAAAAAGCTATGGAGGGTAAAACTTACCCCACAAAAGGGAATACAGTGATAGGAAACGATGTTTGGATTGGTTATAATGTAACTATAATGCCAGGAATTAAAATTGGAGATGGGGCTATTATAGCATCCAACACTACAGTAACAAAAAATGTTGAACCTTATAGCATTGTTGGAGGTAATCCTTCAAAATTAATTAGAAAAAGATTTTCAGAAAAAACAATTTTAAAACTTTTAGAATTACAATGGTGGAATTGGGATATTGAAAAAATTACCGAGAATGTTGACAAACTAACTCAAAACGATTTTAATATATTAACCCTATAATTAGCAGACTTAAAGTTTATTTTAAATAAATCTCAATTATTTTAACAAATACATCTGAGTTAATTGGTTTAGAAATAAAATCATCAAAACCTGTAGAAGAGACATCATTTTTAACATCTGTTGTAGAGTAAGCTGTTTGTGCTACTATAGTTAAATCTGGTCTATTTTTTTTAATCTCTTTTAGTGCTTCGTATCCATTCATTATAGGCATTTTTAAATCCATTAAAACTAATTCAATCGCAGAGTATTTTCTACACATTTCAACAGCTTCTTGCCCATTTTTAGCATGTATTACATTGTAATCTAACTTCAATACATCTTTTATTAAGGTTTCTACATATAAATAATTAACCTCTTCATCTTCTGCAATAAGAATAATGGGTTGATTATTAGTTTCATTAGGTTTATTTTCAAAAACTGGCTTGTAAGGAATTGAAACTACAAAGGTTGAACCTTTGTCTTTTATCGATTCCAATCTAATTTTACCACCTAACAACTCCACATTTTCTTTTACTATAGATAAGCCTAAACCTAGACCTCCAACTTTTTTAGAAAGTTTAACTTCGGCTTGCGAAAAACGTTCAAAAATTAATTCGTGTTTTTCTTTATCAATTCCAATTCCTGTATCTTTTATATAGATATCTATTTTTTTATTATTTAAAATGTAGCCTATTTCTATATATCCATTTGAAGTAAATTTTAAGGCATTTTCAATTAAATTACTTATAACCTTAACTAATTTAGTTTTATCAACAAATATAGTGCTCTGCTTGTCCGTTAACCCTTTTTTTAAATAAATTGGGATTTTATTTTCTTTTGATTTAATGTCAAAAACTAAAAAAAGATCGACTAACAATTCATTCAAGCACACTTTGCTTTCTACTATTTTAACTTGTTTGGTTTCTAATATGGATATTTCTAAAATATCATCTATTACATTTAATAACTGTTTGGCACTGCTTTGAATTATTCCAATAAAACTTTGTTTTTTTTCATTGCTTAAATTAGGAGTATTTAATAAATCGGAAAATCCAAGAATTCCATTCATAGGAGTTCTTATTTCGTGCGACATATTATTTAAAAATTCCGTTTTTAGTTTATTGCTTTCTTCAGCAGATTCTTTAGCAATTAACAATTCATTTTCAATTTTTTTCTGTTCGGTGATATCAATTTCAATTCCATCCCAATGAATTAATCCATTAATAATTCTCGGGCGTGAAACATAATAAGACCATCTTATACTGCCATCTGGGTTAATTACCCTAGCCTTGAATTTAAAAATTGTTTGCTCTTTTATTGATTTAATCTCATTTTTTTTAAACTCTTCAATATCATCTTTATGTATCCTATCATAAATTAAATTTGGATTGTTTAAAACTTCCTCAGCTGTACAACCATAAAATTTATATACTGCATCACTTACGTAATTATATTTTCTTTTGTTTTCATCTATAGATACAACTTGATACAACATACCATTCACCAAGTTGTTAGCAATTAATTTAAGTTTATCTTCACTCTCTTCAACCTTTTCTTTAGCCTTTTTTAAATCGGAATAGCTTTCATTTAAAAGCTGATTTGTTTTCTTTAGTTCTATATTTTTATCAGATAAATCTAAAGTTAATTTTTTTGCCAAACTTTTTCCAAATGAAACCGTATTAAATAATGAAAACATTAAAAGACTAAGTAGTAAACTAATTACCAAGCCTAGCAAAAATACAGTAACACTACCTATATTAATAATAGGTGTTTTAGGTTCTGAGAATTGCAATAGCCATTTTTTTGTGTTTACCTGTATGGTTTTTATTAATAAATTATACTTGTTTGAGTCATAATTTTTAATATTTAACTGACTATCATATAATAAATGATTGTTAGAAAGACTATCATTATCAAATATTTTTAACCCTATATACTTTTTTGCACCTAAATCAAAATCACTCATTACACCATCCATAAAATCATGCATTCTCAGAGATATAGCTACCCATCCTTTAATTGCTTCTCGTCTTTGTTCAATAGTACTTATTAGCATATTTTTATTGTAAACAGGCGCATAAATTACGATACCAGGTTTTGGTGCTGCTTCTACTTCTTGAACAAGAAAAACTTTATCTGTTATTGTAACTTTATTAGAGTCTCTAGCAATCTCAATTGCATTTCTCATATTAGAATTTGAGCTTGAATTAAAGCCTAAAGCCTTTTCGTTTTTTTCAGCAGGTTCAATATAAATTATTGGGGTATAATATACTTCTTTGGTTTCTGGAAAAACCTCATAAACATCATTCAATTCTCTACTAATATGTTTAGTAAAACTTGATAATTGTTTTCTTGAAACTTGAGCTAAATATGCTAAACCCTGAAAGCCAATTAAGTTTTCAGATATTTTACTTTTTTCAAAAAAATAATTCCAATCACTTCTAGTAACTGTATCTGAAGACATAAAAAAAGAAGAGCTAGTTCTTGAAAATTGGACATAGGCACTAAGTCTATTTTCAATTTTATCTCTAATGTCATTTGAGCTTATTTCAAATTCTTGATGTTGTTGCTTGTCATTTTCTTTTTTAACATAATAGGCTAGTATCATAGAAATAACTATACCTACTATAAAAATAGTTATAGATTTTAAAAATGAATTTTCTTTATACAACACTTGTATAATAGTTTAAAAATGAATTAAAACTTAGGAACTCAAATCTATTAAAAAAAGATGATATGAAATTATAAAAATGATTTTTATTGAATTTAGTTACAATAAGCTATACAACAAGAGATTATTTAGTATAATTTTAATTTTTATATTAGTAAAATAAAAAATTACAACTAACAATCAACGTTATTCTTGATACATATATTAGATATTGCTGAGGTTATAAATTTCAAATTTACTTTAATTGAAGGTTGATAAAAATTTAAGTGATATTTAACCAATAACAAACTACTAAACGTCAAATATGAATTCTCCCTCTTGGAAAACTTTTTATAATGAATCAAATGGATTAAAAAAACCCGCAAAAGCAAATCAATTAATTTCAAAAAAAGACACAACAGCTATAAAACAACTACTCATAAACGTTTTAGACGGTTTTTTTGCTAAAAATGATATACATATTGGTTTAAAAACCTATATTAATAATGAGCTTAGGAATGATTATATTGAAAAAATGGTAGCCAATCCTCCAAGGGTAGAAGATTCGCTTGAAACTTGGTCTCAACAAATTTTCGGAAATCAAAAGTTTGGTATTGTATTAATAGGCTTAGAAGAGTACAGTAATGCTTTTGCAGAAAAACTAGCCACTATTGTAAGTCCACTATTAGAAATAGCTGGATTACCTCTTAATGGATTGTCTTTCCTATTTTTTATGGGGAATTATGGATTTACACCTTTTGGAATTCATAAAGAAGCTGTAGGAGAGGATGGTATCTTATTTCATTTAGGCCCAGGAAATAAACAATTCTACACTTGGGATGATCCAAAATACAACTCCATACAACATAATTCTGAAGTTTTTCACAATATTACTAAAATGCTTCCTAATAGTAAATCCTATAATTTAGAACCTGGTGATGCCATGTTTATTCCACATTATGTATATCATATTGCCAATACTCCAAAATTCTCTATGAGTGTTGTTTTGGATTATATCAACCCCCCTATAGACAGATTTGAAAATGAACTTATTAAAGAAACTGCTGAGGAAAATCTACAACACAGCGTTGAATACACAAAACCATTAAAATTAAACACTCCTCAATCCAGCTTAAATAACCTAATTGATATACCTTCTATTCAAAAAAAATTAGAAATTGCTTTAGATAGAAAAATATTAAGCCTAAAAAGTAATGGGGGTATTCGAAGAAAATCAAACAAAATAAAAGTATCAATACCTTCAACAGATACTTTTTCTATTAAAAGCAAAAAAATATTTCAGTTATATATAGATGAAAAAGATTTAAAAACTACTTTAATATTTGCAAGAGGGCATCGATTAATTAAAAAAAACATCCTAAATTACCTCAGTTAATTAATCAAATAAATGAAGGGAATTGTATTTCACTTACAAGTATAAAACAACTAATGGAACCATTGTGGGATTTAATAGAAATTTACAGCTTTATTCAAGATCTTTTAAGCGTAGATTGTATTATCCTATGTAAATGAAAAATTAAAATATAAAACGATCCTAAATTAAATTAACAAAGAAACATAAAAGCTAATAACCTTTTTTTAATTGCTAAACTATAATGCTGATTCTCTATTATACCTAACTGTTTTTCTGTAAATACTTGGCAAAATATTTAGTGTGTTTTTAAAAAAATCTAACCAATAAATTATATCAGTTAGATTTTTCATTTAGGGTATTTTTAAATCCAATTAATCACAATCGTAAACATATTCAGTTGTACTTGTAATACTAAATCCTTGCGTATAAATAGTTGCTACACTTGTGCGTAATAATTTATTTGCATCAATTGTATTATTTATTTCTCCTATAACTGTATCGTTTCCATCTTTTGAAACGGTACTTTTAAGCTGACAATCTTGATAGGTATGTACGTCAGTTTGTGTAATTGCGTTGTTTGCATTATAGGTTTCAACAAGTTGAGGAAAACTTCCAACAATATTTAAAAAATTAGAAAAAATAGTATAACTAGTCAATGCTCCTGCTGAAGTATAATTATCTGTACGATTAAGGCGCATATTTGCATCATATTCACTAATAGTATAGCCGGTTAAATTTCCTCCAGCATCGTATGAATTTGCTCTTACGGTTTGATCACCATTGCTATATTCATATTCAATATAGTTTTGTAATGAACCACCAAGTTTAGTTTCATCTTTACTTCTTCTTCCTTGAGCATCATATTCAATACTTGTAACTACATCACCAAAACCAGTGGAAGTAGTGATTGATGAAATCATTTTTTTCCCATTCACTAAAGTATATCCATATGTTATCGTTGTTGTTAACCCTGAAGAAACAGTGGAAGTTGATTGAACATAGCATTCAGGCAGGTTACAAGGATTGCTATTTCCTCCTCCAGTTGATGCTGCAGTTACAGTTATTTGTTTCGTAATTTGATGGGTTCCTGCAGAATTTGTGGCTACTAATTTTACTTGATAATCACCAGCGGTATCAAAAG
>NZ_CANLRG010000016.1 GCF_947493565.1 uncultured Lutibacter sp. | reverse complement strand
TTTAAAGAACTTAATTTTAATTTGTTAATCAACTTATTCATAACCAACTAAATCGTTTTGCCCTGTTGTGGTTAACGTGTTTGTATATGGTTTGTTGCGTGGTTAAGCAACTAAGTTAACAAATAAAAACCGAATAGAAAATCCGCGAGGATTTTCGTAAGTAGGCTAGAACCAGCAATAAATTATATACGGTGTTGGCAACTGGCTTTTATTTTTCTATTATTCCGCTAAATGTTTTCGATTCGCTATAAACCTTTATTCCGAAAAGATTCCATTTCAAAATTCCATCAGCAATAAATTCCGCTTTTTCATTCGGTTTATAATTGTTCGTTTGAATCGACTTAAATTCCCAAACATAACCACTAACAAATCCTGTCAAAAAACTATTACTTTCAATTGGGATAAATTCATTTTTTTCAACAGAATATTTTACGTGCATATTTATGTCGAAAGTCAAGTTGTCTTCGAGTATTACTTTTTTAACTTTTGAATTATTCTGTTTATTATAATCTTCATTTATCGTAATTCTATTTGTATTTTTTTCCGAGTTAGAGGCAGAAATTATTTGTACAATTCCAATTACCATTATAAAAATTGAGATAACTTTAAATTGAGGTTTAAAAATTCGTTTTCCTTTAGCTATAAATCCGACAATTAGATATAGAAAGTACAAAACAATCATTCCGTTTATTATTGACCAAATTAAATGTATCATAGGTTTCAGTTTTTTCAGCTTGTTGCCAACGTGTTTGTGTATGATTTCGTTGCGTGTTTCAGCAACTAAATTAGCAAATACAAACCGAATAGAAAATCCGCGAGGATTTTCGTAAGTAAGCGAGTACTAGCAATGAATTATACACGGTGTTAGCTTTAGTTTTTATTTTCTCATTCTTTTTTTTGATTCCCTCAAAATTTTCCTATGTTCTGAAGTCAATATTCCTTTTGTATGTTGATAATTTAATGGTAGATAGTTTCCTTTAATTTTAATTTGTTCAAATTCATTAAGCTCTTCTAACGTACAGTTTTCATATTCAACAATACAATTTTCGTCCATAAAGTCATTTACTATATTTTTACTTTTTGACATAGGTAAATCTAATAATCCACAAAGAGTAGTTCTTAATGAAGATAATCTCCCATTTTCAACTCCCTTTTCGTGAAAATTATTATAATCTAACATATGGTATTTCACCAATCTATCGTGTCCATTTTTAGCTTGACCAATATAAAGCAACCCATATTCTGTACTGCTAAAAGTTTTTAATTTAATTTTTTCAAATTCAATTTCTGTTTCTACTTTTGAAAGTAAATCTCCGAAAATATTAGTCTTAAACCACCAATAATAAACTATTGGTTCTTTTGTTATTTTTATATTGTTTTCTCTTATAGATTTTACTTTTAAACTCTCCATTATAGTGTTATTTTGTGTTCTAAAAAATCGTTCGCACAACCATAATGCCAATTTGTCCTTGTTTTGGTTTCGTATTTTACAAGTTTAAATGAGCTTTCATTTTTAAGAAATGGTAAACCAGAATAAATATTTTTCTTATTATAAAATATTATTTTTTCGTTAGGCAAATCTTTAGTTAAATTGTAAAATAGTTTTAAATAATCCGCACCACCAAAAAAAACGATTTTTTCATTTGGATTGACTTTTGTTAAATGGTTGAAATCTTCATAAGAGTCAGTTTTCTTTCGTTGAGAGTTTTTATCTGCTTTTTTTGAAAATGTAATATCGTATTTTGGGATTTTAAATTCTGAATTTATTATTCCCCAACCTGCTGATAAAATAAATAAATTAGATTTATACTTTTCATATAGTGAACTATATATTTTGTTTTTGTATAACTTATAAGATTCTAACAGATTATTATTTTCTTGAGAATTCACATATTCTCGCCAAGTTCTATTTTCATTTGGGATTTGATTGTCAGGATTGAAATGGTTTTTACTTTCTTCATTTGGCGAAGAAACAAATGTAATTTCGTTGTTTTTATAAACTAAATTCCCTCCATTTTTTGAGCCACTACAGCTAATCACAATTATCATATTTTCTTCTTTTCTGAATTTTTCTTGGAAATTAAAGCTAACGGTTTGGTACATGAAAAGTTGCGGATTTTAAGGTGCAATTTTTCAAGTTTTAAATTTAGTATTTTTTTATTTTAGAAACATTCTATTTTAGATAATTAAGCAATTTTTTATGTGCATTGTTAGCCACAGTAGGGCAGCACCCAAATATTAGGCAAAAACTTAACTTACATATCTACTCCAAAACCAACCGGACCAGAATGCCAGCGAAAAGTATTTAAATCCTCTTTTCAGCATTGATTAAGCAAATCAGAATCTAAACACAAAATCAATTTCATTGCATTTAGGTTGGTAGTTTAAGATTTGTAACTACGCCTTTTTTGGAAAAGAACGAGTCAGAACGCCAACGAATTATTCATTTAAACTATTCATTTTTCAGCCTAGTTTTTAGTTTCTTAAAAAACTATATTTTTCTTGCGTTTAGTTCCCAAAAAAGGATTGAAATCGCACAATTTAACTTAAAGAACTTAATTTTAATTTGTTAATCAACTTATTCATAACCAACTATTTCAATCGTTTTGCCCTGTTGTGGTTAACGGTCTCGGCTATGAGTAGTTGCGTGGGTTAGCACGAAACTTTGCAAGTACACAACAAACTGAAAATCCGCGAGGATTTTCAGAAGTATTCGAGAACAAGCAATTACTTATAGCCATTGTTGTGGTTAGTGTTTTTTTATTTATTTACTCAATTTTAAAATTCTAAAAGCACCTTGAATTACCAAAACAAAAACTATTGTTCCGATAATCAAATCAGGTTTGCTTGAACTCAACCAGTTTACCAAAAGTCCAGCTGTTATTACTCCTAAATTTATAATCACATCGTTTGAAGTGAAAATCATACTTGCTTTCATATGTGCCTCTTCCTTACTTTTTGATTTTTGTAAAATGTAAAGACAAATTCCGTTTGCAATAAGTGCGAAAATTGACACTATAATCATTGTCGAAAAGTTGGGTAATTTCTCGTCTCCGAAAAATCTCCTTAAAACTTCTACAAATCCAATAATTGCAAGTGTTATTTGAAAATATCCAGCAAGTTTGGCAATCCGTTTTTTCTTTATTACTGTTCCGCCAACCGCAAACAAGCTAATACCGTAAACGAAACTGTCCGCAAGCATATCTAAACTGTCGGCAACCAATCCCATTGATTTTGAGATTATTCCTGTTGTCATTTCAATTATGAAAAACGCAAAATTTATGGCAAGTACAGACCAAAGTAGTTTTTTTTGGTTTGCATTTTCATTAAATTCTGTTTGGTCGGTTTGTTCAGTCGAGATTTTCTTTCCGCCTAAATTCAGTTCGATAACTGATTTTTCAATTTTGTCAGTTTCTCCGCTGTGAAAAACGGTCAGTTTTCGGTTGGGAATGTCAAAGTCCAAATTCGCAATACTTGAAATTCCGTCCAATTTCATTCGGATTAGATTTTCCTCCGAAGGACAGTCCATTTTAGTAATCTCAAATATTGTTTTATTCATTTAGTTTCTCGGTTTTTCGACATTAACCACAACGAGTTTTTATAAGATTTGTGCGACTGGAAAATCGGAGATTTTTCGGACGTAGCAAATTGTTTGTTGAATGTTTGTCGTTTGTATTAGTTCAAATTTAAGCATAAATTTTATGAGTTGTTGCAAGCTGGCTTTTTTGAATTCAATTAATCTATTGAAACAAAAACTTTTATAATTCCTAATTCTTGCCACTTTCCATTTCTGAATTCTGGTCTTGACCTTAGATTTCCTAAAACTCCTGAAGTTTCTCGAAAACTGTTAGCTTTCCATTTTTTTCTTTCACTCGTTCCGTTTGCATAATAAGTGGTTATAAATGCTTGTTTCGTTATTAGTAATTTTCTTTTGAATTCAGATTCTCCTGATGGATTTAATTCTATCGGTAAAATTGTGCTACTATAATTAAATTCTCTCGGTTTAGCAAAATTCTTTGTTTCACTTTCGATTATATTCGAAGATTTCTCGTTAATCTCTAATTTTAATTCTTTAAGTACGGAATCAATTAATTCTCCATCATATTCACTTATAAAATCCTGTTTAATTAATTCAACCAATTTTTCGGTGTAATTCTCGGAAATAATCTTTTTGGTAAGTTCTTTAAAATCTTGTTTTTGATTAATTTTTTTTAGAGCCTCAATTGTGAAATTCTTTAATGATTCTGCATTGTGATTTTCTTTATTAAATAACTCTACAAATGTTTCTCCTTTTTTGTTATTTTTCTCAAATCTGATAGTTTCAAGTAAAATAGGATCTTCTTGTTTTGCTAAATTACCATCGTAAAAAATTTGAATACTTTGCCCAATTAAAATTCCATATTCCAATTTCAAGTGGCGCATATATGAAAATAATTGTTGTTGAAATGTAGAATTTAGAGGAATATTCGGTTGTTTAATTTCAATAACAAAAAGTTTTTGACTTGTAGCAGACTTTATTACAAAATCTGGCATAATTCGATTTGCAGCTCCAAACTGAAATGAAGGTCTAACATCAAAATCTCCCAGAAATTCTTTCCAGTCTAAAACTCTTAATGCTTGAATTACATTTTTCTCAAAATCGTTTTCATTTATATCAGTTTTTATATTTTCTGACAGTAAAAAATTTATTTCATTCCATTTGTCTTGATTCATAACTATTTCATTTTTCGGCTTGCTTGCAACGGTTTAGAGCATGGAAAGTTGCGGTTTGATAACCGTATTTTTCCGATGTATAAATTTATGTTTATTTTGTTTTAGAAACATTCTATATTTCTCTCTTTAGCAATTTTTTATGCGCATTGTTGGCTCACGTTATATTGATTACTAAAATTAAATAGATATTTTCTGTATTTTTTGTCTTTTCATTTCTTGTAACTCAATATAAGAATAACCCAAAACTGTTTTTAGATTAGATCTTTTAACTAAACTACCTTGTTTTATCAATCCAAAAAACATAGCTTTTATGCTATCTATTACTAACTTATTATTTGATTGAATTCCTTCTAGTTCAACTTTATTGTTGTTATGACCATAATAAGTTGAATAAAAACCTAGTTTCAAGTCTGTATTAACTCCAATTCGATATTGATAAGGAATTTGATTTTCGAATATATAAATATGTATTTTTTTTGATGTAATTAATTGCATCGCAATATGTGGATTATCTCTAATGTATTGTACAAAGGAAAATTTTGAAATAGCTAAATAAATATCCAAAGTTTCAAAATTTGATAATTCAAGTATTCTTGGATATGGATCAAACTCAGGGTAACCTCCAGTATTAGACATTAACATGATTTCACCTCCTTTTAGAAACTTATAACTGACAAATATTTTGTTAAAATTTTTAATTATCTGTTTTCGACTACCTAATCTTTCAAAAGTTTTGTAAAATTTAAATCCAAAAATTCTAGATAACCTATATTTTAATTTGTTAATATCAAAGATTAGCATTGTTAGCAATGCAGTTACTAATCCAATAAGAATATCTAAAAAAATTGTGCTAATTATTCCCATACTAATATTTTTCTATTATAGTATTGATATTTTCTAAAAAACGAGTCTTATCAAATTTGTATTCAGTATTTGGAGCAAAATCATTAAATGACATCTCATGCCAATTAATTAATATTTCTTTTTGAAAACAGGCAAGGTCTGAATTATTTATTTGGGATAAAATATTTGACATTTGATTAATGATATGTTCCTTTAAAACATGTTTAATTTTATACTTTTTAATCAAACTTATATAATTTGATTTATTATTGTTGCATTTGGTATTCCAGAAAGAGTTTAGCTCATTAAACTCCTTTTTATTTACCTTTTCTTTTAAAAAGATGATAGGTGAAGAAATAATTCTCATATCAAAATCTTCATAGTTCGCCTTCGTCATATCAAAATAATCATTTATTAGCTGACCAATAATTGCTGATTTCTCTTGTATAAGAAAAATAGTATTTAATTCATTTGTTGACAAATTAGTCTGACGTAGAGCTCCAGTCCAACTTTCCCTTAAAAATCTTGTTCTTAACATACTTTGCTTTATATAATCTTCATAACTTATATCTAATGTATTATTTAATCTTTGATTTAAAATAAGCCCTGAGTCTTCTATTGAATCAATAATTCTATCAAGGTCTTTACTCTCAGTTTTATTTTTAAACAAACTAGTGATTACGTTTCGAAAAGTAAATAATGAAATTACACTTTTATTAAGCCCAAATTTTATTGGAGCCGTTATTTGATTATATCTAGTTTTTTTATTATCAACAATATCATCTAAGAGTGTCCATATAGCAAAAGCAAATTCTGGCAATAAAAATATAGTAAAATTGTTTTTTAAAGGAGAACTTAAAAGAAAAGGGACTACAGATTTAAATTTTCTATAGGGTGTTGTTTCAATAATGAATTTGTAAATTGTATACGGTGTATTGTTATTATAAAAATTTAGAGAAGAAATTTTTGGAAAAATATGGGTATAAAATATTGCTGAAAAAGTTTGATCTACCAATTTTGGATATGAAATTGATTTTGAAAAAATAATTTCACTAAACTTTTGAATTATGATATAACTATCTATAACTATCTTTTCTGGTAATTCAGAAATACCAAAAAAATTTATATCTGCTATTTCAACATTATCTTTTTTATAATTATAATTTTCACATTTAATCAAAAAAATATCTACTTCCCATTTAGATCTTTTCAGTTTATATAAGAATTGAGAATAGGTGCAAATTAAATTAGTTTCTTCCTTCAATTCTCTAATTACAGCTGTCTTAGAGTCCTCATTTTTTTTATGGTTACCCGCTGGTAAAGACCATAAATTAGGCATGTCACTATCTGTTGGGCTTCTTTTTACTAATAAAATTTTATCATCATTTATGATAATAGCACCTGATATTTTTTTCATCTCAATTTTTTAATGTGCGCCAACGTGTTTTTATAAGATTTGTGCGACTGGAAAATCGGAGATTTTTCGGTTGTAGCAAATCGTTAGTTGAATGTTTGTCGGTTTGTTATTTAGTTTAAATGTAAGCATAAATTTTATGAGGTGTTACCCAACGTTTTTTTCTCGTAAAAGTTTCTCAACGTATTCAATCGCCTCTTTTCTATACTCTGTTTTGTTTTCAATGATTTTCTGTAATTTCTCAATATTCATATTCTGAAAATTTTCTTTCATAACTTTCAGTTCATCATATTCCTCAATTTTGACTTCATATTTTTTTTTAGGATTATTTTTATCAATAATTGGCAAACCTCTAAATCTAAATTCTGTATTTGGAATTTTCGGCTCAGAAATTACATCGTGTAAAAGATTTGTCAGATAATATCTATCTCCGTTTTTAAAAGTCAAATCCCAATATCCAAAATCTGAAAAAGTCATAGCAAGTCGAAATCCATTATCAAATTTATCTTGATGGTTTTTACATCGATTATAAACTGACCGTTTTATGTCATTAAAGTTATATTTTGTCTTAACTCCGTTTTTGATAATTTCGATTTCTTCCTCGAATTCATTAATTGAAAATGATGTTTTACGGTTTTCAAAATAGTAATTAATTACTAAAATAAAATCAGGAATCGAAGTGAAGAATATTGCAAAAATTCCAGATTTTATCAAAATCAAATGAGTTATTTCAACATTGTCGTTTTGTTGTTTTATATAAATGTAAGTCAAAGCAAAAACTAGAATAGAAATCTTTATTCTGAAGAGTTTAATTATCGGTTTTATGTTGAAATTATATGTTTTCAAATCTAATGTTGGGTAACGGTTTAGAATAACCAAAGTTGTGATTTGGCTATCGCAATTTTTCGTTTTATAAAACTACTAAAATAAATGTTTAGAATTATTCTATTTTACGAAAAGCACAATTTTGGTTATGCATTGTTAGGTGGCGTAATATTCTTTTTAATTTTTGTTTTTCATCAGTTATCATCTTATCAAGTTTAACAGAATCTATTTCTGGTTTTTCTCTAGGAAGAAGAGTTTTATTCATATTTTCTATTATATTTTTTCCTGTTTTTAATCCAAAAGTTTCTGTGAATATATCAAGATTATCCTTGTACGTAATTGAGAAAAGATTTTTAAGCTCCTTATCGATTGTTGCAAATAAAAATATTTCTTTAGACTTATTCTCATTAAAGTATAATGAACTCCAGTAAGATAGATAAGTTAAATCCCAAGCTTGATTAGTACATTTATTAATGATTTCTTCATAATCATTATTAGCGTTTCTGAAGATTTTACTTTTTTCACCGAAGACAAATACTGAATAAAAAATCGTGTATTTACAAATCAAAACATTATCATAAATCCATAAAAATAGAAGTCTGAATTTATTCTCAACTGAAATATTTTTGTCAAAATATAATTGAGATATTTTCAGCATTTCTAAATAATGCATTTTGAAATGATCGTTTTCTATGAAAAAATCATTTTTGTAAATATTTCTCGACTTTATCGGTGAAATTGTTTTTGTTCTTCCCATTGCTAAATTTAACCAATCGGAAAGATTTATTTTTTTGAAAATATCAAGAAAAACATTATTCTCAATATTGGATTTATTATCTCCTTGCTTAAAATGGGAATATTCCATTAGTGCTAATCCTGCTGTTATTGTTACTCCATTGTATTCTGTCCAAGTTAATAGTGAGCTTATTAACTTTAAACTAAAATCATCTTTTAAAGTGCCTTTTTCCGCTAAACGCAATATGGGAACAAGTATGTTTCTATCAAGTATTAAGATAAAATCTTTATTGTTGTAAAAAGAAAAGTCAGGTATTCCATTTGGTGAAATTATAGGATGAAAAATTATCTTTTTATCAATTAAAAACAAAGTGACTTTCTTTAATTCACTCGATTTAATTGTTGTAATTTTCATATTTTCTTCTTTATGACACCTAACGTTGTTGTATATGAAAAGTAGCGGATTTTATGCACTTTCCTTTCCGTTGTGTAATTAATTTTATTTGTGTAATAACTTTCGGTCTATTACTTAACCGTTATTTTTTATATACGGTGTTACCTGCTGTATTTTTTCAACCGTTTTGTTTATATTAGTTGTCTAATTTAATTATTTATGTCAAGACAACCTGTTTCTAATACTGACTTTATTTCTCTATCAGAGAAAACGTTTTTAGATGTTCAATTTTGCTATTCTTTACCTACCGAAGATATTATTAATTTTAAAAACTGCATTGTTACAACATTTAGTCCAAAGTATAAAAGTAAAAGGGTCTATAAATCTGTTGGTTTTTATACAAACTTAAATAATAAATGTCTAAATTCATTAGAAGGTGACTATGCTTATATTTCCACAGATTTTGATTTAGATTCTGCTCATTCTATTGTAGATAAGATTAAGTCAGTCCATTCTATTGAGTAGGTTCTTCATCTGTTCCTATAATACGGTCAATTGTTCGTTTTTCATACCCAGCTCCTGAATTCCAAGAGCCTGTCATAACAAAATCCCAAATTCCATTTGCCATTGGTAAATTCACATCTCCTGTTTGTGGGTCGTGAGTTAGTGTTACAGCATATAATCTAGTCAGAGAATGGTCCATTTCTCCTCTTCGTGTTCTAAATTTCATAAATGCTTCTAAATCTTTTATTTCCATTCGTTTGTTGTTTTTCCACAACGCTGCCCCATATTGCAGGTAACGGTTTAGTATAACCAAAGTTGTGATTTGGTTTTTGTGATTTTTCGTTTTATAAAACTAATAAAATTAGGATTAAGAAACATTCTATTTTACTAAATGCAACAATTTTGGTTATACATTGTTGGCTTTAGTTATTTCCCTCTTTTTTAGAATCGTTTTAATATCAGCATACAAATATCCAATTCCGATAAAGATTCCAAAAACGCCTCTCAAATCCCCTTTAAAAATCATAAATACCGATATAATTGTTATAAAAATGGTAAAAGGATAAAGAAATGCTCTTATAATTATCTTTGAAGTTGTCCATTCGTTTTTTTTCAACTCTTTATTCTCAATATTTTCTTTCGTCTCAACTCCAATAATTATTTTTAAATCCTCAATTAAATATTTTTTTTCTCGATTATAAATTGCTCTCATAACTAGATAAAAACCATACATTAATAAACTATAAAGTACAATCGGAATTAAAAAATATAAGTTAACTTCTTTATAATTCTGAATCATTGGAATTATAATCATCATAGCTGTAAAAGAGGAAATAGCAACTATTAATAAAATCAAACAAAGTTTTCCGTACAAACTCAATTCAGTTTCAATATTCGAAATCTCGTTATCTTGATTAAAATCAATTTTAAAAATTGGATAAAACCCACCTGTCCATAAATTCGAAGTCCAAATAATATAGTTATTTCCGTTTTTCTCTGCAATAGTTTTTCCTTTATGAAATAAACTCGTCAAAATATGATTCCATAAAGTATTTTCTCTTTTTAGTTTGATTATTCTATCAATTTTTTCTTTGTGGGTTTTCATAGAATCTTTTTCAGTAATTAAAGCCAACGGTTTGGTACATGAAAAGTTGCGGGTTTTAAGGTGCAATTTTTCAAGTTTTAAATTTAGTATTTTTTTATT
>NZ_CANLRG010000015.1 GCF_947493565.1 uncultured Lutibacter sp. | reverse complement strand
GGGTGTTAAATTTGTAGAAACTTCTCCTCCAATGGTACCTCGTATTCCCGATATTGATTTTATAAGTGTCATAGATTATAGTTCAAAGTAATTGATTAATATTTCCATCTTACAAAAGCTTCCATAGCTGCATAACTAGCCATTCCTAATTGGTCATAAATTTCAGCTGTTTCTCTATTTCTATCTTCTGCACGTTGCCAAAACTCTCTAGAGTCAGTTCCTTGAAATACCACTCCATCTTTTTGAGATTGGTGTTTAAAAATTCCAAATCTTTTTTCTAAAACTTGATCTGGACTTAATGGTACTGCCATTTCAATTTCATCAACACCCCATTCTTGCCAAGCTCCTCTATACAACCACAACCAGCAATCATCCATGAATTTTTCTGATTTCAGTCTTTTTACAGCTTCAAAAATTGTATCTAAACAAACTTTATGAGTTCCATGTGGGTCTGCCAAATCACCCGCTGCATAGATTTGATGTGGTTTAATTTGAGAAATTAAATCCATGGTAATTTTAACATCTTCTTCTCCCATAGGTTTTTTCTCAATGGCTCCTGTTTCATAGAATGGAAGTTCCATAAAATGAATTTGGCTATCTGGTAGCCCCACGTAATGTGCTGTTGATCTTGCTTCACCTTTACGAATCAATCCTTTGATATATCTTACTTCTGGGATGTCTATTTCACTTGCCTTTTTATTCTCTAAAAATTTAATTGCTTTTTGATAAATTTTTCCCGCATCAGGACTTTGAATTCCAAATTTCTCATTATAGTCACAAACAAAACTTGCAAATCTAAGTGCCTCACTATCTGCTACTGCAATATTTCCTGAGGTTTGATAAGCAACATGAACTTCATGACCTTGTTGCTGAAGTCGAATAAAAGTTCCACCCATACTTATAATATCATCATCTGGATGTGGACTAAAAATCAAAACTCTCTTTTTAGCTGGTTCAGCTCTTTCAGGTCTTTTACTATCATCTGCATTTGGTTTTCCTCCTGGCCAACCTGTAATGGTGTTTTGAAGTTTATTAAAAATTTCAATATTTATGTCATAAGCAGGTCCTGAATCGGCTAATAAATCACTCATTCCATTTTCTATATAATCTGCATCCGTTAACATTAAAATTGGTTTTTTCAAATGCATTGCCAACCCTAATACCGCCTTACGAACCATTTTATCTGTCCAAATAATTTTTTCAACTAACCAAGGCGTGTTTATTCTTGTAAGTTTAGAAGAAGCTTCTTTGTCTAAAACAAAAACTGCATTGTTATGTTCTTGTAAAAAAGAAGCCGGTACCTGATTGGTTACTTGCCCTTCAACTGAAGCTCTAATGATATTGGATTTACCCTCTCCCCAAGCCAATAAAATAACTCTTTTTGCTTCCATAATTTTTTTTACACCCAAAGTAATAGCGGTTCTTGGAGTATTATTTAATCCTGAAAAGTCTTTGCTTGCGGCTACTCTGGTAATATGGTCAAGTGCTACTAAACGAGTTTTTGAATTTTGTAATGACCCTGATTCATTAAAACCAATATGTCCATTTCCACCAATACCTAATATTTGTAGATCGATTCCACCTAAAGCTTCAATTTTTGCTTCGTAATTTGCACAGTAAGCAGCAATTTCGTCTTTAGATAAAGTTCCATCAGGAATGTTATAATTTTCAGGAATCATATCAACATGATCAAATAATAATTCCTTCATAAAACGAACATAACTATTTACAGAATCTGGTTCCATAGGATAGTATTCATCTAAATTAAAAGTAATCACATTTTTGAAACTTAGACCTTCCTCTTTATGCAAACGCACTAATTCTGCATACAATCCTTTTGGTGATGAACCTGTAGCCAAACCTAAAATACATGGCTGTTTTTGACTTTGCTTTACCTTAATAAGGTTTGCAATTTCTTTGGCTACTTCTTTTGAAGCTTTTTTTGAATTTTCAAAAATAACAGTATCAACATTTTCAAATCTTTTCTCAAAATCTGTTGCTTTATCTAAATTACTTTTCATTTTTTTATCTTTTGATTTCTTTAATTTCTACTTTTTTGATTTTTTTAGTTCTTTTTGAACCAACTCTTATATTTATGCCCCCAAATTGCAAAAAACAATATAATGGCATAGCAAGGTATTAAAATCCAATAACTACTTGTTGCAGCTGTTGACAACGCTTCAGCTTCTTTAATTCCATTTGCTATTAATTCGTGTTTATTTGAATCCACTAATTTACCGTATAATGGTGGAATAATAGCTCCACCAGAAATAGCCATAATTAAAAGTGCTGATGCAGTTTTGGTATGTTTTCCTAAGCCTTCTAATGTTAAAGGCCAAACCGCAGGCCAAACCAATGCATTTGCAACCCCTAAAGCTGCTACAAATAAAATTGATGTAAAACCTGTTGTTAGTAAAATACAACTACTAAATATAATTCCTAATAAAGCACTTAATTTTAATGCTGTGCCTTGTTTTATATACTTTGGAATTAAAAATACACCTAAAGCATAAGTAGCAACCATTGCCATTAATGTAAAGGTGGTAAAGAATTTTGCATCTTCAGCAGAAAAACCTAGAGAAATTCCGTAGGCAATAATGGTATCTCCAGCTATTACCTCTGCTCCAACATATACAAATAAGGTTAATACGCCTAACCACAAATGTGGAAACTGAAAAATATTCTTTTTTGTTTTTTCACCTTCTGAAGAATCTTCTACTACAGCAGCTTCTACATGTGGTAATGGCGCTTTTCTAATTAAAACTCCTAAGATAAACAAAACTATAGCCATAGTTATATATGGTGTAAAAACACTATTAGCCATGTTATCTAATAACTGACTTTTTTCTTCAACTGAAACAGTTCCTAATTTATCTTTTACATCATCAATACCTGATAATAATAAGGCACCAAAAATTAATGATCCTAATGCCCCAGCTACTTTATTGGCAATTCCCATAATAGCTATACGTCTTGCTCCACTTTCAATAGGACCTAAAATTGTAATATAAGGATTTGCAGCTGTTTGTAACAAAGTCATTCCAACTCCTTGAATAAAAATACCTGATAAAAATACCCAATAGGTTCTAGCTTCTGCTGCTGGAATAAATACTAAAGCTCCAATACCCATAATAATTAAACCCAAAGACATTCCCTTTCTATATCCTATTTTGTTTAAAATATAAGAAGCCGGTAATGCCATAACTACAAAAGAGATATAGGAGGCTGAAGCCACCAAATACGATTGAGCATCTGTTAATTCATTAATAGTTTTCATAAATGGAATTAAAGCTCCATTAATCCAAGTAACAAATCCAAAAATAAAGAATAGCCCCGCTATTATTATAATCGGAATCAAGGTGTTTTGATGCTCTTTTTTTACGTTTGATATTTGTGCCATTAGTATATTTTTTTGGTTTGATTAATTAATTCTTTATGGTAAAAATTGATGGTTTCTTCTAAAGCTTGATCTATTGAATATTCTGGTTTAAAACCTAATTTATTGAATTTTGAAGGGTCAGCTTTCGAATGTTTAATATCACCCAAACGCTCATCTAAAAACAAATTTTCAAATCCAGTTCTTAAGTTATCCAAAACAATTACTTCATGACCTTCATTTGACAACTGCTCTGCAATATGACTTCCAATAAACCCTGCACCTCCTGTAATTACATATTTCATAATTTATTAATTTTGACTTCGGTTTCTGTAAATTGTTTTTCAAAACTTTCAATAAGTTTTAACTGATTTTTTGCACGGTCAAAATTATGCTCTGGATATGCTACTTTGTAGTAAATATTTCCATTTAAATAATCTGTTAAAAAACGAATAGCCATTATAAAAATCATTGTTTTAGCAGCCAATGGAAGGTATTTTATTTCAGTTGGAGTTAGTGCAGACTCTACTTCTTCTAAAAAACCTTTGGTATATGCCTTATATAAATCTAAATTAAAACTAACCAGTTCTAAGTTTTTTTCATCTTCAGAAGCGGTATTACATATGGTTCTTATGGCATCTCCAAAATCATAGTGAACTACGCCAGGCATCACCGTATCAGTATCAATTACACAAAGTCCTTTGTTATTTTTATCGAAAAGTGCATTTGAAATTTTAGTATCGTTGTGAGTAACTCTTAATTGAATTTCACCAGATTCTTTCAAACGCTGAATAATATGCATCTCCTCTTTTAAGTGATGCACTTTTTCGATAAGATCTTTTGCTTTTGTCAACCTTTCTTTTGTAGCTACTTTTAACGATTCTTCAAATTGGGAGAATCGAAAAGACATGTCATGAAATTTTGGAATTACCTCTGTTAATTTACTGGCATCAAAGTCGCTTGTTAAATTTAAAAAACGTCCAAATAATTTTCCTCCTTCATAGGCAACTTCCTCATTTTTAACCGTTTCAAAAGTAACACTATCCTCAATAAAAACCATTAAATTCCAATAATTACCGTTGATATCATTATAATAATAATCTCCATTTTTAGCAGGCACAAATGATAAAACACGACGTTTCAATTCATTTTTAGGTAAGTGTTTTAATTTAGTTAATAAATGCTTGCTTACATTTACTTTGTTGGTTACTAAACCTGAAACGTCTTTAAAAACTAAATGATTGATGCGTTGAAGTACAAATTTTGAATCACCCGATGTTTCTATTAAATAGGTGTCATTGATATGGCCAGAAACCAATTCTTTGTGATTTAAAAAATTAGTTGAATGATTAAATTGATTGAATACTTTTTTTAAATGTTCTAATTCCATATTACCAAAGTTTTGATGGGTAAATGTTGTTCTTTTTTAATTTTTCAATTTCGTTTTGTACTAACTCTTTATCTTCTTTATAAGTTACCCCAAACCATTTTGCATTAGATGTTAGCACTTTAACTGAAGCTATTCCTGACTTTAAAATTTCATTAACCACTAATGGAATAAAAAACTCAGATTTTAAATCGTTTTTATTTTCTTCTAAAAATTCTTCAAAAAGCTGACTTCCAAACTCAAAACACTTTGGTGTAAATCCCCAAAAATTCATTGAAACCACAGCATTTTCATCTATAGGGACATACACTCCATTTTCATCTTTTCTTATAATATTTCCATTTATTTTTTCAATATGAGTTTGTTCAGTAACATCTGTTAAATAACCTTTAGCATCAACTTTACACTCACCTCTAGAAACATATCCATAATCTGAGACTGTATTTTTTAACAAATATCCCATCATATTGAAATTATAGGAATTTGAATCAATTTCTTTTAAGGATTTTGCCATAATTTCAAATGCTTCTTTACCATAAAAATCATCGGCATTGATAATGGCAAAATTTTCATTAACAACATCTTTAGCCATTAATAAAGCATGACCTGTTCCCCAAGGTTTTTCTCTATTTGGATTTACATATTTTTTTGGAACATATTCAACTTCTTGAAAAACGTAAGCTACTTCAGCTTTACCTTCTAATTTTTTATTAAATACTTCTTTAAATTCTGCTTCAATATTTTTACGAATAATAAAAACAAACTTCCCAAATCCGGCTTCAAGAGCATCGAAAATTGAGAAGTCCATGATTGTATCTCCTTCGTCTGTAAAAGTATCTAATTGTTTTAGGCCTCCATAACGACTTCCAATACCAGCCGCTAAAATTACAAGAGTAGGCTTTATATCACTCATTTTATGTTATTTAAATTTATCATATCCCTTAAAATCTTATATTCTTTCTCTTGTTTTTTGATGCTAAAGTACGCATGAAAAACCATATTACAAAGGAATTTAATCAAAAATGTGTTCGAACACATTTTTTAATGTTATCGAACACATAAATTACTTATTTAAACTCGATTTTACTATATTTGTATTTGATGAATAAAAAATATACGATTAAAGATATTGCTGAAATTGCAGGAGTATCTAAAGGAACTGTTGATAGAGTTTTACATAAAAGAGGAAAAGTATCCAAAACAGCACTTGAAAAAGTTAATACTGTATTGGACAGAATTGATTACAGACCCAATTTAATTGCTAGAAATTTAAAAAACACTAAAATTTTTAATATTTGTGTTTTATTACCCGATCCAAAAATTGACATTTATTGGGAAGGTTGTATTGATGGAATAAACGATGCTATTGAAGAATTTATTTCATTTAACATTGCTGTTAAAACCTATTTTTTTAATCCAACAAATACCAACTCATTTATAGAAAACAATGAAGAAATTTTAAAAACTTCTCCAGATGCCGTTTTAATAGCACCCCTATTTTATAAAGAAGCTGTTGAAATAGTTAAAAACTACAACGCTTTAGGAATTATTTCTGTAACATTCAACAATTACCTTAAATCTAACGTCATTAAAAGCTTTGTAGGTCAAGATTTATTTCAAAGTGGAAAAGTTGCAGGAAGACTCTTAGAAATTCTTGTAAAAAAAGGGTTAATTGCTATTTTACATATTGATGAAGACTATGAAAATGCGATATATGTACAAGAAAAAGAAAAAGGATTTAGAGCCTATTTTAATCAAGTAAACAACACTAATTATACTATAAAAACTTGCAGTTTACAGCACCCAAATTTTAAGCGTTCATTTTATGAATTTATAGAAGCTCACCCAAATCTTGCAGGAATTTTTGTAACTACATCTAAAGCTTTTCAGGTAGCTGAAATTACTTCTAAACTAGATAAGAAAATTGCTTTGGTTGGTTACGATTTACTAAAAAGTAATTTAAATTATTTAAAGAGTTTTGACATTGATTTTTTAATACACCAAAACCCTAAAAGACAAGCTTATTTAGGGGTTGTACACCTTATTGAATATTTTATTTTTGACAAAGAAATTCCTACAAAAAAATTACTACCCATTGATATTATTAATTCTGAAAATGCGAACAATTACATTTAATAATTTGCTATTCTTTCAATAAATTTAAAACTCCAAATGAAGTTGGTGTATGAAAATCCGGTTCCTTAGTATTAGGATTTACCCAAGTAATCCAAATAGGTTCAAAATCTGATTGTTCATTCTTTGTATACTTTGCTCTAAAAATGCCTGTTTCTATTTGGTTATTCTTTATTAAATTAAATTTTTGAAGTGATTCTATACTAATTGCTATTTCAACGCTAAATTTAGAATCTAAAATTTCAGATTTCACTTTTATAGCTTCTTGCGGCCAATTCCAATCAAAATTAAATTCTCTATTTGGGTAAGCCATAAAATCCATTATTCTTGGTGTTGGATCAATTTCTAAACAATAATAAGGGTTTAAAGAAGCATCTGATCTAAAAAAAAGTTCCACTCTATCTGAGTTTGCTATGCTATCAACACTATCATCTTTTGTATTTATATGAATATCATTATCAAAAACTGTAAAACAGAAAAAGATGTTTTTAGTATCCCAAAGAGCTTTAAATTCAATTTTTTTAGGAATTTCTTTATCCCAAGGTGAAATAAAGTCTGTCAATACCTCAGCTTTATTCCAAGGTATTGAATTTTTAGTATTGGTTAAATTATAAACACCTTTTTCTATTAATTTTACATTATAACTTTTCATATTTCTACTTTCCTGCAAATATAAAATAGTTTTAAAAAATCACTTATTCTACTTAAATAAAACAATTTTCTTTTTCATATTTTTCTTTTAAATGAAGTATCATATCTTCAGCCATTGTTTCCAAGTTATATTTAGGCGCCCAATTCCAATCTTGCTTTGCGTTATTATCATCAATACTCATAGGCCAAGACTCAGCAATTTGCTGTCTAAAATCTGGTTTATAAGATACCTTAAAAGTAGAATATGTTTTTTGAATAACTTTTGTTAATTGCTTAGGATTAAAACTCATTCCTGCAATATTATAAGAAGTTCTAACTTTTATATTGTTTTTAGGTGCTTCCATTAGCTCAATTGTTGCTCTAATGGCGTCATCCATATAAATCATTGGCAATGTTGTTTCAGGACTTAAAAAGCATTCAAAATTCACATTATTCACCGCTTTATGAAAAATATCAACTGCATAATCTGTGGTTCCTCCTCCTGGCAAAGATTGATGCCCTATTACACCTGGATACCTAATTGAACGAACATCTAATCCATATTTATCAAAATAATATTTTGCCCAATTTTCTCCTGCAACTTTACTAATACCATAAACAGTAGAAGGTGTTAAGTTGGGTGATTGTGGAGTATTAATTCTTTCAATATTATTTCCAAATACAGCAATTGAACTAGGGAAAAATACTTTTTCTACTTGATGTAGTCTAGCAACTTCTAAAACATTAAAAAAAGTTTTCATATTAATATCCCAAGTATTTAACGGATATTTTTCACCATTAGCTGATAGTATAGCTGCTAAATGATAAATTTGAGTAATCTTATATTTTAATACTATTTTTTTTAGTGCATTAAAATCTGTTACATCTAAAATTTCAAACTGATGGTTATTGGCTGAATTTAAGTCGGATGCAATAATATTCTCTTCTCCATATTTTTCTGCCAATTTTTTAGTTAAAACGGTTCCTAATTGACCGTTAGCTCCTGTTACTAATATTTTACTCATTACTATAAAAGTTCATAGTTTTATGTTAGGTATAAAATAAAAGCCTTTAAATAACTATTTATAAAGGCTTTTAAAAATTAACTCAAACAATTATTATGCTTAAAAATTATAAGGTTTTATCTCTGCTAAAGCAGCATTTTCAGTTCCATCATGAGAAGTTTTTGCCACAAACTTGAAATATCTAAAGGTTTTTGCTTCATTTAAATCAATATCATGTGCACTAGCTGACTTATTTATTACAAAATCACCTAAACTTTCCCAAGTAGCATTGTCTTCACTTATTTGTAATTCTACATCTTTTACGGCTCTTGATAGAGATTGTCTTTGGATAAACCTAAACCCATCAACTGTTTTAGATGCTCCCATATCAACAATAATATAATGTGGTGCTGTTGCAGTGCAACCAGACCAACAAGAATGCCAATAAGTATTTACATCATCATCTAAAATATCAGCAGCTAATCCTGTAGAGCCCTCACCTCCTTGATCTTCTTGTGTGCTATAGTCAATAACAGACCAATTTGTTCTATCTAAAAAGTTAGGTATAACTTCAACAGGAATTTCAGGAACTTCTAACTGTGAAAAATCAATAACAGGAGGTGTTCCATTTGAAGATCTTGAAAAGGAAGTATTCGGTGTTTCATTATCACTAAAAAAACCACAATTTCTTAAGAAAAAACTATCTCCTTCTGATCCCCCATCATAATCAAATCTTACACCACTTGCACCTGTATTATCTGTGGTAAAAGTTGCTGAAGTCATTTCATTCCAATTTCCATCCGTATCGTAAACCCATTGATTGGTATAATCTACTTTTCTAATATGATCTCCCATTGTGGTATCAAAATTCTCCAAAAAAGAATGTAGTCTAGTTAAGTGCGCTCCAGTTGGAAAAGGTCTTCTAAAACTTGCTATTAATTTCCAATCTCCAATTTCAGGAGCATAAAAATAAGCGGTATAATCTATTGAATTATCTGCATTTGATTCTCCTTTTAGCAAAAATTTATAGGTTGTACCAGGAGTCCAATTGTAAACAAAATAACTTTGAGCACCCGAACCTTCTCCTCCAAATTCACCAACGGTTACTCCATCTCCATAACCGAGTGGTTGTACTGTATATTCATCTGGAATTTGATTTGGATCTTGGGTGTCATAAGCACTCCAAACCGAAAATAGAATCCGTCTTTCTGTAGCTGAATTTACTTGCATTCCAAAGTACCCCGAAGAAAAGCCATTTGCCATAAAATAAGAACCTATAGGATCCATTCCTTCAGGAACAGTTAATTCGTTATAAAACCAAGTAATATTTTTATTTGCAGGTTCTTCAAAATTTAAATGTACAGACGGACCTCTTCTTCCCCAATAAAACCAATCTGGTTTTACATAATCAATATTTGAATTCCAAGTGGAATCACCTAATAAAATATCTGATATCTCCCCAAAAGAACTTCCTTCTTTTGAAAACCCTTCTAATTCAATATAATGATAACCAATTTTATCAATTTTAAATGAGCCTACAGAATGTTTAATAGCCGTATTTGAGGCTTCAAAATCTACTTGTTTAGTGTTTGTTCCTAATGATATTTTAAGCTTTGTGGCACCTGTGAATTTGGCTCTAATTCCTACTTCAATATCTCCTGTAGATGTTGCATAAAAATAAGTTCTAATTTTATCGTTTGAGTTTGTCCAATTCTTAATACCATTTGTACCTACAACATTACTAGTAGCTTCAGGATTGTTAACAACCCAACTATTGCCCTCACAAGGAATAGAAATTGTTAAATTATTAGTTGTAATTGGCGGATCAGGTTGTTCAATAATTGGTGTATCTTGATCATTTTTACTGCAAGATATATTCAAAAAAACAACACTATAAAAAAATATAAAATTTAAAAATATATTCATAGGTTTTTTCATTGCTAAATGGGTTTCTCTTTTATGTAGTTAAAGCTATTTTAAACTTTGATTGTATATTATGGATAATAAAAATCCAAAGCATTTTATTGCTTTGGATTTTAAAATTGAATTTAAATTTTTAAAAGTAAGGTGATAATTCTGCTAAAGCTGCATTGTCAGATCCATCAAAAACAGTTTTTACCATAAATTTAAAATATCTAAATGATTTAGTTTCTGGCAAAGCTAAATCTTGTTGATCCTTAACTTTTTCAAGTGTAAAATCACCTAAAGATTCCCAATTTACATTGTCATTACTTACTTGAATTTCACAAGTTTCAATATTTCTAGAAAGTGATTGTCTTTGTAATAAAAAGAAACCATTTACTTCAAACTCTTGTTGCATATCTACAACAATATAATGAGGAGGTGTTGGTGTACAACCAGCCCAGCAAGTATGCCAAAATGTATCTGCATTACCATCCAAGATATCTGCACATCTTCCAGTATCTCCTTCTCCTCCTTGATCTTCTTGACTACTATAATCTATAACTTCCCAACCTGCTCTATCTAATGGTACTGCTGGCAATTTATCTGGATCTGGAGTTACTACATCTAAAGAACAAGAAGCTACTATTAGTATAAAACATGTTAAAAAAGTAACTGTGGTTAATTTTTTAATTTTATTTAGTGTTTTCATTATTAAAATTTTATGTTATTAAAAGCCCTTTTCAGGGCTTTTTTATAATTTACTTAATCGTTTTGTATTAACCCAGGTTGCAAAATAATTTGTTTTTCAGGTAAATATTCAACTACTCTATTACTTGTAGCTGGTATTTCGTATAATGGATTTGCTCCCCATAAATGTCCTCCAGGATATCTTCTATCCATTGTTCTACCATTTCTAAATACATCAAATTTTCTATGCCCTTCAAATGCAAATTCTAATCTTCTTTCCTCTAAAACGATGTCTAAAACTGTTTTTCCTGACGGAATATTTGCTAAAGTATAAGAAGGAATTCCGGCTCTATTTCTAATGATATTTACTTCATCAAGAGCTTTTTGATCCATTCCTCTTTTAGCGAAAGATTCTGCTTTGTTTAAATACATTTCGGCTAATCTTGAAACTGCTGGAGACCATAAGTGTACATCATCTTCTTGCAAAGAAGCTTTCATAATAAACCATTTAGGGAAACCGTTACGTTTTGGCATTTCAAAACCTTTATCAACGTATTGCTTAACACTACCATTCATAAAATAATAAACTGTTTTACCATTCACTATTTCTTCTTCAACAGTATATGTTGTTCCATTTTGCTCAAAAGTTATTATACCTCCAACTTCTGTTGTTAACCTTGTTTGATATACATAAGAATTATCAACCCAAATAATCCAAGGTTTTCTATTTGCTGGATTTTCTTCAAGATATTGTGGCTGAATAAATGAATGTCTAGCATCATTTGCGTTTTGATTTAATAATTTCAAATACGAACTAGAAGCGTACATTTCACCCCAACCACTACCATCAATTGTTGCATATAATCCACCAACTGTATACCAATCATCATACTGACCAGGTAAATCTGCTCCTTGATTTAAAGTAATGCTAAATATTGCTTCAGAACTTTCTTGAGGGTTTAAATAATTCATTCTTTTATATTCTTCATTTGATAATAAATTATATCGTGAAGAATTCAATACTTTATCGGCATATAACTCTGCATTCTCATCATCTTCCATATATAAATATACTCTAGATAATAATGCTTGAGCTGCTTCTTTAGTTGCAAAAGTTGCTGTCTTATCTTCATTCATTAACATCTCAGCTTTTAATAAATCACTGATAACTTGCTCATAAACTTCACCTACTGTATGACGGTTAGGAATATCATTTACATCTGATGTTAATTTTAATGGAACTGATAAATTAGAAGTTCCTTGATTGTATGGACGTCCAAAAACGTTTCCCATTTGAAAATATACCAATGCTCTTAAGTAATAATTTTCACCTAAAAGTTGATCTAATGTTTCTGATTCACCTTCAGCTGCAGCTTCTATAATTACATTACAACCTACTACGACTTTATAAGAATCATTCCAAAAATCAGCAACTCTTCCATTAGTTGTAATAGCCCTATAATTATAAATAAAGTTTAAAGGATCTGAAGTACTACCACTTAAAGAAACATTATCTCCAGGGTATTCTGTTAATCTGTGTAGTTGGTCGTTCCAACCATCTAAACCGTTTTTACCTTTTAACAAGGCATAATTTCCTAAGGTAGCTGTTTGTAAAGCTCCTTCACTTTCAAAAAGCGTTGTTACCGCAATTTCGTCGTATGGATTCCTTTCTATATCACAAGAAAGGATCAATAATCCAATTATTGGAAGTAATACTATTAATTTTTTCATTTGTGTATGTTTTTAAATTAGAAAGAAAAGTTTAGTCCAAATACAAATCTCTTTGGTACTGGATAAGAAGTACTTGTTGAACCACTTAATCCACCTACTTCTGGATCCATTCCTGAATAATTAGTGAATGTTAATAAATTATCTCCTGAGATATACACTCTAGCATCACTTAATCTCAATTTATTCAGTATAGTTTCTGGAAGATTATAACCAAATGTTACATTTTTAAGTTTTAAATAACTTCTATCTTCAAGATATCTAGACGATGTTTTGTTTGAATTATTATTTCCACCATAAACAGCTCTTGGATGAGAAGCTTCATCTCCAGGGTTTTCCCATCGTGACCAACCATCAGCTAACACTTGTTGATTAAATGTTGGGTACAATCCATCTGAGTCATATAATGAACGTGAACTATTGTAAATTTCACCTCCACTAACGAAACTAAATTTTGCATTTAAAGAAAATCCTTTGTATTCCATATTAGATGAAAAACCTCCAATAAAATCTGGACTTCCATTACCTACTATTTGTTCAGTTGCTTCATTATAATTACTGGTATAAGAAATCTCACCAGTTTCGTCATCAACAACTTCCCATAAAGGGTCTCCATTTGCAGGATGAACACCTGCCCATTTACGCATATACCAAGAGTTCATATCTTCTCCTATTTTGAAAATTTTATCACCTCTAGGAATTTCAGTTTGCTCATCAAATAACTCTGTAACTTCATTTTTATTAATACCAATATTGAAACCAACATTCCAGCTAAAATCGTTATCTTTTAAAATATCTGCTGACAATACAGCTTCAAAACCTGTATTTTTAAGTCCACCTACATTTTCCCAATATCCATTGAATCCAGAAAGCGCTGGTAAATCAACATAATACAATAAGTCTGAAGTATTTTTATTGTAGTATTCTAATGTTGCACTAAATCTATCAAATATTCTTGTGTCAATTGCAATATTGGTTTCGTAAGATTTTTCCCAAGATAAATCTGGGTTTCCATATTGTGATAATGTTGCTGCTGGAACAGCATCATAATGTGTACTTGCTGAGTAGGTGCTTTGGTATGGGTATAATGAGCCTGGTCTGTTCCCTACAGAACCATAACTAGCTCTTAACTTTAATGAATTTACAACTTCACTTTTAAAGAAGTCTTCATTGTGAATATTCCACCCAGCTCCTAAAGCAAAAAATGTTCCATATTGATTATCAATACCAAAGTTTGAAGCACCATCTCTTCTTATTGATGCTTTAGCAAAATATTTATTTCCATAAGAATAATCTACATTTAAGAATCCAGATTGCAATGCATACTCATTTTTATATCCTGAAATAGATTTAGGCTCTGAAGTTACATTTAATATAGTACCACCACCAATTAATCCTATTCCTGTAGCTCCCATGTCTTCATAAACATAATCGTTGTATTCATACCCTGCTAAAGCAGTAATTGCATGGTCGTCAAACTCTTTAGTATACTTAAGCATTTGAGTTGTTAGTTTTGTAAATCTTCTTGATGAAGAATTATAAAGACTACCATTAGTAGCTTCACCTCCTGTTGAAAGTGGATCAGTATAAGAGAAACTATTTGAGTGATATAGTGTGAAGTTATTTGTTGAAATATAGGTTAAATCATCTAAAATTTTAAATTCAAAATCTCCATTGAAACTCATGTTAAAAACTTTACTAGTACCATAGTTCCACTGTAAATCATAATAATAGTTTGATTGATCTCTTCCTATCCAATCATTAGATTCTTGAGCTTTTACTGCGTTTCCTTCAGCATCAAAAGGTAAATCCCAAGGTAAGTTTGTATAGATTGCATATCTACTATGATCTGCGTTGTATCTTTCATCAAAACTAAAAGATACTTTTGGTTTTAAAGTTAGTCTGTCATTAACTTTATAATCTAAATTTAATCTAAAAGTATAACGTTCAAATTCAGAACCTTTAATAGTTCCTTCTTCATTAAAATAACCTCCAGCTAAATAAGTGCTCATTTTATCATTACTAGAAGTATAAGACATATTATAATCTTGAACTAAAGCAGACTGAGTTGCATTTCCAATCCAATCGTAATCTCTTTCTAACAAGTCTGGCGTATACCATTCTTGTACATTCCCCATTAGTGCATGGTAATCATACAATTGTTCGGAATTCATTACTTCAAAGTTTCCTGAAGTAAATTCATTGATTCCTACTTTTGATGTAAATGTTAATTTGCTAACACCTAATTTAGCTTTTTTAGTAGTTATAATAATTACACCGTTTGCACCACGTGAACCATATAATGATGTTGCTGAAGCATCTTTTAATACTGACATAGATTCAACATCATTTGGGTTAACTATAGGAGTTCCATGCTGAATTACACCATCTACTACCCAAAGTGGCTGTACATTTCCATTTAAAGAAGCCATCCCTCTAATTAAAATTGAAGGAGTAGATCCAGGTGAACCACCTGAAGCAGAAACTTGAACCCCTGCAACTTTACCTTGCAACATTGAAGAAGTATTTGATACAGTTAAATCTGATAATTCATCCGATTTAACCGTTGCTACAGAACTAGTAACCGCTTCCTTTTTTTGAGTTCCATATGCTACAACAACTACTTCATCTAAAACATTTTGATCAGCTTTAAGTTGAACATTAATAGTAGTTTTTCCTGCAACAGTAAACTCTTGAGGAACATAACCAACATACGTGATTAATAGTGTTTCATTTTCATCGACTATTATAGAGTAATTTCCATCAAAATCTGATATCACTCCTTTTGTAGATCCTTTTATACTAATACTTGCTCCTGGTAAGGGAGTTCCATCAGTAGCATCGGTAATAACACCGGAGACCGTTTTTTCTTGGGCATACAAGGTAAATGTAAAGCCAAGCATTAAAATCAAAAATACATTTGAAATTCTGTTTTTCATAAAACTTAGTTTGAGTTAATAATTAATTTTATATTCATTGAGTTAATTTAAATTTTATTTTTTATCTTATTGATTATCAATATTTTATATGTTTTTTTTAAAAGAGAGTACCGTAAAAGGATAAGTACTCTCTTTAGCAACATTAATTCAATATTAATAAACCCAAATTACATTAGTAGGTGTCTTTAATCCAGTTGTAAGGTTTTCTTTTGATCCAGTTTCCACGAGTAAAATCAGGGAAGTCTTGAGGTTCCCCATTATTTTC
>NZ_CANLRG010000014.1 GCF_947493565.1 uncultured Lutibacter sp. | reverse complement strand
TGGTCAATAATGAGTAATTTTAAATCGAAACCTATTTTCTCATAGGATTTTTTTCGACAGGGTACTTTTTGTTCTTTTATACTTTCGTTGTTTAAGTTGTCTAACTTTTAGTCAACCTATTTCAGGAAAGTACATGGATTTCACTTGCAGCTAACGAGTTTGAATATGAAAAGTTGCGTTTTATAAACGTAAATTTTCAATGTTTAAATATAATATTTTTTAATTTTAGAAACATTCTATTTTACGGAATGCAGCAATTTTTTATATGCGTTGTTGGGCTTTCGTACTTATTTTATGTCTTTTTCTAATTTGTCTGGATTTTGTCTTGTGTCAAAAACTGTTATAATCTCAATTTCATTTCTGCCAAAGTTTATTCTATAGTAGAAAGTTGTTTGTTTTGTTACGACACATTTAAAAAGTCCTTTAAACTCGGAAGATTGTGGACAACTTTCAGGTTGTTCTGAAATCTGGTCAATTTTAGAAGTTAATTTTTTAATAAAATCATTGCGAACTTTTAAATTCCAATTCTCCAGTAGAAAATCGCTCAATTTTAAAAGCTTATTTTCAGCTAATTCTGATAAAAATACTTTCATTAAGAAATTTTTTTCAAAAAGTCAGAGTATTCAACTCTTTTTCCTTTATTCAATTCTTTAATTCCTTTTTGAATTTCTTTTTGCTCAGATAAACTCAGTTCATTCCAAAAATCGACTTTTTCTTTTTGAATAAATTCCGTGATTTTTTCAATGAATTTGTCATTATCAATGTTGAGAATCATTTTTACTAGTTCTATTTTAGAAGTTTGAATATTCATAATATGTTATTTCTAAATTCAAAGTTACAAAAAAATCGGTTTATATTTTGAAACTAATTTTTTTTCGGTTGTATGAAGCCCAACGGTTTAGAGTTATGATTTGTGCGTTAGGAAAATCGGAGATTTTTCGGACGTAGCAAATCGTTTGTTGAATGTTTGTCGGTTAATATTTAGTTTAAAAGTAAGCATAAATTATACGCATTGTTGTAATTTTTTAGCGACACGTTCTGCTGATAAATGAATTTAAGTATTTTTCAAGGTTTTTCATCTTTGTTCCTCATATAATTTTTTTAACACATACAATACAATGGGAATTGCAATAATAACTCCAATAATAGAAGCAATAAGTTCAGTGCCTTTTAAATCTCCATATCCCCATATATACATAATTACAGTAAAAAAAATAATTAAGCATACAGTTAAAAATAAATAGTCCTTGCGATTTAATTTATTATTTGGTTTAGAATTTATCATTTCACTTGTTTTTTTGCAATTTTTTTTCGTTTCAAGGCTCAATCCGTTATGATTTTAAAATCTTGCAACTCATTGAGTTTTTCCGTTTCAACTCTCAAATCGGTGGAGTGGAAGTGAACTCAGAATTTATCATTAATGTTCAATTTATCTTTAAACGATTTTTAAAATCAATTCGTTGCTCAAATTCTATTCGATTCAATATTCAATCTGTAATTTACTAAAAATCATTTTATTAAACTCAATTTAATCTCATTTTATTTATGACCGAATTTCAATCGAGCTATTAATTACAACGGTTTGGTACATGAAAAGTTGCGGATTTTAAGGTGCAATTTTTCAAGTTTTAAATTTAGTATTTTTTTATTTTAGAAACATTCAATTTTAGAAAATTAAGCAATTTTTTATGTGCATTGTTAGCCACAGTAGGGCAGCACCCAACTTTAGGCAAAAACAAGCCTTAGATATCTACTCCAAAACCAACCGAATCAGAATGCCAGCGAAAAGTATTTAAATCCTCTTTTCAGCATTGATTAAGCAAATCAGAATCTAAATACAAAATCAATTTCATTGCATTTAGGTTGGTAGTTTAAGATTTGTAACTACGCCTTTTTTGGAAAAGAACGAGTCAGAACGCCAACGAATTATTCATTTAAACTATTCATTTTTCAACCTAGTTTTTAGTTTGTTAAAAAACTAAATTTTTCTTGCGTTTAGTTCCCAAAAAAGGATTGAAATCGCACATTTAATTTAAAGAACTTAATTTTAATTTGTTAATCAACTCATTCATAGCCAACTAAATCGTTTTGCCCTGTTGTGGTTAACGGGTTTTTATAAGATTTGTGCGACTGGAAAATCGGAGATTTTTCGGACGTAGCAAATCGTTAGTTGAATGTTTGTCGTTTGTGTTAGTTCAAATTTAAGCATAAATTTTATGAGTTGTTGCCCACTGCTAATTTTGTTTTAATAGTGAACTCAAAGTTTCAACTTTAATTTTAAATTCTTTAATCTGCTCAATTTGTCCAACTGATAAACCTTTGATATTTAACAAACAACCATATGTTTCACAAAATTCTTTTTCTACATCGTTTGAATGACCATTAGGACAAATATATTTCTCTTTATCTTTACCTAATAAACTTTTTGAAGATTTAATACTTCCTTTATCCTCAAGATTCTCAAGATATTCAATGATTTTAATCATTTGAGATAAATCATTTGTTGAATAATTTTCTTTATTAATATTTAAACAAATAATTGCAACTCCAATTTCTCCTTTTTCTATTAACCATAACACTTTTTCAGGAGAAAAAAGATTATTGATTTTTATAAAATCAAATATTTGTGTTGGATTTTCAATCAGTTTCTCATATAGAATATTTGTCGAAGTTTCTTTCTCTAATATTCTAAAATAATTAGTAATGTTATTTATTAAAATTTTTCCGTTATCACTATCTTTTGGAATTGTATTTCCATAAACTCTTAAAAAATTAGTTAATAATTTTTCGGAAATACTCAAAATAGGGTTCTGTTGAATAAAATGCCATTCCTCTTGTGTGAGTAATAAATCTTTTTGAGCTTTATTAATTATCTGTTTTTTTGTTAACTCATTCGTTAAAATGTCATTTGATATAGATTCTTTCAGTTTTAAATTGTTATTCTCATTTTTATTTGATGAATAATTAACAAGAACAGCTGTTCCCGAAACAGAAATCATAAACATAGATTTATTGCCTCCTGAAATCTGATCGAAGTCTATTGATAATCCTAAAATAGCATTTGCTCCGAGGTTTCGTGCTTTAACTTTTAAGTTTTGAATAGAAGTCTCATAAATGTTTTTAAGCTTATTTTGATATGAACTTGAAGTTCCTCCAAAAATATCTAAAAATGATGCTCCAATATCTGAAAACAAATTCGTACCAACAACTACGTTATTGTTAATAACTCCGAAGTATTTTGATACATTTCCTCCCTCAATATTGTTCGTTGAAGTGATAATAAATTCTTGTTCCATTTTTCATATAATTTTTTTCGCATTAGTTGTGGGCAACGGTCTAGTGTATGATTTCGTTGCGTTTTTAAGCACTAAAGTTAGCAAATAAATCACAGATAGAAAGTCCGCGAGGACTTTCGTAAGTAGGCTATAACTAGCAATGAATTATACACATTGTTGGCAACTGGCTTTTCTATCCGATTTTTATTTGTCAATCGAAACTAAAACTTTTTCAATTCCGAGTTTTTGCCATTCTCCATTTCTGAATTCTGGTCTTGACCTTAAATTTCCTAAAACTCCCGAAGTTTCTCTAAATCTGTTTGCATTCCAAACTTTTTGTTTAGAAGTTCCGTTTTTATAAAATGTCGTGATATAAGCTGTTTTGGTCAATAAAAGTCTCTTTTTAAATTCAGATTCCGTTGACGGATTTAATTCAATTGGTAAAATTCCATTTGAATAGTCAACTATTCTTTCTTTAGAAAATTCTCTTTTTGGTAATTCACTTTGCGTTGGTAGTGCATTTTTTGCTCTAATTTCAATTCTCAAATTTTCCAAAACAGACTCAATTAATTCTCCATCATATTCGTCAAGAAAATCTTGTTTTATAAGTTCCGATATTTTTTCTTGATAATTTTCGTCGAGTAGTTTTTTTGTCAGTTCTTTATGTTCCTCTCTGCGATTTAATTTTTTTAATCCGTTAAGAGTGAAATTCCGCAATGATTCTTGGTTAAAATTTTCTTTAGCAAATATTTCGACAAATTTTAAGCCTTTGTCATTATCCTTTGTGAACTTTATTGTTTCTAAAAGTATTGGGTCTTCTTGTTTTGCTAAATCTCCATCGTAAAAAATTTGGATTCCTTGTCCAATTAAAATTCCGTATTCGAGTTTTAACTGACGCATATATGAAAATAACTGTTGTTGGAATCTTGAATTAAGTGGAATGTTTGGTTGTTTAATTTCAATCACGAACAATTTTCTATTATCGGAATCTTTTATTACAAAATCAGGTGTAATTCTGTTTGAGGCACCAACTTGAAAGGAAGGTCGAATTTCTATATCTCCAGAATATTCTTTCCAATCCAAAACTCTTAAAGCTTGGACTACATTTTGTTCAAAATCACTTTCGCTAATATCAGTCCGAATATTGTCGGATAATAAAAAGCAGATTTCATTCCATTTTTCGTTGTTCATTTTCGGTTTTCTCGGTTTTTTTAGCTTGTTGCCAACGTGTTTGGCTATGGTTTCGTTGCGTGAAAATCCGCGAGGATTTTCCGCCGAAAACCGAAGATAGCAAATTTGCGAGGACTTTCCGAGAGGAAAGTCAGAAGCAATGAACTATAGCCGGTGTTGTGTGGCGTTATTTTTTGTCATTATAAATTTTCGCTAAAGACTCAATCAATTTTGGAACGTGTTCATAGTCAAATTCTGGTCCTGGATAAATTTTGTTATTATTATCACATTTATTCAACCTAACAGTTTTGTTTTTTGAAATGTGTGTTATTCTTAATTTAGCATTTGGGTCATCCCAACCCAAAGGAATTTCTAAATATTCATTTTCAGATGAGTCTTTTTTGTATTCCATAAATCGTGAAATAGTTTAAAATTATAATTTGAAATTACCAAACTTATAGTTTTGAACATCAATTTTTGATTCTTTTGAAACTTTACCATTCAAGATAAAAACATCATAGTAAATCGTAAATTTACCCATATAGTCAGTTTTTTTTCTGAACAGTTCAGATAGTTCTTTAGGTAATTCAATATTCGTTTTACTTATTTTGCCTTCCTTCTTTGTTAATCTAACCTTACCCTTTGAATAAGTTATATCATATTTAGCATTTGATTTTAATTGATAACCAAGTTTAGAAGTAGGTTTAAGTTTGGTTTCAGAATATTCTTTCTCCAAAAATTTGTTAAGTTTCTCTAAATTAAATGAAATATCGATGTTTGTATTTCCGTCTTTATCTACTATAAAATTTATATATCCCGAAATATTATTTAGATTATTATTTGAAATAAAATTAAGAATTGTTGTTTTTAAATCATCTTTTATTCTTCTATAATCTTCGGGGTAGAATTCTTTGTAATCAAAGATTTTAGAATCCTTTACTGCATAAAATTCTTCTAATTTTTCTTTTCTTGCTTCTTCGGCCAAAGGCATATCACCTACAACTCTCATTTCTCCAAGTATATTTACTATCACATTACCACTTTCTCTTGGTAATTGATGAAATATTATTTCCCATTTTTCTCCACTTTCACTACCTGTAGAATCAAATTGGTAATACGGTGATTCCATAGAGATTGCTCCTCCATATATTGTTTTTATTGATATTGAGGTAGGCGGTAAAATAATATGATTTCCTGTTGGAATATAATCGTATTCAACACTAAAATTTAGATTTGTTTCGTTTTGATAATTATTACTTGTGTTAACATTCCATAGTGTAGTTCTTGCACCTAAATTTTGAGCGAAAACTTTAACACTTATTGTAGTTTCGTCAAGAATATCGATACTTTCAATATCTATTCTTATTTGCCCAAAAGAAAAAAATGTAATTAAAAAGGTTAATGGAAATATAATATGTTTCATTTTTAGGTTATTTTGGTTAATGACACACAACGTTTTAGTATAAGGAAAGTTGCGGTTTATTAACCGTAATTTTCCGATGTTTAAATTTAGTATTATTTTGTTTTAGAACCATTCTGTTTTATGGATTTAGCAATTTTTTTTATACAGTGTTAGCTGTTGTTATTTTTTTTAATCCGAAATATGTCATTAATGTTCCAATTCCAAATAATGCCCAATAAATAAAATTAAATTTAAGTCCGATAATCCATTCATAAAATACTCCGCCATAATTTGCAAATAACATCCAAGATAAATTGGTAAGAAAATGAAGGATTATTGAATAATAAATGTTCTTAGTTTTATAATATATTAAACAAGATATAATTCCAAAAATGAAAGTCGGTAAAAGATTTCTATAGCCAGGAAGATGAATTAAAGCGAAGCATATACTTGACGTTATGATTGATATATTCAAGGAATATTTTTTCAATAATCTTGTGAAGATTAATTTTCTAAAGAGAAGTTCTTCAAATATTGGAGCGAGAATTAGAGCTGTAATACCTCTGTAAATCAGAGAAATGTTTGAGCTTTCTGAATATTCAAATGGTTCAAGTTCAATTCCATTTAAGTAGTCAATAATATTGCTAAAGTCAAAAAAAGGTCTATCAAAAAATTCAAGTCCAACTGTTAATATTAAAATGTAAAATATAATTCTTAAATTCAATTTCTTTAAATTATCAATTCCATTATTCCACTCAAAATTGGTTCTAAAAAAGAGCAAAAATATTGTTGTATATGATAGGATTAAAGGTACTCTACTCGTAATTCCAAAATAATGAATTAAGTTCTCATTGCTTATATGATTTTTCACTTGGGGTTCTATAAATTCATAAAATCCTAATGATATAGCAACCTGAAATGCTATTAATAATGCAGTAAATAAGAATGCTTTGAGAATGTTCATTTATAATTACAGCTAACGGTTTTGGGTTTGATTTCGTTGCGTTAGTTTAACTCAAAGTTAATTAAAAATCTTAAACATTTGGCTAATCAGAGGCTTGTCGTACGTAAAACAAGCAAGCAATGAAATAAACCCAGTGTTAGCTAAAGTGGTTTTTTTATCATTATTGTAATCATTTTCAATTCAATTTATTTTCCTTCAGCGTTTTGCTATTCAAGTCGTTTAATTTGCTCAAATCTTAAATTTCTCATTTTAAGAAAAATAATCTTTAAAAACTTTTTTGAGTTTCGTTGCTCAAATCATTCCGTTTTCGTTGCTCAAAATCGTACAGTTAATCTTTCTGCGTTTCAATGATTTTTCCGTTTTCATTGCTCAATCATTTTAGAGTTTCAATGAGTTTTTTTCCGTTTCAATTTTCAAAATCGGTTTGAGTGGCAAATCGTTCCGTTATAATTTTAAATCATATTATTTTCTTAAAATCAATCTAGAATTTATCATTTAGTTTAATCAATCTTTTTATGAACTTTTCTAAAATCCGAGTTTCATCCTCCATTTTAGCTAACGGTTTAGTACATGAAAAGTTGCGATTTTGATTAGCAATTTTTCAAGTTTTAAATTTAGTATTTTTTTATTTTAGAAACATTCAATTTTAGAAAATTAAGCAATTTTTTATGTGCATTGTTAGCCACAGTAGGGCAGCACCCAACTTTAGGCAAAAACTAGCCTTAAATATTTACTCCAAAATCAACCGAATCAGAATGCCAGCCAAAAGTATTTAAATCCTCTTTTCAGCATTGATTAAGCAAATCAGAATCTAGATACAAAATCAATTTCATTGCATTTAGGTTGGTAGCTTAAAGTTTTCAATTACGCCTTTTTTGGAAAAGAACGAGTCAGAACGCAAACGAATTATTCATTTAAACTATTCATTTTTCAACCTAGTTTTTTTTTTGTTAAAAAACTAAATTTTTCTTGCGTTTAGTTCCCAAAAAAGGATTGAAATCGCACAATTTAACTTAAAGAACTTAATTTTAATTTGTTAATCAACTTATTCATAACCAACTAAATCGTTTTGCCCTGTTGTGGTTAACGGTCTTTTATATGATTTGTGCGACTGGAAAATCGGAGATTTTTCGGACGTAGCAAATCGGTTTGTTGAATGTTAATCGTTTCTTTTAACTCAAATTTAAGCATAAATTATATGAGTTGTTGTGGGTAGTTTTTTATCAATTAAATGATTTTCTGGTTTTTATTTATATCCTCTACCATTACAACTTGTACATTTCTTATATCCTTTTCCGTGACAAGAACTACACCTTTTTGAACCTCTATATCCAGTTCCGTCACAGTAATAACAAGATTTTTCTCCTCTACCGTCACAATAATAACAACTTGTACTCATATTTTTTATTTTTGTTTATTCATTTTATCTATTATATACCCAGTTATAGCACCAATCAAACAAAAGATTATGATACTAATTATAACACCAATCATTAAATCTTTATTATTAATAACACTCTCAATATGTTCTAAATATGAACCGATGCTTGAATAATATGATTGGAAAAAATAACTCAAAGGAATTCCTAAAATACCTCCGAGAATTGTAAAAGGTATAACCTTACTAATCTTCTTACCTTTATTTTTTATGTATACTAAATAAATGATTCCACCAATAATTATAAATGGAATTATAGATGTAATACTTGAACCTCCTGTTTGTAATAAAATAAAATTTTTCATACTTGTTTTTTGTTATATTAATTTATTCAATCAAATTCAATTATTTAATTTGACAATTGAATATTCGTAATCTTAAAGTTGTTGAGAAAATTTTAATGAGAATCTATCTTTTTCTTATGAAAATCTGACAGTTTCTACTCGAAAAATACCCACAAATGGTGTTGTGAGTTGTTCCTAATCTATAAATATGATTACATAATCTATTATCATAGAATTAAAACTATCATTATGATTTAATTCAATGATAAAGTTTTTTCTCAATGAATTTAAATTACAATACTTATTTTAAATTACTTGAATTCCCAATTAAGAAAATTAGTCGTTGATAAAGTAGTTTTTTTATATGTAGCTAGTTTGCTACTACATAAGCTCCACTTACAACGTTGAGATATCCAATACTACCATCATAATCAAGACTAGTTTTTACCCAGTTATCTCCTAATTTTTGAAGTACTGTAACTTTTTTTGTTCCAACACCTGCGCTAATTTTATATTTTTGTCCAGTTTGAATAAAATCTAGTGAGTCGACTGAGCTGCTAGACAAATTACTACTTGATGAATTTCCGAAAGAAACTAATACGATTGCTAAAAATCCAATTCCAGCTAAAATTGATAAAACATTTTTTTTCATTTCAATAATTATTTAATTAGTGCCTACTCCAAAATTCAGTTGGTTTTTCAGCTTGTTTCCAACATTATATTCAAGTCAAATTTGTTTTTTGACAATTTATAATCGTTTTTCGTATGTTGTAAGGAAGTTTATCTTTTTCACATTTATTTTTTAATTCTTCAAATTACCCACAACGAGTTTTTATAAGATTTGTGCGACTGGAAAATCAGAGATTTTTCGGACGTAGCAAATCGTTTGTTGAATGTTTGTCGGTTCGTTATTTAGTTTAAAAGTAAGCATAAATTTTATGAGGTGTTGCCTGTAGTTTTAATAATCAAATACAACGAGCTTTCCTATTCTATCAATTTCCTCTTGTGTCATTTCTCTCATTACTTTTTGTGATATTGCAATTATAAACTCCTTTTGTCTCGCAAGTGCTGATTTGTCGTAAATATTTTTTCCACTTTCTATTTTGTTCATAGTTCCAAGAATCCACTCAATATATTTAGTAGGTATTATTAAATCTCCAATATTATACCAATTTGTATAATAACCTTTAGGTAAATTATTGTTTCGAATGTTGTCACATTCACCTTTACAAGACCAATAAACATCCTTAATATGTTCATTTTTTTCGTCATAATTGAATATTTGAACGAAGTTTGCGTGATATTGATCTTTAAACATTTCTTGTAAGATATCTTTTCCACAAGTTTTACAATTTAAAGGAATGTATTCATCAGTAACTAAATGCAAAGGTTTAACTTGTTTATAGCTTTCTGGAAAATATCTCATTAATAAATCTGAATATCCAATTCTAATCAGATAATTTTCAATCAGTTTATAATCAAAGATTCTAACATCTTTTATTTTTTTATTTTCTTTTAGTTGTGTAATTCTTGTATTTAATCCAGAAGATGCAAGTGTAGAATAAAAACCTATAAATCCATCACAATTAAAAGACTCAATTCGTTCAAGTATATTTGGTTCATCAACTTCCTTTACAGAATTACTACTAGCTCTATTAGCAAAATGTTTACAACTCACAAGCCATTTAAATCTGTAGTTTCCAAGATTACCTTTAAGTTGTTCAGAAACTATTAAGTCTTTTCCTCCATCTGGACCTCTATCTACTGAACTTTCAATATAGTAACCAAGATGATTTAAAAAATCACGACAAAATAATTCCCATTCTTCTCCTGATTTATCTATTTCTTTAAAGTCTATCATTTTTTGCGTAATTACAGGCAACGTTCTCGGCTATGAGTAGTTGCGTGGTTTAGCACTTAACTTTGCAAGTACACACCTAACTGAAAATCCGCGAGGATTTTCAGAAGTAGGCGAGAACAAGCAATTACTTATAGCCATTGTTAGCAGTAGTTTTTATATAGTTATTTACTAGTCTGTATGTTTCGTTTATTAGTTCGTTAAATGATGAATTAGAATTCATAAATATTGCAATAGTTAAAGGTCGTTCAAATTCCCTCATAACTACAGTTCTTGTTCCATACCAACCTCCAGTATGCATTGCTAAATCTTTATTAATAAACCAACCCATACCATACTTTAATTCACTATTCGCCAAAAAAGAAAACCTTTCCTCAAATGGATTCGATTTCGGCCATTTTTTTGGAAGTGTTGAACTTGGTTTAAAAATTAAATCGTGTGTCTTTTTGGAAAGTATGTTATTATTTCGCAAAGAATTATCATATGCTAAAAAGTCATTTGCACTTGTATATACTGCACCATCTCCCATAATTCCATTCATATACCAGCCATCAACTTTTTTCCAATTATCTAAACTGTCTTTTTCATAGCAAAAAGCTCTTTCTTTAATTTCAATTGGATTTGCTAGATTATAGAAGTTCGTTTCTTTCATACCAGCTTTGTCAAAAATATTTTTCTTGGCATAATTTGAGAATTCCTCTCCAGATACTTTTTCGACCAATAAGGCTAAAACAAGATATGCTGTATTTGAATATTCCCAACCTTTGCCTGATGCGAATAATGGTTTTGGATTTGTAGCCAGCCATTCCAAAATATCTTTGTTTTCTACTATTTTGCTCCTGTCCCAATTGTTATCGAAATAAGCTTCATAGTCAGCAAGTCCTGATGTGTGATTTATTAATTGCTCAATGGTAATATTCGCGAAAACAGGATAATTCCAAAACTTACTAATAGAATCATTCAAGGAAAGTAAACCCTTATCCACAAGACTTAAAACACATAAAGCAGTAAATTGTTTACTAACAGAAGCCATTCTCATATTAGTGTTAATAGTAATCGGTGTTTTAGTTTCTAAATCTCTTAAACCATAACTTTTTCCGATAATCATTTCTTGGTTATAGGAAATTAATAAAGCAGCACCAGGTTCATTTATTCCGATTTTGGAATTGAATAGAGAATCTAATTTCACTTCAAGTTCTTCTAAACTTGTTGTGTTTATTTCCGCTTTTTTATCATTCGAATTCTTGCAGGAAATTAGAAGGAAAGCAAATGTTATTAATAAAAGGTGATTTTTCATTTGGTTGGTTTAAATTACTGCTAACGTTTATGTATAAGAATAGTTGCGGGTTTGTATGCGAGGATTTTCCAAAGGAAAATCAGACGTTACAAACACGCAACGACTTTTGATTAAGCACTAACCGCAATTATTTTTATACGGTGTTACCCACAGTTATTTTTCTTGAAGGTAATCGTTTCATAAGTTTCACGTAGTCAAATCTAATAGTTATTCCCACCAATATTTATATTTCCAACTACTAACTCCATTATGGTGAGAACACGTGCCGATACTTGTTGAAGATGAGTAACTTCCGTCTTTACACCTTGCGCCAATTCTTTTTCGAGAACTACAAGTAACAATTGTTAATGTTATTAAACCAATCGCAACATATTTTAAAAGGTTATTTCCAAACTTCTCGTAGTTTTTATGTTCATTTTTATTTTTTACTTTCTCTACTTTTTCTTGTTTAATTTTATCCCAATGTTTTAGATTTCCTTCTATTATTTGTTTATAATCTTCAATTCGCTTAATCCTATCTTGTGTAGAAAGTTTGTAAAGTTCCTTACTGGCTTGAGATACTGCAATCTCTACTCGATTGTTTATTCTTTTATGTTCACTCGATGATATTGCTCTGCCGTTATAAAATTTAGTGAAAAATGCTTGTTTAAGAATTCGTAATTCTTCACTGTGAGGTTTTTCAAATTCATATTTTTTTTCTCTACTATATGAATTCCAAGTTTCTTTTTTAATACCAAATGCTTTTCTTGTTAAATCTTCACGTTTTAATCTTTGGGTTTTTAATTCAAAATCTCTTCTATACTTGTCTTTTTTGTAACTATTGGCTGTATTCCATTCAATAAGAGAAATATCGAGTGAATTCCTTACCTTTTTGTCTGTTTTTTTCTTCTTCGCAGATTTTAAGAGGTAATTAATAATATATATTAAAATTACAACTCCGATTAAAACAAGGAAATTTATATCAAATATTATACATACTAATGGACCAAAAAGAATTATGCAACCCCAAATAGTATAATCGTAATTAGTTTTAGCCATTAAAGAATGATAATTTAAAAGTTCTTGCTCAAATTGTGGGTAACGGTTTTGTATATTAAAAGTAGCGGATTTTAGTCACTAACTTTATGTATTTGTACTGACCTTAAATTTATAAAATTCATTTCCGACTAAGCACCAAAACCGCTATTTTTTATATACTTTGTTGTGTGTAGTGCTTTTCCACAAACTAATTTTATAGGCTTTTATACTATTTATTAGCCAGTTCATAAATAATCAATCGATTGTAGAATGTAAATATGTCAGTTAGTTAAACTAAAATATGTCATAATTTCATAGAATTAAATGGGTTTTTTATAAGAAAACTGACTCTGTTTATTTTGGTATTTTTTTTGTTCTATTCAAATCGAAATCAATTAAGATTTCAAATTTGAAATAATGTTTAATTTAAATTTTTTAATTATGAGCAATTTAGCAACTGTTCCTAAAAATGGAAGTTTAGTGAACAACAATTCAAATCAAAACTTTCCAACTTTGTCTAATTGGTTAGATGATATTTTTAACAGAGACCTACCATCAGTATTTACTTCAAATTTCAACACTGGTATTACTTTACCGAAAGTAAATATTAAGGAAACTGCTGACGCTTTTGTAGTAGAAATGGCTGTTCCAGGTTTAAAAAAGTCAGATTTCCACATCGACCTCGATAATCAAGTATTATCGATTTCTACAGAAACGAAGGAAGAAAATGAACACAAGGAAGAAAACTATACTCGTAGAGAGTTTGGTTACTCCTCGTTCAAAAGAACCTTTAATTTACCAGAAAGTGTAAATGATGAAAAGATTAATGCAAAGTATGAAAATGGTATTTTAAATATTCTTTTACCAAAAAAAGAAGAGGCTAAACAAAAGCCTGCCAGAAGTATTAAGATTTCATAATTGTTTCACTAAATTTTATAGTAAAATATTGAGATGGATGCTGAAAAAATCAGCATCCTCTTAATAATAAGTTTAACTTAAAATCTAACAGTGATGAAAAAGTGTATTTTAATGTTTATGGTCGGCTTGTTAAGTGTTAGTTGTAAAGGACAAGAAAATGAAACTAAAAAAACTGAAAAAGAAGAAAATAGGACTAACATAGTTGAAGAGCCTAAAGGCACTTGGAAAGTCGATAAAGAATTTGACGAAAATGGAAATTTAATTAGATACGATAGTATTTATTCTTGGTCTTCCAACGGTCAGTATGACAATCTATCTTCTTTTGATAGAGATAGTTTGATGCAATCTTTTAAATCAAGATTTTTTACAAATTTTTCAAGATTTGAAAATGAAGGGTTTGAAGATGTTTTTTCTCAAGACTCCCTTTTTAGTAAACGCTTTTTTAATGATGATTTTTTTGAAAGTTCTTTTGGAAAGGAATTTATGGATATTGATAAAATAAGACAACAAATGATTGAAAGACAAAAGAAGTTCTTAGAAAAATATCAGTCCGAATTTATTAAACCTGAAGACGAAAACTAAATAGTTTTCGTTTTTTTTTCTTTTGTGTTCAGCCGTTATTTTCGCATTACACACAACGGGCTTTTATATGATTTGTGCGACTGAAAATCTGCAAGATTTTCCGCCGTAACAAATCGTTTGTTGAATGTTTATCGTTTCGTTTAAATCAAATTTAAGCATAAATTATATGAGTTGTTAACTAATTTAGCGACACGTTATGCTGATAATTGAATTTTAGTATTTTCCGAGTTTTGTCATTCTTGTTTTTATTTTCTCGTTTTCTTTTTAGTTTTTAATTTATCTTTTTAGCGTTCTGTAATTTATTCTCCGTTTCAATTGTAAAATCAATCCGATTCATTGCTCAAATCGGTAGAGTAGAAGTGAACTCATTTCATCTAATATTCTAGACTCTATCTAATCTAAATTTTTCTGCACTTATCTTGGTTAAAATAAATTTTGGATTTTCACCTTTTCTCCAAGGAGCAAAATTATTTTCGTGCATCCACTTTCCAATATTCGAATTTCTAAACTCTGGACAATTTCTCCAAAACCCTGGAGATAATGAAACGTTAAAAGAATTATTTCCCTCAATTGATAATTCAAATTCGGTTATATTCTCAAATAAATATCTGTTTTTTTTTCCAACTCGGATTCCATAACCATTTCCTCTTGTATCGTGTTTTCCATCATTCCAAGAACTTACATTAATTTTCTCCATTTTTCTGTCGAGCTATTTTAGTTAACGGGCTTTTATAAGATTTGTGCGACTGGAAAATCGGAGATTTTTCGGTTGTAGCAAATCGTTAGTTGAATGTTTGTCGTTAGTATTAAATCAAATTTAAGCATAAATTATATGAGGTGTTGCCATTTAGCTGTTTTTTTGTCGTTATATTCAAGTTATTTTTCATAGTTGCAATCTTTGTTGTTATTGTATTTTAATCATTTTTCAAGTTTCTAGCAACATTTTCGTATTGCTACACGTTCATATTGCTTTCCTTATAGTCATTCTTGTATTCCTTCTCGTTTATTTTGCGTTCCTTACAGTCAATTTTGTATTCCTTCACGTTCATTTTGCATTCCTTACAGTCATTTTTGTGTTCCTCCACGTTGCTTTTGCATTTCCGCACGTCATTTATACATTTTTCACGAGTCATTGCTCAAATCTGACCGATTCAATTGTCAATCTGGGTAGAGTGGAAGTCAAATTGGAGTTTGTCGTACAACTAAAATATTGCTTTTAAAGAACATTTTATCTATTTAACTGAAATTCTGCAGTTAATGGCAACGGTTTTAGACATGAAAAGTTGCGAATTTGAAAGCGCAATTTTTCGATGTTTAAATTTATGTTTTTTATTTGTATTAACTTTAATATTTTGTTGAAAACTAGCAATTTTTTATGTGCGTTGTTGCCTGTTTTGGCTTTTCATTCTGGTGCTAAAAAATCGTACCATTTCAATTGTTAAAATGGTGAATTTGTCGATTATTTTAAATTTATCTTAAATACTTTTTCGTTTCAATTTCAAATCCGCTACAATTGTAAAAGTCGAAAATGTATTTCATTTAATTAGAATTGTCATTTTATAGATTTTGTTCTGCTCATTTCTCCGTTATTGTGCTAAAATCGAACCGTTTCAATATTAAAATCCGTTATGATTGGGAATTTATCCGTTTCAACTTTAAATTCCGTTATTGTGCTAAAAGTCGTACCGTTTCAATTTTTTAAATCATTTGGCTCGTGTCTCAGTCAGTTTAACTTAATTTAACTTAAAATACTCAGAATGTGGATTTCAGATCTGAAATCCGCCATTACAGGCAACGGTCTCGTGTATGAGTAGTAGCGGACTAAAACACTATTACTTTTCAGATAGCAATATACTTAATAAAAAGCAAAAACGGTTCAAGCTGGTACTTAAACCGCTATTACTTATACACCGTGTTGTACATTGTTACTGTTCATAACTCTATTACATTCTTTCCCGTAGAAATTATGTATTCTTTTGACTTCTTGCCTTTTATTATTTTTAGTTTTATATCGTAACTAGTTGCGGCAGTAATAATTTCTTTGCCATTTTTTTGCTCATATAGAAGTGAGACCGTAGCCTTTCCACACTGAATATTTTTGATTCCATGCCTAGTTTTTCTATTAATTATCCAATTTATCTTATGAGTTCTACCATTAATTCTAATTCCTAAAACATTTTCTATTAATAAAGCAATAGGCCCAACGCCAGTCCAACCAACAAAGTCTTTGCGAGCTAACTTTTTATCATTTTCAATGGTTGAAGGAGCAAAAGCATCAGGTGCATAGCATTCCCATAAAGTTCCTGTTTCTTTATACACATTATAAAGTCCATCTAGATATTTCTCTGCACATTCAGTAGCAAATTTCTCGTTATTTGTCTTTTCCAGTCCTTTAATAACCATATAATTGGTAGGAGCCCAAGTTCCCCCCCTCCAATAGTGTCCTTTTGCTGAGTATCCTTCTTCATCGGCAGCGAGAGAGGGGAATATATTTTTTCGCCAAAATTCTTTTGGGTTTTTTAGGTGTTCAATTAATTTTTCGTCTTGCTTTGGGGTTGTGATACCAGCTAGCATTGGCCAAAAAGAAGCTATGGTTTTTATTTTTTGCTGCTTTCCTTCTGTTCCGACGTCGTAGTAGATGCCATCTTCTTCATTCCAACACCATTCGTTAATCCGCTTTCCTAATTTTTTTGCTTTTTCTTTATATTTATTAGATTTTGTTTTGTGACCTAGGATTTTGCATATATTAGACAAATCGTTATAGTTCATTATCATTTGGCAGCTCATATCTACCCAACCAACGGGAGAAAAGCTACTGTGACCACCTGGGCGTCCTTTGTCTCTTGGGGTGTTGTCCATTCCTGATGCTTGTCCATTACTCCAATAAAGTTTATGAGGCGTGTTGTGAGACAATCGGTGCTTTTCCAGCCACTCTACATATTTTTCTAGTACTGGTAAAATCATTTCAAAGCGTGATTTGTCCCCAGTAAGTTCATAATTTTTCATTTCTACCCAACTAAAGATGGGGGGGTTGATAGCCCTAGAAAAATTTTCACCACCACCCCAAGGGTGGTCACTCCCGTCGGCTTCGGCGATAACTCGCCATATCAATCCATCTCTATGCTGGCGGCTATAAAAGTTATCATGCGATTCTATGGCAGGGAAAATAGTATGTCCATACCTAGCAAACATAATCATAAAATGAGTATCCCATTGAAAAATCAACTCATTAAATGCCTCATCAATAAAATTAGAAACGAAAGGCGATCCTTGGGGTGGTTTTTTAAAGTTAGAAAAGGCTATTTCCCATGTTTTCCAATACATATCCACCCAACCTTGATGATCTTCTAAAATTGGTTCAGGAAGTCGTTTTATACTTTCCGCAAAAATTGGTATTTCTTTGTTGTCATATGTTTTCTTGGTATAATAGCTTCCTCTTTCACTTTGAGCCATTATTGGCATATAAATCGTAAAAAGTATCAGAAAAGTTATATTTTTTTTCATATCTAAATGTATATAATGTACAACGGGCTTTTATAAGATTTGTGCGACTGGAAAATCGGAGATTTTTCGGTTGTAGCAAATCGTTTGTTGAATGTTTGTCGTTTTATATTTAGTTTAAATGTAAGCATAAATTTTATACATTGTTGGCTGTAGATTTATTCTTAAAATTTAAATCCTATTCCAAACTGCACTCCTAATTCAGTCAGTTTTTGGTGATGATTCTCTTTTTCAAATGGAATTACAGAATGTCTTTTGAAATTTGGATTTACAAATATCAAAAATCTGTCAAAATTATATTTTCCTCCAATTCCTAAGCCATATCCAATTCCAGACTGAGAGTCGGTTGAATTATCTGATGTTTGAAAATCTAAAATTGGTCCTCCATTTACAAATAGGTATTTCCAAAATGTATAATTAGCATAAATTGGAACTGAAACAATTTCTAATTTTTCATATCTCGATTGAATTGGTTCACCCGTAAACGAAGGTGTTATTTGCAAATCGCTCTTAGAGTAGCTAATTCCAGTTTCAATGTAAAAATCAGTAGAAAGTTGTCTTAAATATTTTATTCCAAATTGGTTGAAATTTGTTAATTCATAACCTCCAACTCCATCTAAACTTTGATTCTGCAAAAATTCAGCATAAGAAGTTCCATAATAAACTCTTAACTCATTGGAATTTTGAGAATAACTATTTATAGTCAAAATAGCAATGACTATCATTAAAATAATTCTTATTTTTTTCATATTAATCTTTTTTTTAATTTACAGCCAACGGCTTCGTGTTATGATGTGTTGCGTTGGTAAGGAACTAAGTTAGTAAAAAGTCACGAACCAGAGGAAAATCCGTAGGATTTTCCGAGTAGGCTGGTAGTAGCAATGCATTATACACGTTGTTGTACAACGTTATTTTAATTCGCGTTCTGTTTTTTACAACCATTTGTTCTTTCTTCTTTAGTTAAAGTCCAAACGTTAATTACTTTTCTTTCTAATTTGTTTTCAGAATCTGGTTCAATCAATTCAATTTCAATAATACTTTCAGTCGCAATTTTAAAATCAGAATTTTCTATTAAATATCCATTTACATAAATTTCATTATTTTTTTCAATTCCGAAAAATTCATTCAGTTCAGTCTGTGTTTTAAAAGTGGGTTTATTCTTTAGAGTGAAAAAAACAATTCCGTTTTCTGTCAGATTGAAGAATTTATGTTCTTTTCGATTTGGTTTATCTTTCAAAACACTCATTTCAAGTATCAAATCCTTTTTTGTTCCGATTGTACTTTCATTCGCAATAATATCCTTTTCAATAATAATTGTTGGACAATTACTTTTCGTAAATGATAATTTCACATAGCTTTCTTGAGAATAGATATTCGAAAAAAATAAAGCAAAAATAAATGTGAATAATATTTTGTTCATACGAGTTTCGTTAATGTTGTACAACGTGTTTGTGTATGATTTCGTTGCGTGTTTCAGCAACTAATTTAGTAAATACAAACCGAATAGAAAATCCGCGAGGATTTTCGTAAGTAGGCTAGTACTAGCAATGAATTATACACGGTGTTGCCACCAGTTATTTTTTCCATTTGTTTCTTTTTTCATTCCATTCTTTCCAGAACTGCAAATAACCTTTTCGGTCAAATTCGTCTTTTGGGATTTCCTTTTCAGGACTATTTTTATAAAACTCCTCAACTTGGTCGACAAAATTTAAAACTTCGTTTTTATAATTTTCAAAGTCAATTTTTGTTTTAGTTCCGTTTTCTGTTTTCAGCGTTACAATTCCGTTTTCGTGAGTCACTTCCCAATCAATTCCAGTCGGACAACTTCCAATATAAACTTCTTCCATATCATTGTCAAAAACTAAAAAGTGTCCACAGCAAGGAATTAATTGGTCTCCAACAGGATTTTCTTTCGTGTGATTCCGTTCCAAAGTCCGAAGTAAGAGTTGAGCAGTTGCACTAATCGTCCAACCATCATTTTCGCTTTGGTCAACAACAATTTCGTTTCCAATTTTCACTCGCACTTGTCCGTGAGCACATAAATCCGTTTGAGTATCTTCTTCAGATATCCAATTTGTCTTTAAAAGTTCAATTTTGAATTTATTCGAGGTCATTTTTTAATTGGTGGCAACGGCTTATGGTATGGAAAGTTGCGTTTTTGAAAACGTAATTTTCCGATGTTTAAATTTAATTTTTTTATGTTTTAGAAACATTCTATTTTATTGAATTTAGCAATTTTTTATACCAATTGTTGGCATTAGTTTTATTTTTTTCGAAGATCTGTTAATTCATATTTCGAACCAGCATCTATCAATTGCTTTTCTATATAATCAAATTCTTCTTCTAATTCATTTATTGAATTATATTTATTGTGGCTCCTCAGCTCTTTATTTACATATAGTGTCTGTGCTATCAATTTATAATCAAAGACCTCAAATACGTCTCCTTTTGTAGTTTTGTATCTTAATGTTTTCATTTTTTTAATCAAATATTATGCTTTTCGTAATTGGGTCGGTCGAATGCAGAAATTGTCCAACCATATAATTCATATTGCTATAAGCTATGTTTTCGTCTATTTTATATTTTGTGTTTTGGTTCAGATGTGAAATTGTCTTTTCATAGGCTTCCTCAACAGTATTAATTAGACCTCGATTTGATACAAATGAAAAGTGGGTTTTTCTGTAACTAATAAAGCCCCATTCTTTTAAGTCTACGACAAAGGAATAATCAGGAGTGCTATGAATAAAAATATGAAAAACACTTTCAAATTTTATCATCCACGTATAACCTCCATATTTATTTTTATCACTGTATCTACTAAAACTACTCATTATCTATTTTTTAAATTAGTCAACCATTGTTGTATTTATCGGTTTGTATATAGAAAAGATTAATTTCTGTTTATTTGGTAAAATCAAAGTAAGTGATGTGTCATCTAAATACGCCAATTGATTCGTTCCATATTTTGGAGAGTCATAATGAATAACCATTTTTCCGTTTACTTTTTCTTCTTCTCTTTGTGTATTATTCAAATAAATTAATGATTTAGATTCTTTTATTTCCTCATCAACTACAATGAAATTGTTACTATTATTTACTGACACAAGAGCACTAATAAATTTAGAAGTTCTTTTTGTTCCGTCAAATTGAGTTGTTGTAACATAATTGAATTTTGAAAGTATTTCAAGTTTGTCTTGTGCTTTAACAATAAAAAGATTTAAGATGATAAATATATTTAGGAATATTTTTAACATTTACTATTGATTTTTTAATTATAATATACTTTGTTTAGCATATCTAAACTTTGTTCAATTTGTATTTTAACATTGTCCGATAAATAATAATGTTTTTTTAAATACACTAATATTTTGCTAGATTCGTGCATCCACATTCTCAATTTAGTTCCTCTATGTGAATTTTCTACTTCTGGGTTTTTCAATGTTAGCCTTGCCTCGTTTATGGGGAAATTTAAAACACCAATTATGCAAATCGCTGTAGAGTCTGAAAGTTGTTTATAGATATTGTTTGAACATCCAACAACATTTTGTATTTTATATAAAGATTTTTCATTTATTTCCATTATATCTTGAGCTAGAATAACAGGTCGCTCCATTATCATATTTTTAATCTCGGAAGTAATATCTTCATTAATATCAGTTTCAACACCCATCATTAATCCAATTGTTGCAGATATAGTTTCAATTCCACTTATTATTTTAATTGCTCTTTGATTTGTTTCGTAATCTTCAAAGACTCTCATAGTTTGTTTTTTTTTAATTAATGCCAACGGTTTTGTGTATGGTTAGTTGCGTTTTTAAGCAACTAATTTAGTAAACAAAAACGAACGCGAGAAAATTCCGAAGGAATTTTCCAAATAGGCAACGACCAAAGCAATTAATTATACACGTTGTTGGCAAATCGTTTTTTATTCCGTCTCAATTTTCCAGTTTTCAGTATTCAAAACTCCATCTATTATATCATAATCAGGTAGTTTCTCAAAATTAATTCTCAATTTCGTTCCGATATAATTTCTAAACACAATATTGTCAATTCCCAAATCGAGATTTAGATATTCTGTTTTAAAATCTTTGTCAATAATTCCAATTTGGTCATAATCCGCAATAATGAATTTGTCCTTTGTTGGTAATTCGGCTAATTCTCTAAATTCAGTTTGTTGGTCAAAAAAGAGAGTTTCTCTTTTGTCAATATCCAATATATAAAGTCCATCACTTGTCAAAACAGCCACTTGATTTATTTTTTCCGCAATTGCAGTTTTCTTTGGTTCTCTACGAAAAGCTCCAATCCATTCAATTCCGTCTTTTGTTGTGAATTTTGTCCAACTCCAAATTTGACTTTTCCAAACTGTATTTAAGTCAAAAGTTTTCTCTTCATATTCTCCAGAGGTAGGTTGGTAAATAAATTCAGCTTTCAATTTTTTCTTTCAGTTTTGGGTTTGGTCAAAATGTTTGCCAACGATTTTGAATATGATTTCGTTGCGATAAAGTCGTAAGACTTATCGTAAATGAAATCAAAGTTTAAATTTAAGATATTTTGTCGTAAAGCGACAAAAACCTAGCAATGAATTATATGCAGTGTTGCAATTTCGTTGTTTTTCAATCATTTTATTTATCCTTTTTCAAATCAATTTATATTCATTCAGCGTTTTGCTATTCAAATCCTTTTATTTTTTAAATCTTAAATTTCTCATTTTACGACAATTTATCCTTAAAATATTTTTTGAGTTTCGTTGCTCAAATCATTCCGTTTTCGTTGCTCAAAATCATAAAGTTTTTTATTTCGCGTTTCAATGAGTTTTTTCCGTTTTCATTGCTCAATCATTTTTAGAGTTTCAATGATTTTTTTTCCGTTTCAATTTTAATCAGTTTATTTTCTTAAAATCAATCTGGAATTTATCATTTTAGTTAATCAATATTTTTCAGAACTTTTTTTCGTTTTGAGTATCGTCGCACAATGAATTGCAACGGTAAATTGTATGAGTAGTGGCAGATTGCGTGGTAGTTTCCTGTCAAACCGCTACTCAGTTTGAGCGGGCTACAAACCTTGATATTTAGCACATTGCCTGCCATTACTTATACAAAATGTTGTGTGTTGCCGTTTTATCAACTTAATAGAAACTACAAATATTTGTCAAACCACTCTATCAAATTGGTCATAGCTTTATCTCCAGTTTCATTGCTATATTTTCCATTTTTATCCATCCAGATGTGTCCAACATTTTCAAATACTATTTTTTTACACTCAACTCCTAAATCCTTTAATTCATTTGTAATAATATCCGACGGTTCCGTAATAAATGGATTGTCATTTTCTCCATACATAATTAGGGTTGGGGGCATTTTGTTTGAAATATAATGTTTTAAAGATAAAGAGTCTAGTTCGCTGTTAGAAATATTCAATGAAGGAAGAGCTTTTCTGACTTCTATATTTCTTTTATTTAAATAATCATAACCTGCAGGAAAATATAAGACAACAGTTTTCAATTTATTTTCATTTTGTGGATTGGCAGCTAAAAATGCAGCTAAATATCCGCCGGCACTTCCTCCACAAATACCAATTCTGTCTTTTGATACATTGTATTTTTCGGAATATTTATTTATATAAGAAATTGCATATTTCAAATCATTTGTAATTTCATTTAACTTATATTTTGGTGTACTACTGTGTTTTACGTCAAAAACAGTGTATCCATTTTTTAACAATTCTTCGAAGCTAAATTGTTGTGAGTATTCGGGTTGAATATCAGTTTTATGAATAGAGATGTAGTTATTGCCATTTCTAATACTCAAAGAATCATTAATTTCTTTGTACTGTTTAGAGAAAAAAGGTGATTGAAATCCTCCACTGTTAATGAAAATTACTCCCTTTTCATTATTATTTTCGGGTACATATATATCCATTAAAAGACCCATTCCGTCTTTGTGATGATAAACAACATCTGGATAAATTTTTATATTACTACCATTTTGTGCAAAAACGTTCGTTAATGTAATTGAAAGTAAGATTGCTATAATTGATTTTTTCATTATTTCCTCATTTTATTTAAAGTTCATTCAAAAGACGATTAAGTTTATCACGGTTACACACAACGTGTTTGAATATGTTTTGTAGCGATTTTAAGCAATAAATTTAGTAAATAATTACTGACCAAGAAAATCCGAGAGGATTTTCGTAAGTGTGCTAAAACCAAGCTATAAAATATATGCAGTGTTAGGCAAAGTTATTTTATTCTTTATTCGATTCATACAATGCAACAAAATCTGATTCTTTCAATATTCTTAAATTTTGTCCTTTAATTTTCAATTCCTCTGCTTTCAAGTGTTTAGAACTTTTATTTTTTCCTGAAAGTCTGCTAATATCTTGGTCTCCAACAACTAAAAGAGTTGTTTTTTTCGTTACACTGTTTACAACGTTGCAACCAATTTCAGATGCAAGCAAAGAAGCTTCTCTTCTCGGAATTTGCAGTGAACCTGTAAAAACTAAAACTTCTCCGAATAAATTTCCATCTGGATTTCCCTCTTTTGAAACAGATTTACTATAAGTTTTTGCATTAGCTAAAATAGGATTATTAACTCTTGTTATCCATTCGTCAATTGTGTTATCTTCTTCTTTAATTGCAGAAATTAAAATATGAGCTGAAGCCTTTGCATCTTCCAAAGCATCGTGATGATTGAATGAATAGCCTAATTTTTTACAAACATTAGCAAGTCCGTAACCTTTATATGCAAATTCATTCCAACATCTTCGAGCAACTTTTGCTGTATCTATCCAATTATTTTGGATTGCAGGAAGTCCATATTTTTCACAAGTTCTATTTATTGAAACTCTGTCAAAATGAGTGTGACAAACACAAACATAATTTTCTAGATTTTGTTTAAGAACCTCATATATTTCTGGAAATTTTGGGCTTTCAATTACATCATCTTCGGTAATGTTGTGTATTGACTCATTCCAAAAGTCAAAATAATCTTCTGGATTGATTAAACTTGACCATTCTTTCTTTATTTGACCATTTTCATAAATTACAAATCCAATTTGACAAATTGACGCCATATCAGAATTAGCAGTTTCAACGTCGATAGCTAGAAAGTCCATTAGTTATCATTTTTTAATTTTTCTAAATCCATTGTAAATGTAACTGTCATTTTTGTTTTTGTACAAGTCAAAACTATTTCCTCGTCCATATCAATATCCAAATCTTCTCCTCGAAGTGCTTGCCATTTAGCAATGTAATTTAATGCACCATTTTTTTCCTTTTTCTTTAAAGCTTTATCAACTCCGCCTTTATATCCAAGAACTGGTAATTCTCCTCTTTTTGCTTTTTCTGCTAATTCAGGTTCTTTTATTCCCAATTTTCTACCGACTTCATAATTTTTTATCAAGCCTTTGTCTTCTTGTATCCAAGTTTCTTCCCAAGTCAGATTCTCTCTATCAGGTTCTGAAAAACTTCTGTAAATTCTTGTCATTGTCGTTGGTTTTTAATTTTGCCTAACGGTAAAGTATAAGAATAGTAGCGGATTTCTAAGCATCTACTTTTCGGTTATACACAGACCTTTATTTATATTTACTTACTTTCGTTTTAGCGATTAAACCGCTATTATTTTTATACATTGTTAGCCACTGGCTTTATTCGGCAAATGCAAATTTTTCAATATGGTAATTCTCATAAAGCAGAAAACTTGCATAAGGTTTTATCATTTTTGAAATGAAATCGTCAATTTCAATTTGTTTCAAATGTTCATCATCCTTTCTCATTTTCTGCATAATACTAAAAAGAAAAAGACTATGTAAATAAACAGACAAGAAGTATTTATCTTTAATATATCTAATTTCCTTTTCTGTTTTTATTTGATTTTTTGACAAGAAATTTAATAGGCTATATGAGTCCATATTGATAATTATAGCCTCAACAAGCAAATCACCATCTTCACTTGTGTCTTGAAGTACTTTTACAATATCTTCTCCTGTCCATTTTAAACTATCATCACTCCAAGGAATATCCGATTCATTGATTGGTTTTTCAAATGACTTCTTTGGAATAGGCAAATTTGGAAATGATTCTGTTGGGTTTTTATCTTTTTCTTTTGGTTTACTAATTTTTTCATCAACTTTCACATCAAAAACACAACTAAAATCTTTCCCGGGTGAAGTAAGTTTTGCTCTAACTTCAAGTAAGTCTCCAACATTAGCTTTTTCATTGGGTTTAATTAATAACTTAATTGTACCATCTGATGGACCAACTCTGTTAACTGTTAAAACGTCTGAAGTAACATTAGGGTTTGGATTTGGATTAGAGTCAACTGGTTTGTCAGTTTGATTTTGCTTTTGAAGTACTTCTATTTGAAATTCGCCCTTCTCAATTGGACGAAATAGATAGTCGTCCTCAACATCTGTTTCAATAGTTACAATGCCATTCGAGTTTAATGGAATCGTCCTGTATAATTTTCCTTCTTTATTTTCTTTGAGGTTAACATTAAAAACTCCAGGAAATCTATTAAGTTTTTTTCCGTTTTTCTTTTCATTTGTATTTTTACCATTGAATTGTTGTCCTTTAGATTTTAAAAAATTTAGAGAACCATTTTTCTTTAATAGATTCAATACATCTTTGTCAACAGGTAGTTTTGAAAGGAAGTTTTCTAATAAATCTTTATCCGATTTTGAATCTCTTAATAGTGAATTTTTACGGTCATTATTTAAAGTTTTTAATTCTTTACTTTTTTTGAGTAAACTTGTTATTTCGTCAATTAATTTTTCGGTTTTTGGTCCTTGCTTAAGATGAGTTCTGTTTGACATAAACAAATCTTGTCTAATTTCTGTCGGAATTTCTGTGCAATCTACGTGTATTAGTGTATGCTGTTTAATTAGAGAAAAACCAAGACTTTGAGAAATAAATGATTGCCCTTCTGAACCGTGAACTTGTCCATTTTGTGTGAATATTATGGATTTGTTTTTTATAAAGTCATTGTGTGGAACTTCATTTTTGAATATTATTACTTGAATGGGAATATTACCAAGACCAGATTCTTTTGGAATCAAAAATTCAATTATTTTTTCAACTTTATCGCGACTGTCAATTATTATCCTTGTTCTATTTCCAAGTACTGGCTTGTTAGGTGTTTTTCCAGCATAATCCCTTTTTTCATAAACACTAATAGGTAAAGGAAGATGGTACATATACTGGTTTAAGTCTCTCCATAAATCAAGAGTTAAATCTGACCTTGAACCACGAGGTAATTGATAAGAGTATAATTTTACTATTGAACCATATTCAAACTTTCTGTTATAAAGACCTAATTCTAATGTTTTTGAATTAAAGCTTGGTATATTGCCGTTAGGACTAAAAAACTCGTACCAAGTTGCTTTGAAATTACCATCATCTGAATTTATAGATAGTGGATGTCTTCTAACTAAAGTAAAACCAACCTCGCTGTCAATTCCGTTATTTAATTCTTTATTTCTTTTTGAAGCAATTAATTGATACTTTTTTTCTCCACAGAAAACGACTGCACCAGTAGAACCCATATTATATTTCCCTTGTACAAATTGAATGCTTGCTTTATTATTTTTGTGAAGTGATAAAAAGGTGTTTTCAAATTCATTTGGAAGTTGACCTTCTCCCATATCAAAAATTGTTATACTTGGCTGTTTTTTATCACCAGTTGCTATGATTTGAATGTTTTCAGCTAAAGTTCTTCTTTCGGTGTTTGTTAATTCTCCAATTTCTCCATTCTTAACACCATAAAATAATTCAACTGCTTCACTCATTGATTTTGGTGAATCATTTGATTTTGGGTCTAATCCGTTAAGTTTACATTCCTTAATTAATGTAGCATCAATTGAATTAGTAACTTTCTCTATCAAGGCAGGCACAGGATGATTTTGTTGGCTTTCGAATGTTCCAAAATTTCCTTTATTTCCACCATATGGTTTCCAGTTATTATTATTGTTGAATATCTTATGTTTTTTAATGATTTTTTCCACTTCTGTCTCTGAATCTGCATTGTAGAGTTCCCAAAATATTTTTTCCATAGCTAAAAATTGAATGTTGAATTATTGTCCTTTAAATTTTTCTTGAATAGCGTTTCCATTAATCTAATTTCTTCCTTTATAGCTTTCAGCATTTTGGCTATGTCTGCCTCTGTATATTCATAGTTGTTCTTATTTGAACATTTTGAAAGGCTTTGGATGTCATTGAGAATGTTTTCAACTCTACGAGAAGCAACTCTTTTAAATCTTTCCTTTTTTTGTTTTGAATTATCCATATTATGTGAATAAAATGCTATTTATAAACGCAAATATATAAAAATATACTACAATTGTATAAATATAGTAAAAAAAGATTTAATATAGAAAGTCGTTTCGCTTTTCAGCTTGTGGCTAACGGTTTAGGCTAGGAAAAGTTGCGGTTGGTAAACCGTAATTTTTCCGATGTTTGTTGTGTCGTATAAAGTTAATCGAATTTTCGTATTTAGCATAGTGTAGCAATTTTTTTTAGCCATTGTTGGCATTTCGTTATTTTATTTCTAATGTTAATCTGTTAGTTATATCATTAAAAATTTCTCTGTCTGCTATTGAGAAAAGAAGCATTTCTGTATAATATAGCATTTTAGATTTTTCCTCATTCCATAATTTATTACTTATTTCTTTTATCAGATAATTCAATTCTGAATAGGATTCTTTTTCTGGTATATAACTAGTCTTGTCTTTTTGGTTTATATACAATCGTTTATCCATTTCTGAAATATCCTTTGGAACATAATGTTGAATATTTTTCAGACGTATTAAAACACTCATTTCAAATGCAGTCATTTTCGAGTTTCGACCACTCGGTATTGGAAAGAAAATTTCTCCTGCTTTTTCAGATAATATTATCCAATTCAAAGCATATGCTACTCTTGAATCATAAATAATGTATTTTTCAGGAAACATATAAGCTCCAACTTTTGAAGCACTTGCAATTCTATTATATTTAGGATTGTCTGTTTCTAAAAAATCTTTAACTAACTCAATTGTATCTGAATCTTTTGCTGTTAAAATTCCTCCCCAATCTTTAATAATCCACAAACATAAATTATCAAATAATACTTTATTAGTTTTATAATATTCGTGAAGTTTTAAGTTTACTTTTTTCTTTAGTATTATTTCTTTCTCATACGAAGTTTGATTATTCAGACTATTTAATTCTGATTGAGTTATCACTCCTAAATCTACAAGTTTCTCAATTTTAGCATTCCAAGTGTAAAGTTCTGGAAGTTTATCTTTAAACTGCATTAGATAATTTGCAATTTTCTCTGTTTCAAATTTATATTTCATAGTTTTTTTCGGTAATGAATGCCAACGGTTTGGTACATGAAAAGTTGCGGGTTTTAAGGTGCAATTTTTCAAGTTTTAAATTTAGTATTTTTTTATTTT
>NZ_CANLRG010000013.1 GCF_947493565.1 uncultured Lutibacter sp. | reverse complement strand
AAGAACTTAATTTTAATTTGTTAATCAACTTATTCATAACCAACTAAATCGTTTTGCCCTGTTGTGGTTAACGGTCTCGGCTATGAGTAGTTGCGTGGGTTAGTACTTAACTTAGCAAGTAAACACCAAACTGAAAATCCGAGAGGATTTTCAGAAGTAGGCGAGAACAAGCAATTACTTATAGCCATTGTTGTAAGTAGTTTTTTTATAGTCGGTATCCAAGTCCAATTTTTAAAATATTCACATTCGTATTGAATTTTATATCTGGAACATCATTATCAACTCCGAGTTTGACAAAGTCATATTGAACTTGAACAAAAAGTTTCTCAGTAATATCGTAAGCAAGTCCAAAATTAAAATTAAATCCGCTTTGAGTGTCGCTTGCATCTGAAACGTCAAATCCGTTATTGGTTCCAGAAGCATTAAAATCCATAATCGTATATCCTAATCCAACAGATGGATGAAATCTCTCTATTGATTCCAAATCCAATTCTGCGAATATTCTCGGTTGAATAACATAAGATGTTATTTTAAAATTTTGCAATCCATTATTTTCATTTACATTATTCGTTAAAACTCCTGCATTAAGTGAAACTCCAAGATTCACAGGATTAAGGTTTACAATTCGATAGTCAGCACCAATGTCAATTATTCCGTTATAATTTTCACCGATAAAATTGTTGTCAATCGGAATTGGATAATTTAATTCAAGACTGAATTTAGATTCTTGTGAAAATGATTTGATACTAAAAATCAATAGTAATGTCAATAATAATTTTTGTTTCATATTTTGTTGGTTTAAATTACTTACAACGGTCTAGTGTATGAGCAGTAGCGGATTAAAACCCACTAACTTTTCGGTTAAACACTTACCTTTATTAATATTCATTTCGTTTCAATTTAGCACTAAACCCGCTATTGCTTATACACATTGTTGGGCGTTCGTTATTCTTTTTCCGCATACTTTATTGTCAATTCATCTTCTGAATCAAATATCGTTAATGCGTGTTTTATCTTCTCAAATTTCCCAATATTGTCAATGTTTCCTTCAATGAAATAAGTATCGTTTATTGCAACTGCTTGTCTCGGATTTCCTTCTTTTGGGTTTTTGGTTAATGTTATTTTCTCAGCCAAGTCTGTTGTGAAAAATGTCTCTGGCTGTAAGTCAAAAAGTTGCTTAAATACTTCTACATACAATTTAGCGACTTGATTAACTTCTATTTTTTGGTCGAAGAAGATAGCATACTCTAATTTTTTATGCTTTGGGTCTTCTGCTTCAAAGATATTTACTTCATTATTTTCGTCTCTTTCTTCTAATTCGATTTCTGGCATTTGCCAAATTTTCAAAAATCGTTCTGCAAGAAGGTCAAAGCGTCTTTCTATTTCTGCTTTATCCCATTTGTCTGCAATCGACAAATATTTATTAAGCCACAAGCGACTGTCTTTATAACCTGCATTTTCTAAATCTCTTTTAAACACAAATGGTTTGTTTCCAAGTTTTCCATTGTTACCTGACAATGTCAAATTACCAATTGTGTTCAAATAGGTTTCTTTGATTAAGTTGTATTCATCTGCTCCTAAATCCACTTTCCATTTCGGGTCAGGGTTTTGCGGAAAAATATGTTCTATGGTTATATCTGCGTTTCCTTCAATTATTACTGGTTCGTTATTTTCAAAATTCTCAAGTCGTTCAAGTAGGTAAGTTCTGTTTTTGGATTTTATGTTGTAAACATCTTTTAGTTTCAGGCTTTCAACAACTTCTTTGTTTTTTGGAAAACGTTGTGAACCTGGTCTTTTTAGTAACCATTTTTGCAAAGACAATAAATAATCGTTTTTATCCACTTTTTCGTAAAGTGTCATAAATATTTTATTCAGTGCGTTTGTTGGCAAACCAACAATAAATCTTCTCCAAGCAAAGGATTGTATGAAATCCAAAACTTTTATAAATGTTGCTTTATCAATTACGTTTTCTGAATAGTCTTCATAAACTTTCATTAAAAACGGATAAGCCACATTTATTTCAAGTCTATTTATGTATTCAAGTTGTAATCTTATGTCTTTGTCTGTCTCGTTCTTTGGATTCAGTAGTTTATTATAGAACTTAACAAGCGATTTTATTGGTGAAAGATTTGTTTCTAATTCTTGTAAGTCAGTTGTTGGAAACTTTGCTTTAAACTCCAAATAAACTTTGCTTTTGTTCGGGATTTTATTGTTTACTAGTGTCAAATAATCTCTAATAAAATCAGAAACTTTGCTTGTATTCAGGGTTTCATCTTTTGCGAGTTTCTCAATGATTTCCCAATAGTTGTTATAAATCTTGTTTTGGTCTCTGCGATTGAGACCCATTAAAATATAGTTTCTAATTAAGTCCGCTTGTGATAATTCAAGACCTGTTGAGTTTAAACTTTCAAAAATTCTTTGAGGGTCGTCTTTTTCTCTATCAAGCGAAATTTCTACAAACATCAGTTTTGAAAGTCCTTTCAATACGAACTCAAAATTTTCTTCAGTTATCCTGCTTTTAAAGTAGTTGAAGTTGTCAATTACTTTTGAGAATTCGCTAAACTCTTCATCCTTATCGCTTCTTAAAAGGTATTTAATTGCTTTGTCGTTATTTTCAGTTGGTCGAAGTTTTAATTTTTCTTCTTCTGGTGCAAACTTGTTTGTGAGATATGTTTCTGAAATTTCTGCTTCAAGTCCTTTATCTCCAATTTCAATTGCCAAACGATAAAGAGCCAAATAAATTAATGTCAAAGTAGTCAATCTTTGCTGACCGTCAATTACAGTCAGTTCTTTTATTCGTGAAGAAGTATAAACATCATCGTGAACATAAACTACACTACCAATAAAGTGTGCATTCATTTTGCTACTTGTTCCGACTTCCAAAATGTCGTCTAAAAGTTGTTTACATTGACTTGTTGACCAATCATAATTTCTTTGGTAAACTGGAATTACAAATTGAGTCTTATTTGAAGATAAAAAGTCTTCTACTTTCGTTTCGTTTGCTTTCATTTATTCAATTCTGTTCAATGTTTGTTCGGGTTTTCTTTAATGACGCCCAACGGTTTTTGGTATGTTTTGTTGAGTGATTTAGCTATAAATTTAGTAAATAATTACTGACCAAGAAAATCCGATAGGGTTTTCGTAAGTGTGCTAGAACCAAACAATAAAATATACCAGTTGTTGTGGGTAGTTTTTTGTCAGAGTTATTTAATCTTTTATTGGATTTAATTCGTAAAGTCTACTTTTTTTATATTTCATTACCCATAAAAAAGGGACTAGAAAAAAAAATCCTCCAATCATTGCTCCAACATTTACTTCCTCATCTTTTGTAAATGTAGTATTGTATGTCTCGTAACCTTCACTTTCAATTCTTACTGTATTTGAACTTCCAACTATTTTTGAATCTCTATATTTGAATGGAGTTTTACCAACTAATTCTCCATTTACATAAAGTTTAGAGTCACTTGGAATTGAGCTAATTAATGTTGTGCTTGAACAACTAGAAACTAATATTGTTAGACTTAAAATCAGAGAAATAAATTGCAATATTTTATTTTTCATATCTATTATATTTAAATTTAGAAAGTGAGTTTTATAAGATACTAAAGTATCTTATAAAACTCACTTTCTTTAAGATGTAGTTTTATTTGAATTCAACTATATCTGCGCTAACATAACATTTTACAGTATTTACAATACCTAAAAAGCTTGAATATTTAAAATCAACACTCAAATTTGCAATAGCTTGGTTGTTTTGTAGAGAATTATTCTCTAACATTTTTGCTTTAGCTTCATTTACAATTGCTTCTCTTTTCATTCCTCCAAAACCTAGAACATAGGTTGCTTGAGACATTCCTTGAACATTTTTTTTGGCGTAAGTAAAATTATTTGAGCTCAAAGCAGCTGAATCTGACATTATTCCAGATAAACCTGCTGCACAACTTGAAAATAAAAGTACAGTTGACAAAATAAACATTGATTTTAAGATAATTTTTTTCATAATTAAATTTTTGATATTAATATCCTACTCTTTAGGTTTTTCGGTTTCACCTCGTTTATTATAGTGGTTTCTGAACTCCACTTAAGGTTAAATTAAATCATTCATTAAACGTATAATGATGCTTAAATTTTTAAATTATTTATAGGATTGCTTTTCAAATTTTATTGAAGAATTTGATCATAGCATTTTAAATTCTTAAATCTTTTATCAAATCTTTACAAATAACTTAAGAAAAAAGTTAATATATATTGATTTTTATCATCTTTTCATAAATTACCCACAACGATTTTTTATAAGATTTGTGCGTTTGGAAAATCGGAGATTTTTCTGACGTAGCAAATCGTTTGTTGAATGTTTGTCGTTTGTATTAGTTCAAATTTAAGCATAAATTTTATGAGGTGTTACCCAACGTTTTTTTATTCAGAACTATTTCAGCTGCTTTAACTGCCTCAATCTGATAATGTTTCTTATTATCTAAAATATCTTTCAATTGTTTTTCTGATTTATTATCATATTGTTCAACAAATTTTTCAATCAAACTTTTTTCTCGAACTCTTTTTAATTCGGCAGTTTTATAAGTGTCGGATTTGTCAATGTATTGATAAAATCTAAATCGATATTTAGTGTTTTTAATTATTGGATTTTCTAATAAAAAATCGTGTAATAGATTTGTCAAATAATATCTATCTCCATTTTTGAATTTCAAATCCCAATAACCTAAATTAGAAATTGTCATTGGTATTCTCATTCCTTTGTCAATAGCGTTTTTATAATAAATTCCTAAATTATAAGTGGATTTTTCTATTTGGTTAATTTCATATTCTTTTATAATCCCATTTTTCACGATTTTTATAATTCCATTATTTGTATCAATCTGAAATTCTGTGTTTTTATTCTCAAAGTAATAATTGAGGTATAAAATAAAAGCAGGAATATTCATAACTGCAACTACTCCAATAAAAATAATAATCAATAATGAGTCTGACTCATAAATTTTTCCATTTTTAAATCCAACATATAGAGGACCAAAAATTATCAACAATATTAAAACCAATAGATTTTCTTTTAATATCGATTTCAGTTGTTTATTATTTCGTCTGTAAGTTTTCAATTCCTATGTTGGGTAACGGTTTGGACATGAAAAGTTGCGGATTTGAAACCACAATTTTCCGATGTTTAAAATTAGTATTTTTATTTATTGTAAATATCATACTTTTTCGAATTAAGCAATTTTTTATGTGCGTTGTTATGCGTAGACTTTTCTCAATATTCAATTTCAACATTTATCGTTGAAGCTCCTTGTAATTTATTCCATTTTCCTTGACTACTTCTCCGTGAGAATCCTTTTCCTTTAGTCAAAATTGCTCCAATATAAACATCTTGAGATTTTTCAAAATTTGGCATAAACTCAACTCCAATAAAAAAATCTTCGTCAAGATAAATGGAATCGTGAGTTAAATCAATTTGAAGCCAACCAGTTTCTATCTTTTTTTTCTGAATTATATTTTGAAAAATTATTCTATCTCCAGGCTCATCATTCTTGTTTTTATAGAAATTTATTCTCACAAATGTACTGTCTGATTCAAATCCTTTTCTTAGATAAATATTCACAAATTTTACTCTTACGGATTTATTAGGGATATTTATTCTTTGAGCATTTTCAATAATATCATTATTCTTAGAAATTCCACCAAGCCAAAGTAGAGGGTTATATGTTTTAACACCAATCTTTCTTGAACTTTTTTTTCTATTTGTTACAATTATTTCTGAGAGTTCATTTGTTCTCGGATCTAACAGAACAATTTGATTTTTAATTGCTAAAACAGGAATTTTAACAGACTGGTAATTTATGTGACTAATTGTAATACTGTCTTTAATATATTCTTTAGAAGTATTAAAATTAAATTTTCCTTGTAAATCAGATACAGTTCCTAAATTCTTATTTAGGATTCCAATATTTACAAATTCAATCGGTTTTTTTGTTTCGGAATCGATGATTTGACCACTCATTTTAATTTCTTGTGAGTATCCTAGAAAGTTGATTAAAAGAAGAGACATTAATGGCAAAATATTTTTCATACAATTTTTTAATTATTATTTATCTGTCAATAGTAATAAAATGTGAGTTTAAAAAAGTTAAAATATATATAATTGGGAATAATTTAAGTTTTATCAGGTTGGTTTTTTCCGTTTACGCATAACGTGGTTGTATAAAAAGAGTTGCGTTTTTGTGCACGAGGAATTTCCAACGGAAATTCAGAAGTGTGCAAAAATGCAACAACTTTGATGAAGCACAATTTAGCAATTTTTTTTATGCGGTGTTAGCAAATGTTTTTTTTATTCTCCTTTGTTCATTAATTAAATTCCTAAATTCAGCTTTTGAGTAAGAATTCCGCAATTTATATTTTTCATTTTCTACTCAAAACCTCATACTTGCTAAATTTCACGATTGATTGGAAATTCCGCAATTTTGGTTTTTCGAGTTTAAGTAAATTCTCACGTTTTCTAATTTCACATTTGAGAAAATTCCCACGCAAAATTTCACGAGCGAGAGAGTGTTCAGCATTTTGAAATTCCTTTTTTGTGATAAAAATCTATTAGTTTTAATTCGCTATTTTTCTAGGTTTGAGTGAGGACAATATTTGCTAACGGTTTGGTGTATGAGTAGTAGCGGATTTCTACTCACGAAACTTTCGGTTTTGCACTGACCTTTGTTTTATGTTTATACTTTAATTTTATCACTTAAACCGCTATTACTTATACACATTGTTGGGCACAGTGTTTTTATATCAAATCGTTAATGTCATCTTGAAATACATTTTGCCTATGATATTCCAAGTAATCCTCTCGTTTTTCGGGATAAATTCTCATAACATTCTTTGCGTTTGGGTTTATGTTTAGCCTTTCCCAAGTGTAAGCTGTTAATTGAGTTCCACAAATTAATTGTCCATTGTCTGTAAAAGTGATATAGCCTTGGTCAAATAGCTTATCATAAGTTGGCGATAATGCTAAACCATTATAATAGTCAATTGCCTCACTTACTTTATCTTCATTGATACAAGCTCTATAAGGCTTTATATGACTTGCAATTAAAAGTCTTTCGTCTGAAATTTTTGTAAACGGACATTGTGGCATATGTTCAATTACTTTCTTTCTGTATTGTTGTTGACCTTCTCTTGAAGGTGTCTTTTTTGTAACTCGCTGTGCTTTTTCTTTAACAACAATTTCAGTCGTTGAAGTTGATAATTTTGGGTGAACAATAGACCTAAATTGATAGTCTAAAAGAATCCTAAAATAGTAAAGTGGTGTTATATTTTGTTCTTGACCATTTACTGGAATTAGTTTTAAGATTGATAAATAGCTAATTTTTGGCAAAACTAATTTTCGCCAAATGTCCCAAATATCGCTATCAGACCGAATGTAACCTCTGTTTAATTTGTTGCTAACAAAATCTGAAACATCATAAATTGAAAAGAAAATTTTATCACTTTCCAAGTTATTCACTTTTTCAACGTGTTCATTGTAAAATTCTGCTATATCAAATTTGTAAACTTGTTCTTGTTTCTGATATTCTATACGAGCATCATAAAGATATTTTAATAAATTGGATTTACTGAAAAAGCATTTTTCTTGAATTTGAGTATAAACTCGTTTGCCGTTTTCTTTTCCTTTTCCCCAATCATTATATTCAAAAAAATCGCTTAATCTTTCTCCGCTCAAACCTGTGTAACTACCTACATATTTTCTTGATTCTCCATTACCCTTGAACATTGTCAATTTATTCTTTCTGAATATAAAACTGTCTTCTGCTCTTAAATTCTGAATCGAGTCAATTATAAAATACTCGTTTCCGTCTATTTTTATTTTTTGAAAATTATTCATTGATTGGGTCTGCAAATTTTGTAATATCCATTTGTTTTAAAATAGCAATTAGTACATCAACTACGATACTATTTCCTGCTTGTCGATACATTTGTGTATCACTAACGATTTGTTTAAAATCGTCTCTAAAGCCCATTAAACGCAAGCACTCTTTAGGTGTTAATTTTCGTATTCTACCTTTGTTATGAGTAACATAATTATCAACTCCAGCTCTATGCATTTTGTGCATTGATTGAAGTAGAGGACGAGCTACTTCTAAATCGGTTTTAATTCTCGTTTTAAAGTTTTTTGTACCTTCTGAAAGCACATATTTTTTAACCTTATCCGATAAATAATACTTTTCTTCAACTGCGTTTACGTCAAAAATAAATTCGTCAAATTCTTGTTCGTTTTGGTTTTCATAAACGAAATCTCCGTGCCAATTAAATTGCTGATTTGCTTTTTGACAAAGTGCAATTTCGCCATTAATTTGAGTGTAACGCTTTTTACGATTTTTTGTGCTTGTAACGAATTTTACACCTTTTTCTTTTAGATAATACTTGCTATCGGTGTAATCTTCAAGAAAATCTTGCATTTTGTGTTCTAATTGAATTGGCTCTGGAAATTCAAAATCTATTGATTTGTCTTTAAATCCAATTACAAAAATGCGTTCTCTGTGTTGTGGCATTCCGTAATCTTTTGCGTTTAAAACTTGGTAAAAATAACGATAACCAAGTTCGTCAAACGTTGCTTTGATTGTTTCAAACGTATTTCCTTTGTCGTGGTTGATTAAGCCTTTTACATTTTCAAAAATGAACACTTTTGGTTGACTTTCTTTTACGATTCTTGCAAATTCATAGAAAAGCGTACCTCTTGTATCTTTTAATCCTTTTCGTTTTCCAACCATTGAAAATGATTGACAAGGACTTCCTCCAACTAAAATGTCAATTTCTCCTTTGTATTTTTTACCGTTTACGTCTTTTACGTCATTGTACCAACGTGATTCGTCTATGTCGTAATTTTCAAAATAGCTTTGCTTTGCAAACTTGTCAATATCGCTTGCAAAGACAATTTCAGTATTTAAGTTTAAGCGTTTAAAAGCATATTCTATTGCTCCAATTCCAGAAAACAAGGTTGCAACTTTTGTTGTTCGATTCGGAAATTCAAATTCTTTTTCAGTCCACTTTTTTTGAAATGAAAGTCTAATTTGATTAGAAATATAGAGTTCTAATTGTTCATTTACAATATTTAAAACGTCTTTGTAGTCTGAATAATCTTTAAGTTGTTGAATTACTTTTGTTGAGTGATAATGATTAAGTAATTCTTTATATTCTGTTTCGAGGATTTCAGCCAAATTCGGCATTAATTCACTAGATAAAGTTCTTTCTTCTCGTTCAATTTTTCCGTAAGTAGAAGTGTCAATATCTAAATGTGAAGCAACTTTCCTCATAGGAAATCCTAATTCCGTTCTTCGCTGCTTTATATATTCTCCAAAAGTTGTTACCATATTTTTCGACAAATAATTTAGGACAAATTTAGTCCAAAAATATGGAACAATCTAATTTTAACGAATTTTGTTCACATTGTGCCCAACTTGTTATATTCAAACAAATATAACTGTTTTTAGGTTAATAATTTCCGGATAAACGTATGTTTGTATTTTGTTTATTGGATTTCAAATTATTAAAAAATTACTTGTTTTAACAACTTTTCCTTTTATAAAATAGTAGTGTTTAAAAAAGCAATTTTTTAACTATTTTAAAATTAAGAAAAATATTAATATGAAAGTTTAGAATTATTTTAAATTAAGAAAGATAATGTTATGTCTATCTAAAGTACATTACATGTCTTCAAACTAATTTGGATTTTTCTATAGAGAGTATTTAGTTAATTATTAATTCAAATTATTTTCAGAATTATAATTACTTTTTATACACTCCTAATAGAAAAGATGTAAAATTGTGTTATATATATAGCACCTCTTTCTCTTTAGTAAATTTAATTATAATTTTAAAAGTTAATTTTTTTAATTGTTCATTATTTTCAGCAACTAGTTGGAATAAGCTCCAGAGAAGCTGTTAATGCTATATTATTACTATATACCTAAAACATCAAAAACTGTAAAATATAATGAAAATGGTTTTATTTGGATACCCCTGGTTTCTCATTTATTAAGTGAATTTTACATTTTAACTTAAAAAGTTAGAATTAAACAATCCTTTGCACAATATTTTTATGCTATCCCTGGAGAACTTAATAATAATCAAAATCTGCATTAATCCTCCTTCAGATAGAATTTTTATAAAAATTAATAATTTCGTTTCTCAGGTGGTACATATGGCATATGTAATAATTTGAACAAATCTTCTTCTTCACCAACAGCTATTCGTTCTCCATCTCTGAAAAGATAGCCACCTTCACTATTATATCCCATTGAACGCCATCTTGAGGCTAGTTCTAAATGTGAATAGGATGCACTACCTGTTCTTAATGCAAAAATGTTACCCCAATTATCACGCTCAGCAAAAAATAAATCGAGTTTAATTCCTTCAGGTAATATTCGCTGAGTATATTTACAAGGCAATTCACCTTTAACTTTTTCCCATTTCTTCACAACTGTTGCTATGCCACTTTCAAATAATCCCACATCGTAGGGTTTTGGTATTGCAACTATTTCAATGTCTCCAACATTAGGTTTTTTACGTCTAATGCTTCCTGCTATTTCTATACGCTCGCAATGTGGAGCTAATTGTTTTTTAATTTTTTCTGCAATTATGATTGCTTTTTCGTATTTCATAATTCTTATATTTTTAATATTTTTCACTTAAATTATTAGTTTAAACCTATCGTCTGTCGGTTTAGTTTATGCGTGTATATATACACGCTAAACTAAACCGATAAACCTAAACCTAAGGTGGATCCATTGAAGATGAAAGTGTGTACTCTCCTTTTGGTGTTTTTTGATTAATCCAGCCATATTTTTTACATTCTGTAATAAAATATTTGGCTTGATTATCACCTACTAGCTTTTTAAAAAGCTTGCTAAATGAACCTTTTATTTGTTTTACAAGTGCACTATAAGTAAAACTGTTTTTATTGCTAAAAACCTCTTTTAGTAGCTTTTTCTTGGCTTCATCCTGCAAATGAACTAGCTTTATTTTACTACTCCTGTTTACTGTTTTTTCAACAAAATTATCTACAGCACTCGGTAGTCCATCAATTATTGTAAACGCAAATGGTTCAGGCTCTATATCCCTGGAATATTCAGGTTTAACAATTGAAATGTCTTCATTTTCTTTTTGCTTTGTAACAGAAATTACTAGTTCAGCTTTGTGGATTAATTCTGAGCCTAAATGCCCTCTAGCATAGTCATTACCTTTGTTTTGATGCAATACGACAATAATATGTATGTTTCGCTCTTCCGACCATTTTAACAACTTACTTGAAATATTAGTAGCTTGCTCTTCGTCATTTATAGATGTTACTAGATCTCTAATTCCATCAATAACAACCAATCCTATGTTGTCGTTTTCATATATTACTGCTTCTATAACTTTTAACCGTTCACTAGGATTTAATGCACGTAAATGGTAAACATGTAGATTTTTCGATTTATCTTTTTTGGCTAGACTGCAAATGCGGTGTTGAGCTTTTTGTACGTGATGCTTACCTTGTTCTGTATCGAAATATACTACGTTACTTTGTTCTTTTGGTAATTCACCTTTGTATCTGCCAAATATTAAATCGTTATTTATTGCAGCTGAAACTAATATACCTGTGTAAAAAGTTTTTCTACTTTTAGCTTTACCAATTACAACACTGAAGTTGCCTAAAGTACCTGTAGTTGTAAAGCCATCAGATTTCAAGTTTTCTTGCTTTAATGCAATTTGAGGCTTAGCAAATTCTTCATCTTGGCTAATTCTCAGTTTTTCTGCTAGTTCCAGATATTTGTTTTTAATAGATGTGTCCATAGCCTTATTTTTTTAATAAGGTTAGACATTCCAACAACTCACTACGCTTATAATAGCGTCTTGCACCTATGCCATAAGCTTTTACCTTGCCTTTTTTTGTCCAACTCCAAAGTGTGGAACTATCGATTTTAAGAAACTTACACGCTGCATCCCTGGTGAGCAGTTCCTCAGTAAATTTTTTGGATTGTAGCTCCTTGTGAAGTTCAGCTACATTTTTCTTTACTGTTGAGCCTATTAGTTCTTTTAGTTCTTCAACTGTAAGCTCTTGAAGTATAATACTGTTTTTCATGACCTATATTCTTTAAATTCTTAGGTCAAAAATATTTCTATATGTTTGGTACTCTTTGTGGTACTGGTACTATGTCAGTACTAAATATTGCATAGGTTTTATTCAAGTGGTAAACGCTTAGTAAAATAAGGTATTACAGGAATATTTTGCTCTTTGCAATGAGATATTATTTTTAACATTTTATCACGATTGTTGAAAATGTTTTTATTTCCATTTGAATTATTTGAACTGTAATCGTTCAAAGTTGCTAAAATAATCTTATTATATTTATTATCACCTAATTCCTCAGCAACTCTAGGTGCTGTATAAGTATTCTTTAAACTTATTTCACCTTTAGTATTGATTATATAATATTTACCTAATTTACCTGATGCCAACAATACTCCAACCTCAAACCAAACTTCGTTTTTGTATGACTTTTCTTTGCCATTTTCAAGTAAATCATCAATAAAAGCAATCATTTTATATTTTTCAATCATGGCAGCATGGCAATAGAAGTCCATTTGAATATTTGTACAAAGCTTTTTCTTCTTATAATCCAAAACTGGATCTTTAACATCAGTATCTAATAGCATTTGAACTTCTTCATTATCTATAAATGGGAATTTAGATTCTTCTAATTGATATTTTTTAATCCATTTTTCCAGAAACTTATTGTCATTTTGATAAACAACTTTTTCAGAAGCCTGTTTCCTTACATATTTTAAATAATTCTTTTTATCTGTTGTAGTCAACGATAAGTTTTCTAAAATTTCATCATGTAATTCCAGCGAAACCTCGAGAAACCACTCATTGTATAAAGAAAAAAATGTGAGTGAACGAATAATTTCATATGTATTGAGTCTTTCAATAAATCCATTTAAAAAGTTATATTTAATCATTATGTCTAAATTTAAAAATATTTAGTTAATTCCATAGCAATATCCTTATTGCTTTTACCAATGTAGGTTAAAAACATTTTCTCAGTAGTATGACCGGTCATATGCATTAAAAATGATGTTGGAATTTTACCATAATTATTTGTTGCAAATGAACGCCTTCCAATATGAGAAGTTACCAATTCCCACTTAGGATACTTCTTTGTTTCCTTTTGTTTAGATTCACGATTAAACTTAGTACCTAACGTTAAAACTTTAATTTTTGCTTTCTCGCAAACTTTTTTAATATGCTCGTTATATCGTTGGTCTGAAATCTTTTTTGGGAATTCACCATCATAATTTTCTAGTATTCTCATTATTTTTTTGTGTAACGGTATAGTCATTACTTTCCCGGTTTTAACCTGAGTAAACTCTAATAATGGCTTTAATTTTCCTTTTTTGTTTTCTTCATATCTAATCATAGATTTTTTAAAACGCATAAAATCAGACACTCTTTGACCACAATAACAGCTAATTAACAACCAATCTTTAGCATTTTTTAATCCATCTGTTAATTCATCAACTTTTAATTTTTCTATTTTCTTAATCTCAGCTTCAGATAAGTATATATGATCTACTTTATAATATTTTGTTTTTAAACTATCAAGTTGTGGATGAGTCTCTATTCCGTTTGATTTTGCATGCTTACAAAATGATTTTATATATCTAATATTTTTTGCTGTGGTGTTTTTAGCATATCCTTCATTTAAGCAATATTTTTCAAAACTTCGTTTGAAATCATTATTAATATCATTTATCAATAGGCTACTACCAATATGTTTTTCATAGCGTATCAGCAATTGTTTAATGACATTACATTTAACTATTGTAGCTTTAGCAACATCATTTTTTTTAAAATCAATATATGTATCAATATATTCAACTAATCTATCAGAAAATTTCTCTTCTTCTTTTGGTGGATTAATAAAATCTTTTAACCACTGTGAGTTTATAGTATCATTACCCTTTGCCTTATTGTATTCCATCAACAGATTGCTTTTCAATGCCAACAAATCGGTTTCTAGATTAGCGTATTTAATATCTTTTAATAACTTTTTCAATGGTCTTTGCCTGGATTTATCCCAATCAATGGGATTTATATGGTAGTTAGTTTTTGCTTTAATATCAAGAATTTTTCCATCACGTAATCTTATATAGATAGTTGCCGGATCTTTTTTGCTTTGAATAAGTAAATTAATAGTTGCCATAAATTTAAGTTACAATACAAAATTACAATAGTTAGTCCATATTTAGCCCACCTTTTCACAAAAATATCAAAACTTATCAAATAACACACGAACTGAAGAGCTATTTAAAACACCTATTATCATTGCAGTAGATGAGTATTATACAGTGAATACAATATAATAGTCACAGTATATATTTGAATATATTGCGGAGCCTCTTTTTCCTCCGAAAAAGCATAACATAAAATGTAAGGATTTTTCTATATTTAATCTTTATCCCAACCTGTTAAACCTGCAGATACTATAAATTTCATCACTTGACTTGAGTTTATATTTACAGGCTTTATATGTTCTTTTGGAACTATAAATAATTCACCTGAAAAATTGTACGAATGAGGGAAATAAACTGCCACTTTATCCAATTCATCTAACACTTCAAGATTTTCTTCTGTTATAAATCCAAGTTTTTCTAAATTAGAAACCATATTTACTTTTACCAATACTGGCTGGCTAAACTTTTTTTCTTTTCCAACAAAAGCCGAAAACAGATCATTTAATGCTGTATAAACAAATTTTAATAAAGGAATTCGTTCAATTACTTTTCTAAAAATTGTTTTCAAAGGTTGAGCAATAATAGTTCTTCCTAAAAAGCCTACAAAAATTAAAAAAATTAAAAGTGATAACACTCCAAGTCCAGGGATTTCAATATCAAAAAATTTAGTTATTAATTTTTGAGAAATACTATCCATAAACATAAAAACAGTATAAATAATATATGCTGTTATTCCTAAAGGTGCAATGTACAATACCCCTTGTAATAAATAATTAATAATTTTCTTCATAATTAATATTCTTATTTACTCTTCACAACACAAGTCTCTTTTGAGTAGTTAATTATTTTTACTTTATAAAAATTAAAGGTACAAACAAAATAAGTTGATAATTATCAAAATAGTAGTTTTTTTTATAAAATATTTATCAATACAACCCTATAAAACCGGCTATTTATAAGGTTTTTTGTGATAATTGATGATTTTTAATATCAAATTGATAGAGATCATTTTAAAAACTCTTTTTTGAAGTTAATTTTGATTACATAAAATGTTTAATTAAAAACTCTAAATTATGTCACTAATTAATTTTAAAAAAAGAGGCCCTTGGAGCAATTTAATTACTTCAGATTTTTTTGATACTGACGATTTTTTTAACGATCGATTTTGGTTAAAAAAAGTTGGTGAACCAGCTTTAAATATTAAAGAAAAAGAAAATGAGTACGAAATTGAATTAGCAGCTCCTGGCTTTGAGAAAAAAGACTTTGAAGTTTCTATTGATGACGGATGTTTAAATATTTCCGCTAAAAAATCAGAATCTAAAGAAGAAAAGGATGTTAACTACACTAGAAAAGAGTTCAGTTATAATTCTTTTGAAAGATCACTTGAACTGCCTAATACTATTATTGACGAAAAAGTGAAAGCAACGTATAAAAATGGTATTCTAAAATTTACACTTGCTAAAAAAGAAGAAGTTAAAAAACACAAACCAAAAATGATTGAAATATCATAGTTATTTTAAAGTACTATTTCATTTATTAAAGTTCCATTTCTCTAAGTTAAACAATTTAGAGAAATGGAACTTTATTTAAAATACTAATGCAACCTCATCAAAAACTAGTTCTTCAAAATTGCATTTAATATTTTATCTTTATCTAGCTTTTTGGTACAAAAAAACCAATCTTCACAGGTTAAACCTTCTTCCTTACCTTCCATCCTATTTTCTGCAACGCCACAATTTCCTGCTGGTGATACTATTACATCATCTCCAGGATTCCAATCTGCGGGAGTTGCAACTGAAAACTCATCTGATGTTTGCATTGCTATTAAAGCTCTATAAATTTCATCAAAATTTCTACCTAAGCTTAATGGGTAATAAATAATGGCTCTTATAATTCCTTTTGGATCAATAAAAAATACAGCTCTTACAGCCTGTGTTTTACTTTCTCCTGGTTGAATCATTCCATATTTTTTGGCAACTTCCATAGTTATATCCTCTATTAATGGAAATTTAACCTCCATATTCTGCATATCTTTGTACTTAATTTTATCTTTTATGGTTCTTAACCAAGCAATATGACTATACAACCCATCAATTGATAAACCAACTAGCTTACAATTCGCTTTATTAAATTTATCATCTAATTTTGCAAAAGTCATAAACTCTGAGGTACAAACTGGAGTAAAGTCTGCTGGATGACTAAATAATATTACCCATTTTCCTTTATAATCTTCTGGAAAATTTATAGTTCCTTGTGTGGTTACTGCATTAAAGTTAGGTGCTTTATCTCCTATACGTGGCATTGCAGTTATTTGCTCTTGTACTTGTGGTGTTTCCATAGTTATTACTTTATTTATTTATTCATTTATTTATACAAAGGGAGTATTTATTTAAGATTTTTCAAATGACCAGTATCAATAAAAACGATGATAGTAGTTATTAAAAACACTTTCAACTACATATAGCTTGATAAAAAAGTGAAAAATTCTTTTTTTAAATCTCTATATATATGGCGTTGAACTTCCATTTTATTTCTAAACTCGATATGATTTTTAACTAGATGAATATCTAACAAATCTTTGCCTTGCTTTGTACTTTTGGATATATTAGTTTCATGAATATTAATTTCATTTTGAAGTTTATCAATGTTATTTTCTTGAAGTATAAACTGGTTTTGATAATGTTCTAATTGAGCTAACATTTCTTTATTTGTCCACCTATTTACTAACTCATCTAACCTTAAGTTGAATGATTTTAACTCATCTTCCCAAAATAATAACTCTCTCCTCCATAGTTTATGTTCAAAATGTAAATCTGAATTAAAAATTAACTCTTTTTTCATGACAGTAGTTTTATTTTTATTAAAATTATTGAAGAATAGAGTAGAAAAAAATGATCGTTATCATTCATAAAAGTTTTAAAATTGAGATATATCATTTAAATATGAGCATTACATTTTTAACTTTAAACAGTTACTAATTTAATACATCTTTTAAGGTGAAAACAATAGTATATGCAACCGATTTTTCTAGTAATTCAGTAGATGCTTTTAAATATGCATTAGAATTAAGTTCTAGGGTTAAGGCTAACTTATGGGTTATTCATGTTTTTGATATTTCTTCGTTAAGTTCTGATTTAAATGCTCCTTATTTGCTTCCAAGAGATGAGACTTATAAATACAAAAAAGCAACACTTCAAAAGTTTTGTTCAGATCATATGGATAAGAAACATGGTCTTAAAAAAATAAATACAGAGGTTGTTGAAAATGACTCAATTATTAAAGGGATTATCTCAAAATCTAAAGAAGTAAATGCTTCAGTGATTATAACGGGTATGAAAGGAAAAAATATTTTTGAAGAATTTATAATGGGTAGCACAACAAAACAATTAATTGAAAAAGCTCCTTGCGCAGTTTTAGCAGTTCCTGAAAAAAATACTTTAAACAAACTAGAAACTATCGTTTATGCAACCGATTTTGAACAAGAAGATATCATTGCAATTTCTAAACTAATAAAATTATTTAAACCTTTTAAACCAAAAATTAAAATTACCCACATTTCAACCAAAAATGAATATGACGGACAATTACAAATGGAGTGGTTTAAAGAAATTTTACTTCAAAAAATTCTATATGACAATTTAGAGTTTGATTTATTTTATTCTGATGATATTTTTGAAATTCTCAACATTTATTTAAAAGAAGTAAATGCAGATTTAGTAGCTATGCTAGAAAGAGAACAAATTGGATTTTTAAAAAAATTATTTCATAAAGACTTGGTTAAACGAATGGAATCACAAACCAAAATACCTTTACTAAGTTTTAATGAAGCTAATTATAAATAATAAATTTAATTGTTAATTTATCAAGTGTTCTTTTTCTAATTGTTTTATTACTGCCAAAGTATAATCATTAATCACCGTTTTCATAGATTGCGGATTTACTATATTAAACGCACCAACCCAAACCAACGATTTATTTTCTTCAACATTAATATTATAAATTGAAGTTTCAATATGATATACTTTGTACTCTTCATAATACTGAGGTGTAAAGTAAATATCTTGAAATCTAAAGTAATATCTTGTAAAGGGTGTCCAGTTGTAATTTAAATCATAAAAATTATCAGAGTATTTTCTTTTTTCTTCAACTCCTTTCAAAGTATTTATAATAACAGCGTCATAGCCTTTTGAATATAACCCTTTTATCAATTCATCAATTTCGTTTTCGGTTCTTTTAGTGCTCGTAAACATTTTATCAATTACTAACATACTTTCTTCTGCATTCATACCTCTATCAAGTAATTTTTTCTTTAATTTTTCTTCAAATAATTTCCGAGCTGTTAAATTATCCGTTATACCAATCACTAATATTTTATTAGGCTTAAACAACGGTATTTTATTATTTTTCCAACTATCCACAAATCTAGTTGATGAACACCCTAATAATATTAAAAAACTTAACGTGGCTATAATTTTTTTCATCTTCTTAGCTTTTATAAACTAAAATTAATGATTCCTTAAAGTAAGATGAATGATATGTATCAACAGTGTTTTTATAAAAATTTCACCTATTTATATTCATTAGAATTTTAAAAATTGAGTAATATCATTTCATTTTAATACAATGCGTTATAACTTGTTATTATTATTAATTTTAAATATTGTTATTATGTCCGTTTTAAAAGTCGTTGAAATATTAGGTAACTCAAATGTTAGTTTTGAAGATGCCGTGCAAAATGTAATTAATGAAGCAGCTAAAACCATTAAAAACATTAAATCTGTTTATATAAAAGAAATGCAAGCAACTGTAAACGAAAATAAAATTGTTGAATACAGAGTTAACACGAAAGTTTGTTTTGGTATAGTTGATGATTAATATTTAATTAATTAGATCTCTATCATAAAAATTTAGACTAAAGATATATGCAATATCCATATATCTTTTTTGTTTTCACACAAAATTAACAACCAACATCTAATAAGTTCTATTTTTTGTTTAATTTTAGTTTTGTTATAATTTTATTAAACAATATATAAATAATGATAAATTTAGTAAAAATTACAAGTATTTCAATAGCATCAATAATCACACTTTTAGGTACTTTTAATATAAAAAACACCTCAGTTATGAACCAAGAACAAACAATTTATAACTATAGCATTAATGATATTAATGGCAACACTATTGATTTTAACAAATTTAAAGGAAAAAAAATACTTATTGTTAATGTAGCTTCAGAATGTGGTTTTACCAAACAATATGCCGATTTACAAAAATTATATGAAGCTTATCAAGATAAATTGGTAATTATAGGAATTCCTTGCAATCAATTTGGAGGGCAAGAGCCAGGAAGTTTATTAGAAATAAAAACGTTTTGTCAACAAAACTATGGTATTACTTTTACACTTACCGAAAAAGTGGATGTAAAAGGAGCAAATCAACACCCCATTTATAATTGGTTAACCAAAAAAGAAAATAATGGTAAATTGAGTTCTTCTGTTAAATGGAACTTTCAAAAATATCTAATTGATGAAAATGGAAAACTAATTGATGTCTTTTACTCCATTACAAATCCTATGAGTTCTAAAATTACTAAACTCATATAATTAGTGGCTATTTATTAAATACATAAAATTCACCTACCAATTTAAAAGAAATTTTTGATTACAGATTTAAAGCAATTGTAAAAATACGGTGAGTATAAAACTTCTTAAAACTAAAAATTGATATTATTTAGTAACTTCGCGGCTTTAAATAGCTTATGGTGGAAAAATCAAATGATAATTCAATAAACCTAAATAAATACATTAGTAGTACAGGCATTTGTTCTCGAAGAGATGCTGAAAAATTAATTATTGAAGGAAAAGTAACTATCAATGGAAAACCTACACAATTAGGGAATAGAGTTTTTGAAGGTGATATTGTAAAAATTAATGGACAACCCCTAAAACAAAAACCCAAAACACTATACATTGCTTTAAATAAACCTGTAGGTATTGTTTGTACAACAGATTCAAAAGAACGTAAAAATATCGTCAAATTTATCAATCACACGGAAAGGCTCTTCCCTATTGGAAGATTAGATAAACCTTCTGAAGGATTAATATTTTTAACAAACGATGGAGACATTGTAAATAAAATTTTACGCGCTGGTAACAACCATCAAAAAGAATATATAGTTACGGTAAATAAACCCATTACAGAAGAGTTTATACAAAAAATGAGTCATGGAATTCCAATTTTAGGAACCATTACAAAAAAATGCAAGGTTGAAAAAGTAAATCAAAATACCTTTAAAATTGTATTAACCCAAGGGTTAAATCGTCAAATTAGAAGAATGTGTCAATATTTGAATTTTGAGGTTACCAAACTACAACGTACTAGGATTATGAATGTAAGTTTAGGTACTTTAAAAGTTGGAGAATGGAGAGAATTGACGTCAAAAGAAATGGGTATTATAAACCAAATGCTAGCTGATTCTTCCAAAACAGAAGAAGTCTCAAAAGACACTTTTAAAAAGAAATTTACTTCACCAAATAAAAAAAAATTCCATTCAAAAAAGAAAAAGAAACGTTAAGCTTTAACTTTATTTTTTTTCAAACCAACCTATTCAGTATCTTTGCCGACTATGCAATTTGAATTAAAAAATAAAGATGCTCAAAGCAAAGCAAGAGCAGGAGTTATCACAACCGATCACGGCACTATTGAAACACCTATATTTATGCCAGTAGGTACAGTTGGAACCGTAAAAGGTGTCCATCAAACTGAACTTAAAAATGAAATCAATCCTGATATTATTTTAGGAAACACTTATCATTTATACCTCCGCCCACAAACCAAAATTTTAGAACAAGCTGGTGGGTTACATAAATTTATGAATTGGGATAGAAATATTTTAACCGATAGTGGTGGTTACCAAGTATATTCACTTTCTCAAAGAAGAAAAATTACCGAAGAAGGTGTTAAATTTAAAAGTCATATTGACGGATCATACCATACGTTTACTCCTGAAAACGTAATGGAAATCCAACGCAGTATTGGTGCAGACATTATTATGGCATTTGATGAATGTACACCCTACCCTTGTGAGTATAACTACGCCAAACGTTCAATGCATATGACACATAGGTGGTTAAAGAGATGTGTTACACATTTAGAAAAAACACCTTATAAATATAACTACAGTCAAACCTTATTTCCAATTGTACAAGGAAGTACTTATAAAGATTTAAGAAAACAATCTGCAGAGTTTATCGCTTCAGTTGAAGCCGAAGGAAATGCAATTGGAGGGCTTTCAGTTGGGGAACCTGCTGAAGAAATGTATGAAATGACAGAAATTGTAACGGCGATTTTACCTGAAGACAAACCACGATATTTGATGGGAGTAGGAACTCCTATCAATATATTAGAAAATATTGCGCTTGGAATTGATATGTTCGACTGTGTAATGCCAACAAGAAACGCTCGTAATGGAATGCTTTTTACAGCACATGGAAGCATTAATATTAAAAATAAAAAATGGGAAAATGACTTCTCGCCTATTGATGAGATGGGAATTACCTTCGTTGACACTATGTATTCTAAAGCTTATTTACGTCACTTATTTGCTTCAAAAGAACTTTTAGGAAAACAAATAGCTTCCATCCATAATTTAGGTTTTTATTTATGGTTGGTTCGTGAAGCAAGAAAGCATATATTAGCAGGAGATTTTACCGAATGGAAAAACCGTATGGTAAAACAAATGGACAAACGTTTGTAATTATACTTAACCTTTTAAATTGAGAATACTAGACAAATACATATTAAAAAAATATTTAAGTTCATTTGCATTGGTATTAGTATTGTTAATTCCTATAGCTATTGCCATTGACGTTTCTGAAAAAGTTGATAGATTTTTAAGACATGCCGATTTATCGGTAGGTGAAATTATAAGAGATTACTATGTAAACTTTGTAATTATTTATGGGAATACGTTTATGCCTTTAGCTTTATTTATTGCTGTGATTTTTTTCACATCCAAATTGGCTGGAAATACAGAAATTATTGCCATTCATTCTGCAAAAATATCTTTTACTCGCTTTCTAAAACCTTATTTTATAGGTGCAACACTAGTAACCTTATTTTCACTATTTATGAACCATTTTGTGGTTCCTAGTAGTAATAAAATTTTTGAAGAATTTAACAGAACGTATTTAAAAAAGAAAAAAATAAACGATACCTATTTAACCAATATTAATTTACAACTAGGTCCTAACGACTATATTTTTTTAAAGAATTATAGAGTCGAAAATAATACTGGTTATTTCTTTACCTACCAAAAATTTGATGGTATAAAACTTAAATATAAACTCTCATCCAACAACATTAAATGGAAACCAAATGATAGTACTTTTCAGCTGTTAACATATACTAAAAGAACTATTTTAAAAGATAAAGATATTATTGAATCAGGTACCAAATTAGATACTACTTTTAATTTTACACCAAAAGATTTAGTAAATGTAGATTATATGGCAAAGGAAATGAATTCTGTAAAATTAAATGAATTTATTAAACAATCACGAGAAAGAGGTATTGGAAATTTAAACACCTATTTAGTAGAGTTTCATAAAAGAACTAGTTTACCTATATCTTCCTATATCTTAACCTTTATTGCAGTTGCGCTAGCAGCTAAAAAAAGACGTGGTGGAATGGGTGTAAATTTAGCAATTGGTATATCCTTAATGTTTATTTATGTTTTTTTCCTTAAAATTGCTGAGGTATTAGGGGCTGGAGCCGATACTAATTCATTTTTTATGGTATGGCTACCCAATATAACGTTTGGAGGCTTAGCTATATACTTATACTTTAAAAATGCTAAAAACTGAAATTAAAAATTATCTCCACCTCCATTTTATAGTTTTTATTTGGGGGTTTACTGCAATTTTAGGTGCACTAATAAGCATTAATGCAATACCTTTAGTATGGTACAGAATGTTATTTGCTGTAATTTTTGTACTTATTTATTTTTTATTAAAAAATAAAAATTTAAAAATCACTCCTAAAGCAATCATTAAATTTTTTATTAGCGGTACAATTATAGCTCTGCATTGGATTGCTTTTTTTACAGCTATAAAAGTTTCAAATGTATCTGTTGCATTGGTTGCTATGAGTACTGGAGCATTATTTACATCACTTATTGAACCTATATTTTTTAGAAGAAAACTAATTTTTCTTGAGTTATTATTTGGTCTTATTGTGATCTCTGGTCTTTACTTAATTTTTAATGTTGAAACGGAATATACACTTGGAATTATTTATGCATTAATTGCTTCTTTTTTATCTGCTTTATTTACTGTATTAAATGGATTATTTATAAAACAGTACAATGCTGATACTATTTCATTTTATCAATTATTATTTGGTGTTGTTTTTATTACCATTTATATTTTTGCTACTTCAGGATTTACAATTAAAGATTTCAGCTTAAATAAAACAGATATTATTTATCTATTTATACTCAGTAGCATTTGTACAGCATATGCTTTTATAGCTTCAGTAAAAATAATGAAATATTTAACTCCATATACTGTAATGCTCACCATTAATTTAGAGCCCGTTTACGGGATAATCTTAGCAGTTTTAATCTTCGGTGAAAAAGAAAAAATGAGCCCTCAATTTTATATTGGAGCACTAATTATATTATTTACTGTAGTGATTAATGGAATTTTAAAAAATAAAAATAAACAAAAATTAACCTCTTAAAATTAGAAGTTACTATATTTGTAGTTACATCCAAACCTAAAAATTATGGAATATTTAGATTTTGAATTACCAATTAAAGAGTTAGAAGAACAATTAGATAAATGCCAACTAATTGGTAAAGAAAGTGATGTTGATGTAACTGAAAGTTGCAAAAACATTGAAAAAAAACTAATTAAAACAAAAAGTGATATTTATAAAAATTTAACTGCTTGGCAAAGAGTACAATTATCTCGTCATCCAAACAGACCTTACACTCTAGATCATATTAACTATTTAGCTGGAAACACTTTTATGGAACTTCATGGAGATAGAACCGTAAAAGATGACAAAGCAATGATTGGAGGTTTAGGTAAAATTGGAGATCAATCATTTATGTTTATTGGACAACAAAAAGGGTACAATACTAAAACACGCCAATATAGAAATTTTGGAATGTCAAATCCTGAAGGATACAGAAAAGCGTTAAGGCTTATGAAAATGGCAGAAAAGTTCGGAATTCCTGTTGTAACTTTATTAGATACCCCTGGAGCATATCCTGGTTTAGAAGCTGAAGAACGTGGGCAAGGTGAAGCAATAGCCAGAAATATTTTTGAAATGACTAAATTAAAAACTCCAATTATTACCATTGTTATTGGTGAAGGTGCCTCTGGAGGTGCTGTAGGAATTGGTGTTGGAGATAGAGTTTATATGATGGAGAATACTTGGTACACAGTAATATCTCCTGAATCTTGCTCATCAATTTTATGGAGAAGTTGGGAACATAAAGAAGAAGCTGCTGAAGCACTGAAACTTACAGCTGCCGATATGAAAAAACAAAAATTAATTGACGGCATTATCAAAGAACCTCTTGGAGGTGCACATTACGATCGTGAAAATGCCTTTAAAGAAGTTGAAAAAGCCATTATCAAAGCATATAAAGAATTAAAAGATTTATCTGTTGATGAACTTATTAAACAACGTATGGATAAATACTGTAATATGGGTGTTTATAAAGGCTAAAAAATATTAAAACATAAAAATAACCGCTAGTTTTAATTTCTAACACTAATATTGTTGAAAATAAGCTAGCGGTTTTTAATTTTAATCAATAAAACTACCAATGTATATTCTCAATTCAAAACAACTAAAAGAAGCTGACAATGCCACCATAAAAAGCAAAGGGATAACTTCTATCTCATTAATGGAACATGCTTCTATACTTTGTTTTCAATGGCTACATCAACGATTACAAGGTCAAAATATACCAATTCATGTATTTTGTGGTATTGGAAATAATGGAGGTGACGGATTGGTAATTGCAAGGCATTTGTTGCAACATGGATATCATGTAAAATGTTATGTTGTAAATTTTAGCGATAAAAGAACTGATGAGTTTTTAACAAATTACAATCGTTTAAAAGAACTTGGAGAGTGGCCACAAATAATTAACGGTGAAAGTGACTTTCCTAGGGTAGATTTTGAAGATATTGTTATTGATGCTATTTTTGGAAATGGATTAACTAGAAACCCAAAAGGCTTTACTAAAAAACTGATACAATACATCAATAGCACAAAAGTATTTTCATTAGCAATTGATTTTCCTTCTGGATTATTTTCTGATAAATCTGTAAATGATAAAAGTACAGTTTTAAAAGCAGGTCACGTATTAACATTTCAAACACCTAAATTAGCTTTTTTACTTCCTGAGAATAAAGATTATTTAAACACTTGGGAAGTCATTGATATTGGTTTAGATCAAGAATTTATTGCCAGTCTTCAACCAAACATACATTACATTTTAAAAGATGATATTTTACAATTATATAAAACACGTAATAAATGGGATCATAAAGGAGATTTAGGTCATTCACTATTAATTGGTGGCAGTTTTGGTAAAATAGGCGCCATTTCTTTAGCTTCTAAAGCAGCATTAAAAATTGGTAGTGGATTGGTATCTATTTATTTACCTAAATGTGGTTATTCAATTGTTCAAACAGCAATTCCAGAAGCAATGGTAGAAGTGGATAGTGACCAAGTTTTAACTTATTTTAATTTTAAAACTAAAGCAACAGTTATAGGTGTTGGACCTGGCATGGGAACAGCTGAAAAAACGGTCAAAGGTTTTGAAAACTTTTTAAAAGAAAATCAGTTACCATTAGTTGTGGATGCCGATGCCATTAATATACTAGCCGATCAAAAAGAATTGATTAACTTTTTACCAAAAAATTCTATTTTAACCCCACATCCTAAAGAATTAGAACGATTGATTGGAGTTTGGGAAAATGACTTTGATAAACTGAACAAAACCATTGAATTTTCTATAAAACATCAAATTATAGTTGTTATAAAAGGCGCACATACTGTAATTGTAGATAAAGAAAATTTGTATGTAAATTCAACAGGAAATCCCGCATTAGCTACAGCTGGAAGTGGTGATGTATTAACAGGAATAATAACAGGGCTTATTGCCCAAAAATACGAGCCTTTAAACGCTGCTATTTTGGGTGTTTACTTACATGGAAAAACAGCCGATATTGCCATAGAAGAAACTGGTTATGAAACATTTACAGCTTCTAATATTTTAGATTATTTAGCCGATGCCATTTTAGATTTATTCAAAGAAAATCATACTGAAGAAAATAATGCTTCAGAAACTGTTAATGAAGAAAAATAATTTAACACAAAATATTTATAAATCTTAATACCTATAAACTATAGCATTAATATTCATACCTGCACCCACAGATGCAAAAATTACAACATCACCTTTATGAATTTCTTGTTCTTCTATTTTTCCGTTTTTCACCAAATCAAATAAAGTAGGCACTGTTGCTACAGAACTATTTCCCAACTTATGTATACTCATTGGCATTACATTTTTTGGAACTTTTGTTTTAAATAAACGATAAAAACGTTTTATAATAGCTTCGTCCATTTTTTCATTTGCTTGGTGAATAAAAACTTTTTTTACTTCAGAAATATCAACTCCACTTTTATCAAGTGCTTTTTTCATTGCTAAAGGAACATTTGATAACCCATATTCATAAATTTTTCTTCCGTGCATTTTTATATACCGCGTATCAGTCTTATCATTTTCATTGTATGATTTACCAAAAAATAAATAATAACACTCATCAAGTGTATTGGTTTGAGCAGCATGACTTAAAATTCCAGTTTCCTGATTACCTTCTACAGCTTCTATTACACAAGCTCCAGCACCATCAGAATATATCATCGAATCTCTATCATTATCATCCAATACTCTTGATAAAGTTTCCGTTCCTATAACTAAACATTTTTTAGCTATTCCTGATTTTATATAGGCTTCTGCCTGAATAACTCCTTGTACCCAGCCAGGGCATCCAAATAAAATATCGTAAGCTACACAGTTAGGGTTTTTAATTCCTAATCTAAATTTTACCCTAGAAGCTAAACTTGGTAAAATATCACTTTGTGTAGTTTTGCTATTAACATCTCCAAAATTATGTGCTAAAATGATATAATCTAGCTCTTCTTTATCAATTTTAGCATCAGCAATTGCCTTTTCAGCAGCAAAAAAACCTAAGTCAGAAGAATTCAATTCATCTGAAGCATAGCGCCTTTCTTCAATACCTGTAATTGCTTTAAATTTTTCAATTACAACATCATTTTCGTATTGAAATGACGTGCCATCCGAATTTAAAAATTGGTGGTTTAAAAAATCTTCGTTTTTTTTAATTATTGTAGGTATATAACTTCCAGTTCCTGTTATTACTGATTGCATTTTCATTATAAATAATTAGTTTGCAAATTTAAAAATGAATTAGCTATTTAGCTCAGAAATTTTAATTTCCATTACGGTGGCTATCGATTGTGCTCTGGATTTAATTGTAAAACTATTTTCACCTTCATAAAGCTCATCTACAGCACTATTAAAACTTGATAACCAGCGCTTAAAGTGTTTAGATTGAAATGGTTTTTTCGGTTGTAATTCTAGGTGAGGTTGCATAGCATTTTTACGATACCCACCAGTATAAAATAGAATATTTTCCCAAAAATCTACTAATACTTGTAAATGTGGCTCTAGTTTTTTAGGATCTTCAAATTCAATGAAAAAATGATGCATTTCGGCATCATTTAATAATTTTACGTAAAATAATTTTACAAGTTGGTAAAGATCATTTCTGTTTTCAATATCTTTTTTCATTATAAAAATGATTTATCAAAAGCAATCGGTAATAAATCTAAAAGAGAATTTGTTTTAATAACTTTTCCAACTTCACCCATAAAAAACACCTCTATTTTATTATCTTGTTTAATTTCGTATTCCGATAATGTTTGTCTGCAAGCACCGCAAGGAGCTACTGGTTCTTTTGTTATTTGGGTTGATGAACTTGCCGATATGGCCAACTGAATTACTTTTGAATTTGGGTATTCAGACGATGCTTTCCAAATAGCAACTCGTTCAGCACACATACCAGATGGGTAAGCTGCGTTCTCTTGATTATTTCCTGTAACTACTTTTCCGTTATCTAATAATAATGCTGCGCCAACCTTAAATTTGGAGTAAGGTGCGTAAGCATTTCGCTTAGTTTCAATTGCCTTATTCATTAATTCTTGAACAGAATATGGCAATTCCTCTACTGAATCATAAACAACAATTTGAGTTTTAATTTCAACATTTTTCATTAAACTATTCTATATTTTTAATTTACCTCAAACAAGTCTCCAAAATCAAAAGATAAAGAAAATCGAAGGGTATTTTCTAAAGGATTATTAATATCTGAAGCATTAAACAAATATGAAATATCTAATCTAGTACTTTTAAATTTAAAACCTGATCCAATAGTAAAGTATTTACGTGCCCCTTTTAAATCACTTTCATTAAAATACCCTGCTCTTATGGCAAAAGCATTGTCATACATATACTCCGCTCCTAATCCCCAAGTAAATTCTTTTAACTCTTCACTAAAACCATCTGGCGCATCACCAAAAGATTTGAAAATTCCACTAAAAAAACTAACATCTTCCTGTACATAAGGAGGCTGATTATTATCATTCACAGAAATACTTGGAGTTGGAACTAACAATTTATTAAATTCTAAATTTAGACTTAGTTTGTTATAATTGTCTAAAATAAAATCGAAGCCTCCACCAATTTTTAAATTCGTTGGAATAAAGTTTTCCTTACCATCATTTGAATAGGAAACTTTTGGCCCAATATTAGATATATTGAAACCTCCTCTCCAAATTCCATTAAAATTTCCATAGTTTGCTTCGTTGGACTGAAAATAACCTGAAATATCTACAGAAAATGTATTTACTGGGTTTATGGTAGAATTTGCTGACTCTATCCCTAAATCAGAACGAATATAACGTAAAGTTACCCCCATTGAATACATTTCACTTAACTTTAATGAATAGGAACCATCTACTGAAAATTCGTTTAATTTTTCGGTTCCTTCTGGTGCTCCATTAATATCTGTTAAATCTATTTGCCCCAAATTAAAATATTTTAAACTTGCTGCCCAAGCACTTCTTTCATCTATTCTATTAGCAAATGAAAACCCGCCCAAAAAAACATCGTTCGTTAATTCACGAAGCCAAGGTGTGTAAATTACACCCACTGAAAATTGCGAAGGCATAAATGCCATTTTAGAAGCATTCCAATGCTGTGAAAAAGCATCAGGAGAGGTTGCTACACCAATGTCTCCCATACCTCCTGCCCTAGCATCTGGGGCGATTAATAAAAACGGAGCTGCAGTTGTTATTGGGTTGGGATTATCTTGTGCATTTATGTTTGAAAATGCAACAAAAAAAGTAAGGGTAATTATTAAAATTTTTCTCATTAATTGTGTTAGTTTTAACTTAACAAATATCTTAAATAATATTGACGTATAAGTGCTTTTTTTATTTTTTATCTATATTTTTAGCATTTAATAACTTGACAAAATTCCATTAAAAAACGACCCAATTTTTCGATTAAAAAAATAGGTATAATACTTACTAAAACTATGTTAATAAATAAACGTTTCTTCAGTTATTATATTGTTTAAATTTAAATTAAATCAAACGCATAAAAATAATAAAGCCTCATCTTTAAGAAATAACTCTTGTTCCAAATTAAATTCAAAAATGATAAAAACTACCAAATATTAAATTTCTCTTATTAAAATTCAATGCTGTTTTAAAGTAGCTTCAACTTCTCATATAATAAATAGCTAAAACATACGTTATTGAAACAGTACGAAAGTATTTTATTAAAATAATTTCTTGTAAAAAAATTAATTTAATGTAAATTGCGAAAAAATAAAACCCTAATGAGTTTAAAATGAACTTTAAAAATTTAATTAATATTTCTAAGTTAACAATCTTATCACTAGTTACTATTGTATTGGTGAGTTGTCATGATAGAACATCAAGAAATAATACCTCACTTACTGGATGGACTTCAAAAGATAAGAAAATGGGTGGTTTTTCTGGACCAACTAAATATAAAGGTCAAGAAGCTCCTCCTGGCATGGTTTTAATTGAAGGTGGATCTTTTACCATGGGACATGTTCAAGACGATGTATTATTTGATTGGAATACGACTCCTAACAAACAACAAGTTCGCTCGTTTTATATGGATGAAACAGAGGTTACAAATTCAGAATACTTATTTTATTTAGATTGGATGGAACAAGTATTTCCTCCTAGTGATCCAAACTACGAACATATTTATCAATCAGCAGTTCCAGATACTTTAGTTTGGAGAGATGTACTTGGTTTTAATGAACTGTTAACTGAGAATTACCTACGTCATCCTGGGTATGCAGATTATCCTGTTATTGGAGTTAGCTGGATTCAAGCCAACCAATATTGCAAATGGAGAACTGATAGAGTTAACGAAAAAATTTTAATGGATAAGGGAGTACTTCAACCTCTTTTTAAATTGGAAGATGCAGAAGTTAAAGGAAAGAATAACTTTAGCACAGATACTTATTTAACAAATCCTGATTTAGTTTTTGATGGCAATCAGGCTATTTATAAAAAAGGACTACCTGAAAACAAACCTCGTGCTAAGGGAGATCCAAAACCTGCTAGAGGTGAATTTACAGGAAGGCATGTAAAAATTTCTGATGGAATCTTATCCGCTAAATTTAGATTACCAACAGAGGTAGAATGGGAATATGCAGCAAAAGCGATTGTTGAAGATAGAGAGTATAACAATACAAGAGGAAGAAAAAAATATGCTTGGAGCGGAAAATACACCCGAAATAAATCTAAAAGATACAAAGGAGATCAATTAGCCAACTTTAAACAAGGTAAAGGTGATTATAGTGGTGTTCCTGGTTGGAGTAATGATGGTGCTGATATTACAATTGCAGTAAAATCTTATGATCCAAATGCTTTTGGGCTTTATGACATGTCTGGAAACGTCGCTGAATGGGTTTCAGATGTTTACAGACCAATTATTGATAATGATGCTAATGATTTTAATTATTTTAGAGGTAATATTTTTACTAAAAAAATGATTGATGCTGAAGGGCAGGTTGTTATTGCTGACGATGTTACAGTAGAATTTGATACCTTAGATAATGGTAATTTAGTTCCTAAAACACTTCCTGGAAGTGTAAAATATATGCCAATCTCGAAAAGAGATGCTTATATGAGAAAAAATTATGATAAAGCATATAATGTAGATGCCAAAGATGGTGAGTTAGCTTCAACAAAGTATTATGCACAAGATGAAGAAGAATTAGATGTTAAACCGAGAATGTATAACTCGCCAATAAAACCTAAAGAAATTGGTGAAAGTGGTTTGATGAAACAACAATATGATACAGAAAAAAGAACAACTTTAATTAGTGACAAAGCTAGAGTTTATAAAGGTGGATCTTGGAAAGATAGAGAGTATTGGTTAGATCCTTCACAAAGAAGGTATTTACCAGAATATATGGCAACTAACTTTATTGGTTTTAGATGTGCAGCTGATAGAATAGGTCCAATGACTTACAAAAGAAGAAAGCCTACAACCACAAAAATTAGATACTAAAAATTAAAAAAATTATATTATCTACCTCACTGATATATCAGTGAGGTTTTTTTATATTTAATTATGAATATTGAACAATTATATAAGTTATATAGTGAAAACTATTTAGTAGACACTGACTCGAGAAAAATAAGAAAAGGTAGCATCTATTTTGCCTTAAAAGGAGAAAATTTTAATGGAAATAAATTTGCTCTTCAAGCCATTAAAAGTGGAGCTTCTTACGCTATTGTTGATGAATCAGAATATAATAACTCTCCGAATACTATATTGGTTAAAAACACCTTAAAAACATTACAAGAATTAGCTAATTTTCACAGAAAGCAGCTTAACATTCCTATACTATCATTAACAGGAAGCAATGGAAAAACCACCACTAAAGAGCTTATAAATTCAGTATTATCAAAAAAATATAAAACAACTGCAACTTTAGGAAATTTAAACAATCATATTGGTGTGCCTCTTACACTTTTAAAAATGACACCTGAAACGGAAATTGGAATTGTTGAAATGGGTGCAAACCATATAAATGAAATCGAGTTTTTATGTAAAATAGCAGAACCAAACTATGGTTATATTACCAACTTTGGAAAAGCGCATTTAGAAGGATTTGGAAGTCTTGAAGGTGTTATTAAAGGAAAATCTGAACTCTATAATTTTTTAAAGAAAACCAACGGAACAGCATTTGTAAACACTGATGATAAAATTCAAGTTAAACAATCTGTTGGCCTACATTTAATTGAATTCAATAAGGCTATGATTCAATTTATAAATGCATTGCCTTTTGTTAAAGTTAAATTTAAAAAACTTATTATTGAAAGCAATTTGATAGGGAGTTATAATTATTACAATATTGCTGCTGCAATAGCAATTGGAAATCATTTTAAGGTAACCACTAAAGAAATTAAAAATGCTATTGAAAATTATTTACCAACAAATAATCGATCTCAAATTATAGAAAAAAATACTACTAAAATAATTTTAGATGCTTACAATGCAAATCCTAGTAGTATGACTGCTGCCTTAGAAAACTTTAATCAAATTACAACTAGCAACAAAAAAATTGTAATTCTTGGAGATATGTTTGAGCTGGGTGAAACAAGTTGGGTAGAACATCAAAAAATAGCAGAATTGGCTAGTTCATATAACTTTTCAGAAATTCATTTAATAGGAAAGGCATTTTCTACAACAACTGTAAAAAATGCCTTTGTTTATGAAAGCTTTGACGCTTTCAAATGTTCAATCAATTATTTAAATTATAATAACTCTACAATCCTTATTAAAGGATCCAGAGGTATGGCTTTAGAACGAGTATTAGACTTGTTCTAATTTTAGTTTTTTTCTATGATATTCAATTAAACCATCAATGGGTCTTTGTATTATATTTCCAAGCTTTATCATATGATACCTTGCCACATCTTTTATAATATCTTGAGCAAAATATGCTATAGATCCTACAAAATGTACGGGTACATGTTTAGATTCAGGGAAAGGTAAAATTCTATTTTTAAAAAAGTCTTTCATTCCTTTATGAAGTACTTTATTGAAATAACAGTTTCTTTCACTTCTCAACATAAACTCTGCAAAATGCGCTAAATAGGTATTTGGATTTGGCTCTTTATAGATATTTCTTTTAATGGTATCAGCATCTAAATTAAAGTCCTTTTCAAACTTTTTGGCTAAATCACTCGGCATTTTATGGTAAAAGTAGTCTCTAATCAATTTTTTACCAAAATAATTACCACTTGCTTCATCCATAACCACATATCCTAAAGAAGGAATTCTACAATCTACATTTTCGCCATCAAAATAACTACTATTAGATCCTGTCCCTAAAATACAAACCAATCCTGGTTCATTTGTAACTGCAAAAGTTGCTGCATAAGTATCTTCTTTTACATCAACTTCTGCATTTTTGAAAAATGATTCAAATATAGCTTTCAAAAGTGCCGTTGGTTTTGGTGTTCCACAACCAGCTCCATAAAAATAAACATTGGTAATTTTATCTTTATAATTAACTAAATCTTCATTTTCATTAATTCTAGTAATTAATAAATCTTCACTGAAAACCGCAGGATTCAATCCTTTTGTTCTAGTTTTAAGCACTTGATTTCCTTCTTTATCAAGTAAAATCCAGTCTGCTTTGGTAGAACCTCCATCTGCTATTAGAATCATTTTTCTATATTTTAAATTATTTAACTGAATAAATATATTCTGCTAAATCTACTAATTTAGTTGAATACCCAAATTCGTTATCGTACCAAGATACTAATTTAAAGAAATTATCATTTAAAGCAATACTTGCTTCAGCATCAAAAACACTGGTTCTTGGTTCTGATACAAAATCTTGAGATACTACAGCTTCATCAGTATATCCTAAAACACCTGCTAAATCATTCTCAGAAGCAGCTTTTAAAGCAGCTTTTACCTCTTCAAAAGTGGCTGGTTTTTCTGTTCTAACAGTTAAATCTACAACTGATACATCAGCGGTTGGAATTCTGAAGGACATTCCTGTTAATTTTCCGTTTAATTCTGGAATTACTTTACCTACAGCTTTAGCTGCACCAGTTGATGAAGGAATGATATTTGTTAAAGCACTTCTACCACCTCTCCAGTCTTTTCTTGAAGGTCCATCTACGGTTAATTGTGTAGCTGTAGTAGCGTGAACTGTGGTCATTAAACCTTCAACAATTCCAAAGTTATCATTAATTACTTTTGCTAATGGAGCCAAACAGTTTGTAGTACAAGATGCGTTAGATACAATCGTATTATCAGCTGTAATTTCTTTATGGTTAACACCCATTACAAACATTGGAGCATCAGCTGAAGGAGCTGAGATTGCTACTTTTTTGGCACCTGCTGTAATGTGTTTTTGCGCACCTTCTAAGCTTGTGAAAATACCTGTGCAATCTAAAACGATTTCTGCTCCAATTGCATCCCATTTTAAATCTTCTGGATTACGTTCAGCAGTAACTCTAATTTCTTTACCATTTACTACTAAATTCCCATTACTTACTTCTACTGTTCCATTAAATTTTCCGTGAACAGAATCATATTTTAATAAATATGCTAAATGATTTACATCTAATAAATCATTAATCCCTACTACTTCAACGTTTGGTCTGCTCATTGCTACTCTAAAAGCAATACGTCCTATTCTTCCAAAACCGTTAATCCCTATTTTTACTGTTGACATTTCTTATTATTTTTATTTATTATTCAATCTATACTGAAGTTATTTCAGCTACTTTTAGTAATTCTTCGTTAATATCGTGGTTCATTTTAATGGCTTTATTCAAGCCAACTGTTGACACTTCATTATTAGTAATACCAACCATTACTCCTGTAGATCTATCTAGTAAAGCTTCTACTGCTGCAACTCCTAATCTACTAGCCAATACTCTATCAAAACAACTTGGAGAACCACCTCTTTGCATATGTCCTAAAACCGATACTCTTATATCATAATGAGGAAAATTATCATTGATATAATCGGCTAATTCAAAAACATTTTTACCAATTTTATCTCCTTCAGAAACCACCACAATACTTGATGTTTTTCCTTTATCTTTACTTTTCTTAAGAGAGTCTACCAAACGTTCTAGTCCTAAATTCTTTTCAGGAATTAATATTTCTTCCGCTCCAGCTCCAATTCCAGAGTTTAATGCAATAAAACCAGCATCTCTTCCCATAACTTCAATAAAGAACAATCTGTTATGAGAACTTGCAGTATCTCTAATTTTATCTATAACTTCTACAACTGTATTTAAAGCTGTATCGTAGCCAATAGTGTTATCTGTTCCGTAAATATCATTATCAATTGTACCTGGAATTCCAACTACTGGAAAATTATATTCTTCGATAAATTTTAATCCTCCTGTAAAAGTTCCATCTCCTCCAATAAGAACTATTGCTCCTATACCAGCTTCTTTTAAATTTTGAAAAGCCTTAGCTCTTCCTTCAGTTGTTTTAAATTCTTGAGATCTTGCTGATTTTAAAATAGTTCCTCCTTTATTAATTATATTACTTACATGGCGTGCTGAAAGCGTTTTAAAATCACCTTCAATCAGTCCTTGATATCCTCTATAAACACCTACACATTCAATTCTATAATAAGTACAGGCTCTAACAACGGCTCTAATTGCTGCATTCATCCCCGGAGCGTCTCCTCCTGATGTTAAAACTGCGATCTTTTTTATTGGTTCATTCATTAGTTAAAATTATAGTTCAAAGTTACTTTTAAATGGTTTTTTTTCCTACTAAAAGGACTAATATTCACTAAAACGATTTCGTAGTAATCGCTAAAAAAAGGAAGTAAAATAACTTCCTTTTTAAAATTGTAATTAATTATTTATCAGAATTTTACATTCATTTTAATCAATTAAAATTTTATATTCCCATGCTTTTAAAGTTTGAGTTTTATCTTTTGAAAAAGTCACTTTTTCATTAGTAAAATAATCTACAGAGACCCCTTCTTTTTCCGTTGTAAAAGCCACCTCCATTTTTGATAAATTAGCCATAAAAGTAATTTTATCTTGACCTTTTTGTCGTGAAAAAATTAAAATATCCTCAGGACTTGAAGTTTTAATTTTAGTATATGAAGCTGCATTTTTACCTCCATGCAATGCTTGATTACTAAGTTTTAATTCAGCTAACTTTTGCATTAGTGGCCAAACTTTTCCTTTAGTTTTAATAATCGTATCTTTTTCAAAGAACAACAATCTTTTATCCATATCATACTCTTGTCCACTATAAATTAGAGGCATTCCTGGCGCACAATAAGCTAATGCTAACATAACTTCTGATGCTGCTCCCAAACGTTCTTTAACCGTACCATTCCAGGAGTTTTCATCATGGTTAGTTATAAAATTCATCAAGATATCATCAGATTGATACATGGTGTCTATTTGAATCATCCTATCATCCCAATTTTTTACATTCTCTTTTCCTTGAGCTATATGGTTCATTTTATGATGTGTATCCCAACCATACGCCATATCAAAAGCATTTTCCATTAAATTAGGCTCCCAAGCTTCTGCCAACATAAATATTGGTTTTACTTTATTTAATTCAGCAACCGTATGTTCCCAAAAATCAACAGGAACCATTCCAGCAACATCACACCTAAACCCATCAACATCAAGCTCTTCCACCCAGTATTTCATATCTTTCAGCATTTCTGCTCTCATTTCTAAATTATCATAATTTAAATCTGCAACATCTGTCCAATCAGTCCCAACCGTATGTGTAATTTCACCCTTTTCATTTTTAGTATAATATTCAGGATGTTCTTTTAACCAAACGTGATCCCATCCTGTATGGTTTGCAACCCAATCTAAAATTACATACATTCCATTTTTGTGAGCAGTTTTAATTAAATTTTCTACATCAGTAATCTCTCCAAATTCAGGATTTACTTTAGTATAATCTGAAATTGCATAATAACTTCCTAAAGTACCTTTACTCTTTGTAGTAGAAATTGGATAAATAGGCATTAACCAAATAATTTTAACTCCTAATTCCTTTAATTTAGGAATGTCTTTTGTAAACTCATTGAACGTACCTTCAGGAGAATATTGACGGATATTGGCTTCATAAATAATAGCTGTTTCTAAATCACTATCTGAAATAGGTTGAAGTACTTCGTTATTATTTTCTGTTTTTTGCTCTTTTTTTGTTTCTGGTTTACAAGAAACAAACATTGCTAATGCAATTATTAAAAGTGTTGTTCTCATTATTATTGTTTTTTTGGTTTTAAACTAATTGCAAACCCACCTCCTTCAGCTAATTTTAAATTTAGTTTAGATTGATTTGTAATTTCTTTATTTTGAATTATTATATCGGTTGGATTATTATTCCAATGTGCTTGTTCACCGTCTTTATAAATTGTTGCTATATAAGTAATATTTGGGCTTAAAAAATTAAAATCAATAGTTAATTCCCTTGAATTTTCATCTGTAATTCCACCTACATACCAATTTTCAGAATTTCTTTCTTTTCTAGCAATAGTAACAAATTCTCCAATTTCACCATTTATCACTTTTGTTTGTTGCCAATCTACACCAACATCTTTAATGAATTGAAATGCTGGATTTCCTTCATAATTTTCAATTAAATCGGCAGCCATTTGCACTGGACTATAAATAACTACATACAATGCTAATTGCTGTGCTATGGTTGTATTTACCTGATTCTCTTTTTTCCATTTATTGAACTTAATATCAAAAATTCCTGGAGTATAGTCTATTGGCCCAGCCAACATACGTGTAAATGCTACAATTGTTAAATGCTCTGGAGGATTACCTCCATCACTTGCCCAAGCGTTAAACTCCTGTCCTCGTAATCCTTCTCTAGAAATAGTATTTGGATACGTTCTGCGTAAACCAGTTGCTTTAATTGGTTCATGTGCGTTTATTGCAACTTGATACTTCGCAGCTTTGATTATTGCATTGTTGTACTGATTCACCATATATTGTCCATGATGATATTCTCCTTTTGGTAAAATTTTTCCAACATAACCAGTTTTTACAGTATGAATTCCTAAATTTTGCATTAAAGCATAAGCAGTGTCTTGTTGTTTTTCGTAGGTTTGTGTTGCAGCAGAAGTTTCATGATGCATCATTATTTCTACCCCTTTTTCTTTTCCATAACGAACAACTTCTTGCAAATTATAATCTGAATACGGTGTTACAAAATCAAAAACACCTTCACGGTCTTCAAAACCAATCCAATGTTCCCAACCTGTATTCCATCCTTCAACCAACACAGCTCCAATGTTGTTTTTTGAAGAAAAATCAATATAAGCTTTGGTATTTTCTGTTGTTGCTCCATGTTTTCCAGAGGCCATATCCCAAGATGATTTCCCTAAGTGCATTTCCCACCATATACCAGTATACTTGGTTGGCTTGAACCAAGAGATATCGCTTAATTTATTAGGTTCATTTAAGTTAACTATAAGTTTTGACTCTATTAAATCACCTGCTGTATCAGTTATTTGGATTGATCTCCAAGGCGTTTTAAAAGGTACAGTTCTCTTCACTTTATAATCAACATTTTCAGAACCTACTAAAACACTTTTCATCTTATAATTTACAGTATCAACTTTTAAGGTCATCCCTGAATAATCTACTAAAGCAGCTTCATGAAAACTTACATATAAACCTTTATCCGTTTTCATGGTTACCGGAGTGTTTACCGCATTTTCTGGAATATAAGTTTGAGCTAAATTGGGATGTTCTGCTTTGCCTTTAGCATTAATTTCAGAAAAGTTAGTCGTATTATATAAGTGTTCATAAATATCCCAATCTCCAGGAATCCACCAAACTTTATGATTTCCTGTTAAGTTAAACGCTGTATTTTCTTCTGTAATAAAGACTTCTTCTAATTTTTTTTGTTTGGGAATTTCGTATCTAAAGCCTACCCCATCATCATATATTCTAAAAACAATGTTTAATTTTCTATTTAACTCTGAAGTTTCTTGAAGTTCTACTTTAAGTTCATTATATTTATTTTCAACCTCTTTTTGCTCCCCCCAAGGCATTTCCCAAGTTTCATTAAAGCTACGAATGTTTGACCTTATAATTTTAAAACCTGTTTTAAACGGAGGGTTATCTTTTAAATCAAATCCTAAGGTTGACTTCTTTATTACCTCTTCATTTTTATAAGTTACCCAATAAGCTGGCTCTCCATTTTCTAATAATTTAAATTCAACCTTAATTAATTTATTTGGGGAAGAAACTAGTATGTTATTTTTTTGTTTACCTGTACATGATAAAAACAATGCACAAAAGCATAGTATGCTTATTTTTATATATTTCATCTTAAATTTTCTTTTCAAGTAATACCATTGTATATGGTGTGATTAGTGTTACTTTATTATTTTTTACTTCCACTTCAGTATTTGAATAAAAATCTATCAGTTTTGTTCCGTTAGCAAAAGTATCTTCAACAAATAATTCTTTCTTACCTACTTGCAAATCAATCCCTACAACCACACTATCATTAAAATTATTTTCAGAATACGTTCTTTTAAAAACATACGGTTGTTCAGAAATCATTTTATGAATTCCTGCACCAATACTAGGATGTTTACTTCTAAATTTTCCTAATTTTTGCCAATGAGCTAAAATTTCTTTTGTTTTTTTGTTGGTTGAAATGTCATTCCAATTCATATTAGATCGCAAAGTAGCATCTCCTACTGTTTCTTCAATAATTAAAGAACGAGCAGTTTCATCTCCATAATAAATTTGAGCTCCTCCAGGACTTAATAATAATTTTGTGGCAGACTCTAAAGGTTGTTCTCTTTTAGCATCATAAGGAGAACCATCGTCATGTGAACTAATATAATTTAAAACTCCATAGCCTTTTAGTTCATTATTTAATATTGAAGAATATCTTGAAAAAATTTCTTCATAGGTATCTTGAGCAGCATTCCACTTAAATTCAAAATTGATAGAACTTTGAAACGCCTTGTTAAAATAATCCACTTTTTTATCTCCAAAATCAAAATATCTGCCTCCGCTTATTCCATAATTATAGACTTCAGCAACTAAGTAAAAATTATTATTATCCAATATTTTATCTGGATTGTTAATTTTATAATTTTCAAAAGCATTATCACAAACTTTTTTAAAATCTTGCCAAACATCTTCTTCAGTATGCTTAACTGTATCGGCTCTATAACCATCAATTCCATAGTCTGTTATATAATCAGCCAACCATTTCATTATATAATATTTTGGAGCTCTTGGGTAGCCTGTTTGTTTAAAAAAGGCTTCTAATTCTGCCATTTCTTGTTCATATCTACCCTCTTTTTTCCATTTTTCAATTAAATGTGGTGGTAAGTTAACATCTGTATTACTTTCCGTTTTTATATCTGGTAAATTTTCAACCAAAGTGCATTTTACAGTAGATTCATATCCTTGATAGGTACATTGAGGGGAAGTTCTCACCCAATTTTTAGGCCAAACAGTATCTACTTCGGTAACAGGACCTGTATGATTAATTACAGCATCTAAAACAATTCTGATTCCATGTGCATGAGCAATTTCAACAAGCTTTTTTAAATCTTCTTTTGTTCCAAAATTAGGTTCTAAAGAAGTCCAATCTTTTGTCCAATACCCATGATATGCATATGTTAAACCGGTACCTTCATCTGTGGCTCCATGAATTTGTTCATAAACTGGTGAAAGCCAAATAGCATTTACACCTAAGTTTGTAAAATATCCCGCTTCAATTTTTTTTATAATACCTTTGATATCACCTCCTTCAAATCCTCTTAATTTTCCTGCTTTTTGGGTTCTGTTAAAATTAACATCGTTGTTAGTATCTCCATTAAAAAACCTATCGGTTAACAAAAAATACATAGTCACGTTTTCCCAAATGAATGGAGTTTCAACCGCTTTAACAACTTGTTGAGTACTGTTTTTACAACGTATAAATGAAATTAATAAAATGAAATAAAGTATATATTTTTGCATTTTAATTAGAGTTTTATTTGAATTATTTTATTTGAAGAATTAGTTATTTCAATGGGAATAAACAATATTTTATTTTCAGCGTTCCAAGTAAAATTATATCCCTTAATTTTTTTTGGCTTTTTGGAAACATGATGTACAATCAAAGTTATTTTTTTCTTTGTAAATTGATAATTAACGCCTCTTTCTTGTTTAATTTTGATTGTTAAATTGCCTTTTTTATAGTTGCTTTTGAAATGAAACATCTCATACATTTCTTTTTCATAAGCATTTGGTGTTTCACCATCATCATTATACAAGTTACTTTCACTTTTTGTTACTTCTTTATCAAAATAAAAATGCAAATTAAAAGAGTTTAAATTATACTGCTTTGTATGTTGAATTGGGTTAATAATTGGAATAAAAGCTCCACCACGGACATAGGTTGGAATACTTTCTTTATTTAATGAAACTATTTTAGTCTGCCCTCCCTTAACCTTCTCTTCTGTATAAAAATTAAACCAATTTGAATTAGAAGGAAAGTACACTTCTTGTTCTTTTAAATTAGGTTTTATTACAGGACTTATTAAAAAATCATTTCCCCACAAATACGCTTTATCATTTATTAAGGAACTTCTATTATTTGATTTCTCAAATAATAATGGTCGCATTAAAGGCAGTCCCTTTTGATTGTTTTCAAAAGCTAGTGTATAATTATAAGGTAATAAGCTATAACGTAACTCTATAGACTTTTTGGCTAAAGCTTTAGTTTCAGACTCTCTAAATACTGGCTCTGAAGGAACTGCTTCTTGTGCATGTGGGCGATAAATAGGTTGAAAAACACCGTATTGCAACCATCTAGTATACAATTCATCATCTAAATTATCACCCGCAAATCCACCTAAATCAGAATGCATATAACCCAAGCCTTGCATTCCCATTTGCAATGCAATTTCTACTTGAGACTGCAAGCCTCCCCAAGATCTGTTTACATCACCAGACCAAGGTATTAATCCATAGCCTTGAGAACCTGAATAACCTGCTCGCATTAAAATAAATGGTCGTTGATTAGGAAATTCATTTTGATAACCCTCATAAACTAATTTAGCCCAATTATGACCATAAATATTATGAACCTCATCAGCAGTTCCTGTTGCATGCAATAAATCTGAAGGATGAACTTCAGGTTCACCTAAATCTCCCCACCAACCTGCAACACCATAATTGGTAAACTTTTTATAAATATTCCAAAACCATTGTTTCCCTTCAGGTTTAAAAATATCTATAATTCCAGTGTTACCAAAATAAAAATCGTAGGTATATGGTTTTCCTTCGTTAGTTTTTCCTAAAATATCCTTTTCAACAGCTTCTTTCCATTTATTGGAAGTTGTTAAAATAAAAGGTTCTGTTATTAATATCGTCTTAACTCCTTTTTGTTTTAAGTCGGCTATCATCCTTTTAGGATTGGGAAACGAATCTTTATAAAATTCGAAATTCCCCATAGTTCCTTTAATGTCTTTTCCAAACCAATATAAGTCTAAAATAACAGCATCCACTGGAATTTTTTCTTCTCTAAATTTATCAATAGTGGTAGTGACTTCATTTTGAGAATGATAGCCAAATCTGCTAGAAAAATTTCCTAAAGCCCAACGTGGAATTAAAGGCTGTTTTCCTGTTAATATAGTATATTGTTCAATTAAATCTTCCCAAGAATTTCCTGCAATAACTTGATAGGTTTTTCTTCCTGAAATAGTTTCATACTTTAACGAATTGTCTTTATTACTATCTAAATCAAGGTAACCAATAGGAGCATTGTCAAAATGAATAGCATATAAATTGGAAGAAAACACTAAAGGCATAGTATAGTTCATTAATTCAGAATGCGTTTCATAACCGTAATGCGCCCTATTGTATAATTGCAATCTATATCCTCTTCTATTCATTCCTAAAGCACGTGCACCACCTCCGTACAAAACTTCATCAGTTGTCAAATTAAAATCTAACGTTTGAAACTCTTTACTATTAAGGAATCCTTTCCGTTCAGAAATTAGAGGCTTATTTTTATAAGAATATGAAATTTGAAAAGGTGATTTTACAATTTCAACAGCTATCCCTTTAGTAGAGATTTTTATTAAATTTTTATTAGAAGTTACTTTAAATGTTACATTTGAAGGTTTTAAAACTACCGCATGTGAATTAGGTAAAAACTCTTCTCCTTTTGGTATAAAAGAGGTTTCAATAATTTTATTTGAATAAGGTTTAATCAAATAAAAACCATCAGTTGTTGAAATTTTAATTTCTGAACCTAACTTTTCTAGTTTTATAAAAACCCTTGTTGAGTTTTGCGCACTCACACACCAACATTGAAGTAATAAAAATACTAGTATGTTTAATTTAATTAACTTCATTTAAGTTACATTTTAGTAGTTAAAATTGTAATACCTTTTGAGTTTAGCTTCAAAGTTTTTTGCCAAGTGGTGATTTTTCCTGAGACAATGTTTTTTAATTTCCTACCTTGTAAGCTTATTTCGTTAAATCTCTCTAAATTTAATTCAACAGGAGTTTCATTTTTATTTAAAATAACCACTAAAGTTTCATCTTTTTTAACTCTAAATAACACATATACACCATTTTCAGGTCCAAAATGAACTGTTTTTCCACTATGAATGGCCTCGCTATTTTTTCTATAGTTTAATACCTTTTTCAAAAAAGATTGCATTTCGGTTTGATTTTTAGTGAGGTTTTTTCCTGTAAATGCATTTACTTTATCACCTTTCCAACCTCCTGGAAAATCGGTTCTAATTAAACCGTGATCACCTGGTTTTGCGGCATCACTTAAAAGTACTTCTGTTCCATAATAAATTTGAGAAATTCTAGGTAACATTAACAAATATCCCACTGCCATTTTAGTTTTTGCAAAATCTTCTCCTAACTGTGTGTAAATCCGACTCATATCATGATTGTCTGGAAAAACCATCATTGTGTTTGGTTTTGAATATGAAAAATCGTTTGCCAAACCTTCATATATTTTCACCAAACCAGTACCCCAAGTTTCGTCTTCATTTAAACCATCAACAATTGCTTTTTGCATTGGAAAATCCATTGTTGAAGTTAAGTTAGAACGATATCCGTCCTTATTTTCAGCATCTTTTTGCCAATAACCCACCAATAACGGGTTGGTGCTCCATTCTTCTCCTACAATGCTAAAGTTTGGATATTCTAACATAATTGCCCCAGCCCATTGACTCATAAATTCTTTATCTGGGTACGGATATGTATCTTGACGAATACCTCCTAAATTCAAAGTTTCAATCCACCAAATACTATTTTGAATTAGATATTTTGCTAATAATGGGTTGTTTTGATTTAAATCGGGCATTGCTGAAACAAACCAACCTTCATTCATAAGTCTTTTATCAAACTCTGAAGCATACCTATCTTGATTGGTTGTTCTTCGATGGTTGGTTATTACAGTAGTTCCTTGTAGAAATTCTTTTTGAAAATTAACCCAATTACTGGTAGGTAAATCTTTCATCCACCAATGTTCACTTCCAATGTGGTTTTCTACCTGATCCATTATTAATTTTATTCCTTTTTCAGTTGCTTTTTTTGATAAAGCAATATAATCTTCCAAAGTACCAAAACGTGGATCAACTTCATACAAATCGGTTATAGCATATCCATGATATGAGCTTTGTTTCATATCATTAATTAAAACTGGGGTTGACCAAATGGCCGTAAATCCCATTTTTTGAATATAATCTAAATGATTTGTAATTCCTTTTAAATCGCCTCCATGACGTGCATAATCATCTTTTCTATTGATGGTTATTTCACGAAGTCCTTTTACTTTATCATTAGAAGTATCAGCATTGGCAAAACGATCTGGAGTTATTAAATATATGGCATCAGAACTGTCAAAACCCTCTCTATTTTTTGAGTTTTTTGTTCTCTCTTTTAACTCATATTCATATGTAAAGTTATTTCGCCTGCCTTTTTTTGAAAAGGATATTTTAAACTTTCCTAAAGATGCTTTTGAAATATCAAAATTTAAAAATAAATAATTCTTATTTTCAGTTCTTTTCACCTCAATTAATTGAATATTTGCATGATTTACTGATGGTGTATAACTCGAAATATTCTCCCCATAAATTAGCAATTCTAATTGAGGTTCATTCATCCCAACCCACCAATTAGGAGGCTCAACTCTTTCTATTTTTTGAGCATATAAAGAAAATCCTAAAAATAATAGTATTAGGAAACAACTATTTTTCATAAGTTTTAAATTTAATTTAAACTGTAACTAATTGGTTTGAAGGAATTAAAATTTCATTATTATTAACAAGCATTTTAATTTCATTACCAGATTCATTAAAGAACTTACATGCTGTTTGACTTTTATAAACTTTGATAATACTACCTCTAAAGTTTATTGTAAATGAATACGATTTCCATTCCTTAGGTATTTGTGGATTAAAGGTTAACTTACCATCATCCCAAACACGCATTCCTCCAAAACCTTGTACAATAGACATCCAAGTTCCTGCCATACTTGTAATATGACATCCTTCATGAACTTCATGGTTGTAATCATCTAAATCTAAACGAGAAGTTCTTACATATTGTTCATACGCTTTAGGCATACGATCTATAGAAGCTGCTAATATTGAATGTACACAAGGTGATAGAGAAGATTCATGAACAGTTAAAGGTTCGTAAAAATCGAAGTGACGTTCCACTTCATCTTTTGAGAATTTGTTTTCAAAAAAGAATATCCCTTGGAGTACATCCGCTTGCTTGATATAACATGAGCGTAAAATACGATCCCAAGACCATTTTTGGTTAATTGGTCTATCGCTGATTGGTAATTTATCAACAGAACTAATTTCTTTATCTAAAAAACCATCTTGCTGCAAATAAATATTTTTTTCAGCATCAAAAGGAAAATACATATTTTCAGCTACTTTTAACCATTTATAGGTTTCTTCTGCCTTTAAATTGGTTTTGTTAATAATTCTTTCAAAATCATCTGGATAATTATGTTTTACCTTATTTAAACAATCAACCGTATATTCAATACACCATTTTGCTAAATAATTTGTGTAAAAATTATTATTTACATTATTTTCATATTCATTAGGTCCTGTAACACCTAAAATAACATATTTATTTTTAGCTTCGGAAAAATTAGCTCTTTGATGCCAAAAACGAGCAATTGCTATCATTACTTCTAGCCCATTTTTTGGAATGTATTCAAAATCTTGCGTATAATTTACATAGTTATAAATACCATAAACCATGGCTCCATTTCTATGAATTTCTTCGAAAGTTATTTCCCATTCGTTATGACATTCTTCACCATTCATAGTTACCATTGGATATAAAGCTGCTCCATTAGTAAATCCTAATTTTTCGGCATTTTCAATAGCTTTATCTAATTGATTGTAGCGATAAAGTAATAGATTTTTGGCCACACTGGCATCTTTTGTTGCCATATAAAAAGGAATACAATATGCTTCTGTATCCCAATAAGTACTGCCTCCATATTTTTCACCAGTAAAGCCTTTTGGTCCAATATTTAGACGTGCATCGGTACCCATGTAAGTTTGGTTTAATTGAAAAATATTAAAACGGATTCCTTGTTGCGCTTTCACATCACCTTCAATAATAATATCGGCGGTTTTCCAAATATTTTTCCAAGAATCAATTTGACTATTTAAAAGTTGTTGAAACCCTATTTGTTTAGCTTCGGTTACGTTTTTAAATGCGGCATCTAATAATTCTTCATTCGAATGGTTTAATGAACTTACGTAACTACCATATTTATAAATTGTTGCAGTTTCACCTTCTGAGATATTCAACGTATAAGAATATGTAATTGATTTTTCTTCAATTAATGTTTGTTGGGGAATCTCAATAGGTTTTTCATTACTCGTAAATGAAACTGCCATTGCAGTAGCAACATGAAATTCTGTTTTTAACGTTTTTGAAAGAATGGCTCCTTTATTTTCTTCTGGTGAAATTTGAAGAATTTCCCAGAAAAATTCATCATAATTAGCATCTTCATTTACAATACCTGCATCTATATAAGGCGAAAAACTAATTTCTCCTGAAAAATTTAAAGGTTTAACTGTGTATGCTATTGCTCCAACTTCGTTATACTTTATACTAATAAATCGTTTCGTACAAACTTCAATTTGTTCACCTGTTGGAAGTTTTGCCACAAAAGAACGACTTAGCCAGCCTTCTTTCATATTTAGCTCTCTTTTAAAATTAGAAACTTTACAAGTGTTTAAATCTAATTTTGTAGTGTTAATTTGAATGCCAATTCCAATCCAATTTGGAGCATTCAGTACTTTTGCAAAGTATTCTGGATACCCATTTTTCCACCATCCAACTCTTGTTTTATCAGGATAATAAATTCCACCAATATAACTTCCTTGAAAAGTGTTTCCAGAGTAATCTTCTTCAAAATTTGCTCGTTGTCCCATGGCTCCATTTCCGATACTAAAAAGACTTTCTGATGCTTCAACATTTTCAGCACAAAAACCTTCTTCTATAATGGACCATTCATTAGGAATAATATAATTCTTATTCATTTTATCACATTTTATAATTCCTCTAAAAGCGGAATTTTTAAAATTTGTTCTATTAATCTTTTTTAAATTGACAATTGATGTTTATTCAAAAAAAATAGAAATAACTTTAGTTGTTAATTAATTTTTTTAAAAACTCAAGAGAAAACCCTGTCATATCTTTAAATACAACATCGGCTTTATTTAATATTTGTTGATTTCCAATACCAACACATGTCATTTTCGCTAGTTTTGCAGCTTCTACACCAGCTATGGCATCTTCAACTACAATACAGTTTTCAGGTGCAGTTTTTAATTTTTGAGCAGCTATTAAAAACACTTCAGGATTAGGTTTAGCTTTAGACACGTCATTACCATCAACTAATGCTGTAAACCTTTTTAATAAACCTACTTTTTCTAAAATTAGTGGAGCATTTTTACTTGCTGATCCTAAGGCATATTTAATTTGATGTTCATCTAAAAAATCTAATAAATGAAGTACTCCAGGGAGAATTTCTTCTGAAGTCATTTGATGGACATACTCTAAATACTCTTCATTTTTTTTAATCAACATCGATTGTTTTTCATCTTCTGTTAATTCAATATTTCCTATATTTAATAAGATTTCTAAAGATTTAACTCTACTTACTCCTTTCAATAATTCGTTATGCTTTTCAGTAAACTCAAAGCCTAAAGATGTTGCTAAATTATGCCAAGCTAAAAAGTGATATTTTGCTGTATCTACAATTACGCCATCTAAATCAAATATAAATGCTATTTCTTTTTTCATGTTAACTATTTGTTGTTACTACATCATCTACATCTTTAACTTTGAAAACTAACATTGCTGCAATTAATAATGAAACTCCACTCATTATCAATGCATAAATTGGGTTTCCTCCATAAAAGTATTTCACAATTGGTCCTCCAATAATTGCATTAATTATTTGTGGCAACACTATAAAAAAGTTGAATATTCCCATATAAACACCCATTTTTTTTGCAGGAATTGATCCGGCCAAAATAGCATATGGCATTGCTAATATACTTGCCCAAGCTATTCCTACACCTATCATAGAAAGAATCAACCAATTTTCATTAGGCATAAAATAAATAGAAATTAAACCTAAACCTCCAAAAAACAATGAAACAGCATGAGTCATTTTTCTTCCTATTTTTTTTGCTATTGCTGGTAAAAAGAAAGCATAAACAGCAGAAACTGCATTATAAACTCCAAATAAAATTCCTACCCAATCACCTGCATTTTGATATGCTGTTCCATGATCTTCAAGCCCTAAACCATATATGTGGTGTGCAATGGCTGGAGTGGAAAACACCCACATACCAAATAACCCAAACCAAGAAAAAAATTGAACCGAACTCAACTGCTTCATCGTTAAAGGCATTTTTTTAAAATCGGTAAAAATATCTAGGATACTTGACTCCTCTTCTACTTCTTCCTTATCATCAGTAAACTGAGCCATTTCTTCTGGAGAATATTCTTTCGTTGTAAATACCGTAATTAAAATACTTATCACCAAAACTGTAGCACCTATTATAAATGACCATAAAAGATTTGTTGGAACTTCTCCTGGTTGAGTTTCATTTACAATTCCAAACCAATTGGTTAAAACATATGGTAGCCAAGAACCTACTACAGCTCCAATACCAATTAAAATAGTTTGAACACTAAATCCTAAAGTTCTTTGATCAGATGGTAAAATATCTGCAACTAATGCTCTAAATGGCTCCATTGCAATATTAAATGAAGCATCCATAATCATTAACATTCCTGCACCTACCCATAAGGCAGGCATAAAAGCAGTAAACATCTCTGCATTAGGCATTAAAATCAACCCGATAGATGCTAATAAAGCTCCTGCTAAAAAATAAGGACGTCTTCTTCCAAGTTTGGTCCAAGTTCTATCACTATAATAACCAATAATGGGTTGTACAATTAAACCTGTTAAAGGTGCTACAATCCAAAACCAAGATAATTCATGAACGTCGGCTCCAAATATTTGTAATATTCTACTGGCATTTGCATTTTGTAATGCAAATCCCATTTGAATTCCTAAGAACCCAAAACTCATGTTCCAGATATCCCAGAAACTTAGTTTCCTTTTTTCCATAAATATAATTAGTATTAAAAATATTAATACAAGTTAAGGTAAAGACCTTAATTGCTAATGTGAAGTGTGAAAAAATAGTAGTGTAAAATTGCTTTTACTGAACAAATATATAAATTAAATTGAAACTTTATCGCTTTTAAAATCAGTTTTTTAAACAAAAAAAAAGAAAATCTAGTACTATAACCTTTGAGTTAACAATTATTTTTTAAACAATTTTTTATAAATATTTTTAATTAAATATAATTCTTATTTAATTAAAGTTGATTGTCTAATTTTTAAGTTAGGTGAAATCACTTCTTTTTGATACTCTTTTGAGGCGGTATGTTCAATTCTATTAATTAGCAACTCTGCTGTTTGTTTTCCCATTAAAAAACCATGTTGAACAACTGAAGTTAACGGAGGAGATGTAAATTCTGAAATCAACCCACTTGTAAACCCTATAATTGCAATATCATTTGGAATTGTTAAGCCTCTTTCTTTAGCAATTTTTAATGCATTGGCGGCATAAATTTCGTTAACAGCTAATATGGCATCTGGTGGATTTTTTACAAAAATTACTTTTTTTATTTGTTCGTACAAATCTTGTTTATCATCAATTTTATAAATAAGGCTTTCATCTATTCCAATATCATTTTTAACTAATGATTTTAAATACCCTTCTTTTCGTAATGAACCTACTGTAATATAATCTTGAGTGGTTAATAAAGCTATTCTTCTTTTTCCTATTTCAACCAAGTGATTAGCTGCTTTATAAGCTCCTCCAACATCATCAATAATAACTTTATCACAGGCTAAATCATCTTTAACTCTATCAAATAACACCAACGGAAAGTCATCTTTTATAAGTGCTTCAAAATGTTTAAAATTTTGATTTTGTTGGGTTTCTCTTGCAAGTGAAACAATTAAACCATCAACACTTCCATTAGTTAATACACTTATATTAGACACCTCTTTATCATACGATTCATTAGATAAACAAACCATCACATTATATCCCTTTTCATTTGCATAGGTTTCAATTCCATTGATTACTGTTGAAAAAAAATGATGTACAATTTCAGGAATTATTACACCTATAACGGAAGTTTTTTGATTTCTTAATTGTAATGCTAAACTATTAGGTTTATAGTTATAAAAGCCTGCAAATGCTTTAATTTTTTCTCGTGTTTCTTCACTTATTTCATGACTATCTTTTAGTGCTTTAGAAACTGTTGATATGGATACTCCAAACTCATTTGCTATTTTTTTTAAAGTAATTCTTGGTTTCATATCAATTAAGTAAATCTTGTTAACTACAAATATAAAACTATTAAGTTAATAAGTTAACTAACATTTAAACATTCTAAAAACATATTTTTAACAGCTTTTTTAAAATTTCCAAAAAAAAACATAAAAAAACCCTATTAACTCTAACGTTTGAGTAAAAAAGTTATAAACACGAAAACGTTTGCGGAATTTTTTAGATGACTATTGTCACGTTAAATAAATGTTAAGTTCCTAACTTCACACTGTGAAAAGTAAAAAAATAGTATCAAAAATTATTAAAAAAAACTTAATTATTAATTAACTTAAAATAGATGAAAAATTTTAAATTTTTTTTGTTTAATGTCCTACTTTTAGTTCCTATTTTAATGTTTGGTCAACAAACAATAAAAGGAACCGTAGTAGAGTCAAAAGGTAATACGGCATTACCAGGCGTTGGCGTTATAATTAAAGGGACAGTTAAAGGGACCTCAACAGATTTTGATGGAAATTATACTTTAGAAAATGTTAAACCTGGAGATGTTTTAGTGTTTTCTTATATTGGTTTTTACACACAAGAAATAACCGTAGGTGAAACTACAACAATTAATGTTTCTTTAGTAGAGAGTACGGAGTCTTTAGATGAAGTAGTAATTGTTGGTTACGGTGTTACCACAGTTAAAGATGCTACAGGATCAGTAACTTCAGTTAAAGCGAAAGATTTAAATAAAGGTGCTATTGTTTCACCTGACCAAATGTTAACTGGTAAAGTTGCCGGTGTACAAATTACATCAGGTGGTGGAGCTCCAGGAAGTGGATCTACAATTAGAATTAGAGGTGGAGCTTCATTAAATGCTTCAAATGACCCACTATTTATTATAGATGGTGTTCCTGTTGACAAAGAAGGTATTGCGGGTATCAGAAACCCTTTAAATACCATTAACCCAAATGATATAGAATCTTACACCATATTAAAGGATGCTTCTGCAACCGCTATTTATGGTTCTAGAGCTTCTAATGGAGTAATCATTATTACAACTAAAAAAGGGAGTGATGGAGATATTCAAGGAACCTATAGTTCTAACTTTTCTGTAAATACAAATATTGAAACTGTAGATGCCTTATCTGCCGATCAATTTAGAACGTATGTAAATGAAAATGGAATTCCTTCTGATATAGCTTTATTAGGAAATGAAAATACAAATTGGCAAAACGAAATTTTTAGAACTGGTTATGGTACCAATCATAATTTAAGTTTAAATGGTAGTAGTGGTGCTTTTAAATTTAGAACTTCATTAGGTTACACCAACCAAACAGGTACCTTAAAAACTTCAAAACTTGAAAGAGGAACTTTTGCAGTTAGTATTGGTACTGTATTATTAGATGAGCATTTAAAAATAGATTTAAATACTAAACTATCATTAATTAACAACCGTTTTGCAGACACAGGTGCAATAGGAAATGCCATTTCTTTTGATCCAACCCAACCAGTATATTCAAACAATCCTACCTATGGTGGATATTTTGAATGGTTACAAGAAAATGGAAACCCTCAAGCTGTTGGAGCTCCAAGAAACCCATTAGCCTTATTAGAATTAAGAAATGATGAAAGTCACTCTAACAGAAGTATTGGTAACATTCAATTTGACTATAAAATGCACTTTTTACCTGAATTAAGAGCCAATCTTAATCTTGGTTATGATATTTCAAGTAGTGATGGTGATAATACCATTTTTAATTCAGCTACTGCCAAAACTGCTGAACTTGCTGCTTTAGGAAGTATTTCACATTTTGAACAAGATAAAAAGAATATCTTATCTGATTTCTACTTGAATTATGCTAAGGATATAGATGCTATTAATAGTTCTATAGACTTTATGGTTGGATACTCTTATCAAAATTTTAAAAATGAAGGGTTTGATAAAAATAATATTCAAGATAAAACCTTAACAGAATTATTAGATTATTATAATGAATTAAATTTACAGTCATTTTTTGGAAGATTAAAATACTCTTATGCAGATAAATACCTATTAACCTTAACTTATAGAAGAGATGGATCCTCTAGATTTAGTAAAAGTAACCGATGGGGTAATTTCCCTTCTGCTGCATTTGCTTGGAAAATTTACGAAGAACCATTTATGAAAAATGCAAATGCTGTTTCTAACTTAAAATTACGTTTAAGCTGGGGTATCACTGGTCAACAAGATGTTGGAGATTACTATCCAGCAATTGCAACATATTTGGCCAGTACAAATACTGCGCAATACCAATTTGGAAGCTCCTATATCACAACATTTAGAGCACAACCTTTCAACTCAACTCTAAAATGGGAAGAAACTGAAACTTACAACGCAGGTCTAGATTTTGGTTTATTTGATAATGTTTTAAGCGGATCTGTTGATGCTTACTTTAGAAAAACAAAAGATTTACTAAACTTTATACCATTTCCTGGAGGTTCATCTTTATCTAATGCTGGTAATGCTAACATTGGTAAAATGGAGAATAAGGGTATTGAGCTTACCTTAAATACAAAAGCTATAAGAACTGAAGATTTAAATTTAGACTTTGGTTTAAACTTTACTTACAATGACACTGAAATTACTCAACTTACAACAAATGATGGCCCAGACTATGAGGGAGTTCCTGTAGGTGGTTTTGATGGAGGTGTAGGAAATACCATTCAAAGACATACCGTAGGTTATGATCCTTATTCATTCTTTGTTTACCAACAAGTATATGATGCCAATGGCAAACCAATTGAAGGTGTATATGTAGATAGAAATAATGATGGCATTATTAGTAATGCTGATAGATACAGATATCAAAAACCAACAGCAGATTATACTTTAGGATTTACAACAGATTTAAACTATAAAAATTGGAATTTCAATATGGCATGGAGAGCAAATATTGGAAATTATGTTTACAATAATGTTGATTCTGCTAAAGGATTTAGAGACCAATTACTTAATCCAGGTTTCCCTAATGTAATTGAAAATGGAGTTGAAAATATTTTAGAATCAGGATTTATCAATGGTGGAGCCGAAAGATATTTGTCTGATTACTACGTACAAGAAGCCTCTTTTGTAAAGTTAGATAATGTTACAGTAGGTTATAATTTTGGTAGTGTGTTTGGAGAATCTTCCAACTTATCTGTTTCAGGTTCTGCCCAAAATATATTAACCATAACTGATTATGAAGGTCTTGATCCTGAAGTTGGAAATGGTATCGATTTTAACATCTATCCAAGACCAAGAATTTATATGATTGGAGTTAACTTAAACTTTTAATTAACTAAGAAATGAAAAAATATTCTTTTAAAATATTAATGATAGGAACTATCGTAACTTTGTTTACTTTAACCTCGTGTCTAAAAGATCTAGATACAGTTCCTCAAGATAAAGACATTGTACTAGCTGACGAATTATTTAATGACCCAGCTACTTATAAACAAGTTTTAGCTAAAATTTATGCAGGGTTAGCTATTAGTGGACAACAAGGTCCTGCAGGTTTACCTGATATTTCAGGAATTGATGAAGGCTTTAGTCAATATTTAAGACAATATTGGTTAGCTCAAGAAGTAACTACAGATGAAGCTGTAATTGGATGGGCAGATGGAAGTTTACCAGATTACCATGAACAAGATTGGAACGCTAGTAATGAATTTATTACTGCTTTATACAATAGAATCATATATCAAATCACTTCTTGTAATGCTTTCCTTAGAGAAACAACAGATGCAAAACTAAGTGCAAGAGGAGTTGATGGTCAGCTGTTAGAAGAAATTCAAATATATAAAAGTGAAGTACGCTTTTTAAGAGCTTTAAGTTATTATCATGCTATTGACTTATTTGGTAATTTCCCATTTGTAACCGAAACTGATGAAGTTGGATTCTTCTTTCCTGAGCAAATTAAAAGAGCCGATTTATTTAACTTTATTGAAAGTGAATTATTAGCTATTGAAAGTAAATTACCTGCTCCAAGAACTAACGAGTATGCAAGAGCTGATCAAGCTGCTGCTTGGACTTTATTAGCTAAATTATATTTAAATGCTGAAGTTTATACAAAAACTGGAAGATATAGCGACTGTGTAAATTATGCAGAAAAAGTAATAAATGCGGGTTATAGTTTAGAAACAACTTATGATAATTTATTTTTAGCTGATAACCACACTGCTAATGGAGTTATTTTCCCTATCGCATTTGATGGGTTGAGAACTCAATCTTTTGGTGGTACAACTTTTTTAATTCACGCAGCCGTTGGAGGTAGTATGTCTCCTGAAGATTACGGAATTAATGGTGGTTGGGGAGGTACTAGAACTACAAGTGCTTTAGTAAACACTTTTAATTCTGGAATTGATCTTAATGCTTCTAATGCCAAAATTGGAACTGCAACAAATTGGGGAGTGGTAGGATCTGCAACACCAAACGGATGGAATGGTCCAGACTTAGTTCTTCATCAAACAAGTACTCCAAATGTAGTTCAAGCATTTGTTAACTTAGTAGATGGTGAAATAAAATTTAGAACCGATAATGCTTGGAATGGCAGTAATTTTGGAGATAATGGAAGTAACATTTCAGTATCAGCTGGTTTATACAAACTTACTGTTAACGTAAATACTCAAGAATATTCATTTGAAAAAGACCCAAGAGCAATTTTTTATACTGACGGACAAGAATTGGAAATTGAATCTATAAGCACTTTTACAGATGGTTACGCTGTTCCTAAATTTAAAAACGTAGATCGTAATGGAGTAGCTGGATCTGATACTAGTGGGGACTTTACTGATACTGACTTTCCTTTATTTAGACTAGCTGATGTATATTTAATGTACGCAGAAGCAACCTTAAGAGGTGGAGGCGGAAGTGAAGCGAATGCAATTTCTTATATGAATGAATTAAGAGCTAGAGCCAATAATTTTGGTACAGTAACTTCTATAGACCTCGACTTTATTTTAAATGAAAGAGCTCGTGAACTTTATTGGGAAGGTCACAGAAGAACTGACTTGATTAGATTTGGAAGATTTACCGATGGAGCGTATGTATGGCCTTGGAAAGGTGGTGTAAAAGAAGGTGTTTCAACCCCTTCTTACTTAAACCTTTTCCCAATTCCAGCTACAGATTTAAATGCAAATCCAAACTTGCAACAAAACCCTTCGTACTAATATAAATCAAAGGAAAAAATGAAAATATTATTAAATAATTTGTTAATTCTATTCACAGCTTCAGTTTTTTTGGTTGCTTGTGATAAAGAAGATTTTACAGTATTAAATTCTAATGCTACTACCACAGTTAGCATCTCAACAACTGATGTAGTTTTAGACAAAGACAATGCTGGACAAGATGTACTAACTGTAACTTGGACTAAGCCAGATTATGGCTTTAATGCAGGTGCAGAATATGAAGTTGCACTATCAACTGCAAATGGCGAAAAAGCAATATCTGTTGGAAGTGAACTTTCAAAAACATTTGAAACTGTTGAGTTAAATAAAATTTTAATAGGATTAGGGTTAGAAGGTGGTTCACCTTCATCCGTTTCAGTTCAAGTAAGAGCTGTATTAAGTGATTACAAAGATTTAGTTTCTAATATCACAAACTTTAATGCAACTGTTTATGAAGACAAACTAGACTTATCTACCATTTGGGGAGTAGTTGGAAGTGCTACACCTAATAGTTGGGATGGACCAGATCTTCCTTTCTATCAAACTAGCAATGCAGATGTTGTTGTAGCTTATGTAACTTTATCTGATGGTGAAATTAAATTTAGAAGTAATAATAGTTGGGATGTTAATTATGGCGATGATGGTAATGATGGTAGCCTAGAACCTGGTGGAGCTAATATAGTTGTTTCAGCTGGAACTTATAAAATTACTTTTAATACTAATTCACTAACCTATACCATAGAAACTTATACTTGGGGACTTGTTGGTTCCGCTACAACAAATGGTTGGGATGGACCTGATATGACAATGAATTATGATTCTTATTCGAACACTTGGAAAACTGTTGTAACTTTAAGTGAAGGTGAGGTTAAATTTAGATTTAATAATGATTGGGGATTAAATTATGGTGATGATGGAGCTGATGGAAAACTTGAAAATGGAGGTGCTAATATCGCTGTTACTGCAGGTAATTATTTGGTAACTTTAGATCTAAATGCATTAGAATATTCTATTGAACCAATTGATATTTGGGGATTAGTAGGTTCTGCTGCTCCAAATGGTTGGGATGGGCCAAATGTAAGATTCTCTCCAGATTACAGTAAAGATGGTGTTTGGGTACTTGATAAAGTAACTTTAATAGATGGTGAAATAAAATTTAGAACTAATGATAGTTGGGATGTTAATTATGGTGATGATGGTAATGATGGTAGTCTTGAAGCTGGAGGAGCTAACATCGTTGTTTCTGCTGGAACCTACTCAATTATTCTAGATTTTAGTGATGAAAATGCACCTACTTATATTATTACAGCTATTTAATTAAAAATAACTTTTAATTAGAATATTTATAAAAATCTGCATAAAAATATTTATGCAGATTTTTACTATTAATTTTTTTAAATTTATTTCAAACCAACAAAATGAAAAAAATAGCTCTTCTATTTATACTATTAGTTCAAGTAAGTTTTGCTCAAGTTAGTACTTTACCAGCAATTCCTACAGCAACTAATGAAATAACCATAGTTTTTAATGCTGCTAACACTCCACTTAATAATTATAGTGGAGACATTTATGCGCATACAGGAGCTACAGTTGATGGGGTGAAATGGCAAAATGTTATTGGAAATTGGGGCGAAAATAATGTACAACCAAAATTAACAAGATCAGCCTCAAACTCTAATGAATATACTTTAAGCATCACTCCTTCTGCTTATTCTTTTTATGGAATCAATACTAACAAAACAATAACAGAACTAAGTTTTGTTTTTCGATCTTCAGATGGAAATACTCAAACGTCAGATATTTTTATTCCAATCTATGAAGAAGGTTTAAATATCACAATCACGAACCCAATAAATAACAATTCATTTAATTTAAATGAAACTATTACTATTACTGCTGAATCTTCTCTAGAAGCAGATTTAGAAGTTTTAGTAAACAGTATTTCTCAAAAAATAGCTAATAGTTCAACAACTATTTCTACTAATTATAAGTTTACTACAACTGGAAATCATTTTATAAAAGCTAAAGCTACTGCAAATAATGAAACTAAAGAAACTGAAATTTCAGTTTTTGTAAAATCCCCAACTCAACATAAAAGTTTACCAAATGGTGTAAAAAATGGAATCAATATTCATCCTGATAATTCAATAACTTTTGTGTTACTTGCTCCAAACAAAACAGATGTTTTTTTGATTGGAGATTTTAATAACTGGGAATTAAACGAAGCCTATCAACTATATAAAGACGGTGAGTATTTTTGGATTACACTAAACAACCTAGACCAAAATTTTGAATATGCATATCAATATCTTATCGACTTTAATATTAAAATAGCCGACCCATATTCGGAAAAAATATTAGACCCTTGGACAGATCAATATATTAAAGAAGGAAATTATCCCAACTTAAAAGAATATCCTACTAATTTAACCGATGGTTATGTTTCTACTTTTAAAATCAATGAAGAAGTATACGTTTGGAATGTTTTGGACTTTATTAAACCTCCGCAAGACAATTTAATAATTTATGAATTACATATCAGAGATTTTACAGAATCTGACTCGTATAATGAAGCTATAACTAAATTAGATTATTTACAGTCTTTAGGCATCAATGCTATTGAATTAATGCCTATAAATGAATTTGAAGGAGCAGATAGCTGGGGCTACAATCCTGCATTATATATGGCTTTAGACAAAGCCTATGGAACAAAAAATGATTTAAAGAAGTTTGTAGATGAATGTCATAAAAGAAATATAGCTGTTCTAGCAGATGTTGTTTTTAATCATTCATACGGACAATCTCCTCTACTTCAAATGTATTGGGATTCACAAAATAATAAGCCTGCTGCTGATAACCCTTGGTATAATCAAAATCATAACTTGGTAGATAATACAAGTGCGCATTGGGGCTACGATTTTAACCATGAATCTTCATACACTACCAACTTTTTTAATGATGTATTAACTTATTGGATGGAAGAATATAAAGTTGACGGTTTTAGGTTCGATTTTACTAAAGGTTTTTCTAACACCCTATATTATGGAAGCAACAATTGGGCAAGTACCTATGATGCAAGTAGAATAGCTATTTTAAAAAACTATGCAGACCATGTGTGGAGTTATAATTCTACAAACAAACCGTATGTTATTTTTGAACATCTAGCTACAAATTCAGAAGAAACTGAATTAGCTAATTATGGTATTATGTTGTGGGGAAATCTAAACCACAATTACAATCAAAATACTATGGGATACAATTCCGACACTGATATTTCTTGGATTTCTCATAAAAACCGTGGTTGGAATAATCCAAACCTTATTGGTTATATGGAAAGCCACGATGAAGAGCGCCTAATGTATAAAAATCTGCAATTTGGAAATGCTAGTGGCGATTATTCAGTAAAAAACTTAACCACAGCTTTAGCAAGACAAGAACTTGCAGGAATGTTTTTCTTTACCATTCCTGGACCTAAAATGATATGGCAATTTGGTGAATTGGGCTATGACATTAGTATCAATGAAAATGATAGAGTAGGAAGAAAACCAATATTGTGGGAATATTTTAATGAAGCTCAAAGAAAACAACTATATAATACTTGGGCTACTTTAATTGAATTTAAAAAACAATATCCAGAAGTATTCAATTCTTCTGATTTCTTATTAAATGTAAATACACTAACAAAATCTATCGTATTAAAACATTCTAGCATGGATATTGTTATAATTGGGAATTTTGATATTGTAAATAAAGAAATAAACATTCCTTATACAAAAACTGGCATTTGGTATGAATATTTTACTGGGGAAGAAAAAAACGTTATCAACACTTCTGAAACAATTTCTTTAAAACCTGGAGAATACAAACTATTTTCTTCTATAAAACTATTAGATCCAAGAGGAGGAACTGATCTAGATGATAGTGATGACGATGGTGTTGCAGATACTTTAGATTTGTGCCCTAACACTTTCCCTGGAATTAATGTAAATGAAACTGGCTGTCCTTTATTTAGCCTCCCCCCAGCCAATTTTACGATAGAAGTTATAGGAGAAACCTGTGTTGGCAAAGAAAATGGTAGTATTGAGATTGCTGCACAAGAAGCCTATAATTATTCTGTAACAGTAGATGAAACAATTTATAACTTCACCAATACTAC
>NZ_CANLRG010000012.1 GCF_947493565.1 uncultured Lutibacter sp. | reverse complement strand
CTTAAATTTAAACTTTGATTTCATTTACGATAAGTCTTACGACTTTATCGCAACGAAATCATATTCAAAATCGTTGGGTAAAATGGGCGATTTTCTACGGAAAATCTCAATTTGAGATGATTAAGCCTGAAAAATTTGATTGTTTAAGACACGAAAAAAATTGATTAATAATAAAATAAAGTTCAAAAAATCACTTCTACTCTATTTGACAAATTCGAGTTTTTTTGATTTGAGCATTGAAACGAATAATTGAAAATTGAATCGGTTTGATTTTAGCACAATTAACGATTTAAAAATTGAAACGGTACGATTGAGCAATGAAAACGGAAAAACTCATTGAAACGCACGATTTGAGATTTGATTCCGAGATTTTTCAAAGAATAATTAAAACTAAAATGACAAATTCAAGTTTTTAATAATTGTAACGGATTTGAAAAGTGAAATAAAAAAGTATTTAAGACAAATTTTAAATAATTGACAATTTAACGATTTTGATAATTGAAACGGATTGAATAACTAAAACGATTAAATTTTCAACAAACATAGAATAATTTGAACTCAAATCCACTTTACCCAACAACGCACATAAAAAATTGCTTAATTCAATTAAATTGAATGTTTTTAAAACAAAAAAAACTATATTTATTCATTGAAAAATTGCGTTTTAAAACCCGCAACTTTTCATGTCCAAAACCGTTGTAAAATATAGCGGATTACCAATCAAAAAGCGAAAAACTTAAATACAATGCTAAAAAATAGAATTTAAAATTAATAAAAAGAATATACATTTTGAAAAGAGTAATAACAAAAACAACTTTATAAAAAGAACATTTTAACCTTAAATTTATATAATTATGAAAAAGACAATTTTATTAATTGCGATTATTGTTTTATTTACAAACTGCTCAAAGGTTGATGACAATGTTGACAAACAAATTAATTACACTACTATAATAGGTAATACATATATAACAAAACAAAATTTACCTTATGAATCTCGTGATGCTTATAGAATATATAAAATGAATACCAACGGAACTATATCACAAGAAATAAGATTTGATAGCCCAACAGGTGAAATTTATCAAACAATGAACGGAAGTTACGAATACAATCATCCATCATTAGAATTAACTATACAGCACAGTATTGATGTATGCTCTAATTGTTTTAACTATTTTACAGCAAATGTACGTGATGATTTTAAGTCATTTTCATATACAATTTTTGATTTACCAACAGGAACAAATAAAGAATTAGTGTTTAATATTGTTGAGTAGATTTTAGAAGAAAAAGAAACAGAAGATAAATTTTTAACCTTAAATACAAATACATTATGAAAACCACAATTTTACCATTTATTTTATGCTTATTTTATTCTTTAGCTTCCTTTTCTCAATTTGAACTAACAGAAAACGGTATTACTGTTATAGATTCCGAAAACGATTATATAGTATATGAATTTGAAGGAAAAACTAAAGAAGATTTATATACTTCTGTATTAAAAACATTAACTGTAAAGTATAATTCCGCTAAAGATGTTTTATCTAAGGTTGAAAATGAAACTATATCTATAAATGGTATTCAAGCAGATTATGTTGGAGCAGGAAAACTTTTAGGAAAATATTTAGAAGTTTATGATTTAGGTTATAATTTAAATATTTCCTTTAAAGATGCTAAAATAAAAATAGACATACCTACTATTAGATTTCCAAATGAATCTAATGGTAGAACTTTGCACATTTCAGGAAAAGGAATGTTTAAAACATTTATTTTTAAAAAAGGGGAAGTAAAAGAAGAGGATGCAAAAAAACGAATCGAAGATTTTTTTAACATCCTCATAACTGAAATAAAGCAAGGAGTTGAAAACAAACAAGATGACTGGTAGAAAACAAATTTTATTTTAGATTTCTCCAATCTCAGCTGAATTGAGAATTGAAACCTTTAGATTTTTTTTTCCAGTTTGAAAAGCTACATTTTACAACACCTTATAAAATTTATGCTTAAATCCGATTTAGTACAAACTGATAAACATTCAACAAAAATTTGTTACGGCGGAAAAATCTCCGATTTTTACGTCGCACAAATCTTATAAAAACACGTTGTGCGGCATACAAGAAAAGCCAACCGCACAAACAGCACATTTGGTTTTTGCCGACACAAAAGCCAACGCTGAAAAAACCAAAAGAGCTGTTTTTTGCCAACGCTCGAAACACAAAATGAACTAAAATGAATGATGAGAAAATATTCCGCTAACTACTCTTACACAAACCATAATTTCGTTATTCAAAATCTAAACAGTTCAAGAAAAGAATCGGAATTTTTATCGGCAATACTCATAATTAAAAATTTAATTCAAAGAGGGAAACCTACATTGATGAGCCAATATTTGCAAAGTATTTATGGCTCAATACATAAAGAAACAGAAGCCTTTAAGAAACCATTTGTTCTTATAAATCAATCTAATCTAAAATGGATTAATACTATAAGAGGAGATGAAGAAAACAATTACTTTCCTGCAAGAACATTTTTGGAAGAACGAATTACTCAGGATTTATCGGAATATGAATTTATCAAACAACTAATAGTACCTGAAATTGAAATTAATCAAATTACGCAAAGAGATGATGAAAATTTCAGACACCAATGTGTTGACTTTTTCTTACCTCAAGCAAATTTAGTTATCGAAATAGATGGACAACAACATAAAGAAGAAATTGGAAGAGTTGTTGATTCAATCAGAGACAATCATTTAAGTTTATCTAGAGTTAAAACAGTTAGGATAGACACTTTAGATTTAGAAGCGAGAAATGAAACTTATTTTGAGAAAATTGAAGAAATAAAAGGCCAACTTGACACGTATTCACGATTTCTAAATTTATACAAAAACAACTTTAATCTCAGCTTCGCTGAGATTCCAGAAGAAATAAAAAAAACAAAATTATTGCCTACGGCAACAATTCGGTTTCAAATTCTAATTCTTGAATTACTAGAAAGTGGAGTATTAAATCTTGATGATAAGAAATGGATTATTGAGATTAAAAACAGAGATGTTAATAGTTACGAAAATTACGCAATTGAAGATATATTCGAATGGTTTCAGCATTTATTAAAGTTGCAAAAAATTGAGTTTAAGGAACCTGAATTTGAGATTAGAAATGTTGAGAATTTCAGTAATGAAAATTGTATAAAAGTTGACTTTAGTCTTTTAGAACGATGGACAGATGAAAATTCACTTAATGAAAGTATTATTTATGTTAGAACTGATTATTTAGACTTGTTTCATAATCGAAACAAAAACAAACTAGATAGAATCAATTATTTTAAACTTAGTACTTCTAAAAAATTTAAATATAAACTGCTTTTTAATGACGAATCTGATGACCTAGAAAACTTAGAGTTTTTTCTTAAAAACATATTTGAATACAATAAATTTAATAATGGTCAAATTTCAATTATTCAGAATATTTTAGAGAATAATACAACAATAGGTTTACTTCCAACAGGTGGTGGAAAATCTTTAACATATCAGCTTGCTTGTCTTTTACAGCCTTGTATAAGTTTTGTAGTTTGCCCAATAAAGTCGTTAATGTATGACCAAATAAATGACCTTGACCAAGCATACATTCAAAATATTGAGTCAATAAACAGCGATACTATAGGTGCTGAAAGAACAGAAATATTAGATAACTATGGTAATGGTAAATATTTCTTTGTTTTTATTTCACCTGAAAGATTTCAAACAAAGGATTTTAGAGAAAGACTAACTGCCATAAATAAACAATTAAATTTTTCTTATGCTGTAATAGATGAAGTCCACTGTTTATCAGAATGGGGTCACGATTTTAGAACCTCTTACTTAAACCTATCAAACACCATAAAAAAATATTGCCCAGAAATTAACTTTTTAGGCTTAACCGCAACTGCTTCAGTAAATGTTCTAAAAGACATTCAATTAGAATTCAATACAGACCAAAAAAATGTCAAAACATTAACAGATTATACTCGACCAGAGTTAGAGTTTATCGTAATAAATGACAATGGAAATAAATATAAAGAATTAAATTCTGTTATTGATTATCAAATTGAAGAAAACAATCTTTTTAATACAGAGTCTGACAATACTAAATGTGGTTTGATTTTTACACCTTTTGTAAATGGTGTAAATGGTTGTTTTGATTTGTCAAATAATCTCTCAAATAAATATCAAACACCAGTAAAATTTTATTCAGGTTCAAAACCAAGAAATTACAATAACGTATTAGATTTTGAAACATACAAGGTTAAAGTCCAAGATGAATATAAGCAAAACAAGTTCACTTTACTAACAGCCACAAAGGCTTTTGGTATGGGTATAAACAAAAAGAACATTGGATTTACTGTACATTATGGAATGCCAGCTTCAATGGAATCACTTTACCAAGAAGCAGGAAGAGCAGGAAGAGATAAGAGTGATTCTAAATGCTACGTTTTGCTAACAGAAGAAGACCCTGAAACTGATGTTGGCACAATATTTAACCCAGAATCAACTTACGAAGAAATTCAATCACTCACTGAACAAGTAAGATGGGATGGTAAAGATGTTTTTCGACAAATATTTTTATACCAAAATGGTTTAGATTCAATATCAGATGAGTTAAATTTAGTTTCAAGGCTTCACAATACATATTCTGAATCAGGAGTATCAAGAGTTGTCTATGCACGTAACTTAGATTCAAACAAAGCCAAAGTTGAAAAAGCAATTTATCGTCTATCAAACTTAGGTGTTATCGCTGATTGGACAGTTGATGATTTCTTTAATGGTGTATTTACTGTTACTTATAATAATTATACAGAAGAAAGTATAAAATCTACACTACTTAAATTCATTAAAAAATATGTTGACGATTTTGAGTTTGACAACCATTCAGACAGGGTTAAATACTCAAATATTTTAAACGATAATGAATTGCCGACATTTAAACGTTATGTAAAAGTTTTATTGCAATGGTCTTATGACAAGTTTGGTACAAATAGAAGGGAATCTTTAAAGAATGTATATGAAAACTGCTTAAAATATGATGATACACTTCAAGGGAAAGAAGCATTTAAAAAATCATTAGAAGCATATTTTAAATTTACTGAAGCTACCTATATTTTACAACACATTGCAGAAAACAACAACAAAGATTTCACAAAATGGTTTGAGGTTTTTTATGACGAAAACAACAACTTTGTAAGAAGGGACGATTTAATTGACTTAAAGGGAAATCTTCAGCGTTTTTTGGAAAGTTTTCAAACAAATACAGGCTTAAATCTTATAAATGGACTAACTAACCTGCTTTTAGAAAATTCATTTAATGCAATTGAAGAGCAAAGATTTTCAAAAGCATTCGATACTATTTCAAATTATGAAGAATCTAAATTTGATTATATAGTTGACCAAATTCTTGAAATTTCAAAAAATATAAACCAAAAAGGAAAAATTAAACTACTAAAATTCTTATATAAATTCAGTAAATCTGATGAAGAAAAATTACGATTTGCTAAAGAATTAGGAGATACAAAAACAATCCTTATTCATTATAACGACAGACTTAAAAACATTAATAAAAATATAGAAAATGGATTTAGAAAAATTGGATAGTGTTGTAAATGAATTGGAACACAATTCCAAACAACTAAAAGATTTTACAGATGTGTATTCGGAAATAAGCACACTTCAATCGAATATAAATCGCAATTTAGAGTTAATTGAACAAAACAACAAGAGCTTAAATTCTGTGAGTTCAGTGATTAAAAAGAAAACTGAGGAGAACACAGAACAACTAAAAGTTGCAAATAAATTTCTTGAGCAAAAAATTGGAGAGATTTATAAAGACAATAAATCTTTCCAAAAAGAGCTTGACGCAACTCTTATTACAAGACTAGACAAACATAAATCCGACATTCAAGTTGAAATTAGAAACGAAGGAACTCAAATACAAAGAGCATTTGAAACTACTTTGAACTCTAACTTTAATACAATGGAAAGTAAAATAAAAGAACGGTTTGAATTGCAATCTAAAGAAATGAAAACTTTGAAAATTTTAATTTTTATTTTAATTGCAATCGGAATAGGATTAGGAGTTGGTTTATATTTGAAATAGCCAACGCTAAAAGCCATACACATTTGCAATTCGCTTCAGCCAGAACACAAGCCCAAAATTGCAAAAGAGTATGTCTTTGCCAACGCTGACAGAACAAAAAGAAAAAATACGACCGCACAACATTGGCTATACGTAATGCGGGGGAAAGTGCTGATATGAAAGTAATTACATTAAACAAACTTTTCGGTATGCGGACAGTGAAGTGCCTTGAAATCCCGCACTACGCATAGCCGAGACCGTTGTAACCAATGCTATGAAAAAAATTACTACGATAATAATAATCTTAATATTGATATTTTCTTTTACTAGAAAACCAGGCAATGAATGGAAAAACAAATCTGAACTAATTGGAACTTGGGTAAATTTAGAAAGAGATGAAAAAGGATATCTGATTTATGACCCTTGTGATGGAAACAATAATTACATTACAATTACTGAAAATAATGTGATTTACGATTTAGGACACGAAGGCCCAAACAATTTAAAGATTAATTCAGTTAAAATATTAAACACATTAAATGAAATTGAGTTTTTAGGAATTCACGAATTTTATACGATTAGGTCAATTATGAAAATTATAGATTTTGATAAGAAATTGTACCTATTGAAATGGGAATTAACACCTAAAAATAATTCAAATGATATACGAATGGGGAAAATGATGATGACCAGAAAGGAATATGAAAAAGACTTTAGATTTATAGATAATCCTTGTGATTATGGAAAGGTTCCTGAAAAGAAATTCCTTCCAATTGAATATGACTAAATTTAAAAAAGCAAAGGTTACAACACCTCATATAATTTATGCTTAAATTTGAACTAACACAAACGACAAACATTCAACTAACGATTTGCTACGTCCGAAAAATCTCCGATTTTCCAGTCGCACAAATCATATAAAAACTCGTTGGGCGTCATTATGAAAAAGCTATGAGTATACAAGTAGAAATAAGTATTCCGAAACAAATTTTCAAAACTAAAGTTGCTGGAGTAACTTTTGAAAATTTAGATGGTTCAAAAAGACAAGAAATAATAAAACATTCGAGAATAAATGAAAAAATTTATCTTGAAAGAGATTATGAAAATGAATTTGACGTATTTGCTATAAAAGTTTTGAATAAAAACAGAAAACAATTAGGGTTTGTCCCTTCAGATTCAAGATTAAGCAGATATATTGATTCTGGAGGAAAAACAAAGTCTTTCATTTTTAGAAAATTTGGTGGAAAAACATTTTTTGACAAACTATTTTCAAAAAAAGGAAAACCATTTGGATGTATTATTGAAATCTGTAAAGAAGGAATTGATGAAGATAAATCCAAGAAATATGATGAGTTTTCCAAATTTGACAATGATTTAAAACAAAGATTGGAAGAGCTTTATCTAGCTGAAAAAGATGATTTGACAAAATCAATCGAACAATACAAAGATATTATTGAGATTATAAAAGAATCTGATAGAAAAGGGAACTTTGAAAAAGCTAATAGATATGTCAAAATTCCGATAAATCGATTGACTTTATTGTTAGAAAAAACTAAAGATTTTGAAATAGCAATTGAATATATCGAATGGTATAAGAATTATAAAGATACTAGAGAAATTACAAAATCAGATTTAGAATCAATTGAAAAAAGGTATAATAGACTGATTAAAAAACGAACGCCCAACAATGCATAACCAAAATTGTTTCATTTAGTAAAATAGAATGTTTCTTAATACTAATTTTATTAGTTTTATGAAACGAAAAATTGCAAAACCAAAACACAACTTTGGTTATTCTAAACCGTTGGCTTTCATACATAAGAACACTATGAAACAGGAAGAAACAATAATTTGGAGAGCAATATTTTTAGAGAAAATTGAGGATTTGTGTATAAAGCATTTTGGATGTCATTGGAGTAAAAATGAGAACTATGCATATAGTACCAACTTCTTTAATAATGATATTTCAGAAGCAAAAAGAAAAGGAGACAAAATGTTCCTCTTTAAAACAATAGTTGCTCAAGAACAAATTAATTTAGATGCAACAAAAAGAAGTAATATAGAATATCCAGATGAAGAAGAATGCGTTTTAAAACCAAATATATTCTTAAAAAAAGTAACCCTTGTAAACCGAGAAAATGAACCAACAGAATTCTCAGTTAATACAGGAAATCGCTATGACAGTTGGATATAAAATAATTTATTTATGAAAAAAATAATATTTCTAATAGCAATCTTAAGCTTCACTATAAGCTTAAATGCTCAATCAAAAAATCTTTCCGTTAGTAAACTCAATGAAATTGTTAAACTAATAGAGGACACTTACAAAGAACTTTACCCAGGAAATGAAAGAGTTAAAATGTCCTTATATTCAGAAACTTTAAATGTTAAAGTTTCTATTTATGATTTATCAAGTAGTTCTGGTATACCACTTTCAAAAGCTAAACAAATAATTAAAAACAATCCTCTTGGAATGGGTGAAAAACTTGCATCTATTGGACTTTTCCAAACAATTTATCGTAAGAATATTGGAATACGAAAGGTTAGAATTGACTTCGTTGCTTACGATGAGTCCTATTACGGAGGAACATATGACTTAGGTAAATTCTAAATAAAAAGTACGAAAAGCCAACAATGTATAAAAAAAATTGCTAGTTTTAGCTAACCCAAAGTTTGTTGCTCGTTTGCTAGCTTCTGATTTTCCTCCGGAAAATCCTCGCACACAAATACGCAACTTTCCTTATACAAACACGTTGGCAAATATTACGATTGAAAAAATTGAATGAAAAGACTTATTATTACAATATTGATTATTTTTAGTTTGTTTTCTTGTAAAAAGAAACCTACGTTTTGTGAGGATCCATATTCGATTAAGGAGATAAAACTTACTCCAGATAGATATAATGATTGCGGAAGAGAGATTGTTATTAAAAATGATAGTTTGATTAATTTTATAGCGGAACAATTATGCCTAATAGATGATGTTTCTTGGTCAACAGATACGAGAATGGACAGCAGAACTATAGAAATACAATTGACTCCGAAAAATTCAGACAAAAAATACTATATAACGAGACATACTGGATTTGAAAAAAACGTTTATAGAATAAGAGAAGGAACAACATATTTTAAAAATGATATATTATGTGAGTTGATTGTACAATTAACAGGAGTTGATTGCGAGAATCATATTAAACGTTTGAATTGAACAATATTTAATAAATATGATTAAAAAAACATTTGCCAACACCTCATAAAATTTATGCTTACATTTAAACTAAATATTAACGACAAACATTCTAACAAACCGATTTGCTACGTCCGAAAAATCTCCGATTTCTCAGTCGCACAAATCTTATAAAATACCGTTAGTGGCAATAAAATGAAAAAGATAGTAATCCTAACAATATTTTTATTTACGAGTATACTATATTCTCAACGCAATACAATAAATAGTTACGTCGTAAAATTGAGAAATGCAGAACATATTGATTGTGTCAATTCAATTTACATTAAAGAATACAACTATTCAAAGAGAAAAGAAAAAATTGATACTTCAAAATTTGTTAGTAAAGTTTTTTATGATAAAAATGATGAGATTATAAAACGTTTTGATTATTTCAGAGGGCTTGAAAAACCCTCTCAAATAATAACTTATGATAGTTTAAGTAGAATCTTAAATATAGAAAGAAATGATGGAAATCAAATAACAGAAGTTATAAGTCAATATTTTAGTAATAATTCTAAATATCCGGATTCTTTAAATATTTATTCAAATGGTTTAACTAAAAGGAAACAAATAATCAATCATTTTTCAGATACATTAGTTATAAAACAAGAATTATTTACAAATGATACTTTGAGAAATTATACCTTTTTTGAGTATGATAACAAAAAAAGATTAATAAAAGAACTTAATATAAATACTAAATATGGTTTTGGAATTATACTTGACAAAAGCTTCACAGGAACTGAAACTAAAAAAGATTTAAATCCAAATGATTCTACTTTTTATAAGTATGAGAATAAATTGGATACACTTATTATTTCTGAATATCAAGAAAATAAACTTGAAAGAGTCAAGAAAATATTAAAAAATGAGAATGTTGAAATAGATATTAAACAAGATTATTGGAAAGGTAAATTATCAAATACAGTTTCAACATTTAAGTGGAAGGATTCTTCAAAAACTGAATATCGAAGTTACAATGACAAACTTGAATTACGAAGTTATGGAAATACATTTTTCTATAGCGATAAAATTGTTTCGAAATGGAAACATAGTATGACAAATGATAGACCTGAAAATATTGTGATTACTAGAATAAAGATAATATATGATAGATATGGAAATTGGATAAATAAATCTTTTATTCTAAATGAGTTTAAAGAAAGAGAAATTAAGCGAAAAATAGAATATAACTGCCACTAACAATGTACATAAAAAATAGCTTCATTTAATAAAATAGAATGTTTCTAAATCTAAAAAATGTTAATTTTAAACATTGGAAAATAACGTTTTCAAAAACGCTACTTTTCATGTACTAAACCGTTGGCGGTCATTTAAAACAATGCGATAACCGAGAAACTATTTGACACAACTTGACTTTAAATTATAAAAATTATGGGAATCTTTGATAATCTATTTAACAAGAAAAATAACCACGAAAATGGTGTGTTTTATAGAGCAAATCTATTTCAAAAAAATGTTGCTTCACAAATTGAATCTGACTCTTTAGAAATAGCTATTAGCTTTCATCATTCACTCGTTAGTATCGATGAAAAAACATTTAAAGTCAAAACTCTAAACAGTAAAGATTTCAATTTTCCCATTAGATTTTCAGAAAAAGACTCTTTCACCACCACCAATATTGGAAAATTTGAAAATGGGAATGAATTCCGTCTTATTCAACCTATTGGCTTGTCTTTAGATATGGCAAAATCCAAAAATAACGCATTGGGAGGATTTACACTTGGTAGTCTTAACCCAAATGGTTGGGCAGTACATTTCTTTTTAACACACAAAGATGATATAAGACAAACTAATGTTTTGTCAAAAGGTAGTGATGAACAAATACAAAAATTAATACAAGGTTCAATGATGGGAATTAAGTTTGGTTTACCAAACAAATTTATTGAATTTTCAAAGCGACTTTTACCTATGATTGCAAACAATCCTTCACAATTATATGACTTTGATGAAAGCGAAGAATTTATTCATATAATGAAAAGCAACCTTGAAGTTTATGATTTGAATGAAAGAAATATTATTAATAAAATATAACAATTATGAATTTAAATTTTGTCTTCAATTCTGCTGACCATCTTCGTTATGAAAACGGTAGACACGTATCTGGTCCTCACGGTGGTGCACCACGTGCAGTCAAAGTTGAACCTAACATTACTGGAAATGTTGGATATACAGTGACGATGTTTAATACTGATGGACAATATGTTGTTCAAATGGCACCAAAACAAATGAAAATTATCCAACAAACAACTGACAAAATTATTTTAAGGGGTTACGGATATGATAATTTTGGTAGTTCGTTCGCAGATTATGGTCTATCAATTTATTATAAAAATGGGATTGTAGAAAAGTGCATTTTACATATGCACGACAGAAACATTGATATTGAATATTTGAAATCAGATTCCCAAACAATTGAAAAAGAATCTTCAAAAATAAGTGGAATTGAAGAAATTAAAATATTTCTAAACAAGTTTATACCACAACCAAGACACATTAAATTGGATTTAGCAGGCGAAACTGATAATTTAAATAATATTGGTGTTGATTATTATGAATCTGGAGATATTAATAGTGCAATATTATATTATAATAAGGCACTTGAAATTTATCCAATAAATGATGATGCTTTAAAAAATTTAATCGTTTGCTATAGAGAGACAGGTAATTTAGAAAAGATGTATGAAGCTCAAGAAAAGTTAGAATATCTTAAAAAGATAGGACTTTAAAGTCTAATAAAAAAACGAACCGCCAACAACGTACAAAATTAATTGCTTGGTTAGAGCCTACTTACGAAAATCCTATCGGATTTTTTTGGCTTGGTAATTATTTGCTAAATTTAAAGCTTAAAACACGCAACTAATCTTGTACAAACCCGTTGTGTAGCATTAAAACCAAAATCGTATGAAAAAAATATTATTAGCTATAACAGGAATAATTCTTCTGACTTCATTTACTGCCAAAACAGAATTAAGTGATGAATGTGACGTAGCTCAATTTTACAGAGCAGTTGAACCTGATAGTGACGTAAAAGTTTTAACAACTTCTGGAGATTTAGAAGAAGCTGAATTAATTTTAGTGCCAACTAAAATGGAAGAAGGCACTTTCAAAATTGAAGTTACTAGAAAAGGAAGCAACATCTATAAAGTTGAAGGAACTGATTATTATATAGAAACAAGATATTGCTATGAATACGCAACTTATGATGAAGCAATATTAAAAGTGGAAAGTAATTACGGCTACGATAAAGGAACAATAATATTTAACCCATAAATTAAAAATAGATGACAAAAAAATATCTGCTTCTAATCTTAACAATAATACCATTATTGACTTTCAGTCAATCTGCAAAAGAGATAGCAAAAAACTGTTTACCTTCAACTGTTTCCCTTGTAATGGAAGACAAAACAAAACAACCTATTTCTTTGGGTTCTGGTTTTGTATTAGAAAATGGAAAAGTCGTTACTAATTTACACGTCATCGAAGGAGCTAAATATGGTTATGTTCTTGAAAATGGAAGTTCTAAAAAGCATTCAATAAAAGGCTACTTTCAGATTGACAAAACAAATGATTTAGCAATACTTTCCGTTCCAACATTAACAGCTCAACCGTTGGCAATTTCAACTTTAGAAAAACCAGAAATCGGAGAAAAAGTATATGCAATTGGAAATCCTAAAGGCCTTTCTGGAACTATTTCGGAGGGAATTGTTAGTGGTATTAGGTCAATGGAAAATAAATCTTTAATACAAATCACTGCACCTATTTCACCAGGCAGTAGTGGTGGTCCTGTAATTAACAATAAAGGAGAAGTCATTGGTGTTGCTGTTGGCACATTAACTTCTGGGCAAAATTTAAACTTTGCAATACCTGTCAATTTATTAAAAGATTTAGCGAATAAAGATACTTCAACTATTTCGACATTAAATATATCAGAAGGAACAACTTCGCCAAAAACAAGCAAGGATGAAATAAACGTAAAAGATGGTGTTATTATTAGAAAAGTTGAATGTCATAACTTTTTTGGGGCTCAAGTTTCCTTTTCTATTAAAAATAATCTGCCTCATACAATTAGCGATGTTAGAATACTTTTTTTACTATATGATAATACAGGAACTGTAATAGATTATGTAGAACAAGTTTATTTGAAAACAATGAGATGGGAAAAAGATGGTATAAAACCTTTTTTAGCTAAATCATTTGGATATCAAAGTGGTTCAACAGGAACAGAATTCCAAGCTGAATACAAATCAGGCTATAGAATTAAACCTAGAATTTTGGATTTCAAAATACAAGATGAATAATAACGCTACACAACAACGTATATAAAAAATAGCGGTTTAGTCGCTTAAACAAAAGAAAATGAATAAAATAGAGGTCAGTTATAAACCGAAAAGATAGTGCTATAAAATCCGCTACTTTTCATATACAAGACCGTTGCAAGTAATTGTGGACGACACTCAAAACGAAAGATAAAAAAGATTGTAAATTAATAAAAACTGAAAAAGATGATAACAGCTGGAATGATTGGACCTTGGCAAATAATTTTAATTCTTTGCGGATTTTTGATTCCTATAATTGCACTGATAGATGTAATTAGAAACGATTTTACGAAAAACAATAAGATAGTTTGGATTTTAGTAATTCTATTTGCGAGTATACTCGGCGTATTACTATATTTAATTTTTGGAACTTCACAGAAAATTAAAAACTCAAACGAAAATGAATGATTTTCTAAAAAATGAGCATTGGAGTTTGAAAATTTTATATGCAATAGGATTGGTTTGTTTTCTGATACATTTAAATTATTTTTTCAAAGGAGAAGAAAATTCTTTCCTAAAAATAGTTACATACGGAATAATGACTACGTTCGGATTTAGAGCATATTTAAACTCTAAACGAAATGAACATAAAAAATGATGAAAAACAACGTACTTGCAACAATGGCTATATTACATTACGGCGGATTTTCTTTCCGAAAATCCTTTGTATATTTACAAAGGCAAGTTGCTAGCACGAAAAAATCTTACCGATTTTTCCGTAACGACAACATAGCCTAAACCGTTGTGCAACATATCCCGAAAACCGAACATTATGAAAAAAATCATCCTTTGTTTATTTATCTTTTTCACTACAAACAAAGTTCTCGCTCAAACAACTATAAGTTTAGATAAGACAAATGGAGTTTACACAGTTCCTTGTAAAGTCAATGGAATACCAATGGATTTTATTTTCGACACAGGTGCATCAAATGTTACTATATCTCTGACAGAAGCAACTTTTTTGATTAAACAAGGTCTTTTAGGAAAAAATGATATCAAAGAATCTGTTAAATATCAAATCGCAAACGGAGATATTAATGAAGGAACTAACATCATATTAAGGGAGATTGAAGTAGCTGGATTAAAAATCAAAAATGTAAAAGCAACAATTGTTCACGAACAAAATGCACCTTTATTACTTGGAATGTCTGCTTTAAGTCAATTAGGGAAAATAGAAATAGAGAATAATACACTAATAATAAATGACTTTTCATATAAAAGCAAAAAAGATAATGTTGATTTTGACAAAGAAATAAAAGGAACCATTGAATGGATAAACAGTGTTTTTGTAAAATATCAATATGAGGACACTGATTTAATACAAAAACAAAATATTCATAGTGTCGTAGAAATTGAAAATCAGTTTTATCTTTTTGGTGTTAGAACACAAGAAACAAGTAAACCTTGGGCATATAGCAAAGGATTTTTAATTCCGTTGTCAAAAATTAACAACATTGATTATTCTGAAAAAAAGTTTAATTATTGGCTTGAAGTGAAAATGAAGAACAATGAAGAAGCCATTGTAATGATTGATGGAAATGACAAAAAAGATTATATAGACAAGTTGGAATTTATGTTAGATAAGTCAATTGATAATGAGAGTTTAAGACCTAAATTAAAAAATGCACTTGAATACATCATTGAATTATATAAAGATAAATCATCAAACAAAAATTCTTCTTCAGTTTCACAAGGGAATAAAGAAATAAGAATTAATTATAAAAACGGTGTTGAAATATTTAATATCTATCTTGGAAGTGAACAACCTAATTACAAAGAAGATAAAGAATACTATTGGTACACAGAGTTTTCCAAAATAAAGTCTACAAAAGGTGGAAGTGGCGGAAACTTACTTAATGGGAATTATAAATTCTTCGACGAGAATGGAAATTTATTGATTAATGAGAACTATTCTATGGGTTTAAAAAATGGTGACAGCAAAAGATGGGATGAAAAAGGAGAGCTATCCGAAATTAATAAATATGAAGATGGAGTATCAATTTATTGGAAATATCATCCAGATGGTGATGATGGTTGGGTTGAACAAATTGGACAAATGTTAAAAGCAGGTTGGACTAAAAACTCTTACGATAAATATAATAATCTTATAGCAAGTCAAAAGACATTTATTGACGAAAAAAGTACAATCAAAAAAGAGAAGACAAAAACATCAATTTATTTTAGAAATTCTGACCAAAAGAAAGAGGAATACACGACATTAATGATGTTCAACAATTCTTATATCGGCGAATACGTACAATATTTTGAGAATGGAAATAAAAAAGTCTATGGAAAACTATTTGACCCATACGAGAATGGAATTGATAAATATATAGGTAATATAAGAGATGGTGAATGGAAATGGTATAAAGAAAATGGCGAATTAGACTCAACCGAAAAATACAAAGCTGTGGTTGAATACTGGGATAATGGAAACCTTAAATATATTTATGGTCAATATTTTGACGAAGTAGAAAATAAATGGCTAAAACACGGTCGCTTTTATAGTTATAATGAGGACGGAAAGGGTATTGGCGAAATTACTGAATATGAATGGGGAGAAGTAAAGGAAAAAAAAGATTAGAATAATAAAAAATACGTTGCACAACAATGGCTATAAACAATTGCTATTACAGGCTTATCCTGAAAATTCCTGCGGAATTTTCAGCTTGTCGTGTACTTGCAAAAGTCCGTGCTAACCCACGCAACTGTTCATAGCCGAGACCGTTGTGCTTAATGTTGACAAAAATATAATTTAAAGATTAATATAATGAGAACCATTTTATTCTTAGCAATTTCATTAATTGCAAATGTTTTGACTGCCCAAGTCAATATGTATGATAAGCCTATTCCAGCTAATCCACAATCAACTTTTGTTCCCTTAACAATGGAGCAAATGAAATTAATTGCAATAGGAAGAGCAATTGAAGAAGCTAATAGAAAAGAAAGATTTCATCAATATGTGAATAAATCAAATGAATATATAAAATCTAAAAAATGGGAATATGCTTTAGAATATATAAAGCGAGCAGAACAAACAAATTTTGTAAGTAACCTAATGTACTACAATAAAGGAATTGCCTATTTTAATTTAAAAAAGAAAGGAAAACTTAAAAAAGTAATAAAAAAAGCTAAAAAACACTATTATTTTGAAGTTGTTGATTTATTGACTGTTAAACTAAATAGCTTATAGAGCCATATGTTTAAACGCCAAAATGAGATTACCTCAAAACACAAATATAAATTCAACTCATATTTAGGTTATAACCGAGATTGGTGGAACTATTATGGTCAATACAAAAATGCAATTGACGAATTAGTCAACGGAATAGAGAATGGCATTCCGATAGACACAGTTTCTTTGCCTCTTTTATTTATGATTAGACATTCTATAGAAATTGGTTTAAAGGCAAATATTTTAAAACTTCAAAAAGTTCATTCAACAATTGAAAAAATAAAATTAGGTGGTACTAAATCGCATTCTATTGAAATTTTATATAATAAATTTGAAGAACATTTGACTTCAATAAATGAAAATTTTGAAGTGCGAAAATCTATCCAAGAAGAAATAAAAAAATATTTAGATTATTTTAAGCCACTTAAAAATAAATTACACAAACTAGACCAAGGCTCTTTTAATTTTAGATACCCTGTTGATATAAAAGGAAATTACAACTTTAATTGGGATAAAGAAGAAAACATTGCTGATATTATTAATTTATATTACAGAATACAACCTTTTCTTATTTTCACAGATAGGATTCTATATGAAGAAGGAGTTTTTGGGTTTAATGAAATTTAATTAAAAAAACACTAAGCACAACAACTCATATAATTTATGCTTAAATTTGAGTTAATAGATAAGACAAACATTCAACAAACGATTTGTTACGGCGGAAAATCTTGCAGATTTTCAGTCGCACAAATCATATAAAAGCCCGTTGTGCTTAATTTTGCAAAGAATATAGGATATGAACTTAAATCAAATTAAACAACTAAAGCAATTTGAACAAGTATTTGATTCTGAGTTGGAAATTCTTTATGAAGGTGTACTTGAAGGCTTTGCTTATTATTTTTCTCGATTAGATATTGAAGGAATGGATAAATTATTAAGTGAATATAATAATTATGATGGCGTTTCAAAAGACCATTATCTTAACCTAATTACAAACACAATTAATGATTTAAAATCTAAAGGAATAAATTCATTAATGGCTGTCCCAGGAATATGTAATGGTTGTATTAAAGGTTGTAATGGTTTTTCTTTTATTGATAACAAAACAGGTGTTTATGTTGATATAATTGTTGAAGTTAAGCATAAAGAGATCACTAATTTTATGGAATGCTATGAATTAAATAATGATAAACCGATAGAAAATAAAAAAGAAAGAATTGTTATTAAACAGACTAAAATTCCCTAAGGTGATATTGAAAAATCAATAAAATGAAATTTAATACTGATAATTATGTTTAAACTTATAGGTCGCATCATTGTGCTATTCATTGCAACTTGTGTTTTACTTGGGTTACCTTTAGCTATAGTATGGAGTTTACTTGAATGGGATTATACAAGCTTGTTTTGGATATGTTTGATAGTGGCTGTTATTATTTCATTATATGGTAAAGAAATGAATCTTTGAAGCATTCTAAAAGGAATAAATAGTAAGTAAAACTTACACACTATATTCTATTTGTACTGACTTAAATTTATATTGTCTCAGTCTCTCTATTTTCTGCAGTATATTAAACACGTACCACTGCCTCTAACACCAACCCCACCCTATATTCGTCAGGTGGGGTTGTTTTTAAAATTAAAAAGGCACCTTAACTTTGTATGTGATAAATAAGATGTCGACAATTAACACCATTTCTGTTCTTTTTCTGCAGTAAAATTATCTTGACCTCTATTAACATTTTATAGCATTCACTGTAGCACATAGCTCTGTTTAGGGCATCATTATAAAAATTTTTTTATTTTTTTTACACTTTATATGTTAAAAACGTGAACCTACTTCTACCTCCAACCCCACCTAATTTTCAGCAGGTGGGGGTGTTCCCCCTTTAATAAAACTGCCTTAATTTAAATCATTTTTATTATGGTAACAGTAAAAGAAATTAAAAAGGCTAAAAATTCAAATGGAGAAGATTTTTTTGGATTAATTGTCCAATCAGGAGCAATGACAGTTAAAAGTAAACAAACAGGTAGAGTTTATTTCACTGCAAAGACTGCATTTGTAGCAACCACCTTTGATGAAGAAACTGCAGCATCTTTAATTGGTGTTGAGTTTGAGGGGCACATCCGAAAAGTACCAGCAGAACCTTATGAATACACCATTGAGGAGACCGGAGAAATTATAACCCTTAGTCATAGATGGGAGTATGTTGATCCTGCTTTAGAAATGGAAGAACAAATAGTGGAGGAAATTGCTGTGATTTAGGTGTGTTTGCGTATTCACGCCTAAATAAAAGAGCTTACTGCTAGATAGTAAGCTCTTTTTTTATTCCTAAAAACAAAAAAATATATGTGTAAAACTAAAAACAAACATTATGCAATTACAACAAACACAAAGGCACAACGTAAAATTACGTTTAGGAATTTCTGGAGCTAGTGGTTTTGGAAAAACCTATTCTGCCTTACAATTAGCCTATGGAATGACACAAGATTGGTCTAAAATAGCTGTGATTGATACAGAGAACGCATCAGCTAGTCTGTATTCAGATTTAGGCAATTACAATGTCCTAAATTTATTTCCGCCATATACACCAGAGCGGTATATAGAAGCCATAGAAATCTGTGAAAAGGAGCAGATGGAAGTTATTATCATTGATTCTATTACTCACGAATGGCAGGGTGAAGGAGGCTGTTTACAAATTCACGAGCAGTTGGGTGGAAGGTTTCAGGATTGGGCTAGTGTAAAACCCAGACATCAAAAGTTTATTGATAAAATTCTCCAATCCAAATGCCACATTATCACAACCACCAGGAGAAAAACAGATTATACTTTAGATGTTGGTTCTACCGGCAAATCAAAAGTGGTTAAACACGGCACCAAAGAAATAACATCAGAAGGTTTTGAGTATGAATTATCGGTGAATTTTGAGCTTATTAACGAAAATCACTTATGTAAGGTCAGTAAAGACCGTACAAATTTATTCCAAGGAAAACCTGAGTTTATTATAAATGCAGAAGTAGGCAAACAATTGCAAGCTTGGTGCAATCAAGGTATCTCTTTAGATGATATAAAGCGGGAAATTAAGACCACAACTACATTAGAAGGACTCAGACATTTATATCAAAAATATAACAGCTTTAAACAGCAAATTTTACCTGTTATTATCACCAGAAAAGCTGAAATAGAGAACGCCATTCAAATTGTAGACAACAAACAAATTATTAACAAAAATACTATTCAAAATAATGGAATTGACAGCAGTAACAACACAACAAGTGGTGAGTAACCAAGAGATAGAATCTTCTATTTCTAATAACAACAGATTTATTGAAGCAAATACACAAGAGGTCAGCCTTTTACATCTTAAAAAAGACTGCATTATACCAGTATTTGCAAAAGATAATGAAAGTACGATACCACATTTTGAATTTATAGATGCTGTTAGAGATACAGCAAAGCAGCTATTTCCAGAAGGAACAATTATGATGCCTTCTATTAGAACCAGTCATATTATAAAAGGTCGTATTCCTTCTGCTATTGGTAAACCAGCAAAAGAGCTGTTAGAGCACGAGAAAACCATTTATTATGAACGGATGGCTTTTATAGTGGAGATACCACATATCAACACTAACATTAATAACCAAAAGCTTAATTTAACAGTTGGTGGAGTGCGTTCTTATTCAGAGCAAAACTTGTTTTCTAAAAAAAGCATCGAAAAGTTTAAAATTTTTATCGGTTTTAAAAATATGATTTGTTGTAACCTTTGTATAGCTACAGATGGATTGAAAGATGATTTAAGAGTAAGTAGTATAGAAGAACTTAAATCGAAAACCAGCGAATTGTTTTTAAATTATAAACAAAAGGAGCATATTCATAATATGAGGCAGTTACAAGATTTCACCATCAATCAAGAGCAGTTTGCTCATATGGTGGGTAAGATGAAATTGTATCAACATTTGGATAAACAGCAAAAGCAACAATTATTCGATCTAAAAACTACAGATTCTCAAATCAATGCTATTATTAAAAATTATGTGGATGATGCCCATTTTAGAGCAGATGATAAAGGATACATTAATCTATGGAATTTATACAATCTATTTACAGATAGCTCCAAGAGTAATTATATAGATAACTTTCTAAGCAGGAATTGCAACACCTATGAGTTTGTGAATCATCTTCGTAATTCAATTAAAAATCACGAACACAATTATTTTTTGCACAAATATAATGTTGCCTAAGAGCGTCTATATCTAATTATTTATTAAAATATGAGCAATGAAGAACTGATTGAGCTTTTGAAATATTGCTCACCACACATAATTTATGTGGTTAATGGTCAAAATAGAATTATTAAACTACACACTCCTTTCAAATTGAAGGTGTTACAGGATATAGGTGTTTTACGTAAAAACCAAATTGTATCTTGTACAGAATTAAAAATCACCTATCAAGGAAGAGTTGTATTTTATATAAATGGTAAAAATTACCACACCTATCATTTTGATATTTTAACGGATTAGTGATTTTTTAACTGCTTAAATTATAATTAAATAAATTAAAACAGAAGGCTTTATTCATTTGAATAGAGCCTTTTTAACTTTTAAAATTATGAAAAACATTATATCAGAAATAAAGTTAAAATACCAACCAACGAAGTTGGAAAAAAAGAAAATAAGAAAAAGCGATGATGCATATAATATAGCTTTAAAGCACTGGGATTTGGATACAATTGAACTTCAAGAAGAATTTAAAGTATTGCTTTTAAATAATTCAAATGAAGTGATTGGAATTTATGAAATGACCAAAGGTGGTATCAATTCAACATTAGTAGATTTAAAATTGATGTTTGCTGTTGTGTTAAAATCGTGTGCCTCTGGAATTATAACGGTGCATAATCACCCTTCAGGAAAATTAAAACCCAGCACCTGTGATATTTCAATTTATAACCGAATCAAAAAAGCTTGTAAGTTTTTGGAAATACATTATTTAGATAATTTAATTATCTCCAGAGAAGGAAAATATAGTTTTGCTGATGAGAATGTTTAAAAAGAGGTCAATTTTAGAACATAAATTACATCTTTTTTATAAATTTATAATACTAAAAATTGGTGTTTAGCTAATTAAATAAATGAAATATTAAAAAAGTATAGTTAAAAAAACTATACGTGCAAAGACATCTTTTTTTTGTGCTAAATGATGGTTGAAAATAAACGTTATGTGTATCTGTTAATACTTTTTGAGTTTCTTTAGGACTACCATACTCTGGTAAGTCTACACCATTTGGGAATAATTGTTTTGCATAGGCTTCTACCTTATAGCCCTCATTAATTAATTTCTCTGCAAATAATGAAAACTCACCTTTTGGATATACTTGTGGTTTATTTTTTAATAACCAAATAGATTCTGGACAATCTAAATAATACTTAAAGTCTGTTTTGGTGAGTTGATACATTACTATATACTTACTACCGATTCATCACCGCTAATGTTTCTTACTTTAATTCTTAATGGTTTTTCTTTTGATGTGATTTTTCCATTCCAAAAATCTTTTGATTTCTCACCATCATAAATCACATAACCTAATTTGTCTATTTTAATTTCTGTTGTGCTAAACCATTCTCCTTCTGAATTTTTACAGTCTAATGAGATTAATTCAATTAGTTCTAATCCTTCTTCGCTAATATTAATTGGGTCGAATTTCTTACCTTTATTTATGGCTTGCAAGTTTCCTTTTTCATTGAACTCATTTATTTTCTGCTGTAACCTGTCACTCGTAAATTTATCGATTGATACAGTATATTCTCCCTTACCTTCAGTAATTGAAAATTCTAATTCATCATTCACAACTGTTTCGTGTAATAGATTTTTTAAATCTCTTAACTCAACATCTGTTGTAGTTGCATTATTTTCTTTGATGAATTTTTTCAATTCTTTTTCATCATCAATATCAATGTAGTACACAATTACTTTTTTAGTAGTAATAGAGAGATTTTGTATTTCTTGATTGATAATGCGGTTAATGGTTGGTATATCTAATAACTTTTGTTGACTATCTATTAAGTCTGGAACATAAACAGGAACCGTACCTAATTTACTATCGTTTATAGCACCTAACCAGAAATTAGAAACACCTTCTACTTTTGTTTGCAAACCTGTAATAAGGGTTGCTAACTTATCCATTGTTTGTTGGGGATTTCTAAACAGGTTTACACCATCTTTAACTTCTTTTATAGTAAAGTTTGCTTTTTCTGATACCAAACGGTCCCTTACAGTTTGTATACTATTAATGCCGACATCACAATGAATAAACTTTCTACCTAACTCATTAGCTACTTTTGCAGTTACACCGCTGCCACCAAAGAAATCTGCTACTACCATTCCTTCATTGCTGCTTGTTTTAATTATTCTTTTTAAAAGAGCTTCTGGTTTTTGAGTAGCGTAGTCAACCCTTTCATTTGATACAGGATTTATAAAAGGTATCCGCCATACATCGCTTATTGGTTTGCCTTCCATTTTAGCATATACGACTTTATATTTTCCAGATTTAATCAACTCCTTTACTTTTGGTAAGGTTTCATCATAAACTACTAAACCATCACTGCCATAACCGCCGCCAAGAGAGTATCCATTTTTATATTTTTTTTCTAAATTTTTAGTTATTTCTTTTACTTCATTAAATAAGTATTCTTCATTCTTTGAATAGAAATATATGACATCGTGATTCTTTTGCAATGTGTTACTTTTCGCTGACCATTTGTCATAACTCCAAATAATTTCGTTTAAGAACTTATCCTGTCCGAAAACTTCATCAAGTAGGATTTTAACATAATGCCCAATATTCCAGTCAAGGTGAACATAGATACAAGCTGTATCACTCATTATACTTTTTATAGCTTGTAAGTTCTCATACATCCAATTAAGATAATCTTCTTTTTGCCAGATGTCGCCATACATTTTTTCTTCAAAAGTGCGTAGTTCCTCCATTTCCATTGTTTTTTCAGCTTCCTTTATTTTTGCTGCTAACTTTGGATTTCTACGGATATACACTTTTTTAGCATAATCTGCACCACTGGCAAAAGGTGGGTCTATATACACTAAATCAACTTTTATTCCTTGCTCTTTTAAATAGGCACAGTTAGAAATACACTCACCACGCATAATTAAATTATCAGAAGGTTCACCAACTTGTTCCACTGTTTCTACTTCGTAGTAGGGCATACCACGTTCTAAACGGTTATACACTTCATTGTTTTCACGATAACGTAATACACGTTTTGTGCGTGTAATATTGTCTAATACGGCTTGACCTTCTATGGTATTTGGTGTGTATGGTATATATTTAATTGGCATAATTGTAATTAGTTTTTGAAAAATTGATTGATACGTTGATTTACTTCTGCAATATTGTCTAATAGTTTATTGCTATCTTCTAAATAGAGAAAGTCGAATTTTTTGTACCCAAATTTGTCTTCGTTATGTTTTAAGAAGTCCGTTTCTATAAAGTTCTTTTTCTTAATAAAATCTTTATCATTAGCGTAGCCTTCTCCTTTGGTTTCAATAATTAATGCTTTGTGTATAGCATCTTTAGTATTGCGTTTAATGATTAAAAAGTCGGTTGTGTATTTACCTACTTTATTCCATCGTTTTCCTTTTTTAGCAAAACAGTTAATTACAAACTCTGTAATACCACGTTCTCCATTAAAATAGATTTCTAAATTATTTTCTTTAAAGTCTTTTAACTTAAGAATTTCATTTAAAAATTGACTTTCAAAACCACTATCGAAATTGTAAGGCAACAGATGAAATGATTTGTCTTTTTGTTCAATTAATGGATTTATGGTTTCTGCTGCAACTTTTGCAATTTCATCAAACTTACCCTGTTCTGTTAATTTTAAAATACGCTCTTGCTTTTGTTTATTAAAATCTTCTGTTGAAAGTGGGTTACTGTCAAATTGCAAAATTTGTTTTGTTACCTCTTCATTAGGATATAAGTTTTTATGCTTTGCAATAGATTTTAATTTGTCGACAATAAGTAAGTTGGCTTCTTTAGGAATTATTTCTTCTTCGGTTGTTAATTCTCTTTTAATGCTGAATGCTACTCTAATTTTAGATTCAATTTTATAAGTATCAAATTGTTCATTAAAAAATAGATTTCCTTCGTTGTTTATAGTAATTGCTTTAAAAATAGGTTTTAATTGTTCATCAAATTGATGCAATTCTTTTGTAGAGATTGTACTGAAACTATCTTTTGAAATATTAGCAATCCAATGATTGTAGTTAGCCAACTTGATACCAGAACTGTTTAAAAAAGATAATTCACCTTCGTCTAAAAAGTCTAATCCTTTAGTAGTTATTGCATAGTTAGCTTTGTAATCTTTTATGTTTTTTAGTAGCTCTTCTAATTTAATTTTGGTGTTTGGCTTATCTTCTTCCTCAATAGATTGATATTTTACTTTTAGCTGGTAATAGTCAATTTTTGGAAGTTTAAGAAATTCCATTCTTGAATGACGTTCAATTAAATCAGCACCTTTATTTTTGTCTAAATTGTTGAGTTCTTCAATAGACGTGTTTTGTTCTTTTTCTAATGCTTTATTAAGTATTGTTGCATTTTCTCTATTTAACCAAATTAAAGCTGATTCATCATTACCTTTTGTAACTTGTCTTAAACATCTACACGTTGTTTGAATGATAGCATTTTTGGAAGCGCTCTTACTTTTTTGTGGTAGTATTACAGAAGTTAAACTCTTACAATCCCAACCTTCTTTACCAATTGCTACTAACAGAATGTATTTCTTTTTTGAAATTGCTGTGTCTAATGATTTAAATTGTAATTCATTTTCCTTTGGCAAACTGTACGTTTTATTACCACCGTGAAATCTTAATATTTCGTCAGGATGGATTTTTAAATCACTTTGAAGAAATGGATAAACTTCTTCTTCTAACATTTCAATATTACTGCAATAAATAGCAACTTTTGGAATAGTACCATTAGCGTAAGTTAAATCTCCATACGTTTCATTAAAGTCGTTAATACCTTCTTTTATTATTTGTAAATGAGTAAGATTATCGGCTATTTTAACTGTTGGATTTTTTAAAAAATCTTCTATTGCATTTGTAAGCGGATAATAATAGACTGTATTTGTGATTTCTGAAATTCTTAAAGTATCATCTTCTGTAAGCTGAATTTTTTCTGCTGTTGATAAATAAGGCGTACCTGAAAAACCGAGTACAGTGGTTATACTACCTCTATCATTCCATCTATTAACTACTTGTCTTAATTTAATGTCTGATTTTGCTGCGTGATGCACTTCATCAATCAAAATAGATAAGTTTGGTATTTTACCTATTAGCGCTCTTAATTCGTTAGCCTTTTTGTCCTCATCATCTTCAAATAAGTTTGTTTGACCTGTTGTATCAACTCTGTTTAAGATTACCTTTTCTGCATTTACAATGAAAACTTGCCCAAAAGGATCTGGAAGTATTTCGTTTACTTTTTGAGCATTTGGATTTCGAGCTTTATTGCTTTTTTTAGCAGACTTGGCTTCATCTAATACATCAAACTTTAGTTGTTTTTTTAGATTAGTTGCTGCTGGTTCTGGAATAACCCAAGATGGGTCAAAATCTTCAATAGTTCTTAAACTTGGTCCAATTGATGTTTTTAAGCCAGAAGGAATTAAAACCAAAAAGTTATGAGCAAAATTTTTATTTTCAGGTTCATTTGAAGCAAAATATAAATCTAAATAGATAAATGCAGCCATTAAGTAAGTTTTACCAGAACCCATTGGTAAACTCATTAGATAGTCAGAATAGTTTACATTGTAAAATAACTTTTTAATTATTTCTTGATAATCTAACTCTTCTGGTGATTTTATGATTTCCTGTTCAAGGTTAGGTAGTTGCTTTTTGCCTTTTACTTTTTGTCTTGCAAAATCAAATAAAGAAAACGCCTCTTTGTTGTTTTCAAGAAATTCTCTTGCATTTTGGTTAATATCTAATTTTGACAAATCAGTACCATTTGTAAAAAAACCTTCTGCAAATAGCTGCCAAAGAGGTTTGTTTTGACCTTGAATTTTCAAAAACAAAAAAGTTTCTATTGCCTCAATTTGAGTATCTCTTAACTGACCTTTGTTTTTAATATATGTAATAAGTTCATTTACACTACAATCAGGTGATTGTAACCATTGAACTGTTTTATTTCGTATTATCTTATTTAGCATAAATTTAAAAACATAAAAATATAAATCTTTTTTGTGGTAGTTGGGAATATTTCCAAGTAATTTTATAAATTCAATAGCCCATTGGGTTTGGTGGGTTATAGTTAATGTTTTTCATATCTTTAATGAATATTATTATGATCTAAATAGTTATGAATTGCGTCATTAAATATAAACCATAAAAAATGGTCTGTAGAATTTGATTTTATTCACCAAATTCTTCTAAAGGTTTTTGAGTATAAAAATGTGTTAAATTTTTATTTTGGACTAAATATGGACTAAATTTAAAAGTAAAAAACCCTAACAAATTGATAAGCAATTGTTAAGGTTTTCCTTTTGCGGAGAAAGAGGGATTCGAACCCCCGGAGGTGTGACCCTCAACAGTTTTCAAGACTGCCGCATTCGACCACTCTGCCATTTCTCCCTTAGCGAGGGCAAATATAAAACCCTTTTTTGTTTTGCTCAAACTTTTTTTACTTTTTTTTATGAATTTTTCTAATAAATTTTCTTGTACTTTTGTTTCTTTTAAAATTAATGGATGAGCTCATTTGTTGAAGTTGCTGGTTTAGTGTTTGTTGGATTTGTAGCAGGAGCTATAAATACTTTAGCAGGTGGTGGGTCACTTTTAACATTACCGATACTAATTTTTTTGGGTTTGCCTCCAAATATTGCTAATGCAACCAATAGAATAGCCATTTTATTTCAAAACATTTTTACAACAGCTGGTTTCAAAAGTAAAGGAATTGTTACGTTTCCTTTTAGTATTTATTTAGGTGTTTCTGCGCTTTTGGGTTCAATTTTAGGAGCACAAATTGCTGTAGATATCAAAGGAGATATCTTTAATAAAATATTGGCAATTATTATGGTGTTAGTTGTGGGGTTAATGGTTTTTAAGCCAAACTCAAAGCAGTTTAATTTAATTGAAAGAACATCAGGAAAACATTTATGGATAAGTACCATCCTTTTCTTTTTTGTTGGAGTTTATGGAGGGTTTATCCAGGCAGGAGTAGGTTTTATAATGTTACTCATTTTATCTTCACTAAATAATATTTCATTGGTAAAAAGTAATGCTATTAAAGTAACTGTTGTGTTAATTTATACAATATCAGCGGTTATAGTTTTTGCTTATAATGATGTAATTAACTGGAAAATTGGTTTAATTTTGGCTCTAGGAAATGCATCAGGAGGTTGGTTAGCTAGTAGATGGTCTGTTAATAAAGGCGATGGTTTAATAAAGAAATTTTTAATAGTAATGGTTGTGTTAATGGCAATAAAACTATGGTTTTTTTAAATTTATTTCAATCGATAATTAAACCTACAATTAAATACTTTTTTTACATTTGTCTCTTAAATTATTACTATGTCTAATTCATTCGGAAATATATTTACAATAACTACTTTTGGAGAATCTCACGGAGAAGCAATTGGAGGGGTCATTGATGGTTGTCCTTCTGGAATTGAAATCGATATTGAAGCTGTTCAAAATGAGTTAAATAGAAGAAAACCAGGTCAATCTAAAATTGTAACACAACGAAAAGAACCAGACGAAGTCCAGTTTTTATCAGGTATTTTTGAAGGAAAAACTACGGGCGCTTCTATTGGTTTTATAATTAAAAATGTTCATCAAAGATCTAACGATTATTTTCATATAAAAGATTCGTTTAGACCTTCTCATGCCGATTATACGTATACCAAAAAATATGGACATAGAGATTATAGAGGAGGTGGAAGAACTTCAGCAAGAGAAACTGCCAATTGGGTTGTTGGTGGAGCAGTAGCAAAACAAGTAATTCCTTCAATTAAAATACATGCGTATACATCTTCTGTTGGAGATTTATTTTTAGAAAAACCCTATCAAGACTTAGATTTTAGCAAAATTGAAGATAATATTGTTCGTTGTCCAGATGATGCTATTGCTGAACAAATGATTTTAAAAATAGATAAAATTAGAAAACAAGGTGATACCATTGGAGGTACAGTTACCTGTGTTATTCAAAATGTTCCTGTAGGTTTAGGAGAGCCAATTTTTGATAAGTTACATGCGCAGTTAGGAAAAGCCATGCTTTCAATAAATGCAGTGAAAGGATTTGAATATGGAAGTGGATTTTGCGGAGCAAAAATGCGAGGTAGTGAGCATAATGATATGTTTAATGCAGATGGTTCTACCAAATCTAATCTTTCAGGAGGAATTCAAGGAGGAATTAGTAATGGAATGGATATTTATTTTAGAGTAGCATTTAAACCCGTAGCAACTATTATGCAAGCTCAACAAACCATTGATAAAGATGGAAATATGGTTGAAATGCATGGTAAAGGACGCCACGATCCTTGTGTGGTTCCAAGAGCTGTTCCAATAGTTGAAGCTATGGCTGCTTTGGTGTTAGCAGATTTTACATTGTTAAATAAATAAAATAAACAAAAGGCTGAAAATTTATTTTCAGCCTTTTGTTTTTAGAGGTAAAAAATCAAAAATAAAATAGGTAGTAATATGCCCAAAGCAGTGTAAATACCACCTCTTCCTGTTATTCCTTTTTTACCTTTTACCATAAATAATGAGGTTATGGCAAATAAAATTAATGCTGCAGCAAAAATGTCTGAAAACCAAGTCCAAATTCTATTTGGATTGTAGTGTAAAAAATTTGCTTCATAAAATAAAGGTCTTCTCTTTAAATATTCTGCATACCCTTTTCCGCTATTAACATTAACTATAATTGAAGAGCCTCCTTTTATAAATATCTTAAGTTTATTTTTATCAGGATAATAATGCTTTTTGTAGTTATCACGGTTGTCAATATTATCTAAAAGCGTTAAAATAGTTGTTTTTACTGATGGAGAATTTTCTAGATTTAAAGTTGTAGTGAAGTTTTTTATTTCTACTGAATAATTTGGATTCCAGTCACTAAGATGATTTAAAGCTATTCCCGAAATTCCATAAAGTATCGTAGTTCCTATAAAAAAGTACCCAATATCTCTATGAAGAATTCTACTCCATTTTCGTAACTTTTTCATATATGAAATTAAAATTAATCAACTATAGTGTGTGATACGTATTGTAACGAAAACTCTGAAATATAATCGATACCTTCAGTTTTCATTTTATCTCTATATTGTTGAATATGTTTCTTTTTATTTTCAAATTGTTCTTCATTAGAAGCTCCTTCAGAATGACTTTTAATATTGTCTTCTTCCATTTTTAAACAATATGCTTCATCAATTTTATTTTCTAAAACCACTCCAACTAAAGAAATTTCATTTCCTTTAAGTGTATCTTCAAATCTTACATCTGAAGTTACATGTACATCACCTTCATCAGTGACAACCAATAATTTTTTCCCACTATGTTTGCAAACATGGTCAACTATTCCTTGAATTTTAACCTCTTTACCAACAAAATCACCAGCTTTTATATCAAATTCACCTAAAGCTATGGATGGAGTTTCTATTACTTTTTCTTGACTAGCTTCTGGAGCGTTTTCAGTTTTTTTTGTTTCTGTTTTACAAGAAATTAAACTAGTAATAACTGTAAAAATAAATACCATTTTTTTCATCATTTTTGTTTTTAATTTTTGAATCACATTAAGTATTAATGGAACCACTAATTTATAATTGATGGTTGTTAAAAAGGATGATTATTGTCAGCTAAGAAGCTTTTTTGATGTGACTTAAGTAGCAATTTATAATGATTTTAAATAAGAAGCTTTTTCGAGTTTAACTAAATTATTACGTTAAATTTAATCGAAAAGAAATAGTTAATGATTTTGAAGTAAAATTAAGGAGTTAATTATATAATAAAACCCACCTTATATGTAACAAAGATGGGTTTTGAATAAATATAAAAATACCCTTTTTTATTTCCACATTTATTATACTCCTGGTAAATCACCTTTACCTTTGGTTGGCAAGTTGCTATACCCCATTAAATATTCATCTACGTTTCTTGCAGCTTCCCTCCCTTCAGAAATAGCCCAAACAATAAGCGATTGTCCTCTTCTCATATCTCCGGCGGTAAAAATGTGTGGAACATTAGTTTGATATGTTTTTGTAGAAGCTTTATAATTTGTTCTAAAGTCTGTTTCAATACCAAGCTGTTCGCTTAAAGTTTTTTCTGGACCAGTAAAACCTAGAGCTAATAAAACTAAATCGCAAGGCCAAATTTTTTCAGTATTGGGTAGTTCTTTTAATATTGGTTTTTCCCCAGATTTGTGTATCCATTCAACCTGTACAGTTTTTAAAGCAGTTAAGTTACCGTTTTTATCAGTGACAAATTCTTTAGTTGAAATTAACCAATTTCTATCACAGCCTTCTTGATGAGAAGTTGAAGTTTTAAGTTTTAACGGCCAATATGGCCAAGGTGTAGTTTCGCTTCTGTCAGCAGGTGGTTTTGGCATAATTTCAAAGTTTGTAACAGATTTTGCGCCTTGCCTATTAGAAGTTCCTATACAATCTGAACCTGTATCTCCACCACCAATTACAATAACATTTTTGTCGGTTGCAACAATTTGATCTTTAGTTTCTTCACCAAAAAGTACTTTAGTTTGTTGGGTTAAAAAATCCATTGCTTGTACAACCCCTTTAGCATCGCTTCCTTTAATTTGGAGTGACCTGCGTTGAGTTGCACCACCACATAAAACTATAGCATCAAAATTATTCAGCTCTTTTACAGAGTAGTTTACGCCAACATTTATATTAGTTTTAAAAGTGATACCTTCTTTTTTTAGAATAGTAATTCTTCGATCGATAATTTCTTTTTCTAATTTAAAGTTAGGAATGCCATAACGGAGTAGGCCACCTATTGCCTGATCTCTTTCAAATACAGTTACGTTATGACCTGCTCTGTTGAGTTGTTGTGCTGCGGCTAATCCAGCTGGACCAGATCCAACTATGGCAATTCTTTTTCCAGTACTTGCAGTTGGTTTTTTAGCGGTGATCCAACCTTCAGAAAAACCTTTTTCAACAATACTTTTTTCTAAATTTTCAATAGTAATTGAAGGTTTTATAATTCCTAGTACACAAGCTTGTTCGCAAGGCGCTGGACAAAGTCTCCCTGTAAATTCTGGGAAATTATTTGTTGCATGTAATATTTCCAATGCTTTTTTCCATTCCCCTTTATGAACCATATCATTAAAATCAGGAATTAAATTTCCTAAAGGACAAGCACTATGGCAAAAAGGAATACCACAGTCCATACAGCGTGATCCTTGTTTTTCAATGTCATTAGTTTTTAAAGGTATGGTAAATTCCTTATAATTTTGAATTCTTTCTTTAACAGCAACTAACGATTCATTTTTTCTTTCAAATTCTTTAAATCCAGTAACTTTTCCCATAATTAAATTGTTGTTTCTGCATTAATATTTTTTTCATTTTCTAATCTAATTAGAGCCTTTTTATAATCTGTAGGCATTACTTTTACAAAATGCTTTAGATGTTCATCCCAATCATTTAAAATTCTATAAGCCAATTCACTTTGAGTATATTTAAAGTGATTTTTAATGAATTGATGTAATTCTTTTTCATCTTCGTTTAAGATTGACTCTAATTCAACCATTTCCATATTACATAATTCGTTTTTAAACTTATGGTCTTTATCATATACATAAGCAATTCCTCCGCTCATACCAGCGGCAAAATTTCTACCTGTAGCACCTAAAACCACCACTTTTCCACCTGTCATATATTCACACCCGTGATCTCCAACGCCTTCAACTACAGCAGTTGCACCAGAATTTCTAACACAAAAGCGTTCACCGGCAATACCATTAATATAAGCTTCTCCATTAATAGCTCCATACAAGGATACATTTCCAACAATAATGTTTTCTTCAGAAGCAAATGTAGCTTCTTCAGGAGTTTTTATAATTAATTTGGCTCCAGACAAGCCTTTACCTAAATAATCATTTGTATTTCCATTGACAGTTAAGGTGAGCCCTTTGGTTGCAAATGCTCCAAAACTTTGTCCTGCAGAACCTTTAAAGTTTAGTTTTAAAGTGTCTTCTGGAAGGCCATTTTCACCATAAATTTTGGATAATTCATTACTTAAAATTGCACCAACAGTTCTGTCAGTATTTTTAATAGAAAAATCTAATTGCATTTTTTCTTTTCTATATATAGCAGGATGTGCAGATCTAATAATATCAAAATCTAATACATTGTCTAAGCCATGATCTTGAGTTTCTGTATTATAAAGAGGTTTTGTTGTTGTTGGCTTGTGCAAAATAGAGCTTAAATCTAATCCTTTTGCTTTGTAGTGCTCTATGGCTTTGTTGATGTCAATTTTTTGAGATTGACCAATCATTTCATTTAAGGTTCTAAAGCCCAATTGCGCCATAATTTCTCTTAACTCTTTAGCAATAAAGTACATAAAGTTAATTACATGCTCTGGGGTTCCTTTGAAATTTTTTCGAAGTTCGGGATCTTGTGTGGCTATCCCAACAGGGCAAGTATTTAAATGACAAGCACGCATCATAATACAACCCGAAGCTACTAATGGAGCAGTCGCAAAACCAAATTCTTCAGCACCAAGTAATGCCGCAATAGCAACATCTCTACCTGTTTTTAATTGGCCGTCACATTCTAATATAACTCTATTCCTAAGTCCGTTTAAAACCAATGTCTGTTGAGCTTCGGAAATTCCTAACTCCCAAGGAAGTCCACAATGTTTTAAAGAGGTTAAAGGTGAAGCTCCTGTGCCTCCGTCGTAGCCTGAAACTAATATAACATCAGCTTTGGCTTTTGCTACTCCAGCGGCAATGGTGCCAACTCCAACTTTTGAAACAAGTTTTACATTGATTCTAGCATCTCTATTGGCATTTTTTAAATCATAAATAAGTTGTGCTAAATCCTCAATGGAATAAATGTCGTGGTGTGGAGGAGGTGAAATTAAACCAACATAAGGCGTAGAGTTTCTACATTCTGCAATCCAAGGTAATACTTTTTCTCCAGGTAGCTGACCTCCTTCTCCAGGTTTAGCTCCTTGAGCCATTTTAATTTGAATTTCTTGAGCATTGGTTAAATAGTTAGTAGATACTCCAAATCTTCCCGAAGCAACTTGTTTAATTGCACTATTTTTGCTGTCTCCATTTAGATCTTTCCTAAAACGATTTTTGTTTTCGCCACCTTCACCTGAATTACTTTTACCACCAATTCTATTCATAGCAATAGCTAAATTTTCATGAGCTTCTTGACTGATAGAACCGTATGACATGGCTCCGGTTTTAAACCGTTTGACAATTTCTGTCCAAGGTTCAACTTCCTCTAAAGGAATTGGGTCGTAGTTGTTAAATTCAAACATCCCACGAAGGGTCATTAATTCTTTACTTTGTTCATTTACGGCGGTGGAATATGCTTCGTAACTTTTGTAGTTATTGGTTCTAACGGCTTGTTGTAATTTAGCAACAGTTGTTGGATTGAACATATGGCGTTCTGCATTTCTTCTCCAGCGATAATCACCTCCTATGTTTAAGCTTTGACTTCCAGAAATAGCTGTTTTAGGGAAAGCATTTCTGTGATGTAAATAAATTTCTTTTTCAATTTCATATAGCCCAATTCCTTCAATACGAGAGGGTGTATTTGGAAAATATTCATTAGTAAATTGGCTGTTAAGGCCTAAAATTTCAAAAATTTGTGAAGCTCTGTATGAATGTAAAGTTGAAATACCAATTTTATTCATAATTTTTAAAACTCCTTTTGCTATAGCTTTGTTGTAGTTTTCAATGGCTTTTTCTTCACTTAAATTGGTGATAATATTTTCTTGAATTTGTTGACGAATAATCTCGTTAATCATATAAGGGTTTATGGCGCTAGCACCATAACCAAATAAGGTGGCAAAATGATGAGGTTCTCGTGGTTCAGCAGATTCAATAACAATACCAAAACTAGAGCGTTTACCCAATTTATTTAATTGATTGTTAACATAAGAACAAGCCAATAGCATAGGAATAGGAGCGTTATTTTTATCTACACCTCTGTCTGACAAGATAACTATATTACAACCATCTGTCACAGCTTGATATGTTTGCTTAACAATATTTTTAAGTGCTGCTTCAATACCGTTTAATCCTTTGGTAATATCATACAAAACAGGTATAGAAATTGCTTTAAAATCAGGATGATCTATATTTTTTAATTTATCTATATCTTCATTTGAAATGACAGGGTTTTCAATTTTTAATTTTTTACAGTGTTCATCGGTGACTTTAAAAATATTTTTATCACCACCAATAGCCAAACTAAAATCTGTAACAATTTCTTCTCTAATTCCGTCTAAAGGAGGGTTGGTAACTTGAGCGAATAATTGTTTAAAATAACTGTAAAGTAATTGTGGTTGATCCGATAAAACAGCTAAAGGAGTGTCGTTTCCCATAGATCCAATAGCTTCTTTTCCTTGAATGGCCATTGGAGTAATTATTTTGTTAATTTCTTCTATGGTGTACCCAAATATTTTTTGACGAGCTAGTAAATTTGTTTTCTCTTGAGGAGTTTTATTGCCTGTATATGGAACATTAGCCAGAGGTAATAAATTTTTATTTAGCCAATCTCTATAAGGTTTTTCTGAAACTATTTTTTGTTTAATTTCATCATCATTAATAATCCGACCTGCATTCATGTCAACTAAAAACATTTTTCCAGGTTCTAAACGGCCATGTTTAACCACATTTTCAGGTTTGATGTCTAACACGCCTGTTTCTGAAGACATAATTACATTTCCATCTTTGGTTACAGTGTATCTGGATGGTCTTAATCCGTTTCTATCTAAAAGGGCTCCAATGTAGTTTCCATCAGTAAAAGGAATGGAAGCTGGACCATCCCAAGGTTCCATAACACATGAGTTGTATTCGTAAAAAGCTTTCTTTTCATCACTCATTGTAGTATCTTTTTCCCAAGCTTCAGGCACCATCATCATCATTACCTCAGGCAAACTTCTATTAGTCATTAATAAAAGTTCAACAACCATATCCATGGAAGCAGAATCTGATTTTCCTTCTAAAATGATCGGAAATAATTTTTTAATATCTTCACCAAAAATGTCGCTTTTCATCAATTCTTCTCGAGCTTTCATTCTGTTTACATTTCCACGGAGGGTGTTTATTTCACCGTTATGACACATGAATTTAAACGGTTGAGCTAAATCCCATGAAGGAAATGTGTTGGTAGAAAAACGTTGATGAACTAAAGCTAGGCGTGTAACCAATTCTGGGTTTGAAAGGTCGGTATAATAATTTCTAATGTCTTCTGGTATTAACAAACCTTTGTAAATAATGGTTGTTGATGATAGACTTGGAAAATAGAATTTATTTCTATCGGATAGCTTAGAATTTTCTATAGTATGTTCAGTTATTTTTCTAGCTGCAAATAATTTAGCATTGAATTGTTTCTCTGTTAAATTTTGATCGTTTTTACCAATAAAAACTTGCTCAATATATGGCTCACTTTTTGAGGCCATATATCCTAAATGTGCTTTGTTTACAGGAACTTTTCTCCATCCTAAAATAGATAAGTTTTGCTTTTGTATTTCAGTTTGAAAAATTTGTTTACAATAATTAAGTTGATTTTCATTTGGAGGTAAAAAAGTCATGCCTACAGCATATTCTCTAGGTTTAGGCAGGTTAAATGAGGTGTTTTTTACAAAAAAATCATGCGGAATGTCTATTAAAATACCTGCTCCGTCACCAGTTTTTCCATCAGAACTTACAGCTCCTCTATGTTCTAGCTTTATTAAAATTTCAAGGGCATCGTGAATTATTTCGTTAGACTTTTCACCTTTAAGATTGCAAATGAATCCTGCGCCACAGTTATCTCTTTCAAATTCTGGTAAGTAAAGTCCTTGTTTTATCATGTTTAAGTAATTTTTGAATTATCACAAAAATAGATAAATTATTAAATATAATTTTTAAAAACTACGAAAACGTTGTAATTATCTCAAATAAATAATTAAAGTATTGAAAATAATCAAATATGAAAAAATATAGATTTTTTTTATGATTTATTTAATTAGTAAAGTGATAGTTTACAGCAAATGTTTCCATAAAATTCTTAAAGCTACAAATGCAATTAAAATTGCAGTGGCTTTTTTAAGGAGTGTTGGAGATATTAATTTTACACTCAATCTAGATCCAATTTGACCCCCTACAAACACTGTAAACATTAAAATAATAGTAATTATTGGTTCTATAGAGAAATTGGGATTTAAATATTGACCAAATAATCCAGCAATAGAATTCACTAAAATAAAAAAACTTGAAGTTGCTGCAATGCGTTTTGGAGTATCCCACTTTGTAAGATGTAATAAGGGAGCTAAAAAAATACCACCTCCTATACCTACCATTCCTGAAATAAAACCAATACCACTGCCATAAGATATATCTTTACTAATTGATTTTTTAAAATGAAGATGGTTTCCTTTTTTGGTAATGTATTTAGATGTCCACATAAAAATTGCAGCAACTAATAATGTAATACCTAAAAGAATGAAAAAAAAAGTTTGACTAATTTTTAAGTACCCTCCAATAAAAGCCATAGGTATACTTGCAAGTACTAAAGGGATAATTTTTTTCCAATTGAAAAGTTTATTTTGTATATAAATATAGGTACTCCCTGTAACCACCACTATATTACATAGCAAAGCAATTGCTCTTAATTGTGTAAATGCTAATGATGATAATGCTAGTACGGCTAAATAACTTGAACCACCTCCAAAACCAACAGAGGAGTATAAAATAGCTATCAAAAAGAAGAGTGTTATTATTTCCCAGTTAAAGCTAATGGTTTCTATTACGGTTTGAAGAGTTATCATAAAATGATTTTTAAGTTAACAAAAATAGACAAAATACCTTTTGATAAAGTAATTGTGATTACATGCAAATTTTTAAAATGTTAGAAAAAATAGAAGACTTTAATTGTATTACTTGTTTTATTTTGAATTTTTATGCTAAAAAGGTATATTTATGCAAAATTTATATATATGAAAGTAGATTTTTGCCCAAACTGTGGCTCAAATGAGTATGTTAAAAGCGGTGTTGTAAAAAAAAGACAACGGTATAAGTGTAAAAAATGCAACTATTATTTTACAGTAAATAAAATGGGAAAGCAAATAGATTCCTATTATGTAAATAAGGCATTGCAGTTATATTTAGAAGGGTTAAGTTATCGTGAAATTGAACGCATACTAGGGGTTTCACATGTGAGTATCATAAACTGGGTAAAAAAGTACAATATCAAACGACCTTATAGTTTTGAATATCATTCTACGTATAAAATTTTAAACGCTCAAGAACTAGCCAAGTATTTTTCTGAGAATAAAAATTTAATTGGTGCAGGTGTTATTGTTACTGAGCTAGGAGACAAGTTTATGTTAATTCGGTGGGAGCGATTTAAAGAATAACTATACTAATTTACAAAAATCTATATTAAATTTAGCTTCAAGCATTATTATTTTCATATTGTAATGGTTAAAAATGAACATTTTAACAAAATATTTATTAACTAACCAACTTTATTTTATGAAAAACAAATTTTCAATTTTGTTAATTGCATTTATGGGATTAGCATCACTCAGCTATAGTCAATCTGGAAATGCTGATAAAAAAATCGGAATAAATTGGAGTGGCTTTGTAAAGGCAGATTTTATGTATGACACACGTCAGGTTGTAAATGCCCGAGAAGGTCACTTTAATATTTTACCTACTTCGGTAAATATGGTTAATGGAGAAGATATTAATAATCAAGCAAATTTTAATATTTTGGCGATTCAGTCCAGGTTAAAAGGAGCTATCACAGGTCCTGATTTCTTTGGGATGAAAACCTCAGGAGTTATAGAAGCAGCTTTTTTTGGAAACTCAGACGGATCAACGGGAGAATTTAGACTGAGACATGCATTTGTTAAACTATCAAATGAGAATCTTGAAATTTTAATGGGGCAATATTGGCATCCTATGTTTGTAACTGCAGTTTTTCCTGGGGTATATTCATTCAATACAGGAGTTCCTTTTCAACCTTTTTCTAGAAACCCACAATTAAGAATTACAACTAAAGGAACCGTTAAATTTATTGGAGTTTTATTTACTGAAAGAGATTTTAAAACTAGAGGAGCAAGTGTTAGTCAATCTGGAATTCCTCAAGTACACGCTCAATTACAATTTGGAAAAGCAACTGAAACTTTAGGAGGTGTCGGATTTAATTTGAAAAATTCAAGACCACAATTGGGGGAAGATAATTTAACAAGTACTGCTTTTATAGGGTATTTTAGAACAAAATTGGGAGATGCTACTTGGAAAGCCGAAGTTATTTATGGTCAAAATATGACAGATGTTTTACAAGTAGGAGGATTTGGTTTGGCAAATGGAGATTATGTAAATAATAACACATTATCCATATGGACAGAATTTCAAGGTGATTTTTCTGAAACCATGGAGTGGGGATTGTTTGGAGGTTATACTAAAAATGATGGATTTGGAGAAGCTATTAATTACGTTAATGGATTTTTAGGCAGTGGAGTTGAAAGTGCATTTAGAATTTCACCTAGAATTGGATGGAAGTCAGGCAATTTAAAAATAGGTGTTGAAGGAGAATTTACAAATGCTCAATACGGATCAATTGACGGAAACGGCGATATAAACACCACAGGTGTTGATGCCGTAAATAATTTTAGATTACTAACTACAGCAATATATAAATTTTAAAACTTACCACTATGTCAAAAAAAGATATGAAAGCATATTGGAAAGAAAACCTTGGTTATTTAGCAATTTTGTTAAGTATATGGTTTTTAGTTTCCTATGTGTTTGGAATTTTATTAGTAGATCAGTTAAATACCATTAAACTGGGAGGATTTAAACTTGGTTTTTGGTTTGCGCAACAAGGTTCAATGTACGTGTTTGTTATCTTAATATTCGTCTATGTAAAATTGATGAATAAACTAGATAAAAAATATGGAGTTGATGAATAATTAATCGTATAAAAAATTAAATCATGGGAATATTAACTTGGACTTGGATACTTGTTGGAATCACTTTTGCAATTTATATTGGAATTGCAATTTGGGCAAGAGCAGGGTCTTCAAAAGAATTTTATGTAGCAGGCGGAGGAGTTCCACCAATAATGAATGGTATGGCTACAGCTGCAGACTGGATGTCAGCAGCATCATTTATATCGCTAGCAGGAATCGTTTCATTTACAGGATATGACGGATCAGTTTATCTTATGGGATGGACAGGAGGTTATGTGTTATTAGCACTTTTATTAGCACCTTATTTAAGAAAATTTGGAAAATTTACGGTACCAGATTTTATAGGTGACAGATATTACTCAAATACAGCACGTATTGTAGCTGTTATAGCAGCTTTAATAGTTTCGTTTACATACGTAGCAGGACAAATGAGAGGTGTAGGTATTGTTTTTTCTCGTTATTTAGAAGTAGATATCAACACAGGAGTTTATATAGGTATGGCAATTGTACTTTTTTATGCAGTTTTGGGTGGAATGAAAGGAATTACTTATACCCAAGTTGCTCAATATTGTGTACTAATATTTGCATTTATGGTACCCGCAATTTTTATTTCTTTTCAAATGACAGGAAATCCAATTCCACAATTAGGGTTTGGAGGTTCAGGTGAAGATGGAATTTATTTACTAGATAAGTTAGATGGTTTACAGCGAGAGTTAGGCTTTAATGAATATACTTCTGGAAGCAAAAGTATGATAGATGTTTTTGCAATTACAGTAGCTTTAATGGTAGGTACAGCAGGATTACCACACGTAATTGTGCGTTTTTTTACGGTACCTAAGGTAAAAGATGCAAGAGTTTCAGCTGGTTGGGCATTATTATTTATTGCGATACTTTATACAACAGTACCTGCAGTAGCAGTTTTTGCAAGAACCAATTTAATTGAAACAGTAAGTAATACTAAATATGAAGAATTACCAGAATGGTTTGGAAATTGGGAAAAGACAGGCTTACTTAAGTTTGATGATAAAAATGGAGATGGAGTGGTTCAATATGTCGCAGACAATGAAGTAAATGAATTGGTGATTGATAGAGATATTATGGTGTTGGCAAATCCAGAAATAGCAAAATTACCTAACTGGGTAGTAGCATTAGTTGGAGCAGGAGGATTGGCTGCTGCATTATCAACAGCCGCGGGTTTATTATTGGTAATTGCTTCGTCAATCTCTCATGATTTATTTAAGAAAATTATCAAGCCAGACATCTCTGAAAAAGGAGAGTTAGTAGCAGCTCGTTTTAGTGCCTTTATAGCAGTTTGTATAGCAGGTTATTTTGGTATTAATCCACCTGGTTTTGTGGCCGCCGTTGTAGCTTTGGCATTTGGTTTAGCTGCAGCATCATTTTTTCCAGCAATTTTGTTAGGTATTTTTGATAAACGTATGAATAAAGAAGGAGCAATAACAGGGATGATTGTTGGGTTAGCGCTAATGTTATTTTATATGCTAAAGTTTAAATTTGGAATTTTTGATGGAGGAAAAGAAGCGGTTGCTGGGTTGAAAGAAAGCTGGTGGTTTGGAATTTCACCAGAAGGTTTTGGAACAGTGGCAATGATTGTAAACTTCATTGTATCTATTGTCGTTTCAAGAATTACAGTAGCTCCACCACAAAATGTACAAGACATTGTTGAGGATATTAGAATTCCATCTGGAGCAGGAGAAGCTAGTTCTCACTAATAAATAGTTAGTTAAAACAGCATTATTATTTTTAATAGTGCTGTTTTTGTTATATTTAAAGCTAATTTTTTAATCAATTGAAAAAAAGACACCAACAAAAATTAATTGTTTTAACGGTATTGTTAGTATGTTTATTTAACATACCTATACTTTTAATATTTAATAGTGGAGCTACCATATTAGGGTTTCCACTAATTTACTTTTACATTTTTATGGTATGGATTATAAGTATTATAATTTCCTATAGTATTTTAAAAAAGTATTATGAGTAGTCTTTTAGTTATTTTAATTATTGTTGTTTATTTAGCTGTCATATTTTATGTAGCATTTTGGGCTGAAAAAAACTCAAAAAGCAAATGGGTAAACAATCCTTATATTTACACGCTTTCTTTAGCTGTTTATTGTACAGCCTGGACCTACTTTGGAAGTGTAGGATTGGCTGCAACTTCGGGATTAACTTTTTTAACAATTTACTTAGGACCTGTTATTATTATTCCTGTTTGGATTATTTTAATGAGAAAGGTTATTAGGATTTCAAAAATCAATAAAATATCTTCAATAGCTGATTTTGTTTCTTTGCGTTATGGAAATAATCGCTTTTTAGGAGCGTTAATCACTTTTGTGTGCGTTTTAGCTATCGTACCTTATATTTCTTTACAATTAAAGGCTATTTCTGAAACATTTAATGTAATAACTAAGCACCATATTATAGGAAACTCTATTATTAATGATACCACTTTCTATATAGCCATTTTGTTGGCCATTTTTGCAGCATTTTTTGGTACACAACATACCGATGCAACGGAACGACATAAAGGAATTATTACTGCTGTAGCTTTAGAATCTATTATAAAATTGGTGTTCTTTTTAATAATAGGTTTGTATGTTACTTTTTATTTATTTAATGGTCCAACAGATATTTATAGTAAGGTTTCAAAATTGCCAAATTTTGAAATTCAGCAAACAATAAATGGTGTTGAAGGTGGGTTTAATTGGTTTTTGTTAAGCATTTTATCAATGATAGCCATTATGTTATTACCAAGACAATTTCAGGTTACAGTAGTTGAAAATGAACGCGAAAAATATTTAAAAAAAGTAACTTGGCTGTTTCCCTTGTACTTATTATTATTTAATGTTTTTGTAGTATTTATTGCTTGGGGAGGAAAAGTAGTTTTTGAGAACCAACAAGTAGATGCAGATTTATTTAGTTTATTACTGCCCTTAAATAATAATCACGAATTTTTAGCCTTATTAGTTTTTTTAGGAGGTTTTTCTGCGGCAATATCAATGGTAGTAGTTTCAACATTGGCACTTTCAACTATGTTAAGTAATAACTTGATAATTCCTTATGGTTTTTTAAGAAAATATAGTGAAGGTGAATCGGAAGAGAATACGGAATCTATTAAAACAATTAGACGTTTAGCTATTTTTTCATTAATTATTGTTGCGTACTTTTTTTATAAATTTTTTACGTTAGATAGGTCTCTGGTTTCTATTGGCTTAATCTCATTTGTGTTAATAGCACAGTTGGCACCCTCATTTTTTGGAGGTTTATTTTGGCGAAGAGGTTCTTCAAAAGGAGCCATTTATGGAATTATTGCAGGTGTTATAATTACTATTTACACTTTAGTAATTCCATTTACAATAGACTCTCAATTAATTTCAACATCATTAATTAATGAAGGTTTATTTGGTAGTAACATATTAAAACCGTATCAGCTTTTTGGATTGCAAATTTTTGATCCTGTACCTCATGCTTTTTTTTGGAGTCTATTTTTTAACTTTTTAATTTATGCAGCTATTTCAGTTGCAATAAAAGGAAGTTATAGAGAACGAAATTTTGCTGAAATGTTTGTTGATAGTAATAAATATGCTTCAATGCATGAAGATGCGTATGTATGGAAAGGAGAAGCGTATGTTAAAGATATTAAGAAGGTGTTAACTCGTTTTTTAGGTGATAAAAGAACCGAAAGAGCATTAAATTTATTTTATATGAAGCATAATTTGAATAAAAATATTCAATATGCAGATGCTAGGTTGGTAAATTTTTCTGAAAAATTATTGACAGGAAGTATTGGAAGTGCTTCTTCAAGAATTTTAATTTCATCAGTAGTAAAAGAAGAAGAAATTAGTTTGCCAGAAGTTTTAAATATTTTAGATGAAACTCAAAAAGCGAAAGCATCTAATAAAGAACTTAAAGAAAGAGACAAACAAAAAGACGAATTTTTAGATACAGTAGCACACGAATTAAAAACTCCAATAACTTCAATTAGAGCACTTTCTGAAATTTTGTTAGACGATGAAGAAATTGATACTACTACTAAAAATAAATTTTTAACAAGTATAGTAAGTGAAAGTGATCGTGTAAGTAGGTTGATTAATAATATTTTAGATTTAGAAAAGTTGGCAACTGGAAAACAAAAATTAAACTTAAATAAAAATTCAATTGAAACAACCATCCAAAAATCAATTGATGCTGTTCAACAATTAGCATTTAAAAAAGGAGTAAAAATTAATGAAGAAGGGGTAAAAAATACAACATTATTATATGATGAAGATCGAATACAACAAGTTATATTAAACCTCTTATCCAATGCTATCAAGTTCTCAAATGAAGAAAATGGAGCCGTAGCAATTTTTACATACATAAATGAAAATAAAATTGAAATTTCTGTTGAAGATAATGGAAAGGGAATACCTCAAGATGAGTTGGATTTGATATTTAATAAATTTTACCAATCAAAAAATCAAACTGTGGTTAAACCTGAGGGTACGGGATTGGGGTTGGCTATTAGTAAACAAATTATTGAAAGTCATAATGGTAAAATTTGGGCAGAAAATATCAAGCCTAACGGAGCAAGATTAACATTTACATTACCCTTAAATTCTAATTAACATGAGAAAAATATTAATAGTAGATGACGAACCCAACATAGTAATGTCATTAGAGTACATTTTTAAAAAAGAAAATTTTGAAGTTTTTATTGCACGTGATGGTGAAGAGGCAATTGAAATAGCTGAAACTACTATACCAGATATTATTTTGTTAGATATTATGATGCCTAATGTAGATGGTTATCAGGTACTAAATTATTTAAAATCCAATGAAAAACTAAAAGAAATAAAAGTAATTTTTCTTTCAGCCAAAAATAAAATATCAGATGTTGAATTAGGATTACAATTAGGGGCAGATAAATACCTGTCTAAACCTTTTTCAACAAAAAAACTAGTAAAAGAAGTAAAAACATTATTAACTAAAAAATAAATGCTTATTGCAATTAGAAAACAAGCAACTAAGTACACAATCAAAAATTAATAGTATGAGTTATCAAAAACATTACAACAGCAGTATTGAAAATCCTGAAAAATTCTGGAAAAAACAGGCAAGCAACTTAAAATGGTATAAAGACCCAACGACTATTTTATCAAAAGATGAAAATGGTTTTGATCGCTGGTTTGCCGATGGAAAATTGAATATGTGCTATTTAGCAGTTGACAAACATGTTGAAGATGGTTTTGGAGAACAACAAGCCATTATTTATGAATCTCCAGTTACTCAACAAAAAGTAACCTACACTTATAATGAAGTTAAAAGCAAAGTGGAGCGTTTGGCAGGCGGACTTCGCGATTTAGGTGTAGAAAAAGGAGATACCGTTATTATATATATGCCAATGATTCCTCATGCAGCATTTAGTATGTTAGCTTGTGCACGTATTGGTGCCATACATTCTGTTGTTTTTGGTGGTTTTGCTCCTCATGAATTGGCTATTAGAATAGACGATTGTAAACCAAAAGCAATTATAACAGCAACTTCTGGAATGGAAGTTGATCGGTTAATTGCGTATAAACCTATGGTGGATGAAGCTATTAAATTAGCTCAACACAAGCCAGAAAAAGTAATTGTATATCAACGTAATTTAGGAGCAGTAAACCCAAAAACAGAACGTTATATTAGTTATAAAAAACTTGTAAAAAAATCAAAACCTGTAGAATGTGTTGCAATGAATGCAACCGATCCATTATACATTTTATATACTTCAGGTACAACAGGAAAACCAAAAGGAATTTTACGAGATACAGGAGGTTATGCTACGGCATTAAAATACTCAATGAAAAATATTTATGGAGTAGATGAAGGAGATACTTTTTGGGCTGCTTCGGATGTAGGTTGGGTAGTTGGACATAGTTATATTGTTTATGGACCACTTTTAAACAGAAATACAACCATAGTTTTTGAAGGGAAACCTATAAAAACACCTGATGCAAGTACTTTTTGGAGAATTATTAGTGAAAATAAGGTGAAGGCTATGTTTACAGCTCCAACAGCAATTAGAGCAATTAAAAAGGAAGATCCTGATGGTGAATTGTTAAAAATGTATGATTTAAGTTGTTTAAAATATCAATTTTTAGCGGGTGAACGTTGTGATGCTGCTACCCTTAATTGGCTAGAAAATCAATTAAATATTCCTGTTATAGACCATTGGTGGCAAACGGAATCTGGATGGCCCATGCTATCCAATATGATGGGGGTTGAAGCCTTACCTGTTAAATCTGGTTCTGCTGGAAAAGCAGTTGGAGGTTATGATATCCAAATTTTAAACTCTGAAGGCAAACAATTAGAACCAAATCAAGAAGGTTTTGTTGCGGTAAAATTACCACTACCTCCTGGAACACTTTTAAACATTTGGGGAAATACTGAACGTTTTGTTGATGGCTATTTAAAAAGATTTGATGGGTATTATTTCTCTGGTGATGGAGGTTATAAAGACGAGGATGGTTATGTATATATTACTGGAAGAGTTGATGATGTAATAAATGTGGCCGGACATCGATTATCTACAGCTGAAATGGAAGAGGTGGTTTCATCAAATCCTTCTGTGGCTGAATGCGCTGTTTTTGGAATTCAGAATGAACTGAAAGGGCAAGTACCTTTGGCTTTAGTTGTTTTAAAATCTGGTGATTATGTTTCGAGTTTCGAGTTAGAATATAATATTGTACAAGAAGTAAGAAAACAAATAGGGCCGGTAGCTTCCTTAAAAAAAGTATTAATTGTTAAGCGTTTGCCTAAAACACGTTCAGGAAAAATTCTTCGAAAATTACTTAGAAATATAGCAGATGGTGTTGAATATACAATTCCTTCAACAATTGATGATCCAGAAATTGTTTCAGAAATAACTCATGAATTAAAATTACATAAAATTGGTATTTATGAACATGCTACTGAGGAAGAAAAACAAACGCTGGATGATTTACAGGTAGATTCTTTCATCAAATATTATAAATCTTACCAACATAGTGTAAATGATCCAGAAGGATTTTGGGCACAAATTGCTGAAACTTTTACCTGGCGTAAAAAATGGGATAAAATTGTTGAATATGATTGGGAAACACCTAAATTTGAATGGTTTAAAGGAGCAAAGTTAAACATTACAGAAAACTGCTTAGATAGACATTTGGATAAAAGAGGTGATGATTTGGCTATTATTTGGGAACCTAACGATCCTAATGAAGCCAATAGAACTTTCACGTATAGAGAATTGCATGCTGAAGTAAGTAAATTTTCTAACGTTTTAAAAAATAACGGAGTAGAAAAAGGGGATAGAGTTTGTGTGTATATGCCTATGGTCCCTGAGTTAGCAATTGCTGTATTAGCGTGTGCTAGAATTGGAGCAGTGCACTCTGTGGTATTTGCAGGATTCTCTTCAGTAGCATTATCAACAAGAATCAATGATGCGGAGTGTAAAGTAATTTTAACAACTGATGGAGTGTATAGAGGAAGTAAAGCAGTTGATTTAAAAGGGATTGTTGATGAAGCTTTAGAATCAACACCATCTATTGAAACCTCTATTGTGTTAAATAGAATTAATGCAAATATTACCATGAAAGCAGGACGAGATATTTGGTGGCATGAAGAGTTAGCAAAAGTATCAGATATTTGTCCAGCAGAAGAAATGGATGCCGAAGATATGTTGTTTATTTTATATACTTCAGGTTCTACAGGTAAACCAAAAGGAATGGTTCATACTTGTGCGGGTTATATGATCCATACAGCATATAGTTTTAAAAACGTTTTTCAATACAAACATGGAGATGTTTATTTCTGTACAGCTGATATTGGTTGGATTACCGGCCATTCTTACATCGTTTATGGACCTTTAGCTGCCGGAGCAACTACTTTAATGTTTGAAGGAATTCCATCTTATCCAGATTATGGACGTTTTTGGGAAATTGTCGAAAAACACCAAGTAAATCAATTTTATACTGCACCTACAGCTATTAGAGCATTAGCTGCGCAACCTAATGAGTTAATTGATAAACATGATATTAGTTCAATTAAAGTTTTAGGAACTGTTGGAGAACCTATTAATGAAGAAGCTTGGCACTGGTATGATGAAAAAATTGGGAAACAAAAATCTCCAATAGTAGATACTTGGTGGCAAACGGAAACAGGTGGAATTATGATTTCTCCTTTAGCTGGGGTTACACCAGCAAAACCAACATTTGCAACAAGACCTTTACCAGGTATTCAACCTTGTTTGGTTAATGAAAATGGAGAAGAATTAAATACGAATCCTGCAGAAGGAAGGCTGTGTGTTAAATACCCTTGGCCTTCTATGGCAAGAACTATTTATGGAGATCATAATCGTTATAAAGAAACCTACTTTACAGCTTTTTCTGGTAAATATTTTACCGGAGATGGATCGTTTAGAGATTTAGAAGGAAATTATAGAATTACAGGTAGAGTAGATGATGTAGTTATCGTTTCTGGTCATAATTTAGGTACAGCTCCAATTGAAAATGTAATAAATGAGCATAGTAATGTGGTGGAATCTGCTATTGTTGGGTATCCGCATGATATTAAAGGAAATGCTTTGTATGCTTATGTAATTGTTTATGAAACACCTGAGAATGATGACTTTTTACGTCATGAAATTAACGATTTAATTGCACGTACTATTGGACCAATAGCTAAATTAGATAAAATTCAATTTGTGCCTGGATTACCTAAAACACGTTCAGGAAAAATTATGCGACGTATTTTACGTAAAATTGCTGAAAACGAAACTTCTAATTTAGGAGATATTTCAACCTTACTAAACCCAGATGTAGTACAAGCAATTATGGATGGTTCATTGGTGAAATAAATTACAAACTTAAAGGTAATCTAAAGCGTTTTCATAATTTTTGAAAACGCTTTTTTTGTAAAATAAATTTCAATATTTTTTGGTAAATGAGAAAGTCTAAACTTTTAATCTGTAAATAATACTACTTTTAGTCGATTATTTTAAAACCTTATTTAGAGTAATTTCAAATTAGAAGATCTTAAACTCTTAAATGATAAATGTCATATTTTAAAATATTTAAATACATATTTTTGTAACTTAAGTTACAATAAAATACGATGCCAATAAAAAGTTATATTCTTCATTGTGAGGAGAATAGTAAAAAAGAATTACTAAAAGAACTTCATAAACTATCCGAATGTGAGATAATTCCTGCTCAAAATCATGAAATAATTATTGTTGTAACAGATACAGAATCAGAAGAATCAGATACAAAAATATATAATCAACTATTAGAAATGAAAGGCTTGAAACATTTGTCATTGGTTTCAGGATTTGATGCTAAATAAAATTAATATGGTACAAACAAACGTAGATCGTAGATCTTTTATTAAAAAAATGGCTGCTGCTGCAGCAATGACTGCTGCCGCAACAATGTTCCCAGGAATAATTTTTGCTTCTGAACAACTTGAAAATTTACCTAAAGGAGGAAATTTAGATTGGAAAAAAGGACCTTGTCGTTTTTGTGGTGTTGGTTGTGGTATTTTAGTTGGAGTTGAAAATGGGAAAGCAGTTGCGGTAAAAGGAGATCCAAATAGTTCTGTAAATAAAGGACTTCTTTGTGTAAAAGGATACCACCAAACAATGTGTATTCAGGCGAAAGATCGTTTAACATATGCGTTGGTTAAAAAAAATGGAACCTATGTAAAAACTCCGATTAATGAAGCTTTAGATATTGTTGCTAATAAAATGAAGCAAACAATTAAAGATCACGGAAAAGATTCGGTTGCAATGTATACATCTGGACAATCTACAATTCCAGAAGGTTATGTAGCTTCAAAACTAATGAAAGGAGCTATTGGAACTAATAATTTAGATTGTAATGCACGCTTATGTATGGCAAGTGCAGTTGCTGGATTTTTAACAACTTTTGGTGCTGATGAACCAATGGGGTGTTATGAAGATATTGATCATGCCGATTACTTTATAACTTGGGGTAATAATATGGCAGAAATGCATCCAGTTTTATTTTCAAGAATGTTAGAGCAAAAAAATAGTAGAGGAGCAAAAATTATTGATTTTGCTACCAGAACAACACGTTCTAGTATGGCTGCTAATAAATCTATTTTATTCGAGCCCCAAACAGACTTGGCTGTTGCAAATGCTATTTGTTATGAAATTATTAATAATGGTTGGGTAAATAAATCATTTGTAGAAAAACATTGTAACTTTAATAAGGGATTAACAAATATGGGATATGGGCTTGAAGATAATTTCAAATTTAATGATAAGCCTGAAGAAATTAATTTTGAAGAATACAAAAAATTTTTAGAAGATTATACGCCTGAAAAAGTTGCAAAATATTCAAAAGTATCTGTAAAAGATATTAAGTATTTAGCGAATATTTATGGTAACCCAAATAACAAAGTAGTGTCATACTGGTGTATGGGTATGAACCAACACACTAGAGGAACTTGGATAAACAATTTAGTTTATAATATTCATTTACTAACAGGTAAAATTTCACAACCTGGAAATGGGCCATTTTCTTTAACTGGACAGCCATCAGCTTGTGGAACCGCTCGTGAAGTAGGTACATTTACTCATAAATTACCACATGGAGTGGTGATAAATAAAAAAGATCGTGAAATGGCTGCTAGAATTTGGAAAGTACCAGTTGAAAGAATTCCATCAAAACCAACGTACCATGCAACCGAAATGTTTAGAGCTGTAGATCGTGGAGATATTAAATTTATTTGGACTCAAGTTACAAATCCATTAGTATCCTTGCCAAAAACAGGTCGTTATAGACCAGCAATGCAGAAAAATTCTTGTTTTGTAGTCGTTTCAGATGTTTTTCCAACACCAACTTCAGATGTTGCAGATGTAATTTTACCAGCAGCTTGGCACATTGAAAAATCTGGAATGTATGGAAACTCTGAAAGAAGAACACAGCAATGGGATAAAATGGTTGAAGGTCCAGGTGAAACTATGCCAGATGCTTGGATGACTATTGAAGTAGCTAAGAGAATGGGATACGGAGATTTATTTCCATACAGTGAAGAAAATCATGCAGAAGAAATTTATAATGAATATCGTCAATTCCACGAAGGAGCAAAACATGGAATGGCTCCATTAGAAGTATTAAAAAAGCAATCTGGTGTAATTTGGCCTTATGTAAATGGAAAATCTACACAATGGAGGTTTAATGCAAAATATGATCCAGCTTGTACAAACGGGGAAGATTTTCATTTTTATGGAAAAAAAGATGGAAAAGCAATTATTTGGCAACGTCCATATGAAAATGCACCTGAAATGCCAGATCAAGAATATCCATTCTGGTTAAATACAGGACGAGTTATTGAACATTGGCATACAGGTTCTATGACTAGAAGAATTCCAATTTTGCATAGAGCAATGCCCAATGCTTATGTAGAATTACATCCAGAAGATGCAATGAAACTTGGAATTAGAAATGGAGAGCAAGTGAAAGTAACTTCACGAAGAGGCTCATGCACATTGCCTGCATCAATCAATGAAAGAGGTTTACCAACAAAAGGACAAGTTTTTGTTCCTTTTTTTGATGAAAGTTTGCTAATTAATGATGTAACTCTTGATGCTTTTTGTCCTATTTCTAAAGAACCCGATTATAAGAAGTGTGCAGTAAAAATTGAAAAAGTATAATTATGAAACGATTATATTTTATAGGAATATTTGCTTTACTAACAATGACCACTATTTTTATTTGGTCAAAAAGTTATTATACTGAACAAGAAGAAGCTTATGTTATACTTCCTGTTGAAAAGGGTACTGCTTTAATTCCTTCTGAAAAAGGAGTTTTTGAACGCTCTGAATTTGCCAATGATTATGCTACAATGCGTGATGATTATAAAGGAGGAAGAAGTTTAGATACCTATTATGATAATAGAGCATATCACGGAGCACCCCCAAGCATTCCTCACCCAATTATAAATGAGCTAACTATGGGAGGTAAAAGCTGTTTAAAATGTCATGAAAACGGTGGTTATGTAGCAAAGTTCAAAGCATTTACACCTGTTGTTCCTCATCCTGAAAAAGTGAATTGTAGACAATGTCACGTTCCTCAAAAAACAACAGGATTGTTTAAAGCAATTCATTCAAGAGAATTTCCAACTCCAAGTATTAATAACGAAGCTTTTATAGGAGCTCCACCTGTAATTCCTCATCAAATTCAATTACACGAAAATTGTTTGGCTTGCCACGCAGGACCAGCAGCTCCAGTTGAAATAAGAGTATTGCATCCAGAACGTTCAAATTGTAGACAATGTCACGTATTAAACAATAAAGAAACAACGGATATTGGAGATTTTATTAGATAAAAGATGAAGGAAATGATACAAAAAATAGTAGTAAAAACATTAATAATAGTTATAGGTTTATTTGTAATCTCTTGTAAACATAGTCATGAAAATAACTATCATACAGTTACAGATAAAATTGAAGCAAAAACTGTTTCACCAGAAAATTTAACTATTACTTCTAAAACCTTTAATGAAAATATAAAGACAGTAAAGTTTGCAGAAGATGGTTATGAATTTTTAATTCCTGAAAGAAAAAGTCAAATCACATCATACAATTGTACAGAATGCCATACACAACCAATTGAAAAATTAAAACAAAATCAAGTTGGTGAAAAAGCAGCACATTGGAATATCAAACTAGCTCACGCTGGAGTTGAAATTATGAATTGTGCAACGTGTCATTCAAACGGTAATATGGATAATTTACATAGCTTAACCAATAGCGAAATAGATTTTAATTACAGTTATAAATTATGTAGCCAATGCCACCAAAAAGAGTTTAAAGACTGGAAAGGTGGCGCACACGGAAAACAACTAGGAGGTTGGGCACCACCTAGATTATCTAATACTTGTGTAAATTGTCATAACCCACATAAACCTGCATTTGAAAAACGTTGGCCAGTTAGGTTCAATACGCAGAAAGTTAAAGAGCGTCAATAATAGAACAATTGTTTTAATAAATAAACTAAACAATGAATAACGATAATAAAAAATGGTATTCTTTAAATTTAAAAAAATCTCCAAAAGTAGATTCTTGTGGATGCGGAAATGATTCAGGCTCTTGTTCAGGTGAAAAAACAAAAGATGGATACGATCAAGTTATGAATGTATCTATGGGTAGAAGAGCAGCATTTAAAAAAATAACTGCAGGTTTTTTAATTGGAGCTGGAGCGGTTAGTTCTTCTTGTAGTGTTGTGAGTGGTGATGAAAACAAAGAGAAATCAGGTATAGAATGGGAGGAGTACTTTAAAGGAAATTATAAGTTAATGACCGATAAAGAAAAAGAGGAAACTGTGAATCGCTTAACAAGATCCTATGAATTGCGTACTGGAGAAAAAATAAATATGACCTCTAAAGATGCTGAAAAAGATGTATTATTTGGTTATGCATTCAATATTTCTAAATGCCAAGGCTATATGGATTGCGTAAATGCTTGTGTTGAAGAAAATAACCAAGACAGAGCTACTGAAATGCAATACATTAGAATCCATGAGATGGAAGATGGAAAAGGATTTAATTTTGAGGAATCTGATGATAATTATTACCATGAGGTTCCAGCCGAAGGACATTTTTATATGGGAACACAGTGTTTTCACTGTGATAACCCACCCTGTGTTGAGGTTTGTCCAGTACAAGCAACTTGGAAAGAAAAAGATGGCATTGTTGTAATTGATTACGATTGGTGTGTTGGCTGTAGATATTGTATGGCAGCTTGTCCTTACGACGGAAGAAGATTTAACTGGAAAACACCTGAAGTTCCTGAACAAGAAGTAAACAAAAAACAACATTATTTAGGAAACAGACTTCGTAAAAAAGGTGTTATGGAAAAATGCACTTTCTGTATACAGCGCTCACGTGAGGGTCAAAATCCAGCTTGTGTTGAAGCTTGTCCAACTGGAGCAAGAACATTTGGAAACTTATTAGATCCTAAAAGTAATATTCGTTGGATTTTAGAAAACAAGAAAGTGTTTAGATTAAAAGAAGATTTAGGTACCGAACCAAAGTTTTGGTACTATATGGATTAATAAAATTAGAGTTGCTCTTATTTAAGATTGATCTAGTTACATTATTGCGTAAGGGATAGAGCGGTTTGTTTGAGCTCTTTTTATTAGAAAATAAAAAAGCGAGAAGCGAAAGCCCAACCTTTTAGAATTAAAAGGATACGCCCAAATAAAAAATAAAAAATGAAGACATTAAAAGTTTTTGGAAATTTAATTAAAGATGGTTTTTTAGAAGTTACTCACGGAAGTAAAGCTTATCATGTTTGGATGGCAGTTTTATCTTTTATAATGCTGGTTGGGATGTATAGTTATAGCATTCAGTTGGAAGAGGGTTTAAGTGCAACAGGTATGACAGATCGTGTGAGTTGGGGATTGTACATTTCTAATTTTACTTTTTTGGTAGGAGTGGCAGCAGCAGCAGTAATGTTAGTATTACCAGCTTATGTACTTAAAAACATAGATTTTAAACAAGCAGTATTAATAGGGGAAGGGTTGGCAGTTGCAGCTTTATGTATGTGTTTGGTATTTGTAATTGCAGATATGGGTGGTCCTGCTAGATTATGGCATATGATACCCGTTATTGGGGTGTTTAATTTTCCAAATTCAATGCTTACTTGGGATGTATTGGTGTTAAATGGATATTTATTTATCAATATTACCATTCCAATGTATATTTTAATTATGCGTTATCAAGGAAAAACTCCTAATCCTAAAATTTATATACCAGGAGTGTTTTTATCTGTTTTTTGGGCGGTTGGTATTCATATGGTTACAGCATTTTTATACCAAGGATTACAAGCTAGACCATTTTGGAATAATGCTTTATTAGGACCAAGATTCTTAGCATCTGCATTTGCAGCTGGACCTGCTTTAATTATAATTGTATTAGCCATAATTAGAAAATTTACAGCTTTTAAAATACCAGATACTACCATTAAAAAAATTAGTATGATAGTTACTGTAGCTGCTCAAATTAATTTAATTATGTTAGTTTCTGAATTATTTAAAGAGTTTTATGCTCCTACACACCATAGTATAAGTGCAGTATATTTGTTTTTTGGTTTAGAGGGAAAAACAGCTTTATTACCTTGGATTTGGACTTCTATTAGTTTAAATGTTGTAGCAACAATTGTTTTAACGTTTCATAAATTAAGAAGTAACTTAAATATTTTATATGTTGTTTGTGGAATGTTATTTATTGCAATATGGATAGAAAAAGGATTTGGATTAATTGTTCCTGGATTTATTCCTGGACCTTGGGGTAAAATTGCTGAATACACTCCAACTTTAGTTGAAATTTCAGTAACACTAGGTATTTGGGCAATGGGAGCATTTATATTTACAATTTTAGCAAAAACAGGTATCGCAGTTGAACTAGGTCAACTAGTTTATAAAAAGAAAAATTAACGACCAAATCAATCAACATCATAAAAAAGTCTATTCAAATTTGAATAGACTTTTTTATAATAGTCCTTTTTTCTGATTTCTTCTAAATAAATCAGAATAATGAATATTTCTTTCTTGTTTTAATTTAGCTATTATTTTTAAAAATAAAAGAGCGGTAATATAAGCATCTCCAGATGCGGTATGTCTATCGTGTTTAGGAATTTTAAACTCAGCGCATAAAGCATCTAAATTAAAATGATTGTCTTTTTTACCAGCTAATTTTTTATATAAAATTCCAGTATCAATGCTTTTATTTTTAAGTTTAGGTAAGTTAAATCGTTTTAAAGCGGTATTGATTATTTCAATATCAAAAGCTGCGTGATGCGCAACTAAAACGGAATTTCCAATATAATTTATAAAATGCTGAATCGCTTGTTTTTCTGAAGTTTTGGAAATGTTTCCTTCTTTTAAAATTCCGTGAATTTGGACAGTTTCAACTTTAAATTTATCTTGTTTTAAATACAATTCAAAATTGTTAGATACATCTATTATATTGTTTGTAATACTGACAGCTCCAATAGATAAAATTCTATCATTTTTAATATCTAAACCAGTAGTTTCTGTGTCGAAAACTACAAAGGTTGTAGTTTCAATTTTTTGAGACTGTTTTTGTTTGATTTTTTTTAAGTAATTTTTCCAAAAATCAGGATACGTTTTATGTTTTAAAAATGAGAGCATTGTTTAACATTAAAGATATGAAACATTTACTTAATAAAAAGAAATTTTAATTGTTTTCGACTTTTAGTATCAATAAAAATATATCCAATATTTGTGATAAAATGACTAATTAAAACGGCAATAATTGCTCCGGTAATTTCAAGTTTTGGAATTAAAATTAATGAAAGTACTATATTTGAAATACAACCAATAATAAAGCGGTAAACATTTTTTTCGATGTTGTTAGTAGTTATTAAGTGCTTTTCATAAATCATTCCTGTAAAAATAATCAAAGGTGCCCAGCTAAATAATTTTAAATCACTATGAATGTTAAGAAAATCGTTCCCAAAGAAATTATATAAAATAGAATAGCTAAATAGCTGGTAAATCACGACAATAATAAAACCTAAAACAAGCATATAGATTAAAAGTCTGCTTATTTTTTTGTAATAAATTCTAAGGTTTGAAGTGTATGATTCTGTTAATGAAGGAAACAACGCATTGATGATTGAGAAGCCAATATTCCAAGTGAGCGTGATAATTAAATAATAAATAGTGGCGTAAAGCCCATAAGTTTCATCTCCGTGATAATATTTTAAAAGAAAATCATCAATTACGATATAAAATAAAACTAAAAAGTTTGATAGCATTAAAGGGAATGAATTCTTTAATAAATAGAAAGCCATTGTTTTTGAAAAAACTAATGATTTTAAATCAAAGATATTTTTGAGTTTTACGATAAATAAGTAAAAAATGCTTTGTAATAAAAAATCTAAAATTAGTAAAGCAGCAAAATAATTTATTCCGAATTCGTTCTTTACTCCATAATATTGAAGAAATACTATGAAAAATAAACTAATAGACTTGCTTATAAAAACATATTTAGTTTGTTTTAAGGAGTGAAAATAATATTCGAACACATCAAAAATTCTGACTAAATAGCTTAAGCAAATAAAAAAGTATATGATAAAGAGTTCATTTTCTAAAAATAGAAATGAATAAACACCTATAATACTAGCGGTAAATATCCAGCTGAAAAGCCTTAAATAAAATGCTGTACCAATAATGAATTTTATTCGTTTTGGATAAAAAACAATTTCACGAATACAAATTTCTGATAACCCTAAAAATAATAGAGGTGTGAAAAAGCTAATAAAGGTTTCTGCAAACTTTAATTTACCAATATTTACAGTTCCTAAAGAATTAAAATTTTTTGGAATAATTATGATTGCAACCAATAAACTGGTAACTTTTTCTGCAATAAACCATTTTGTATTTAAAAAATCTTGTTTACTAAAAAGCACTAGGGTTTCTTTTTAAACTATAAAGATTAAACTTTTTTTGTAATCTTGTACCTTAAAGTAAAAAAATGTCACCAGAGTTTTTAAGACGCTATTATATTTTAAAAATTGTTTCAAATCCAGTTTCATTTGGAATTGACAATGATACGTATGTAAAACTTAAAGAACTTCAAAATAAGCTAGAAGATAAACAGCTAGAATTCAAGGACAATACCTTTTTGAAAAAACTAAGTTCTCATAACAAAAAGACGATAAAAAGAGATTTAAAAATAATTTATGACGAATTTGGTGTAGAAATTAAATTAAAAAGAAATTATGGTTACTATGTGAATCAAGGAGAGGTTTCGGAGGATGTAAAAAGTATTTTTTCGCGAGTCGAACTATTACTTATTAGTAGAAAATCTGCTGAAATTAACTCTTGTATTTCTTCTGAAGATTCATCATTAAATACAAATATTGATACGCTTGGATTAATAAATGCAATTGAAAAAAAGTATGTAATTCACGTTAGTTATAGCGGATGGTACGATGATAATGAATTTGAAGAAATTGAGAAAAAACCATTTCAACCGCTATACTTAAAAGAAAAGGATAAAGCATGGTACCTCTTAGCAAATAGTACAGAAACAAATGAAATTAAAACATTTTGTTCAGACGATAGAATAAAGGAGATTAAGATATTTAAAAAAGAAGTCGAAAATCCTATTTCATTTGATGGAGAAGCGTATTTTAAAAATAGTATCGGAATTTTAAATGAAGGTAAAGCTGTTGAAAAAATTAAAATTAAGGTGGTAAATCATCATTTGAAATATTTGTTGGTAAAGCCACTACATAAAAGCCAGAAGTTGATTGCTTTAGCAAAAGATATGGATTTGTTTGAATTTAAAGAACAAGGTGGACTTAGTTATGAAAACCCTGATGTTTGGGGAGAAATTGAAGTAACCTTAAAGCTAAATTATGAACTTATTATGGAGTTGCTTAAATACAATCAGTGGATTAAAATTGTATCTCCGCCTTCAGTTGTTAAAGACTTTAAAGAGCACCTTGATTTGATTGTCAATTATTATCAATAATTACTTTATTTAAAATAATTCTAATTATTTAAATGGACTTTGTTTGTCTATTTGAGGTAAGTAGGTTTGTATCAAACAAACCAAACCCTATGCCAACCTTTGAAGTAAAAACAAACCAAACTATTAATTTAGGTGGAGAATATATTGATAAAGGTTTATCCGTACAAATTAGCACGATGTTTTCAAATCCTTTTGATGACATTGAAAAAATTCACAAAGCATTTATAAGAGTTCACGGAATTGACTTTAAAAAAGAAGGTTATTTAAGTCTTGGGTATTTTGGGTATGAGAAGGTTTAGAACTAAGAATATTAAAAAGAGTTTTATAAATTAAAATTTTTGATGTAATGACAATTACGATAACAATAATAAGTTCAATTATTTCCTTGATAATAGGTTTGCTGATTTCAAGGTCATATTTTATACATAAGAATTATAAAAAAGGTAAAGAAGATGGAGCATATGAAAAAGAAAAGGAACTTTTTTTGAATTCAAATAATGAAAGCTATAAATCAAAGTTAGATGAGAAGGAAAGAGAGTTACAGTTTAATAAAGGGTTAGAGAAAGGGAGAGAAGAAGAGAGGAGTAAATTAAATGTACAGATTGTTCCTATTGTAGAGATAGATGATGGTTTTTTTCGCAAAACCTTATTTACGGGGTATAATATGCAAGTAGTATATGATGGTATGTATATTGGAGAACCAAAATACATTAGAGAAAGAAGAATTGAAAATTTTAAAGATGAAAATTTTAAGATGGTAATTAATACGTTAAAAGATTCAATAGAATTAGCAACAAAAGTTTATACCGAAAGAAATTTGAAAATAGATATATCAAAAATGCCTAAAAAACCAACCCAAAAAAGTGTTGAAAAATAATTTAAGATATGAAAGATGAAAGTTTGAAAGTAGACCCAGAAATTTGTATTGACTGTGGAGAGAATATTAGTGAATGTGAATGTTGGCATGGAGGAATAAGAGAATAGATTATACTAAAATAAGCAACAGTGAAAAAGAAAGAGTAAATTTAATCTTTGGGCTTGATTAAATTTAATTAAAAGCGTTGCATTTGTAACGCTTTTTTTACATTCCAATTTGAGCAAGTTGAAATCGTGTTTTAATCAATTCCTGAATATCTTTAATAGGTTTAAAGCACCCTTTGAGTTTTAATTTTTCAGATTTATTCAAAAGATTTAAGTCAACAAACCTACCAGAATCATTATGTTTTATACCCTGTTCAGTTTTATAACGGAGTAATATTTTAAAAGCATCAATACAAGATAAATACAACTCTTTATTTTGAGGTTCAATTTTTGCTAATTTTCTATATCTGTCAATAGTATTGTTTTTGTTCTTTATATTGTGTGAAAGTATAAGTAAGCGAGCGGCATCAATCAAAGGCATTAAAGCCCTGCTTTTTAAATCGAACTGATCTTTATGTTCTCCGTCATTCTCAACTAAAAATTGTCTAAAAAAGCCAAGTGGTGGAGGATTTACTAAAGCATTTCTCCCTAAAAAATTTAAAAAAATCTCATAAGATTTAATGGATTTAAAAATGCTTTTAGACATTTTTTTTACCAACTCTTTCTCTCCGTATACTAAATTATAGTCAAAAAATATGGTAGAAAGCATAATAGATTTTTCTGAAGGCTTTGTAATCCATGTATTAAATTGATGTTTCCATTCACTTAAAGATAAACACCATTTAGAATTACTTGCCATCATTTCTGCAGGGCAATATTCATATCCGATTATATGTAGCTTTTCAGTAATTTTTTTTGAAAGATTCATAAAATACTCTTGGGTAGATTTGTAAATCTCATCAGTTACATCTTCAAATACTAAAGCATTATCTTGATCGGTAATTAAAAGTTGCTCTTTTCTACCTTGACTGCCTAAAGCCAACCAGCTAAACTTTGCTGGGGGGCTAGTTTTCATTTCTTTTAATGATAGTTCTATAGATTTGATAGTTATGGCATCTGTTATTTCTGAAATAATTTTTGAAATAAATACAATTGGTATACGCTGTTCAATATAACCTTTTAATAAGCTTGACGCTTTTTCTCTAATATATTTTAAAGAATTGACATTTTTTGCACGTTTTATTTCTTTAATTAAAACAGAGGGATTGTTTCCATGAAGCACTACAATATCGTGTTCAGATAATATACCGATTAAAGCAGAATTTGAAGTCCCGTCTTCTGTAATGCATAAATGGGTTATTTGATGCTTTATCATAGCAATTTGAGCCTCTGCAATAGTAATTTTTTTAGGAAAAGTAATAACCGGAGAAGACATAATTACAGTTACTTTTTCTTCAATAGAAATTAAACCAGTTGCAATTTTAAGTCGAAGATCTTTGTCGGTAATTATTCCTATTGGTTTGTTGTCTTCAACAATTAAAATAGAGCCAACTCTTTTGGAACTCATGATTAAAGCAGCATCTTTAATAGTTGAAGTTTTTAAACAAGTAATGGGATTTTTACTAAATTGAGCAGTTTGAACTTCGGTAAATGCATTGTTTTTTTCTAACGAATCTACATTTGCAAACAAATGGCTGTTAGCTTTATTGGCATATGGAGTTTTAATATTAGAAACAAAGCTTGCGGTTATAAATTTAGTTGCTTTGTCATTGGTTTTAATAATCTCTTTTAAAATTTCTACTGAAATGGCATATAATAAAGATTCTTCATTTGCTTTGGCACTCATTAAATAATGATCGTTTTGAATAAGTGGACGCAATCCAAAAATATCGCCTTCATCACAAATATCTACTAAAATTTGATCTTCTCCCATGGTTCTGTATAATCCAATAGCGCCATCTTTTACAATGTAGAAATTTTCATGAGGGTTTTCTTCTTGTTTAAATATAAAGTTTCCTTTTTCTAAATAGGTAACCTTAACATTTGAAGCTATTTTATAAAGTTGATCTTTTTCTAACACATCAAAAGGAGGGAAGTTTTTTAAAAAATCAAAAATCCTTTCAGCAATGGTATTTTTCATAATAAATTGATGTGATGATAAACATTAAAAATACAAAATTAGTTGTAACCATTCTATCTAATTAAAAGAAAAGCCTATTCAAAATTTTGAATAGGCTTTTTGGTTTACAATTATTTATTTTAATTCCATTCTTTTCTAAACCTTAAAAGCTCATCATCAATTAGTTTTTTAGAGGTAAGAATTAATTCTTCAGGATTTTCAGATTTAACAGGTTTTAAATAACTTACCTTAATTTCAGTTCTCCATTTTCCAAAACATCTGATAAAGTGGGGTAAAAACGTATCATCTCCAATCCAAGCATCACCTAAATTTTTATAATCTACTGCAATTGGAAGTACAGGCACACCCAATTGAGCTGCTAAAATAAAAGCTCCAGGTTTAAAGTGAATAGTTGTAGGTTTTACATGGGTAGTTCCTTCAGGAGTATTTAAAATTGAAAAACCATTTTTTAAGGTTTTTAAAACTTTGTTTCTAGTTTTTGCTCTGTCTGTTTTATTTTCTCTATCAACAAAAATAACACCAGTTGTTTTACAAACATTTCCAATTAAAGGCCAAGATGCTACTTCTTTTTTAGCTATTGGATATCCTAAAATATTTTTTAAGATAACTATAGAATCAAAATAAGTTCTATGATTTGAAATTATTAAACCACTTTCTTTAGGTTCTTCTCCATAAACTTTAATTTTTGAACCTACAATATAATGTAGTAAACGTATGATGGAACGTCTATAAATAATACCTCGTTCCACTTTTTTAGTTTTACTTTTATAAAAAATATTGGTAATTAACAATAAACCATAAATAGTTATGGTAGTTAATGCAAATAAAATAAGTCTAATTATTGCTAAAAGGGTTCTTAACAGTATCATTTATTTGAAATAACTAAAATTTTCTCCTTCTTTTATGTTTAAAAGTGTTTCATAAATTAATTTAATTACATTCTCAACATCGTCTTTGTGAACCATCTCCACAGTTGTATGCATATAACGAAGTGCTAAAGAGATTAAAGCGGATGGTACTCCTCCATTGCTATAGGCAAAAGCATCGGTATCGGTTCCTGTTGATCTTGAAGATGCCATTCTTTGAAAAGGAATTTTTTTAGCAGTTGCAGTGTCAACAATTAAATCTCTTAAATTATTTTGAACCGCAGGAGCATAGCTAATTACAGGTCCATCTCCAGAAATGGTTTCTCCCTCTTTCTTTTTGTCAATCATTGGGGTGGTAGTATCATGACAAACATCAGTTACAATGGCAATATTTGGTTTAATAGTTTGTGTAATCATTTCTGCACCACGTAATCCAATTTCTTCTTGAACCGAGTTTGTAATATACAATCCAAACGGAAGTTTAATATTATTTTCTTTTAACAAGCGAGCCACTTCAGCAATCATAAAACCACCCATTCGGTTATCAAGTGCTCTACAAACAAAATTATTTTTATTTAAAATAAAAAATTCATCAGGATAAGTAATTACACACCCTACATGAATACCTAATTTTTCGACTTCTTCTTTCTTTTTACAGCCAACATCAATAAATATATTATCTAATTTAGGAGTTTCTTCTTTCCCACTAACTCTGGTATGTATAGCTGGCCAACCAAACACTCCTTTTACAATTCCTTTTTTGGTATGAATGTTAACTATTTTTGAAGGAGCTATTTGGTGATCGCTTCCTCCATTTCTAATTACATAAATCAATCCTTCGGGAGTTATATAGTTTACATACCATGAAATTTCGTCAGCGTGTCCTTCAATCACAACTTTAAATTTGGCATCTGGATTTATAACCCCAACAGCAGTTCCATAACTATCGGTAATAAAATTGTCAACATAAGGTTTCAAATACTCCATCCATATTTTTTGCCCTTCACTTTCATAACCTGTAGGAGATGCATTATTTAAATACTTTTCTAAAAATGCAATCGACTTTTTATTCAATATTTTTTTGCTCATTTGTATACATATATATTATTAAAGAAAACGAAGATAACAAAATGTTATATATGCTTACAATTTATTATGAGTATTTAAGTTTAAACTTTTGAAAATTTGTTCAAAACAGACTTTGTATTTTTGTATTTTTGGAATCTTTTTTGATGTAACTATGAAATGATGAAAATTAACTGGAAAAAACACACCTATATATTAATAGTACTTTTAAGTACTTCAATTTTTTCACAAGAAGAAAAAACTAAAGATTCAATACCATTATCTGAAAGGTATATAGTTTTTGAAGGAGATACTCTATTAATAGAATTAGATGAAGTTTTATTACTTAAAAAATTAAAGTTTGAAACTAATTATGACAGAAGATACTATTATTGGTATCGAAAAAAAACTTTAAAGGCATACCCATACGCAAAATTGGCAGCGGATAGAATTCAAGTTTTAAATGAAAGATTGGAGAATATTAAATCAAAAAGAAGAAAAAAAATCTATACCAAAAGAATTCAAAAGTACTTAGAAGGAGAATTTACAGACCAATTAAAGAAGTTAACTCGTACTGAAGGAGAAATTTTAATTAAGTTAATTCATAGACAAACAGGTCAAACAGCATTTGATTTAGTGAAAGATTATAGAAGTGGGTGGAAAGCTTTTTGGTACAACACTACCGCTAACTTGTTTAAATTGTCATTAAAAGATGAATACAATCCCGCAGAAAACAAATTTGACTATTTAATTGAAGACATTTTACAAAGAGCATTTGTGGATGGTGTACTCGAAGAACAACCTTCAAAATTAAATTTTAACTATATCGAACTCGGTTCAAGAGTAATTGACGTTCCAAAACCTAACTTAAAAGCATCAAAGAAAAGTTAAATTACTATTGCAAGTTTGCTTAATTTGAATTATATTAGCTGTCCTTTTAAAAGGAACGCACTCCAAAGTATTTTTTTAAATAATATAAATAGCTATTTATCAGTTGATTGTTTTTTTAAATAAAAAAACTTCAAAAAAAGGTTAAAAAAAGTTTGTATAGGAATAAAAAAGAGTGGTATATTTGCAGCCGCTAACAAGGGAATGGGT
>NZ_CANLRG010000011.1 GCF_947493565.1 uncultured Lutibacter sp. | reverse complement strand
GTTACAATGCCCGTTGTATCTAACTGAACTGTTATGTTTTGAGTAATTACATTCGGAGCCGTTACATCCTCAACCGTAACAGTAGCTACACAAGTTCCTGACCCATCGTCATCAGTTACTGTTAAAATTACATTCACAGGAGTTCCAACATCAGAACACGTAAAATTTGTTATATTCGTATCAAAAGAAAGTGTTCCATTTCCTGTACTTCCATTATTTACCTCATTTTCAGCAATAGTCACATTGCCAGTTGCATCTAATTGAACTGTTATGTTCCTACATATAACAATAGGTGCTAAACTACTTTTATCTAAAAAATCTAAATTATTAAAATTGTAAATTAAATTAGGTTCTATAATCTTTAAAAAATAATCATCTAAATTAAGTAACGGATTATCCAACTCTTGTTCAACAGCAGGAATCAATTCAACATAATTATCAGGCACTGATGAATTTGCATACAAAGAAGTATTTGCACCTATAAAAAGTGAAAAAAGAAATACATAAATTTTTGGATTAAGTAATTTTTTTACCATAGCGCTACATTTTATAATTGAAAGTGGGGATTAATAATGCCTCTGGCTACTCTTAACTTAATGAACAGTATACCAACAATTCTGTTTTACAAAAATAAAAATTTGTTGTAAAAACTTAAATATATTACTCATTAATTATCTAATTTAATAACAAATTATAAAAACCTAAATTGATTATTATAATTAATTTATTAAAATTCAATTATGTTATATAGTATCAAATATAGATAAAAAATCTTTAAAATCAATCTTATTTACTGGAAATTAAATCTTTATAAAACATTTAAAAATATTTTTTTACTTTTAAAAGCTTATAATAGTAAACAATCTAAATTAAAAAAGGGAGTCTTTGAAACTCCCTTTTTTACTACTAACTAAAAAAATCAAAAACTCATCACTCAAAGAAGCTAAATAATGAGTATTATGGGTCAAAAGTAACTTGAATTTTTCAGTATAATAATGATTAATATCATATCTAAGAAAAAAAATTACTAATCTTTAAAAAAATTTATTCAAACATTCTAAACATTTTTAATTTAGAATGTTTGAATTTCCAAATAATCGCAGGATATCTTTTTGGGTATAAAAAGTACTTACACCAAAGGTTTGAACAGTTAAATTATTTTGTTTAATCTTAAGCATTTTTTGCCCTTTAATTTTTTTAAATTCAAATTTTACAATGGTATCATTATTCGTTTGAACGATAATTTGATGATCCGAATTCTTCTCAAATCCATCCATAATAATATTATAAACCGTTTCTTTAAAATTGAATTGGAAGGCATTTTGATTTATTGTATAAAGATCTGAATAAATTAAAGAATAAGAGTCAGAAGTTTTTACCAGCTTAATTGAATGATTGGCCTTTTTTACACTTCCAATTTCCTGACTTGAAATATGAACCGAAAAAAATATAACTAAAACTGGTACAAATATTTTCATAAATATGTTTAAACCATAAAAAAAGACCTACATTTTGTAGGTCTTTCTGTGTTGCTCCTCCTCTTGGGCTCGAACCAAGGACCCTCTGATTAACAGTCAGATGCTCTAACCAACTGAGCTAAGGAGGAATTTATTCTCTTTTGCGAGTGCAAATATACAAGCTTTTCTTCTTTTTGCAAGAAATTTTAAAAAAAATTACACTTTTTTTTAAGCTATTTTTTTACACCAATATAACTCCTTGAAAATAACTTATTTATTAAACACCACAAAGCATTAAAATTTTTACAAAGTTCTCATATAAACACTTAAAAAATGCTTACTTAAAACTACTTTAACAACAACTTTAGTTAAAATTTACAAATAATATAATTATTGCAAAATTAGCTTAATTAAAATGGTTGTTTTGGTAAAAGTTGTATTTTTGTTGCATTATAATAAAACATTGACTACTAACTAACAATATGGATAAATTTTCATTTTTAAATGCTGTTCATTCAGGGCATATTGCTGATGTATATGACCAGTATTTGATTAATCCTGATTCGGTTGAACCCAGCTGGCGAAGTTTTTTTCAAGGATACGACTTTGCCAACGAAAAATATACATTAAAAGACACTGAAAAAGAATTTGAAGTTCCTGAAAATGTATTAAAAGAATTTAAAGTAATAGACCTTATTAATGGCTATAGAACCCGAGGCCACCTATTCACCAAAACAAATCCTGTTCGTGAAAGAAGGAAATACACTCCTACACTAGCTATTGAAAACTTCGGTTTATCTGAAAAAGATTTGGATACTGTTTTTGATGCTGGGAATATTGTAGGTTCGGGTAAAAACACGCTTAAAGAAATTATTAAGCATTTAGAAACCATTTATTGTGATTCAATTGGAGTTGAATATATGTACATTCGAAATCCTAAAGAAATTAAATGGTTTCAAAAACAATTAAACCCAAATTCTAATCATCCTAATTATTCAGCAGAAGCAAAAAAATACATTCTTCAAAAATTAAATCAGGCCGTTACTTTCGAAAACTTTCTACAAACTAAATATGTTGGCCAAAAACGATTTTCTTTAGAAGGTGGTGAAGCCTTAATACCGGCTATTGGTGCAATTATTAGAAATGCTGCTGAAATCTACGATGTAGATGAATTTGTGCTTGGAATGGCTCATAGAGGACGTTTAAATACTTTGACAAATATTTTCAGAAAACCTATTCGTGAATTATTTAGTGAATTTGAAGGGAAAGATTTTGAAGATGAAACTATTGATGGCGATGTAAAATACCATTTAGGATTAACCACCACTAAAACACTTAAAAATAATAAGGAACTTAAAATGAATTTAGTTCCTAACCCATCACATTTAGAAACTGTAGGCCCTTTAGTTGAAGGAATTTCTAGAGCAAAAATTGACAAAACCTACAACGGAAATAACTCCAAACTACTTCCTCTTATTGTTCATGGAGATGCCGCCATTTCAGGACAAGGATTGGTGTATGAAGTTACTCAAATGAGCCAATTAAATGGTTATACTACAGGAGGTACAATTCATATTGTTGTAAACAATCAAATTGGTTTTACCACTAATTATTTAGACGGTCGTTCAAGCACCTATTGTACAGATGTTGCAAAAGTAACACTATCACCCGTACTACATGTAAATGCTGATGATGTAGAAGCTGTTGTGCATGCTATAGAAATTGCATTAGCATTTAGAATGCAATTTAAACGTGATATTTTTATTGATTTATTAGGGTATAGAAAATATGGACATAACGAAGGTGACGAACCTCGTTTTACACAACCAAACTTATACAAAGCCATTTCTAAACATAGCAACCCTAGAGATATTTATGCCAAAAAATTAATCGCTGAAGGAGTTATAAATGCTAATTATTTAAACGAATCTATTGCCGAATTTAAAGATTTATTAGAAAAAGAATACCAACTTTCTAAAAAAGCTGAAACTTCTAAAGTACGAGAGTTTATGGAAGATACTTGGCAAGAATTTGCCAGAAAAGGTATTGAAGCCATGCTGATTTCAGAAAATACTTCGTATTCTAAAACAAAACTAAAAGAAATTGCTAAAGTTGTTTCAACGGTTCCAAATGGAGTTAAGTTTTTAAGAAAAGCAGAACGAATTTTACGCGATCGTAATAAAATGGTTTTTGAAACCGATCAAATTGATTGGGGAATGGGAGAAACCTTAGCTTACGGAAGTTTACTGCAAGAAGGTTTTGATGTTCGTATTTCTGGTCAAGATGTTGAACGTGGCACTTTTAGTCATCGACATGCTATTTTAAGAGATGAAATTTCAGAAGAACGCATCAATCTTTTAAACACCATTGATGATAAACAAGGACAAATGTATATCTACAATTCATTACTTTCAGAATACGGTGTTCTTGGTTTTGATTATGGGTATGCCATGGCAAACCCAAACACTTTAACTATTTGGGAAGCTCAATTTGGAGATTTTAGTAATGGTGCTCAAATTATATTTGATCAATATTTATCTGCTGCAGAAGATAAATGGAAACTTCAAAATGGAATTGTAGTTTTACTACCTCATGGGTATGAAGGTCAAGGCTCTGAACATTCATCGGCAAGAATGGAACGTTTTTTACAATTATGCGCCATCGATAATATGATTGTTGCAGATTGTACAACTCCAGCCAATTTTTATCATTTGCTACGCCGTCAAATGAAACGTACGTACAGAAAACCTTTAATTGTTTTTACACCCAAAAGTTTATTACGTCATCCATTAGCGGTTTCTACTTTAGATGAATTTGCTAATGGTTCATTTCAAGAAGTTATTGACGATACCATAAATCCAGAAAGCGTAACAAAGTTAGTTTTTTGTACAGGAAAATTTTATTATGATTTGTTAGCTGAAAGAACTAATTTAGATAGAAAAGATATAGCCTTGGTTAGAATTGAGCAATTATTCCCATTACACTTAGAAAAATTACAGCAAATAATTGACCAGTACCCTAATGTTAAAAACTACGTTTGGGCTCAAGAAGAACCAGAAAATATGGGAGCTTGGAGTTATATGTTACAACGTTTTAGATTGGTTCATTTAGAAGTTGCATCACAGCCTTTTTATGCGGTACCAGCTGCAGGCTCATCAGCAAGATTTAAAAGAAGACACCAACGTATTATTGACAAAGTATTTGAAACTAACTAATAAAATAATTTAAATTCTTTTCTTTTTGAAAAGATAAAAAAATCAAAATTACAGAAAGATGATTTTAGAAATGAAAGTTCCCTCTCCAGGAGAATCTATAACAGAAGTAGAAATTGCAACTTGGCTAGTTGAAGATGGAGATTATGTTGAAAAAGACCAACCAATTGCAGAAGTAGATTCTGATAAAGCAACACTCGAATTACCAGCTGAAGAAAGTGGAGTTATTACTTTAAAAGCTGAAGAAGGCGATGCCGTTGCAGTTGGCGCCATTGTGTGTTTAATTGATATGGATGCTAAAAAACCCGAAGGTAAATCAGAAACTACTACCGAAGCATCAACACCTATACAAACTTCTAAAACAGAAGAAAAACCTACTGAACATCAACAAACTTATGCTAGTGGAAGCGCATCTCCTGCTGCCAAAAAAATATTGGCTGAAAAAGGGATTTCTGCTTCTGAAATAACTGGAACTGGAAAAGATGGTAGAATTACCAAGGATGATGCTGTAAAAGCAACTCCAAGCATGGGAACTCCAGCAGGAGGAACACGTGGTAGTGAACGTAAAAAATTATCAATGCTTCGTAGAAAAGTTGCAGAACGCCTAGTTTCAGTTAAAAATGATACTGCCATGCTTACTACTTTTAATGAAGTAGACATGAAACCTATTTTTGATTTACGTAAAGAATTTAAAGACGATTTTAAAGCAAAACACGGTGTAAGTTTAGGTTTTATGAGTTTCTTTACCCTTGCTGTTGTAAGAGCTTTAAAAATGTATCCTGATGTAAATTCTATGATTGATGGAGATTACAAAATAACTCATGATTTTCAAGATATTTCTATTGCCGTTTCAGGTCCTAAAGGGTTGATGGTTCCTGTGATAAGAAATGCTGAAAATTTAAGTTTTAGAGGCGTAGAAAGCGAAGTAAAACGTTTAGCTATTAGAGCTAGAGATGGACAAATTACTGTTGATGAAATGACAGGCGGAACTTTTACAATTACTAATGGTGGGGTTTTTGGTTCTATGTTATCAACCCCAATTATTAACCCTCCTCAAAGTGGTATTTTAGGAATGCACAATATTGTTGAAAGACCCGTTGCTGTAGATGGAGAAGTAGTTATAAGACCAATTATGTACGTTGCCCTATCTTACGACCATAGAATTATTGACGGTAGAGAATCTGTAGGTTTTTTAGTTGCTGTTAAAGAAGCCCTAGAAAACCCTATTGAAATTTTAATGGAGAACAATCCTAAAAAAGCTTTAGAGCTTTAAACCAATAATAAAAAACTTTTTTAAAGCCTAAGGAAAATTCCTTAGGCTTTTTTTATGAAGTGTGATAAAAATCATTTTTATTTAGACTTAATAAAAATAAATTTGTCTTGATTTTTTAACGTCCACTAAAAATGTATAAATTTATACTAAGCTTCATTATAAGTGTTTTATTTATAAATAGTTTAATTGCTCAAACAGTAGAACCCTCTTCCTCAATAGCAAAAAATTTATTGCAAATTGAATTAGAATCTCTATATACCATACAAAAAGAAAAATCTATTAAATTGGAATCAATAAGCATTCCAAGCGCATTATTTAGATTTGGTATTACGCGTCAATTAGAACTGCAATTAAATACTCCAATTATTAAAGAAAGGTTATGGGAAAATGACCACTTAATACACTCTTTAAATAAGTTTGATGATATTCAGGTTGGTTTTTCAATAAACTTATGGCAAGAAAAAAATTGGATTCCAGAAGCATCTTTAATGATTAGAGCAATACTTCCTACTGATTCAAAATTTGAAATACATAAAGTTGGCAAATTGTGCTCATTTAATTTAAGTAACACACTAACAAATAAACTTACTTTTAATTCTAATATTGGCTATGCTGAAAATACCGACAACTCAAAATCAGGTTTTTATATCGCAAATTTTACTTTTGAAGCCAGTTCTAAAATACATTTTTTTATCGAAAACTTTGGCGATTTTAATCATCAAAAATTAATTTCTCACAACTTAAATTTAGGAGGCGGTTATAACTTTAATCAGAATCTTGTGGTAGATATATCTATCGCCAATGGAATTAACCATCATATGTTTTATGTTGGCGGAATTATTACATATGCTTTTAAACTTTAATACTATTTTCAATATGATTTTACTATTTTTATAATATTTTTATTGTATATATGATAATTTAAAAGCTATGTATGATTTATTTTTTACATTATTGATAATTGTCATTCTTTTTAAAATTAGTTAAAATTAGCTTTGTCCTACAGTTATAATTACAATTTAATGAGAACATTTTCTTTTAATTTACTACTTATTACATCCTTATTTTTCCTGAAAACTAATGCGCAAACAATAATATATTCTAACATTGTTAATAAGGATATTTTTCAAGTTGAACTAGCTTCATTTCAAACTATTCAAAAAAATGAGTTAGAAAAATCAACATCATGGTCGTTGCCTAGCGCATTGTTTAGATATGGGTTTAATGAACGTGTTGAACTACAAATGGTTACTCCTTTCAACAGTGAATCTTCTTATTATAATAATGAATTAATTTCCTCCAATTTCCATATCAAAAAAATTCAATTAGGGACTGTGGTAAATATATTGGAAAGAAATAAAATTATTCCTGAAACTTCTTTCACATATAGGTCAATAATTCCTTTTAACGAAAATGATATCATTAAAAGAATGGCTCACTTGTTTTCAATAAACATGTCTAATAAGCTTTCTGAAAAAATTATTCTAAATTATAATTTTAGGTATTTTATTGGTTCAGATAAATCTAAGTCAACTCAATATGTTTCTAACCTTGGCTATAACTTAACTAACAAATTTCAACTATTTATAGAAAATAATGGTGTGATTGCCGAAAAAGAGTTAACTTCTAACTTAGTTGTGGGAGGTCTAAGTTATGTTTTGTCAAATAACTTATTTATTAATATGCACTATGGTAAATGCCTAAAAAGAGACACACTTATGGTAGGCGGAATTCTTACTTGGAGATTTAAAACTGCTTAACTAGTATTTATAAACTAGCTTTTTTAAATATAAACTTTTTGTTTCATAATCAATTATAGCACTGCCTTTTTCTAAAATGTCGGCGCCAATTATGCCATCTACGGCATCAGCATTATGTTCAGTTAAAGCGGTATTTACATGCGATAAATCAATCAATACTAAATTAAAACTATTGTAATTCCATTCTTTCAATTCAAGTTTATTTTTGGAAGATGTTTTAGTTTCCATACCTATAGCACCAGCACCAGCTGCTTTCGTTTCTGAATCTTGTAATTCCAAATGAAACTTATCAGCCAAATCTATTGAAACACATGAGTTTGAAGCACCTGTATCTAAGATAAACTTACCTTTTACTTTGTTTATTTTAGCTTTCAGTTCAAAATGATTTGTGTTAATCTTTTTAAGTTTAACCTTTGTGTACCCTTGTCTTAAAAGAAGATTCTTTAATTTCATTCATTGTTTATTTGGAGTCAAATCTACTCTTTTTTAAAAGAAAATATCCAATTGCAAATATAATTCCAATAAGTACTAACCATTCTATATAAAAAGTTTTCTTATCATCAACTATTGAATCTCCAAAATACACAAAACTTGCCCAATAATAAGGAGACTTTTTTAACGAAGATATTTCATCATTTTTTAAATATTCTAATTTAGCATTGTGTAAAGATGCTGATTTATTTTCTGATTTTTTATACTTTTTGTAAAAATCAGTCATTAATATTTCTGTTGCTTTATCGTTCACTTTCCATAAAGAAACTATCAAGCTTTTAACACCTGCATAAGAAAATGCCCGAGCCATACTTATAGCTCCTTCACCTCTTCGAAGTGTTCCCACTCCAGTTTCACAAGCACTTAAAACTAAGAGGTTTGTTTGTAAATTATATCCATAAATTTCTGGTAAATACAAGGTTTCATCATAAAATTCAATTGAAGGTGGCGAATAATTATCGCCAGCTAATGCATGAGTAGATAAATGAACTATTGGATACAAATGACTATTTTGAAGAAAATTATTTTTTGTAGCGTTAGATTTTATAAAAAAATCACCATTTATAACATTTTTAATATTACTTGCTTCTTTTAAGGTAAAATCAAGTTCCGTTAACCCTCTATAATTATGTTCAAAAATGGGGAAAAATCCGAGTATTTTATCATTTGTAAACTTATCAGCTGTCTTTAAATTTTGCAGTGCGATTTTTGCAGAATATGAATAATTTATTGTGGTTGATTTAATTAAATATGGTAGTGAACCAAAATTTACATCCTCAGTTTCTTTAGTTAGTAGCGCATCAAATGGAATAAATGAAAGCAGCCCATCAGGAATTAAAATAACATTTTTATATGGTTCAGCCTTAAAAAATTTACGAAACAATTGGTATCCCAATAATTTATACTGCTGAATATTATTTTGAAGTTTTACACCTCTGCTATCTTCAAAAAAACTTAAAAAGTGATTGATTTCATTTATTAGTTTTTCACTTTTTGGTATCGTATGTAGTTTTATAGGTTCATTTTTTGAAATACTAAATACGTAAATATTATTTGTACCATCGAAAAACTCTATAATTAGTTCATTGTTTTTAATCAATTTTTCTTTAAGTTCTATCAATAGTGTTTCATCATTATTTTGAGTACTTAAGTTTGGGTATTTTATACGTATTTGCTCTTTAATTAATTGTAATTCGTTAAACGCCTCATCTCTTTTTAATGTTAATTTTGAAAGCACATTGATGTTTGCATTTTCTCCTTTCAGTTCCTCTAAAGCAATACTTTTATTTAATTGTGCTTTTTCAAATAAGGTGTTTTTTTCTTTAATGAATATGCTATCATTTTTTAGCAACGTTTTTTCCATAGCCAATTCTTTGGCCTCCAACAATACAGCAGATTTTGTTTTTTCAGCAAATTCAAATGCCTTTTCAATCCATTTTACTTCATTAGTTTCAATATATAATTTATTACACAGCTCTATACACTTTTCACTTCTATCCCTATTCTCTTGTTGCTGCAATAGTTTCGAGTTTTGTGTTAAATAAGTTGCTCTGAGCTCATTTTCAATTAAAAAAGCCAATTCATAGTTTTTAATAGCACTTTCATAATCTCCAATTTCACTAAAAATAATTGATCTCGCATCAAATGCTTCTTTTAATGTGTTTTCAGGATAAAAGAAACTTGTATTAGGGTTTTTAGGAGAGTATTTAGGCAACAAAATGCTTATGGATTGTTGATACCAAAACAGTGACTGATCATAATTATTTTGCCTTTTATAAACCTCAGCAATTTGGAGCATTACTTTTGCTACTTCTCTATCATTTTTCCCAAAAATAGTTTTAGCATTCTTAAATCCTTTCTCAAAATGATGCAAAGCTTTATCTAATTTATTTTTTTCAAAAAAATAGCGTCCTAAAGTGGTTTCATTTTTAACTGTTATTTTTAAATCGTTCTCAACATTTAATTTACTCGACAAACTCACATATTTTTCAGCATTTTTTAAGTCATTTATCAGTAAATAATTGATGGCTATATTTGAATAAATGAAAGATTTACTTTGTTTGGAGTTTGTTAGTTCTAATGCTAAATCTAAATATTTATTAGCCTTAAAAATCTCTCCTTTAGTTCTTAATACTATAGATAAGTTTGAATATCCTGAAACTAGATGCTTTTTATTTTTGTTTTTTTGAGCTTGTTCTATATATATTTTTAAAATATCTTCAGCCCTATCGGCATCACCTAATCTAGTATAATTATTTGCTAAAGGTTTTAAACAATATTCAACAATATCGTAATTTGGAATTTTATTTTTTTTATAACAGTTATAGGCTTTTTCGTAGTGTATTACCGATTCATTAATAAATCCCATCTTTTTTAGGTAATACGCATAATTAACATAATAATACAATAAAGCTGTGGCTTCAATTGTAGTTTTTGGATTTCTCCATAAACTATTTTCAACAGTTTTTAGAATGTTTAAATTTTCTGTGGTTGGTTTCTTCACAAATTCATCTAAATGTGCATAAATGTATTCGGAAAAATTATTCTGTTGTTTTAAGGAGTCTTTTAAAATCTTAAAGTAATCTGTTGAAGTTTGAGCAACCGTAAGAAATGAAATCAATATTAAGCTTAAAAACATCCATTTTTTTAACATAATTTGCGTTTATATTTTCCAAATTGCATAAAAATGAAGCTGTTTTTTAGGTTCTTGAAAGTTATAGATATAACGAAATCCTAAACTAGGTCCAATCCTAGAAGCTCCTACCGTAATATCTCCAAATATGCCATAATTAATATTTGTAAATGAATTGTTAGTTTTATCAATTGTTGTTTTATTTAAAGCCTCAATAGGATCCCCAATTCGTTTATTATAAAAAGTATAATAATTAGACTTTGTTGTGCTTGTAACTTCGCTATTTATATCAAAAGAAATTTGTGAACCAACACCTAAACCTATTATTCCGTTTAAATTATATCTAAAAGAAATAGGTACAATATCAACGTTTAACAATGCTGTTTCTATGGCTTTTTCATCTATTCTAATTGCACTATCTATTATAGTTCCATCAGGTAAATCAACAATCCCTAACTCCTGATTTGAATTAGTAGCATCAGAAAACTTCATTGAATTAACCATCAATTCGGCTTGCAAATACTTTTTATATGATTTGTAGGGTGAAATAGTAGCCCCTAAAAAATAAGATTCAGAATTGTTTAAATCTGGAAAACTATTATAACCTGCTTTAACTCCAATTGAAATTCCTGGAGAAAACCTTGAAGTAGATGCATTGGTAATAATTGGTTCATTTTTATCAAAAATAATGGCCGTTCTACTTTTAGATTTTTGTTTGTGAAAATTTTTTCCAAATTTCATTGAATACTTCACAAACCCTTTTGTTGAATCTTTATCATGCACTCCTTTTTGAGCTGTTCCAGGCAAGTAAATGTTTTTAAATTGAAATGAAATTTTATCTTTAGAAATAATTGTATCCAAACAACTGTATTGCACCTCTTCTTCTGGACAAATAGGGCACTTTGGGTACATATCAATAACTTTTAATGAGGATTTATCTAACATTTCAGGAACATCTACATTTAACTTTATTAAACGAGCTGGTCCTTCTCCATCATTTTGAAAACGAACTTTATATTTTAATCTCTTAAACCTAACCAATCTATAATTTAAACGTGTATCATAAACTGCCATTTTATTTGGATCGTGTGAAGTTACAATCTCCATTTCTTTAGTTAGTACTTTATGTGAGTCATTTCCTCTTTCAGGAATGTAGATACTTCTAATTGTAATTACAGCACTTGTATCTTTTAACATTTCAGGGGTAGTTTTAAAGGTAAAAAACATATTGCGTTCTTCGTTTGACTCTAGATTGTCAAAATCATACACTTTAAAATCTTGATAATATGCTTTTGCTTCTTCTAAAGTTAAGGGTAAATTTTGCTTTAAAGTATCTACAACTATTAATTTTTCATCAATAAATGTTGTGATTCCTGTAGTTTGGATTAGCTCTTTTTTTGAAGTATAATTTGAAGCAATATTTTCTTCAGAAACTTCTTGTTCATTATGATGCAATCTAACATCAACTAAATCAAAGTTTTTATCCTTATATTTTTTCTCATTAAAAAAAAGATAAATTTTCCCATTTGTTGGAAACGGGTTTTCATTACCATAACTAAGTATCATTTGCATTTCCTCTTCAGGAATTGGGTCTCGGTTAGTTTGCAATCTAAAACCTCCATAAGCACTTATCAAATGATGACTTTCATTTTGAATAATTTCTGAAGCAGTGTTATTAAATGTTATTTCTTTTGGACGTGTTGTTGGTGGTTTTCCATCATCATAATTATTAGTTACTGAAAGTTTTACTTTATAAGTTCCTTTCGTTTTATATGTATGATTTGGGTTTTCTTGAAAACTATAATCACCGTCCCCAAACTCCCAATAATACGTGTAAAAAGCTTTAGGTGCTCCGGCTATTTGATTAAGTTCTGGTGTTTCTGGATTGAACGACACCTTATTTCCATTAACAGAATAAATAATTTCAGCTGATCTAGTAATTGTATCCTTAACTATTATAGATTGGGAGGTAATTTGATCAACTACTAAAAAAAAACAAAGAATTAAAACATTTTTCATATCAACAGCTTTTAAACAAATATAAAAAAAGAATTTTAATACGTTTTGTTTACTTTTTGCAATAATTCAGAATAAAAAAAGCCATCTTTTAAAGATGGCTTTTAATTTATAACTTTAGTTATTATAGCAACTATTCAACTTTAAATGCAATTGGTAAACTGTATTTAACACCTACCGGACGTCCTCTCTGTTTACCAGGAATCATTTTTGGTAAAGATTTTACTACTCTAATAGCTTCATCTCTTAATCTATTATGAGGTGCACGCGCCATTACATCAGTAATATTACCATTTTTATCAATTTTAAACATCACAAAAATCTTTTTAACTCCTGGAGCCAAACCTAAATCGGATGCTAAATCAGAGTTAAACTTTCTATTTACGTGTTTTGTGATTTTATCCTGTAAACAAGCCTTTAATTCTGCTTTAGAACCCTTACAACCTGGATAAATAGGCACATCTTCAATAATTGCAAAAGGCACATCTTCCATTACTTCTTCTTCCTCCTCAACCTCAATAATTTCTTCTACTTCAATAGCTTCATCTTCATCTGTTTCTGTAGATTCAATTACAGTTTCTTCTACTTCTACTTCATCTTCAACAACTTCGATTTTATCTGGTGTTGGTGGCGGTGGAGTTTTTGGCTCTGGTGGTTTAACTTGCTCTATCTCTATTGTTTGTTCTTCATCATCCATGTTTAAAACCACTGGTCCTAAATCACCAATAACTCTATCATATGTCTTTTTTTCAATAGCTAAGTACACTATCAAAAGTGCTAAAACTAAACCTAACTGCATAAATATCTTGGTATAGTTTTCTAGATTTGCTTTTGGATTCTTTTTAATCTGCATCTGTGAAAATTTTTATAGTTCGCTAATTTAATAATTTTAAAACAACTTATGCAAGTAATTTTTTTTTATTACATTATTTTTTTTGTAAAACACTGTTAAAATTACCAACACAGCTATAGCGCTTACTAGAATGAAAAAAATAATACTCAATTTCATTCATTATCTAGTAGTTTTTCTCATTAAAAACTTCAATAACTATGCCATAATAAGTAGTTGAGAACTATTACCTAACACAAATAGCCCAATGTATTTTTAGTTAACTTATACATTGGACTATTAAATTTTCTAAGTAAAAAAGACCTTAGATGATAACTGTTTTTAAAAAGTAAAATTACCCTCCTATCAACTCTTTGTATGCTTCCGGTGATAATAATTCATCAATTTGTGAAGCATCTGAAATAGCTACCTTTATCATCCATCCATCTCCATAAGGATCTGCATTAACTTTTTCTGGTTCATCTTCTAATGTTTCGTTAAATTCTGTAACTTCTCCCGATAATGGCATAAACAAATCAGATACTGTTTTAACGGCCTCAACTGAGCCAAAAACTTCATCTTTATCAATAGTTTCATCAACAGTATCTACGTCTACGTAAACAATGTCTCCTAACTCACTTTGCGCAAAGTGTGTTATACCAATTATTGCTGTGTCACCTTCAATTTTAACCCACTCGTGATCTTTAGTGTATTTTAAATCTGCTGGAATATTCATTTTTTTGTTTATTATAATTATTTATTTTTATTAATTTCCTAAAACATATCTAACACTTAACCCAGCGCTAACTGATTGCCTAGGAAAAGTTGTTGAAATTGCGTAACGTGATGAACTTTGATCAAAATAAAAAGAAGCCGTTAAATTTTGATTGATTGCATAATCTGCAAAAAATTTCACCGACAATAATTTTTGCCCTCCTGTTACTTGGTTATTATCTTCATCAATTGCTCTAATCACTGTTTCATTATCTCTTAAAGAAATATCTGCCCTCAAATCTAAATCTCCTTTTAGTTTGGTTAATTTACCTCCAAATCTAAATTTCATTGCTAAATCTTTAACTCTATATCCTAAACCTACAATATATTCCATTCCTTTAATTTGAGTTATTGTATTGTTATTAAAGTTCAAAGTTAAGGCTCTATCTTTATTTATTCGACCGGTGAAAGATACGGAATTTTTCATTTTCATGTCTACTTTTACCAAAGGAGAAAATTCTTCTGTTAAATTTACATTGGTAAAAAGGGTTTTATTATAATAATTTCCAGCAATATCTGTCTCGGCATAAGGGTTAGACGCATTGTATTCTAAATTATTACTAAAATTGGTAATAGAATATAACGAATTATAACTATGTGATACTGAAAAGCTTCTAAAATGTTTTTTAAACCACTTCATTCTCATAAAACCTTTATAAGTTAACTGCCAACCTGGAATTGGAACATCTCTAAATGCAGTTAAATTTACACTATTTGCATCTTTTCCTGAATAAGCAGCCATAAACGCTGGTAAAGAAACTTGTTGACTAGTTACTCCAAAACCTGAAATAGGCTGCCCTGTTTTAGTTGCAAGACGCTGTGCAATTATTGCTCTATTTGCCTTAAATTCTTCAAAATTTTCATCACTATTTTTAAAAGCAGTTTTTAGCATATTATGGCTAACGCTAAAGTTTCCATATTTTGAGATGGGAGAATTAGAGCTTAAGACATTGTTAACTACGTCAATTTGTTGAGCTGTTTGTTTTGTGTATGTTTTATTTCCTCTTAACTCAATATCTAAATCTCTAAAAGGCTCTAAATCAATGATTAAATCCAGCTTATTATAATGCGTTTGCGAGTACGTTTTGTTATAATATGGATCATCTTCATTTCTAGATAACAACCAACCATTTTCAATTGCTTTTTGTCTGATATCTATTTGACTACCAAAAACAAATCCTAAGGTTGGGGCTAAACTTCCACTAAAATTATCTCGTCCTAAAAAGCCAATTTCTGGAACATATCCAGGTAAGTAAGTACCATTGTTTTCAGAATAATTAATTTTAGCTGTTTTAACAGACGTTAATAAATTATAAAAGGTTTTACCTACTTCGGCACCAAATGATGTATTCTTTTTCTTATTTGACTTTGGTAATGCAATTGGTACATTGTTAGTAGTAGTGTTCTTTTTGTCTTCCTTTTTATTTAATAGTTTATCTACTCCAATTGTTTTATAAAGTTTTGTAAAATCTACATCAAACCCCAAGGCATGGGTGTTAGCATTTTGAATGACATTACCCACTTTTTCAATATATGATTGCGAAGAAGCTTGCCAATCAAAATCGGCCGTATAAGCATAATTTGCATTAATAAAATCTAAGTAAGGAATTTTATTTATAGGAATTTTATAGGTTCCGTTCAATGTTTGATGGTAATGATCTGGTCTTCCCATTGTAAAGAAGTTATCAAACAATTTCACTTCATCTGAAGCATTAAAATCATCGTAAATATAGTTGTTGGAAGCTCTAAAATTAAATTGAAGCGATTTGGTTAAATTATAACCAATATTATAATCCCAATCAAACATAAAATGACGCTGTTTTAATGTTGGTAATTGTGGTAAACCTTCTATTAAACTTCTTGATAATTGTTCATTATATCTTCTAATAATATTTGAATTTATTGAAATGGTTGAAGGCAATAAATTCACATTAAAATCTTTAATTAATTTTAAAAAGCGACTATTTAAGACCCCTAAATTTTTAAATGGTTCAATTTCTAATGGCTGAAAACTATAATTGTAATTTGCTGAAGCACGTACATTTTGATCTACAAATTTTTCAACATTATAATCGCGGTGATAGGTTTCATTATACGCATAAGAAAGTGATAAATTTTCTACATTGTAAAAACGTTGCTTTTTTTCAGACTCTGGATTAAATTCTTTACGTACATTAATTAAACTTATACTTCTTCTTTTGGTATAATCTCGTGCTTTATCACTATTAGGATTTACCTCTTTTGCTTCATCAAATAATACATCTTGGTATTGTGGGTCGTATTTAGGATCTCTAACCTCTTCAGAAATACTATAATTTAAAGGTAATTTTACACCCCAACTTTTTGGAAGCAGCTTACCAACATTTACATTGGTCACTAAATCGTATAATTTTGTATCTTCTTGACTTCTTTCATTAACACGCTGCTCTATACCTCCAAAGCCTTGGGTTTCCATTCTTCCAGTTACTGCAACATCAGCAAAATCAGCAAAGTTGGCATCGGCACTAACAATAGCCGCCCAACCTCCTTCATTATCAAATTCAGAAACGCGCATTTCGTTAAACCAAACTTCTGTACTTTGATTGGTATTACTAACGTTTTTAACACCCAACATAATTGTTTTTATATTGGCTAAATTTGGATTTCCTTTTACACGAATATCATATCCTTCTAAACCTTCTATTGGTGAAGGTGTATTTATTGCAGGGTATAGCTCATTAGGAGCAATACCGGCATCAAATCTTAATAATTTAAGTTTCCCTAAATATTCTAGAAATACATCTAAGTTATTTTCTTCAGGCCAAATTTCAATTGGTGTAGTTACACCATAGTCTGAAATTTTTAATAATTTTTCTAATTGATAATAATTATCGTTTAAATCACTTCCAATTCTAATAATGGCTTTAATTTCATCATCTTGAACCTGTGTTTTGGTTTGAACGCCTTCTGCGTGTAAAAACAATTTTAATTTCTTGTACATTCTTAAATCAACCCTAACATTTTTAAAAATAGCACGAGTTTCATCAGGTTCTAAATCTGATACTTTAATTGATAATGATTGCTCATTTTGTTTTTGCAAAGTGGTGTTTCCTCTTAAAACTTCTCTTTTAATTCCTGGAGGTAACACATAAGGTATTGGAGTTCTGTCTTCATTTTCTTGAATATTAACAACTCCTACTTCAAAATTTTGTAATTGTTGGTTGGTTAAATCTTGTGGTGGTATATTGGTATCTTCTAAAGTTTTTGTAAAACGTCTCCAATCTCCTCTTACTAATTGTAATTCTCCAAAACGCAATACTATTGGCATTTTAAATTTGGTTAAAAACATCCTCATAAAACGAATTGAGTTGAAACCCGTAATATCATTCACTACCTCATCTGGTGAACTCACCTGAATTCTAAATTGCAACCATCTAAATTCTTTTTCACTTCCATCCTCTAAAGTAACTTTCACTCTTTTTTCATCTACAATGTTATTTTGACCAACTACTAAATCATTTTTATTTAATGAAACTTTATATTGGTAATAACTCTCAACAGAGTTCATTGTTTGGTCTTTATTAATGTCTTCGGTATCAGGAAATGTAGTTGCTGATGTTGGATAATTCTCTGGAGATAAATTATTGGTTGGAGAGTTTCCTTGTGTATTGTTAAATTGTTTATATCTATTGATTATTGAGGCATCAATATTATCATATTCAGAACTTCTAAAATAGCGGTAATTATCGTTTGCTGGATCTGATCCAAAACTAGTTCCAAATAATTGAATTTCTTCTTCATCATTTAAACCATCTAAACCAACATCTTGATTTAATCTTTCATTGTCACTATCGCTAAAAGCGTATAATAATGATTGGTTGGTTGGTATTTTTCCCCAAATAGTTTGATCTGTATTATTAGTGCTTAACGGATTTTCTGGCAATCCATTTTCATACATTTTTCTTCCATCTTTCAATATATCTTCAGAGATATTACCTAAATTAAAATACAATTCTCCTACCTGATTTGAAATATTGTTTGGATTAATTCCTGCTGGTAATCCTTCTTCTTGAGTAATTGAATAATGGTCGTAAGGATCCATTAACCAAAACTGAATATATTCAACATTAGATTGTTCAAAATTAGTAGTTGTTAGCGCTCTTGTAATACCTGCCCATCTATCTTCTGGATTTGTAAATTTTCCATCAGCCCCAACATTATTAGTGTCAAAATTATAACTTCCTCGTTCATTAGGAAAATAAGCTAAATCCAACGTTCTAACAATTGTAGATTGCGTTAAGTCTAAATCTTGTTCAGGAAATAATTCTTCATATCTAATTCTTCGAACTTCGGCTCTGGATAGCTCCGTATTATCAATTCCTCCAGGTTTTAAAGAAGATCCTCCATAAAATAAAGGATCAATAATATACCATGCTAATTTGGCTCTTTTATAGCCATAACTTAAGTCTGAAGCATTTCCTCCTAAGTCAAATTGTGTTTGGTATTGAGGGGTGCTTGCTAAATGCCATTGTTGGATAGATTTAATTTCTAAAGGTATTTGAGAACCTTCAAAATCATCAACATAAGAAGTGGCTTCTCCTTCTAATTCGATTCTTTTAGGTGATCCTGGTTTTAAATAAGCAAAGTCTCCTCTAATTGAAAAATTAGAAGCAACATCTGTATCTACATTTGGTAGTTTATTTACCCATTTAGTGAATTTTGGCACTTCGGTTCCATAACTCGCATTTACACCAAAAATTGTATTGTTTATAGGTTCTTGCCCAAATAATGCCTTTTGGGTGATTGGTTTTTCATTTAAATTTAAAAAAGTAGCCCCTGCAATAAATTTATCAGAAAATTTATGTTCAATATCCACACCAAAAAAACGTTTGTTTTGAAGGTTGAATGCTGAATTATTTTCAACAGAAACTTGAATAGGTGCGTTTGAAGCTTCTAAACTTGGGTTTATAATTTGAACTCTAGCCATTTGATAATCAACTACATAATCAACACCCTCTACCAGTTCTCTACCGCCACTAGTAACTCTAACTGAACCTTGTGGAACATTTAAGGCTGGTAACCTAATTCCTTCTGCGCTTTCAGATTTTAAATATCCTTTAAGCAAATATTTATCTTTTTGTTGAAAGTTGTTTTTAGCTTCAGATTGTGTTATTTCATACAATTCGTTAAAAATGAATGCAGCATCGGCAACATCTGTTAATTTTGTTTCTAAATCCCTACCGAAAGGTTCAACTGTTGGAAAAATAATTAATCCTTTTTCTGAATTAATAGTAGCTCCTTCTACATAATCAAAATACCCATCTCCTTCAGGAACATAAAACTGACTTTGGTCTAACCTATCAACATCTAATAAATTTAATAAGGTTTTATCAGCAATACCAGAAGTTTGTGCATTTTGCAAAATATTAATTGGCACTCCTGTTTGATCATCTTCATATAATAGCTCTAACCTAAATCCTTCAGGTTGCATTCTATACGTTTGAAGCGAATAAACATTTTTCATCATCAAATTCCACATAGGAATTTCTGTGCTTATAATTTCACTTCGCAGTAGCTTTACAACAATATTTTCAGGTGCTACTATTCCATCACTTGTAAACTCACCAACTTTATAGACGTTAGCATCTCCGCTAATGGTGTATTCAAAAGCAACCGCTAACACATCTGAGTCGGTTAGCCTTCTATTTAATGAAATAAATCCTAATTGCGGATGTAAGGTAAATTCATCTGGTCTTAATTTTATTGCATTTTCTAGCACCGAATAATCACGCCCTTGTTGCATAGAAAATGGAGCTAAACCATTGCCAACTGTAGAAATATTACGGACTGGATTTGTAGTAGTTAATATGGCAGAAATGTTATTTGCATCATTTGAAGGCAAGGTTACTCCTGGAGTTGGTGTTACGTTGGCAGGACCAATATTATCTGGATTTCCTTCACCAATATCCGCTAAAGCTACAATGTTTCTAATATCAACAGTAGTGGCATTTCTGTTTGTTACCCAAACTTCAATTTTAGTAATATTGATAGGACTATTTATTAATGGGTAATCTTTTAAAGCTGTATTGTAATTATCTCTAAAATATTGTGATAAAAAGAAATGTCTATTTTCATCATAATCGGTTGCTTGCAACTCAAACTCTTGAATGGTAGAGCCTCCTTGAGCTGCAACAGATTTAGTTTGTGATTTTTGTTCAGCAAAAACACCTGTAATTGTTGTTTTTCCAAATTGTAACTGGGTTTTTACACCAAATAAACTTTGCGCACCAACAATTAATGAATTTTTTAAAGGCATACTTACATTACCTACTTCTATTTTTTGAAGGATATCATCTTCTGTTGGTGTATATTCTAATTTTATTTGATTTTGAAAATTAAAAGTAGACTGGGTATCATATTGTGCAGCAACTTTTAAACGTGTCCCAATTTTTGCTAAAATACTCGCGCTTATTTCTTGATTAAAATCGAACGTAAAACTACTTCTATTACGCTCTGAAAGTTGAGGATTGTCTACCTTTTGATACAAGGCACCCATTTTTATTAAAACAGAACCTTGAGGATTCACTTCAATGGTATTGCCACCAAAAACTGATTGAAAAAAATCTGATTTTATATAATACGTTGGCAATAAGTTTTTTTGCGCCTCTTCACTTCCAATTTTTTTGCTATTTGTAGCACTTATTTTCTCTTTATAATATTGTAACATATCCTTTTTCAGTTTATACTTTTTGTACTCTTCTTGAGACATATAAACTGGACGTTTCATATAATAATCACCTACTTTTTCAATAATTATATATTTCTTTAATTCTGCATCATATATAATTTCAGATTTTGCAGGATCGTTTAAAAATAAACTTCCCTCTTGATTATTTTTAAAAGGGTATTTTAGTTTAATTGAGTCTTTTTCTTTAGCAACCTTTAACGAGTCTTTTGATTGTGTAACTGGAACAGTTTGTGCATTTACTGCCACTTGAAAAAGCAACAATAAAAAAAACAAAATATATGGTTTGAATATTAATTGTAGTTTCTTCAAATCTTATAAATTTTTGAGTGCTTTTTTAATTAGAACTTCAACACTCATAGTTTGGTCTTCTATTAAAATTTTATCGATAACTTTCTCTGCTTGTTTTTTAGCAAATCCCAATACCTCTAAAGCTGATAACGCTTCATTTTTATTGGTATTGTTTTGAGTAACAGAAACTTCGTCAACAATATATGTTTTAGAGATTTTATCTTTTAAATCAACCAACAAACGTTGAGCAGTTTTAGCTCCAATTCCTTTAACAGATTGAATAACTCCTACATTTCCAGAAGCAATAGCTTGTTGAATTTCATCAGTAGTCATTGAGGATAACATTGTACGTGCTATACTTGGACCTACACCTGATACAGAAATAAGTAACCTAAAAATTTCTCGCTCTATTTTTGAAATAAAACCATACAATGTATGGGAATCTTCTTTTACAGCTAAATGCGTGTATAAAAAAGCAGATTCGTTATCGGGTAGCAGTGAAAAAGTATTTAATGAAATATTTAACCAATAACCAACCCCACTAGCTTCAATCACAGCATATGTGGGATTTTTTTCAATTAATTTACCTCTTATATGGGTTATCATATGTATCTTTTTCTTTTAACAATCAAATGTAATAAAATATTATTTATGTTTTTGTTTTTCCTGCGCATGCACAATTGCTACGCAAGCAATATTAACTATTTCATCTACACTGGCTCCTAATTGAATGATATGCACAGGTTTCTTTAACCCCATAATTATTGGCCCAATAGAATCAATTTTATTAAACTCTTTCATTAATTTATAACCAATATTTGCGGATTCTAAATTAGGAAATATTAAGCCATTTACTTTTTTACCATTTAATTTTGAAAATGGAAATTTTTCCTTTAACAACTTAGGGTTTAAAGCAAAATCAGCTTGTAATTCTCCATCAATAACTACATCAGGATATTTTTCATGCATAAGTTCAACTGCTTTTGAAATTTTATCAGCAATTTTAGTGTCGGATGAGCCAAAATTAGAATACGACAACATAGCAATGGTAGGTTCAAAACCAAACATTTTCATTCCTACACTTGTCATGTAAGCTATATTAGCCAATTCTTCTGAAGAAGGGTCAATGTTGATTGCTGTATCAGAGAAAAAAATAGGTCCACGTGAAGTAAGCATAATATTGGTGGCTGCAATTTTACTAACTCCCTTTTGTTTTCCAATCAATTCAAGCATAGGTTTTACAACAGTTGGGTAACTTCTAGAATATCCTGTAACTAAAGCATCCGCTTCACCTTCATTAACCATCATTGCGGCGAAATAGTTACGTTCACGCATCCATTTTTGAGCATCTAATAGTGTGATTCCATTACGTTGGCGTTTTTCCCAATATACTTGGGCATATTTATTTCTTCGTTCTTTTTCTTCATTAGACTTAGGGTCAATTATTGGAAGCTCTGCATCAAAATTAATTTCTTCCATTAATTCCTGAATAATTTCTTTGTTTCCTAATAAAATTGGTTTCCCAATACCTTCATCAAAAATAATTTGAGCAGCCTTTAAAACATCTAAATGATCAGCTTCTGCAAAAACAATTGATTTTGGATCTGATTTTGCTTTGGTCATAATCATTCTCATCAACTTACTTCCTGTACCTAATCGTTCTGCTAAGGTTTCTTTATAAGTTTCCCAATCGATAATTGGTTCTTTGGCTACTCCTGATTCTATGGCGGCTTTGGCTACAGCAGGAGGTACTTCTGTAATTAATCTATGATCAAAAGGTTTAGGGATGATATATTCTCTACCAAATTGAATATTGGTTTCTCCGTAAGTAATATTTACTTGTTCTGGAACAGATTCTTTAGCAAGATTTGCCAAAGCATGTACTGCTGCCATTTTCATTTCTTCATTTATTTTTGAAGCTCTTACATCTAAAGCTCCTCTAAAAATAAAAGGGAACCCTAAAACATTATTTACTTGATTAGGATGATCTGATCGCCCTGTTGCCATAATCACATCTTTTCTAGTTTTAACTGCTAAATTATAGGCAATTTCTGGAGTTGGATTAGCCATCGCAAAAACGATTGGATCTTTTGCCATTGACTTTAACATTTTAGGAGTTACCACATCTCCAATAGAAAGACCAATAAATACATCTGCATTGACCATGGCATCTTCAAGTGTATTTAAATTTTTGGCTGTTGCAAATTCCTGCTTTTGTGGAGATAAATTTTCAGCACCTGCTTTGATAACCCCTTTACTATCGCACATGACTACATTTTCTTTTTTAGCACCTAATGCCAAATACAATCTTGTACAAGAAATTGCAGCTGCACCTGCTCCATTCACAACTATTTGTACTTTTGAAATGTCTTTTCCTGTAATTTCAATAGCATTTTTTAATGCCGCAGCTGATATAATTGCAGTTCCATGCTGATCGTCATGCATTACAGGAATGTCTAACTCTTCTTTTAATCTTCTTTCAATTTCAAAAGCTTCTGGAGCTTTGATATCTTCTAAATTAATTCCTCCAAAAGTTGGTGCTATATTTTTAACTGTTTCAATAAATTTGTCAACATCTTTGGTGTTTACTTCAATATCAAACACATCAATATCTGCAAAAATTTTAAATAACAACCCTTTTCCTTCCATCACAGGTTTGGATGCTTCGGGTCCAATATCTCCTAATCCTAAAACAGCTGTACCATTAGATATTACAGCCACTAAATTTCCTTTTGCAGTATATTTATAAACGTTATTTACATCTTTTTCAATTTCTAAACAAGGTTCTGCAACACCTGGTGAATACGCTAAAGACAAATCTCTTTGTGTTGCATATTTTTTGGTTGGAACCACTTGAATTTTACCTGGAGTTGGTTTTGCGTGATATAATAAAGCCTCTCTCCTTGTTCTTGATTTACTCATAAAAATTGTTTCTTAAATGAACTTACAAAGATACAGTTTTATATAATTGTATTTTGCTATAAAAATTTGAAATACTTTGATTTGTTATTAAAATAGCTTTAAAAAGATGACTAACTTTAAAAATTAACCTTATTTATAATCGTTTAAAAAACGAATATTTCTAGTTAAGCCAGAAAATTTGGTGCGTTTTACTGCTGATTTTTTAAACACATTTTTAAATACCAGTTCGGTAAGCTCTTCCCAATCATTTTTTGTGAATGCTAATAAATCTGGATGTGGATTAAATTTTTCTTCGGTATGTGGTTTTGAAAACCTGTTCCAAGGACAAACATCTTGACAAATATCGCAACCAAACATCCAATCTTCAAATTTTCCTTTCATTGAGGTTGGAATTTCATCTTTTAATTCAATGGTAAAATAAGAAATGCATTTACTACCATCAACTGTATTATTAGGTAAAATTGCATCGGTTGGACAAGCATCAATACATTTGGTACAAGTTCCGCAATGGTCAGTCACAAAAGGCGTGTCGTATGCCAATTCTATATCTAAAATTAGTTCTGCTAAAAAGAAAAAAGAACCTTTGTTTTTTTGAATTAACAACGAGTGTTTTCCTCTCCAACCCAATCCTGCTTTTTGAGCCCAAGCTCTTTCCAAAACAGGCGCTGAATCTACAAATGCCCTTCCATGAATTTCTCCAATTGTAGCTTCTATAAAAAAAGTAAGCTCTTTCAGTTTGGATTTTAAAACGTGATGATAATCTTCACCATAAGCATATTTTGCTATTTTAAAAGCTGAATTATTTTGGTTTGTTTCTGGAAAATAATTAAATGTTAAACTAATCACACTTTTCGCATCTTCTACTAGCAAACGAGGATCTAAACGCTTATCAAAATAATTTTCCATATACTGCATTTTTCCATGGTAACCATTTTTTAACCATTGTTCTAAATTAGATGCTTCTTCATTTAAAAATTTAGCCTTAGCAATACCGCAACTTTCAAAACCTAAACGTTTTGCTTCTTGTTTTATTAGGTTAGAATATGTTTGTAGCTTGTTCACCTCACAAAAATAGCATAGTTATTTAAATCAATGTTTATTTTGCAAGTGGCCTTTTCTTTATCATACCTCCTTTAGTATCTTTAATACTATTCATAATAATAAAGGCAGAGGAATCTATCTCATCAATTTCAGTTTTAAGTCTTGCAATTTCTAATCGAGTAATAACGGTATAAATAATATCAATTTCTTTTAAGGCTGTTCCTTTTTTTCCAAAACCACCTTTCCCAGCATAAATGGTTACACCTCTACCTAGTTTTTCAGTAATCATTAATCTTATTTTTTCACTTTCATCAGAGATAATTGTAATACCTGTATATTCTTCAACTCCCTCAATAACAAAATCTACCGTTTTGGCTGCTGCCATATACGTTAACATTGCATATAAAGCAACTTCTATTGACAAAATATACGCTCCAAAAGCAAAAATCAATATATTGAAAACCAAAATAATATCACCAATAGTTAACCCTGTTTTTTTACTTAAATAAATTGCTAACACTTCGGTACCATCAATAACTGCACCTCCTCTAATTGCCATACCAATTCCTGCTCCTAAAAAGAAACCTCCAAAAACAGCAATTAATAATTTATCTGAAGTAATTAAAGGGTAAGGAATAAAATGCACAATTAATGCCAAGCCTACTATTGCAATAATACTTTTGAAGGCAAATTGTTTTCCTACTTGAGAATATCCTAATATAATAAAAGGAAAGTTAACTACTAAAATTAAAATAGATAATGAAAACCCAGTAACTTCAGATATTAATAATGAAATACCCATAGCTCCACCATCAATAAATGAATTAGGAAGTAAAAAACCTTTTAATCCAAAGCCAGCTGAAATAATTCCAATGATAATAAAAAATGAATCACTCAATAAATGTGAAAAACGAATTTTAAAACGGTTTACTTCTTTAGACAATTGTAATTCATTCGTTTGTGAATGCTTTTTTTTAAAATTGCGTTTAAATCTTTCAATAATAATTTGTTGAAAAATATTCTTCATATAAAATTATAGATTATAATTAGTTTACTTATGATACTATTTAATTTATTTTGGGTGAAAAATAAGCATTAATTTTTTAACTGAAGCAAACTAATATTTCCTATAAAAAAAGTCTCGCTGTTAGCGAGACTTTTTTTATTTTTCTTTTTTATCTATATAATAGGTTGAATCGTCTGGCCTAAAAGCACGATTAAACCATAAAGGTCTACGCTCTCCATTAGGGCCTGGAGCAGGACGTGTCATTGCTAACCACTCTTTATAAATCTCATGTGACTTATTAGTATCCACAAAAATATCTCCATAGTTTTCACCTTGCTTTGGTTTTTCAATACGTACTCGCTGATGCCAACAATGCATTCCACTTATTGGATCAGGATGAACGGCATGTGTGATGTTTTGATGCACTCCTCCATCTTTCCAAAAAATCCTTTTAGAGTCTTTATCTTCCGATTCAAAAGGTTTAATTCCTGAAATTGTATTCATCTTCCAGCCACCTTTACCATCACCTTCAATATTTACGGTATTAGTAGCCCAACGATTTCCAATTTTATCTTGTGGTCTACGCCAACGCCCTATATGATGTGAACAAGCAACAACACCTGGTTTCATACTTTGTGTTACCCAAACTTTATCAATAAAATAACCAATATCGGTATTCATTTTTACTAAATCTCCAGTTTTAAATCCCCATTTTGAAGCATCATCAGGATGCATCCATATTGGATTTCTATTAGAGATTTCTACCAACCATTTGGCGTTGCCAGAACGTGAATGAATTAAGGTAGGCAACCTAAATGTTGGAACCAGTACATATTCACCTTTAGACTTGTCTAAATGATCATTATGAATATGGCTTTTTATGTAAGTTGGTGTGGCATATTCTGGCCATTTCCAATCGACCATTGTTTGTGAGTAAAATTCATTTTTACGTGATGGTGTTGGAAAGCCAACCACTGCTTTGCCATTTACCATAACTCCAATAGCTTTTCCGTTTTTGGTAATTACGTTTGTTTCTTTATCTATTTTTGTTCCTTTTAATTCTTCTTTGGTAAGAGGTGTTTCGTTTTTCTTATAAGATTCTCCTTTTTCAATTTCAAAAGCACCGTATTTTTGCATGTATTGTAGCGCTGTTAAACCTTCAGCTTTTGCTTTTTCAGGTAAGCCTTTTACACGCTCAAAAATATATTGATAATATTCATCGATAGTAATTTTTTCTCCTGGTCGGTAAGGTGATTCAAAATGTTTTCTAATCCCCATACTTCCATCAGGATCAATTCTCCAACTTAACTCAATCCAAAATTCATCCTCTTCCCAAACCTCTCCAGGATTTGCTTGGTAGGTAAATTCAACAGGTTTTCCATTTCTTCTTGCGGCTTCTCTTAAAACTGGTTGACGAAAAGCTACCCAAGTACCACCATGTGTTGCATAACTATTGATATCATGACGTTCAGATGCTAATCCCATTGGCAATACAAAATCTGCATAAAAAGCCGTTTCATTCCAAGTTGGCGTTAATGCGGTATGCAAGCCAAATTTTGTTTCATCACTAAACATTTCCATCCAAGTAAATCCATCAGGATACGTCCAAATAGGGTTAAAAACTCTCGAAAAATAAACATCCATTTTACCTCTACCCTCTTTTAACATATGAGGTAATAACTGACTCATTTCAAAAAAGGCTAATGGGTATTCTTTTGGGAAATGCAATTCGTTCCAAAATTTTTGAGGTTTTGGTTTGTTTGGTTGTGTTGGACCAAATTTATTCCACGAATTTGGCGATGTTCCTCCTTTTGCACCTACAGCTCCTGTTAAAACCGACAGAAAATGTAAACATCGAGCAACTGCCCAACCTCCTAAGTTTGAAGCCCCTGCGGCTCTCCAATTATGAGATGCAAAACGTTCACCAGCTTCACCAATTTTTTGAGCAATTTCAACAATCATTTCAGCTTTTACACCAGATTCTTTCTCGGCAAACTCAGGAGTAAACTCTTTGTACTCATCAATCATTGCGGCAATATAATTTTCAAAAGTCACCTCCGTATCGGAATGCCTTGCTTTTAAATATTCTTGCCAGTTTGTCCAATTTTCTAAATAGTTTCTATTGTATAAATTGTTTTGTAAAATATATAAAGCCATTGCCAATAAAACAGCAGCCTCGGTTCCTGGATAGGAAGGTAGCCAATAGTCTGACATTGATGCTGTATTAGATAAACGAGGGTCCATTGTTGCTAACTTTGCTCCTTTCATTTTACCTTCAATAATACGTTGCGCATGCGGATTGAAATAATGACCAGATTCTAAATGTGCCGAGACTAATAAAATAAATTTTGCTTCTGCGTGATCTGGCGAAGGTCTGTCATATCCATACCATAAATTATAACCAAAACGTGCCCCAGAAGAACAAATATTGGTGTGCGAGTTATGTCCATCAATTCCCCAACCTTGTAAAATCCAATTCATGAATTTTTCATGTCCTGGTCTTCCTACATGATATGCAATTTCATTTTGGCGATTTTCTTTTAGTGCCTTTCTTATTCTTTTTGCAATTGTATCTAACGCCTCATCCCAAGTAACACGTTCCCATTCTCCATCTCCTCTTTTTCCTTTTCTTTTTAAAGGAAATAAAATTCGATCTGGATCTGTAATTTGATTGATGGTTGCTGGCCCTTTTGCACAGTTTCTACCTCTACTTCCTGGATGGTAAGGATTTCCTTCAAATTTTTTAACCTCTTGAGTTTCTTTATCAATAAAAGCTGTTAAACCACAAGCACTTTCACAATTAAAACAGGTAGTTGGTACAATTTGATAGGTTTTCTTTTCTTTTTTAGGCCAAGTTTTTGGATTGTATTCTACCCAATTATCCCATTTTTCTGGTGGAGGAAAATTCTCGTACATTTGAGCCACTTCTTCATCTGTAAAATGGCGCATATCTTGGTCAAACTCCTGGTAGCCTTTTTTATGAAGATTTGGAATAATTCCTAATTTTTCTGCTATGTTTTCTATAAATGATGGTTTTTTATATCCCATGACTTTCTGTTTTTTTAAATTAAGCTAATGGAATTCTTTGTGGTGCTTCCACCCAAATTTTCTCTGTAATAATAATTCCAATTAATACACATATCGCTGAAAATACATTTAATATTTCACTTCCTCCAAAAAGTAATGTACCTAAAGGAATAATATTTCCAATTATAACTGTACCTAACCAAAACAGCCTACTATAGCGCCCTTTAGTTATCATTTTTACTGCCTTTTTTGCTGAAGTTGTTGGGTGGGTAATTGTTAATTCCGTAATTAGGGTAAATAGGTTAACTACCAATGCAATTATCATGGTGTTTTTTAAAATGCTCATCCAATTTTCTTGTCCAAATACTAGAGATGCAATTACAAAAATAGCTGTACCAGCCATAACACTATGCACTAACATATGTAGTGGTAAGGTGGGGCTTTGCCAAAAGTCGCGTCCTTTTGCCTGCGCAAATAAAAATGCTGTATAAATAGCTAATAATATGGCAAAAATAACGGTTACCCATAACAATATGGTTTCACCTGCTTGTATTTCAAAAAATGTTAGTACTCCCCAAATGGTCACTAACAATCCGAAAACTGTGATTGTATAACCTCCTTTTACCAACCAAGAGTTCCATTGTGGGCGTAAAAGAACGTTTAAAAATCGATCAGGTCGATCTAAATCCATTATTAAAAACAGCCCCGTTAATGCTAAAAACACCAATGAAATTCCAGCTGACCAAAGTTTCGATGTTGCCGAAACTTCATAACCTAAAATAATCGCTAAAAATGGAATTAAGAAAGCTCCAGCTGCAATTGCCTTTGTAAACACATATGCTGAAACTTCCCAACCCCAAAGCACTCCTTTATCAGGAGTATCATAAACTCTACGGGCTTTTCCTGTTAAAACATCAATATAGTTGGGGTTTTCTGTTTCTTTTCTTTGATATGCGGCTTGAATATCATTGTCTATACTCATTTGCAATAAGTCTACATCATCATTTGTGTACATCATTTTTTCAGCTGCTTTAGCAAAATGACCTACTCCACGTGCCTGAGAACTCCATAAACCTGGACCCGATTTAGCCGTAGCTTCAGGAACTAGTGAAGCATCATCTCCATCTATATAAAACAAATTTGGATTGGTGCCTTTTTCTGGTTTCCGAACTTTTACTGCCTGACGTGCTAACAATTGTGAAATTTCTGTTGTTGGATTGTGCATATCTCCAGCAATAATTGCATGCTCAGGACACACTGTAACACAAGCTGGCTCTCTACCAACATCTACTCTGTGAGCACAGTAATTACATTTTGCTGCTGTATTGTTATCAGGGTCTATGTACAAAGCATCATACGGACAAGCTTGCATACATGACTTACATCCTATACAACGGTTGTTGTCAAAATCAACAATACCATCTTCTCTTGTATACAAGGCTTCTACAGGGCAAATTTCTACACAAGGAGCATCTGTACAATGGTTGCAACGCATCACAGAAAAAATTCTACGGGTATCAGGAAATTCTCCTTTTTCTACTTGTTTAACATAAGTTCTGTTAACGCCAACAGCTACATCATGTTCTGACTTACAAGCTGTTGTACAAGCATGACAACCAATACATTTTCGATTGTCAATTATAAATCCATACTTCATTTTATAACAAATAATTTTGGTCTGTAACAAATTTAAGTATTGGCATTATTAGTTTAGTGATATGTATCACATAGGCTATTATTTAGAATTGTTTTAAATAAAGAATTGTTATATTAAATTGAAAAGATTTACTTTTGCATACAAGCTTAAAAGCAAATGAAAATACAAGTTTTATTTTTTGGGATTACTACTGACCTTACAGGTAAAAATTCTACATTTTTTGAACTAGACTCAAATACTACTGTATGGGATTTAAAACAACAATTAATTGCAAAATTTTCTAAACTACAACACCTCCATGAATTTGCAATTGCAGTAAATGAAGAATACGCAACAGATGATTTAAACTTAATTGATAGTGATGTTGTTGCAATTATTCCACCTGTAAGTGGTGGATAATATTATAAAAATAATATTTAAATGGAAAATACATCAATCCAAATAACCACAAAAACTTTAAACCTACAAGATTGCTATAACTTTGTACAAGATGCCTCTTGTGGTGGAATTGCTTTATTTGTGGGTACCGTTAGAAATACTACCAAAAATAAGGAGGTTACTTTATTAGATTTTAGTGGCTACGAACCAATGGCAGTAAAGGAGATGCAAAAAATTGCAAACCAAGCGTTGGAAAAATTTTCAATTCATAAAATAGCAATCCATCACGCAGTTGGTGAACTTAAAATTGGAGATATTCCAGTAATAATTGCGGTTTCTTCTGCACATAGAAAAGCCGCTTTTGAAGCTTGTGAATTCGCTATTAATACCTTAAAAGAAACGGTTCCTATCTGGAAAAAAGAACATTTTGAAGATGGTGAAGTTTGGGTGAATGCGCATCCATAATAGTTTAAATAATTTCCATTTTCTTTAATAAAAAGGAGGCGTTCATATTTTTACAGATACCTTCTTTTAATTTATAATCAAAATTTAATTCGTTTTTAATTATTTCAGCATCAAAATAAAAGTTTTCAACTTCTGCTAATTCCTTTTCAATTTCGCATAAACTTAAATCGTGTGTAGCTATTATTCCGGTTGAATTAGATGCCACTAATTTTTGAACAAATTTCTTTGACCCAATTGCTTTATCGGTACTATTTGTGCCTTTTAAAATTTCATCTAAAATGATAAAGTAATTGTCTTTCCCAATTTCATCAACAATAAATTTTAAACGTTTTAATTCTGAAAAGAAATACGATTCATCATCAGCCAAAGAGTCTGAGGTTCGCATACTTGTAATTAATTTTATAGGAGTATATTCAAATGCTTTAGCACAAACTGGCAATCCAACATTTGCCATTACTATAGCTAAAGAAACGGTTCTTAAAAAAGTACTTTTCCCGGCCATATTTGCTCCAGTTATTATAAAAAATTGTTGATTTTTAATAGTAAAATCGCTATCAACTCTTTGGATCTCATTTAGTAATGTATGACCTAAATCGGTGGCTTTTATAACTTCTTTATTATTTTTAATTTCTGGAAAAACGTAGTTTGGATGGTTAAATGTAAAGTTTGCTAACGAATTTTGAGCATCAAAAAAGGCTATCACTTCAAACCATTGTTCAACTTTGCTTTTATAAGTTTTAATCCATTTTTCAATTTTAGAAGCTTGGTGTAAATCTTTAAGAAAAAAACCATTTCCAAGAACTGCAATAATTACATTATTTCGTTGATCTAAAGCATCTAATAATTTAGAATACTCTTTAAAAATTGTGGAAGCTTTTTTAAATTCAGTTTGGATTTTAAGCTGTTCATTTTTTAATATTTCAGATTTAAAGGAAGTATTTTCTATTTCATTTAATAACTTATAATATTGCTTAAACGTATCTTTGGCATTGCTTGTATTTTTGTATAATCCATTGACTTTTTTCACATAAAATCCAGAAATTCCCAAACCTATAAAAAGCCAAAACAACAGTATTACTTCTGGAATCAACTGTAATATTAACAGTGTTACTAAAGCTAACGAAATGGTTGAAAATATTGAAGATAAATATGACAAAAACTTTGGAAAAACGGATGTATAGTTATGAATCCATTGTACAATTTCTTTCGCTGGATGTTCAACTTTAACCAAACTAGCAATGGCCGTAAAACGCTGTCTCCAAATTGATTTTTGACTTAATTCTTTAATTCCTAATTGTTTTTCTTCGATATTTAATATTGAATTTGAAGTAAGTTCTAAAAACAACTTATTTTTCCCTTCTATTGTAACTGTTCTATTGCAATACTGAAAAAATGAACCTCTGCCAAATAAATCAATATCATAACTGTAAAAATGTTTAGGATTGATATACTCACTACCATCATTTAAGTTTAAATAATCTCTATTTAAAACGTTTAATTCAGTTTTGTTTATAGATATTAAAGCTTTATTTAATTTATAGCTATATTGTAAATTACCGTGTTTTACAACTAAAAAAATAAATACGACAACACCAATCCCAATGGTTAACAACATTAAACTTGTATTTCCAAAGAAAAAATAAACGCCTAAAATACTTCCTAAAAAAGTAAACAAACGCAATAAACTGGAAACCGAAAGTTTCTTTTTTAATTGGATAGATTCTTGCTCAAAAATATTTTTTTGAACCTTATAAAATTGGTGTGGATGTTGCATTTAATAGTTGTCAATTCCATCAGCTAAACTAAATACTGTTAGCTCTGGAAATTTTTCTTTTAATTTTAAAGTTACGTCATAGCTAGTAATTCCTTTTTTACAAACTATAATGTATTTCTTTTTATAATTTGGCTTAAAATCGACTACATTAAAAGTTTTATAAGGAATTTTTTGATGCACTTTAAATGGAATTGGAGCATCTAAATGATTTAAAACACTTATCACTTCAACTGTGTTATCGCTTATCACGTTTTTAAATTCTGAAGCTGAAATCAGCAATGTTTTATCTTGAGTTTCACAATATGCTTCTAAATAATCCGATTTATTAAAAATCTGCTCTATATCAATAGTCTCATTTTTACGCAATTTCATTTTAAATTGCGAATTTTCAAGGGCATTATAAATCAATAACTGATTGGTTAATAATTTACCTGTTTTTGTAATTAACTTAATCACTTCATTTACTTGTAACAATGCTATAATCCCAACTATTGGATTTAAAGTTCCTGCCTCTTCACAATTAGGAATATTAGTAGCAATTGTTGGAAAGGCATCTCGTAAGTTACAGCTGTAAAATCCTTCGGTATTTTGCCAATTAAATGTAGAAACGTAACCATCAAATTTATACAAAGAACCGTAAACTAATGGCTTTTTTAACAATACACAAGCATCATTTATCAGGTATTTAATTGGCAAACTATCCGTACCATCAACAACAACATCAAATGATGTCATTAGCTCTAGTATGATACTTTTAGCCACCGCTATAGTTGAAAATGAAACATTAGTATAAGGAGCTCTTTTTTTTACTTCTTGAGCTAAAATTTTAGCTTTTGGTTTGCCAATATTTTCGACATCAAAAAAAACTTGACGGTGTAAATTTGAAACAGAAACTGTGTCGAAATCAACTAAATGAAGATTTCCAATACCACTTGTAGCCAAATAAATAGCAATAGGATTTCCTAAACCGCCACAACCAATAACCAGTACTTTGGCATTTTGCAACAATTTTTGTCCTTTGCTACCAAACTCAGCTAAGGTAGTTTGACGTTTAAAAAACTCTTCTTTTGTAATGTGCATTAGGTATTTAAAACTATTTTCCCAAAGTTATTTAAATAATATTTAGAATCTTTAATTTCAATATAATTCTTCAATTTTTTAAGATATTGAACATATTGTAAATTCCCAAAACCATATACGGTTTCTTTTAATTGCCAAATTAATAGGCTATGAACAATTTGGTTTTTGGTTAATATTTCGGAGTTTATTAATTCTAAAATTTTAGTTTCAATTTGATTCAATCCTTTTTTATTAGGAAAACGTTTTAAATGCTGATTGATTGCCAATTGAAAGTAGTTGAATTTGTTACTTTGATTGAAGTTAAAATTATTTAGTTTTTCAAGATCATTTTCAACATAAACTTTCCAACATTCATTAGCATAATTTAAATTGCTTCGTGATATTTTAATTTTTGAATTGTAAAGCACTGAATATTCGAGTTCTGAAAAATCACTTAATGATTGTAATTGGTCTTTTCCTTTAACTTTTCCGGTACAAATCAAATAATAAAAAATATCTTTTCTATAACTTTTTATCAAATATGAACATAATGCCATTAGATTAACCTGACAAAACAAATCGAATTCAAACCATAAAACAACTTCATTATACTCCAATAAATCTTCTAATTTTATTAGTTCTTTAATTGTTTTATCAAAGTATTCTAATTTGGAAACCCCTAATTCTGTTTCAAAATAAGCATATCTCTTTTTCCAAAATTTATCACCTCCTACTTCAAAATCTAAAGGACCTTCACATAAAACTTCACGCCAAACTACAATATCGCCTTGTAGTGTAGATTGTTTTAAAATATTGGCAGTACTGTCTCCATTTACAATATGCAGTATTTTACTCATTTATCTCTTTTTGTGCTGCTTTAAATTCTTCAGGGGTATTAATATTTCTAATTAATTCATCGTCAATTTCAATAATTTCCACTTCTGAATTTATCAAAACTTTACGTGGACAAGAATATCCTTGCGCTAAATAATTTAACATTAAAGGATAACTTTTAGGTTCCCAAATGGTTATCAAAGGCTCTGGAAATTCTTTATTTTTTCCTTTAATAGTTGTAGCAGCTTTTGACGGATTTCTATGTTTTAACAACAGTTGAATAACAGAATTTGTTACAAAAGGTAAATCGGTAGCCAATACCAACCAAGCTACATTTGGATTTTTTTGAAAAGCTGAGCAAATTGCTCCAAAAGGGCCTAAACCTATAAATTTATCCGTAATTTTATTTTTTATGGCTACTTCTTGTTCTTCTCTAACTGATAAAAAAGTTTTTAGATGGTTTTGTTCTAATAATTCTATGGCTACTTCTCGTTGATTTTTTCCATAAAATTGAAGGGTTCCTTTATCAGTTCCCATTCTCAAACTTTTACCTCCAGCCAATACCAATCCTTGTATTGGTGCTATTTTTTCTTGGATTAAATTTTCTATGTGCTTCGATATTTTTTCAACTTCACTAATATGATAACACAATAGATTTTTTATTTGCGGATATTTTTCTTCTAAAAAATCAAAGTAGTTGGACTCCTCCTCTAACTTAATTATAAATTGAATATTATTTAATTGATTGAGTCTTTTTAAAACTGAAGCTTCTTTTTGTTGATCTAAAATTAAAATTTGTTTTGCTCCTTGATAATGATTCCCATTAATAAACACAAAATCGTATTGAGAAAACTGAATCCGTTGATTGAATTTATTTACTTCAGAATTTATTAAAATTTCAGCAGTTCCTCTATGATGAAATGTAAACATTTCCAAGGTATTCTTTTCAATATCTTTACTATGAGAAGCATCAAAATATGCTAATTTGTAATCTGATAATTTTTGTGAAACTTGTGCTACTAAATTTGAAATGACAGCACATTTTGTTCCTAAAATTGCAATTTCATTGGGTGCAAAATTATCGTTATTTCTTAATTCTAGCTTTGTATGTTTTTGATGTTTAGTCATTTTTTATATCGCTTTTACCTCCTGATTTTTCCAGTAATTTAACTTCTTTAATAACCATTTTTTGTGAAATAGCTTTACACATATCATAAACTGTTAAGGCTGAAATATTGGCTCCAGTTAATGCTTCCATTTCCACACCTGTTTTACCTTCAATGGCTACAGTACATAAAATTTCAATATGTTCTTTATCAATAATTTCAATGCCTATATCAACTCCTTGAATTAATAACGGGTGACACATTGGGATTAAATCTGAAGTTTTTTTAACCGCTTGAATACCAGCAATAATTGCTGTTTGAAAAACTGGCCCTTTTTTGGTAATCAACTCATCATTTTGAAAATGGGATATAATTTCTTCACCCAAAAACATTGTTGCTTTTGCTGTAGCTTTACGTTTGGTAATTTTTTTATCACCCACGTTTACCATTTTAGGTTGATTTTTTTCTCCTATATGTGTGAATTTGTTTTTCATTGTATTCAAATTTTAAGACCTGCTTAAAACATTTTTTTATCTATAAGTCAGTAAAGGAAAAACTTCTCCTTTGATAAAATTACTGCGATTGTGCGGCAATTCCAAAAACGCATCGGAATCAATTAAATTCGCTAAATCTCCTGAGCCTTTTCCAGCAATTGGAGTTGCCAATAATTTTCCGTTTTCTTGATTCAATTTTACCTGTAAAAAATAAGTTAAATTGGGCTTAAAATAAAAGTCTTCATTTAAAATTGCTTCATGTTTGCTTTCAAAATTTAGCCCTATTGATTTGTTATACCAAGGATAAAAATACTTTAAACAACTTACAAATGTTGATACAGGATTTCCAGGGAAAGCAAAAACAGTTTTAGCTCCTTTTTTTCCAAACCAAAATGGTTTTCCTGGTCGTTGTTTTACTTTATGAAATAATTTTTCTACGCCTAAATTATCCAATACTTCAGGAATAAAATCAAACTTTCCTTTTGAAACTGCACCACTAAAAAGCAATACATCGTTATCTTTTAAAAAAGATTGAATGTTAGTTTGAAGTGTATCTTTATCATCTAAAATATGTGAAGTTTCTGCTTTTATATTGAGCTTTTCTAACAATGCAACTAAGGTATAAACATTACTCCTTCTTATTTGATGTTCCGCTGGAGTTTCAGCTACCTCTACCAATTCATTCCCAGTTGAAACAATCATTACTCTAGGTTGTTTTCCAACTTTTACTTTAGATTTTCCAACCGTTGCTAAAACACCAATTTCTGCAGCCGAAATTATAGTGTTTTTTGAAATTAACACATCATTTTTCTTTCTATCCAAACCTTTTAAATGAACATTTTGATATTTTTTTACCGTATCTAAATTTATGGTTGCAAAACCATTTTCAATGGTTATCAATTCATATTGAATTACAACATCTGTATTATTAGGAAGCATCGCTCCTGTCATTGCTTCAATACAGTGATGTTCATTTTTTAAAGTTAATTGCTTACTACCCGCGGCTTGAATACCTTCTATTTTAAATTTTCTAATTCCTTTATTAAATGCTTTTGAAGAAAATGCCACTCCATCCATACTTACTCTATTAAAGGGTGGAAAATCTCTATCAGCAACAATATTTTCTTTTAAAACTCTTCCAGCAGAATGCATAAACTCAATTTCCTCAATTCCAAATTCTTCAGAATTATTTAAAATTATAGTTAGGGCATCTTTTACTGTTGTTAATTCCATCTTTTTATTGTTTTATCGCATTAAAAAAGGCTGTCAATTTAATTTCATCTAATTTTCCATTGGTTCTAACACCACTACACAAGTCAAGTCCATAAGATTGAACTTTTTGTATTTTTTTGTTGCGTTGTATGGGTTTATTCCTCCAACTAAAAAAACATAAATTGGTTTCCTCAATACTGCTTATACAACAAATTTTTACCTGTGTTTTCTTCATTTAACCTCCTATTGTGGACATGCTCTCTGACACATCATTTCCTCTAGAAGCCTCAGCTACAAAACCATTTTCTGGTTTATGATGTACGGTAGTAATAAACAAAGCCTTTAATTCATCATCACTTGCGCCTTGCCTTATATAATCTCTAACATTAAAAACTCCGTTATCAAATAAACAGTTTTTAAACATTCCAGTAGCAGTAATCCTTATCCTATTACAATCATTACAAATAGTACGTGTAAATGCTGGAATGATTCCAAAAGTACCTTTATAATTTGGGATTTTGTAATTTCGTGATGTTGAAGATTTTTTTGATAAAACAGGCTCAATCTCTTTATAAGCTCCTTTTATATGATTTATAATTGCATTAAAATCCCAAACTTCATTGATAGTTCTTTGTCCCTTTCCATTAAATGGCATTTCTTCAATAAATCGAACGGCTATATCTTTATTTTTAGATAATTCTACAAAATCAATAATTTCGTCTGTATTAAATCCAGATTGAACCACAATATTGAGTTTTAGTTTTAAGTTGCTTTTTTCTAGTTTTAACAATGTGTCATACACATTATCAAACACATCCCTTCGAGTTATTTTAGCAAACTTTTCTTTTTGTAAACTATCAATACTAAGATTGATGGAATTTATTTTTAATGCTTCTAATTTTTCAATATGATTTGAAATAAGTGCACCGTTTGTGGTAATATTAACTTCTTTTAATTTATCATTAAAAGATAACGAATCTAAAAAATTTACAAAATCTTTTCTAACAAAAGGTTCTCCTCCTGTTAAACGAACTTTATCAACACCTAGTTCAGAAAGTACTCTAATAATTCGATACATCTCTTTGTAGGAAAGCAGTTCTTTTCTATCAACAATATCTATTCCTTTAGCAGGCATACAGTATTGGCATCGCAAATTACATCTATCTGTAACAGCCAATCTTAAATAAGATATTTTTCTACCAAATTTATCTATTAACTCCATTAATTGAGTATTATTCTATTTCTACCTAAGGTCACTACTTCTTCTTTTTCTAGTTTTTCTAAAATTCTAGAAACTGCTTCTCTTGAGACTTTTAAATCACGTGCAATATCAAAATGCTTTTTTTCAACCACATTATCATTATTCACTAAACTAGTAGTTTCTAAATACTTTACAATTCTATATTCCAGTTTTTCAAATGCAATATCATTAATTTTTTCGATTAAAAAGGAGGTTTGTTCTCTATTTAACTTAAAATAAAATGACCGCCAAGAACTGTACTTTACAAACCACGAATTTACTACTTCTGATGGAATTGCTATGTAAGTTACATTACTTTCTGTTTCAATTCTTATTTCACTTTTTTTGCGTTCTACAGCAAATGTTAAAGCAATAGCACTTGTTTGCTTTGAAGATAGGTAATGTAAAAAAATTCCGTTCCCTTTTCCATCTCTTCTTTTTACTTTTGCAACTCCTGTAACAATAAGTGGAATAAGCTCTACATGACGCCTTACTTCTAAAATAATTTTATCTGGTTCTGCATTTTTTAAAATTCCATACGTTGAAATTTCTTGCAAAAGATTATTTTCAAAAGTACTAGAAAAATAGGTTGAAACAATTTCTTGTATTTTCACTTTATTGACGTTTTAATGAGGAATTTTATCTTTAACCATACCGTAGCAAAATGTTCCTAAAATAGATCCTAAAATAACAACAAGTATTGAAACTACACCTTTACCTATTAACACAAACATGGGACCAGGACAGGCACCTGCTAAAGCCCAACCTAATCCAAATAAAATACCTCCTAATAAATTTCTATATACTCCTCTTTTTTTAGGAGCTACATGAATTTCTTGCCCTTCAAATGTTTTAATCATGTTTTTTCTAAATAAAAACATACTAACCATTCCTAAAACCACAGCGGAACCAATTATTCCATACATATGAAACGATTGAAATTTAAACATTTCATAAATTCTATACCATGAAATTATTTCTGCTTTGGTCATTACTATTCCAAAAAGGATCCCTACTATAAAAAACTTAAGAAATTTCATAATTTAAAATATTAAAGGTAAAATTAACCATGTCATTATTAAACCACCAATAAAAAATCCAATCACTGAAATTAGAGAAGGAATTTCTAAATTGCTTAAACCTACAATAGCATGACCTGAGGTACATCCTCCTGCCCAACGTGCTCCAAATCCAACCATAAACCCTGCTACTATTAAAATAAAAAAACCTTTTAAAGAAAGCATAGTCTCAATACTAAAAATTTCATCGGGTAAATATGTTGCTCCAGCATTTTGAATTCCTATTTCAGATAAATCTTGAATGGTTTGCGGATTTAACTCAACAATCTGAGTAGGAGAAAACCAATGCGTTGCAATAAAACCTCCTGCTATAGCTCCTGCTATAAAAATTAAATTCCAAGTGTTTTGTTTCCAGTCAATTTTAAAATAATCTGTAAATCTTCCTGCGCCTGCTATAGAACAAAGTGTCTCTAAATTTGAAGACACTCCAAATCTTTTCCCAAAATAAAAAAGTAAAAATGTGATAGCTGCAATTATTGGACCTGCAACAAACCAGGGCCAAGGCTGTGATATAAATTCCATAATTTATTTAATTAGTTAGTGTTATAAAAGTATTTTATAAATTATGTTACTATGTAACATTAGTTACATAAATTAAAATTCTAAAATTTCAATTTTATTCCTTAGCAACTTAATTTTCCCTTCATTCTCAAGTTGTTTTAACAATCTTGAAACCACAACCCGAGAAGTGTGTAAATCGTACGCAATGTCTTGATGCGTAGTATTTAAAGATGTTTCTCTAAGTATTTGAGCTTTATCTGTTAAATATTTATATAAACGTTCATCCATTCTCATAAACGCTAGTGTATCGATAGTCTCCATCATTTCACTTAATCGAACATTATAGCTATCAATCACAAAATTTCTCCACGATTTGTACTTTACTAACCATTCATCTAATTTTTCTTTTGGAAGAAAAATAATTTCAGATTCTTTTTCTGCAATAGCTCTAATACCACATTTTCCATTTGAAATTGCACTCGCAAAAGAACTTGCACAAGTGTCTCCACGTTCTAAAAAATACAATAAAATTTCCTCCCCTTTTTTATCTTCTCTAACAATTTTAATAGCTCCTTCTAATAATAATGGAACACCTTTCATTTGATCACCTAAATCAACTAATAATTCATTTTCGCGAAGTTTTTTATACACGCCAATTTGCTCAATCTCATCTAATAACTCTTTTTCAAAAACAAATGAATAATAGCTCTCTAGTTTTTCTCTAATCATTGTAAGTAATTTAAAATTTTAGCCGTAGCCCCTGTTTTATTTTTAACATAATTAAGCGCATTTTTACCCGCTTGTTCTCTTTTAGTTTTTTGCTGAAAAAACTCGTTTAAAAGTACGGATAATTTTTGAGAATTATCTACTACAAAACATGCCTCATTTTTAATCAAATCTTTCGCTTCATTAAACTTGAAATAATTAGGCCCAATTACAATTGGAATCCCAAATGTTGCGGGCTCTAACACATTGTGAACACCTGATTTGGTAAACCCTCCACCAACATAAGCAACATTAGCATAGCTATATATTTTAGTTAGTATTCCAATAGTATCAACAATAAAAACCTGAAACTCTGCTATGTTTTGATGCTCTTTTTCAGAAAACATTACTACTTTTTTATGAATTGAAGCTTTTAATTCTTTAATTGCATCAGAATTAATATTGTGAGGTGCTATAATGAATTTTTCATTTTTGGAAGCTTTGGTATTGATATAGTTAACTAATAAATCTTCATCATCTTTCCAAGTACTTCCTGCAACAACTGTATAACTATTGTTAACAAATTCTTGTATAAATTGAAGGTGATTATTTTGTTGGGTAATTTCAAAAACGCGATCAAAACGAGTATCACCACTAACAGTTATATTATTAAAATTGATGCTTTTTAGCAATTGATTGGAGGTTTCATCTTGTACAAAAAAATGAGTAAATGCATTAAGGGCTTTTTTCAAATACCCTCCATACCATTTAAAAAAGAGTTGATTTTTTCTAAAAATACCAGATATCAAAAAAGTTTTAATCTTTCTCTTTTTAAGTTCATTTAAATAATTTGGCCAAAATTCATACTTTACAAAAAGCACCAATACTGGATTTAACATATCTAAAAATTTCTGAACATTTTTTTTGGAGTCCAATGGCAAATAACAAACAACATCAACCAACTCATAATTTTTACGAACTTCATAGCCTGAAGGCGAAAAAAATGTAAGTACAATTTTTTTTGATGGATGCAATTCTTTTAGTTTTTCAAGTATTGGACGTCCTTGTTCAAATTCGCCCAACGAGGCACAATGCATCCAAATAACTTTATCTTTTTCTGAAATTCCTTCTTTTATTTTTTTCCATGTTTCTTTTCTTCCATTAATAAAAAGAGCTATTTTTTGGTTAAATAGCGCTATTATTTTTAGAATAAAACTTACAATAAGTACAATAATATTATATAAAAAAGTCATAAACATACAAAGATATAAAATAAGCATAAAAAAACTCCCAAACTTATAAGTTTGGGAGTTTTAAATTTTTTATAAATCTTATTTATTAAGCCTCAATTGGATCAATAGAAACGTAAGATTTATTGTCTTTTCTTTTTTGGAATTGTACCACACCATCAACTTTTGCGTGTAATGTGTGATCTTTTCCCATATAAACGTTATCACCAGGATGGTGTTGAGTTCCTCTTTGGCGTACAATAATATTTCCTGCAATAGCTGCTTGCCCCCCAAATATTTTTACTCCTAATCGTTTCGATTCTGATTCTCTACCGTTCTTCGAACTACCTACTCCTTTTTTATGTGCCATGATGTTATGGTTTTAAAATTGTGATTCTTATTTAGTTAATGCCTCAATTAATTCAGCTTTCTTTAAAGAAGTATAACCTGTTAAACCTCTTTCTTTAGCTAAATCTTTTAATTCAGCAACCGTCATTGAATTTAAATCTACAGTAGTATCTGCTTTTGGAGCTTCAACTTTTTCAGCTTTTGGAGCTGCTTTTTTAGTAGTAGCTTTTTTTGTTGCACCACTAGCTGCAATACTTTCAATTTGAATTTCAGTTAAAGATTGGCGGTGACCATTCTTTTTTCTAAATCCTTTTCTACGTTTTTTCTTGAAAACGATTACTTTATCACCTTTTAAGTGACCTAAAATTTTAGCCTTTACTTCGGCTCCTTCTATAGCTGGGGCGCCAACTGTTACTGCTCCTTCATTATCTAAAAGAAGAACTTTGTCAAAAGAAACTTTCGCTCCTTCTTCTTCTTGTAAACGGTGCACGTATACTTTTTGGTCTTTTGCTACTTTAAACTGCTGCCCTGCTATTTCTACAATTGCGTACATAAGTTTTGTTTTTATTCGCTTTTTATTAATTAAACGCCTTTTTCAATTAAGGCGGGTGCAAATATATAGCTTTTTTCTTATTCAACAAAACTATTTTGTCCTATAAATACAACTCATTTATAGCAACTTATATAAGCTTTTATAATTTCATAATAGTATGTTAATATTAAAGACAAACTACAAAAACTTAAAAAATGTTTTTAACTTTGGTTCGTTATATTTTTGCTATGAATTTAACTTATTTCAAATATTTCATTTTAAATTGTAACAAGCACACCAAAGATGCGTCAAACACGCATTGATTAATTTAACCAAAATTATTAATAGCAATGAAAAAAATTTATTATTTAAGCACTTTAGCGCTACTTTTAAGTGTAAGTACTTTTGCTCAAAAAGTGGTATTTGAAGAATACGACTTAAGCAACGGCTTACATGTTATTTTACACCAAGATAACTCCGCCCCAGTAGTTACTACTTCAGTAATGTATCATGTAGGAGCAAAAGATGAAGTAAAAGGCAGAACAGGGTTTGCACATTTTTTTGAACATTTATTATTTGAAGGAACTAAAAACATTCCTAAAGGAGAATTTTTTAAAATCGTTTCTGCAAATGGGGGTAGAAACAATGCAAATACTACCCAAGACAGAACGTATTATTATGAAACTTTCCCATCAAACAATTTAGAATTAGGTTTGTGGTTAGAGTCTGAAAGAATGCTTCACCCTGTAATCAACCAAGATGGTGTTGACACTCAAAATGAAGTAATTAAAGAAGAAAAAAGAGCAAGAATAGACAATGCTCCTTATGGTAAAATAATTTATAGAACTGGCATCAATCAACATATTTTTGAAAAACATCCCTATAAAAACTCTGTTATTGGTAGTATGGAAGATTTAGATGCTGCCCAATTAAATGAGTTTATTGCTTTTCATAAAAAGTTTTACGCACCAAATAATGCCGTTTTAGTAGTGGCTGGAGATTTTGAAACTGAACCAACAAAAAAAATGATTGAAGATTATTTTGGTGATATTCCAACTGGTGATAAAGTTGAAAGAATAAATATTGTAGAACAACCTGTAGAAGCCAAAAAAGTAACTGAGTACGATTCTAACATACAAATACCAATTAAATTATTTATTTTCAGAACGCCTTCTAACAAAGATAAAGACGCTTATGTTTTAGATATGGTTTCTTCAATTTTAACTAGTGGAAAAAGTTCTAGAATGTATAAAAAATTAGTTGAAAACAAAAAAGCATTACAAGTTTTAGCTTTTAATGATTCTCAAGAAGATTATGGAACATACATTATGGGAGCATTGCCTTTAGGAGAAACTTCATTAGATGAAATTGCAAAAGAAATGGATGAAGAAATAACAAAACTTCAAACCGAATTAATTTCAGAAAAAGAATACCAAAAACTTCAAAACACTTTTGAAAACAGATTTGTAAACTCTAACTCTGGCGTTGAAAACATTGCCAATACCTTAGCTAGAAATTATATGCTTAAAGGCAATACCAATTTAATTAACGATGAAATTAATATTTTCAGATCTATTACTAGAGAAGATATTAAACGTGTTGCCAATAAATATTTAAACAAAAATCAACGCGTTGAAATGGATTACCTTAAAAAAGAAAGTGAACAACAATAAAAAGATGAAAAAACAAATGAAAACAAAAATAACAACTCTAATTGCTTTGTTTCTTCTTTCTTTAGGAGTAACAGCACAAATTGATAGAACAAAAGAACCTAAGGCTGGACCAGCTCCAAAAATTAACTTAGGAAAACCACAAACTTTTGAACTAAAAAATGGGTTAAAAGTATTAGTGGTTGAAAATCATAAATTACCAAAAGTAACTGCAAGTTTAATTTTAGACAATGGACCAATTTTTGAAGATGATAAAGCTGGTTTAACAAGCATTACAGGAGGAATGATGGGGAACGGAACTACAAACATTCCAAAAGATGCTTTTGTTGAAGAAGTAGATTTTTTAGGAGCTTCATTAAATGTAGGAAGCCAAAGTGCAAGTTTCAATACTTTATCTAAATATTTTCCTCGCATTTTAGAATTAATGGCTGACGCTATACAAAACCCTTTATTTACACAAGAAGAATTTGAAAAACAACAAGCACAATTAATTGAAGGCATAAAATCTGGCGAAAATAGTGTTGGTGAAATTGCAAGTAGAGTAGAAAATGCCTTGGTTTATGGAAAAAATCACCCATATGGAGAGTTTGCTACAGAAGAAACAGCAAAAAACATTACTATTGATGAAGTTAAAAATTTTTACAAAACGTATTTTAAACCATCTAATGGATACCTAGTAATTATTGGTGATATAGATTTTAAAGAAGTTAAAAAATTAGTGAAGAAAAATTTTGGGAAATGGGAAAAAGGAGAAATTCCAGCATACACAATTCCTGAGGTTAAAAATGTTCTTAGCACTGAAATAAACTTTGTAAATATGCCTAATGCAGTACAATCGAGTATTGCTGTAGTTAACACCATAGATTTAAAAATGAGTAACCCAGATTACTTTCCACTTTTATTAGCTAACAAAATTTTTGGTGGCGGAGGTGAAGGTCGTCTTTTCTTAAATTTACGAGAAGACAAAGGTTACACTTATGGCGCTTATTCAAACATAGGAAGTAACGAAAGAACTGCTTCTAAATTTAAATCTTCTGCAACTGTTAGAAACATGGTAACAGATAGCTCAGTAGTTGAATTTATTTCAGAAATTAAAAAATTTAGAACTACAAAGGTAACTGATGAAGAACTTAAAAATGCAAAAGCTGCATATATTGGTAATTTTGTAATGGCATTAGAAAGAACTTCTACTGTAGCTAATTACGCTTTAAATATTGCTACAAAAAATTTATCAGACGATTTTTATGAAACCTACTTACAAAAAATCAATGCTGTAACTACCGATGATATTCAACGTGTTGCTCAAAAATATTTTAGTGCTGATAATGCAAGAATTGTTATTGTAGGAAAAGCTTTAGATGTATTACCAAATTTGGAAAAACTACCTTACAAAATTAATTATTTTGACAAAGAAGCCAATTCAACTGAAAAACCAGAAATGAAAAAAGCAATTCCAGCGAGGGTTACCAAAGAAACAGTAATTAATGCTTATTTTAAAGCTATTGGTGGAGTAGATAAAATAAAAGCATTGGAAAGTACTTTAGTAAGTTATGAAGCATCTGCTATGGGGAGCACTATTATCACAACCGAAAAAAGAACTGCAACGCATTATGCAAATGAAACTAGCATGGGAGGAAATGTAATGGCTAAAGTTGTAATGACAAAGGATGGTGTTTTTATGAATAAACAGCCTTTACCTGCAAATATGGCTTCAGAAATGACCAATACTTTAGGAACGTTTTTAGAAATGGGACTACTTGCAAATGAAAATTCTAAATTAACAGGTATTGAACCAGTTGACGGAAAAGACGCTTATGTTATTTCTACAAAAGGTGAAATTGTGTCTACTGCAATATATTTTGATATAGTATCTGGTTTAAAAGTAAAAGAAGTACAAACTGTAAGTATGGGAGGAAGAACTCAAAACCAAGAAGCTACTTTTAGTAATTATAAAGAATTTGATGGTGTTAAATTTCCTGCAACAAAAAAAGGAAGCTTAGGCCCTCAAACAGTTGAATTTAACTTAATTGATGCTAAAGTAAACGAAGGTGTTACCGAAAGTGATTTTCAATAATTAATTGACTATACCTAGTATAAATGTTAAAAACGTCTCAAATCTGAGGCGTTTTTTATTTAGATTTATTCACCAAATACACTCCTAACAAAATTATAAATGCAGAGAAAAATTGAATTGCTGATATTTTCTCTCCGTCCAAAATTCCCCAAGTTATAGCAACTATTGGAATTAAATACGTAACCGAAGATGAAAAAATTGGAGTTGATATTTGAATTAATTTATTAAACATAATCTTTGCCAAACCAGTTCCAATAACAGCTAATATTGTTATGTAAGAAACCGCTGTTATACTTTTACTACTTATTTCAAAAGTGGTAAAAAAATTGGTAAACCATAAAACAATTAATGTGGGAATTACTAATAAAAAGAAATTTGCAACAGTAATGCTAATGGCATCTAATTCATATAAATACTTTTTTAAAATGTTGACATTAAAAGCATAACCTACAGATGAGATCAACACAAATCCAGCATAAAAATAATCTTGATTAGGGTTAATTTCTGCTCCCTTTAAAATTAACAACACAGTTCCTATTAAACCAATTAAAACCCCAATTAATTGCCTTTTTCTAAAGCTAAAACCAAACACTATTGCTCCTAATATTAATGTAAATAAAGGAGTTAAACTATTTAAAATTGAAGCTATAGAGCTATCTATTTTTTGAATTGCATAAGCAAATAAAAATGCAGGAAAAAAAGTTCCTAAAAAACCATTTAAAGTTAGGTAATACCAATGTCTTTTTTGAATTTTAAAAATTTTTCGATGCCAAATTAGTAATAGAAAAAAAGCCGTTATTAATATTCTTAATGCACCTACTTGAATTGGAGTTAAACCAATTAAAGCTTTTTTCATTAATATAAATGAGCTTCCCCAAATTATGGAAAGTATTAATAAATAAACCCAACGTAAGTCTTTATTTTTCATCGCTGTTAATAAAATGCAAAATTCGGATAAAAATTCGGAATTAAAATTATTAGTGTTTATTTTTGTTCAAATATTTAAAATATAACATTTTATGAAAAAATTAATAGTTATTCTATTTGTTGTTTTTACTTTTTCTTGTAATGAAACCAAAAAAGAAACTACAACTAATGAAGTTAATATTGAAAAACCTGAAGTTGCTGCTAATTATAAAAGTATAGTAGTAGATATTGAAGGAATGACCTGTGAAATTGGCTGTGCTAAAACCATTGAATCTAAATTATCTAAGTTTGAAGGTGTTACGTATTCTAAAGTTAATTTTGAAACTAAAAAAGGGCAATTTACTTTTGATGCTAATAAAACTGACAAGGAAGCAATTGTTGCTAAAATAACTGGAATTGCAGGAGGTGATTTATATTCTGTAACAAAAACACAAGAATTAAACGAAGTTTTAAAAAATACTAAATAAATTCTTTCACATTTAAAAATATTTTGTCGTTACTTTGCAAGAATATTAAAAATCAATCTAAAATGAAACAAATTAAATTTTTATTAGCAATTGCATTAGTAAGCATTATTGCTATTTCTTGTAAAGAAACTGAGAAAAAAGAAGTTAAAGAAGCTGTTGAAACTGAAGTGGAAGCTGCAAAAGACTCTATGGAAGAAGTTAAAGAAGAAGTTGAAGTTACAGTTGATAGCTTAAAAACTACAGTTAAAGAAACTATTGAAGAAGTTAAAGAAGGTGCAGAAGAAGTTAAAAAAGATGTAGAAGAAGGTGTTGAAGCTGTTAAAAAAACAGTAAAACAATAATTCTTTTCTTTAAAATATTTAAAACTCCGATACTAGTATCGGAGTTTTTTTATGCTTGTTTATTTCTTAAAGAATAGTTTAAAAATAATAAGCTCATAAAAAATAACAGTCCTACTAACTGATGACTTGTGCCTAAAAACAAAGGAATTTTTCCTGCTACATTTAATACGGTTAAAATACCCAATACTATTTGTAAAACTACAAGCAACATAGAAAAGTTAAGCCATTTTCTTTTATTAATTTCAATTTTTGATTTTAATGAGATAAACATATAAACGGTTAATCCTAAAAGTAGATACGCTAACATTCTATGAGTAAATTGGACAAATGCTGGCGCAAACAAATAGGCATCATAATTAATCATATTTCCCCAAGTCCAATGTTCTGCATCTTTTAAAACTGAAGGAATAAATTCACCATTCATATCAGGCCAACTTGGATAATAAAGACCTGCTTTCATACCTGACATTAGTCCTGCAAATATCATTTGAACAAACGTTACAGCAATAACTATAGTGACTATTTTTGAGGAAGATTCTTTATTTTCACTTTCAAACAAATAAACATCTGCAACGGTTCTAACCATTGCAGTTATAACTAATAAAGCTAAAATAAAATGGATAGTTAGTTTATAGGCATTAACCCAAGGTCTGTCAACCAAACCGCTTTTTACCATAATCCAACCGGCAGAGGCTGTTATTATAGTTAATAAAACAACTAATCCCAATCGTTTAATTAAATACGAGTCAATTTGTTTTTTTAATACAAAAATTATAAATGGAATTAAAAAAATAAAGCCTAAAGCTCTCACCCACAATCTATGAAAAAATTCCCAGAAATAAATAAATTTAAATTCTTGAAGCGTAAATGTAGAATTTATTTTATGAAATTGTGGCGTTTGTTTATAGAGGTTAAATTCATAAAGCCATTGTTCAGCATTTAAAGGGGGTATTACACCCGTAATAATATCCCAACGAGTTATTGAAAGCCCTGACCCAGTTAAACGCGTAATTCCTCCAATTACAACTTGACCAATTAACATTAGTAGGCCTACTAATAACCAAAATCTTATGGTTTTTGTGTATTTGTATTTTTTAGTTGTCATTTTTCCACTCTATAGTTTCAATTAAATGTATAATGTCCTTTTCAATATACTTTATAGCTGGTACAATTGAATCGTAATTTGGTTTGGCATAAAAGTAAAGTGAGCCCGCTAATACATGCTTTACACTATCTGTTGCCATAAACTGAAGGTTTGAAGCTACATTACCTTCTACATTGTAAAGTTTTGCAAATACTTTCTTTTTATAATTTTCATAAGGTAAAGCGCTAGGAATTGCATCTGCTTTAATTGTATGCTCGTAAGTTAACTTTTCTACTTCTTTTAATATTTCATTTAAATTATTATTAACAGATCTATAAGTTATATGTATTGTTGCTTTTAATTTTGGATATTCAATTTTAGCCCAACAATTATTTTGAAAGTTGATATTTGCATTTATGGAATATTCAAAATTATACAAACAGTTAGATGCCGTTTTAACATATGTAGAAGAAGGGTATTTTAAAGTTAGATAGGGCTTTTTTTTTGGTAAAGGTTCACTACCACAAGCAACAATAAGCAAAGTTATAACCCCTAATATACCTACTTTTTTTAACATAAATTATGCTTTCCTCTTAATTGTAACTTTAACTTGTTTAATTCTTTTTTTATCTTTAGATACTATGGTAAACGAAAAGTTATTGAAAGTTATTACTTCACTTTTTTTAGGGAATTTTCCATGAACTTCTAAAATAAATCCTGCTATTGTTTCAGATTCACCTTTACTTTTATCAAATGTATCCGTATTTTCAATTTCAAGAATTTTATAAAAATCCTTTAAATTCGTTTTTCCATCAAATAAATAATTATTAGTATCTAATTTTGAATACAAAATATCGTCATCATCAAACTCATCGTTAATATCTCCAACAATTTCTTCAATAACATCTTCTAAAGTTACAATTCCGCTTGTTCCTCCGTATTCATCAACTACAATTGCTAAATGGTTTTTCATTTCCTGAAATTCACTTAACAAATCGTCTAATTTTTTATTTTCTGGAACAAAATAAGGTTCTCTAATAATTTTTTGCCAATTAAAATCTGTTTTATTCAAGTGTGGTAGTAAATCTTTGGCATACAATACACCTATAATCTCATCTACATTTTCATCGTAAACTGGATTTCGAGAAAAGCCTTTTTCTACAATTTTAGCAATAACTTCTTGATACGACTCTTTTAAAGAAAGTGCAAAAATATCGATACGAGGAGTCATTATTTGTCCAGTTTCTGTATTTCCAAAACTAACTATACCCTTTAAAATTTTTTGTTCTTCTTTTGTTGTTGCCTCATTTGAGGTTAGTTCAAGTGCTTGAGATAATTTTTCAACAGATAAACTCGATTGTTTTTTTCCTAGTTTTTTTTCAATTGTATTTGTTAAACTCATTAAAGGAACACTGGCAAATGAAAGTAAAATATTTAATATTTTAATAGGTAACGACATAAACCCTGCTAGTTTTATAGAGTTTCTGCTAGCATATACTTTTGGTAAAACCTCGCCAAATAGCAATATTAAAAATGTAACTAAAACAACTTCTATTAAAAACTTTAATAAAAGTGGCTCTAGTTGAGCAAATACAATTTCTCCAATGTATGCGAATATCAAAACAATTAGAATATTAATAAAATTATTAGCTATTAATATGGTGGCTAAAAGTTTTTTTGGATTTTGTAAGAGTTCAACTACTCTTTGTTCTTTTCTAATAGGTGATTCTGCCGCTTTATTCAATTCAGGTATTGATAATGAGAAAAAAGCAACTTCTGCTCCAGAAATTAGAGCTGAAAAGGACAGTAATAAAAATAGTACAATTATGCTTAAATGAAACCAATAATTAACAGTTTCAGTTAATAAAATAAATAAAATCGTGGGTTCAGGATCCAATTAATTTCAATTTAGTTAAACTTAAAATGGTAAATCATCATCTTCAACTGTTGTTGTTGAAGTATCATTTTTTTCAGGTAAAACCTGTTTTGAAGCAGTATTTTGTTGTGTTGGACTACTTAATTCATTTTTAGTTGTTAAAAATGTCATATCCACCACATGAATTTCTGTAGTATATCTTTTAGTTCCATCTTCACCTTCCCATTGACGCGTTTTAATACGACCTTCGCAATATACTTTATCTCCTTTACTTAAGTACTTTTCACAAATTTCGGCCAATTTATTTCTCACTACAATATTATGCCACTCTGTAGTAGTAACTTTTTCTCCTGTTTGTTTATTTGTATAGGTTTCATTTGTAGCTAAAGGAAAACGACCAATAGCATTACCACCTTCAAAATAATGCATCTTTACTTCATCACCAAGATGTCCAATTAGTATTACTTTGTTTATAGTTCCTGCCATGTTATTGGTTTTTATTTTAAGTCAAAAGTACTAAAAATTTAGTTGTTATTAAACTGGTTTAAAAAATTATCTATCAGTTTTGGAACTGGAAGCTTTTCTACCTCATTCCAATCTAAAACAGCCATTTTTAAACTTGTTGTTTTAACTATCCAAAACTTAGCATAAATATGTTGATGTGACAATTTATGAACAATAGGCTCATTATTAAAAAGCTTAACAGACACTTTGGTTGTTGTAAAAATTTCTGAAAATTTTTGGTGTGCTATAAATTGTTGCTCATTAATTATTTTAGAAGTTTCTATTAAAGGAAATTGATACATATTTAACCAAATTCCCTCTTCTCTCTTTTCAAGAAAGGTTTTATTATTTATTGTTTGAATAACAATATAATTGAAGTACTTTTTTTTAATCTTTATTTTTTTCTCTTTTACAGGTAAGTTTTTAATTAATTTTTTTTCAAAAGCCACACAACTTTCATTTAAAGGGCAAGATGAGCAAAATGGATTTTGAGGCTTACACAAACGAGCTCCAAATTCCATAACAGCTTGATTATGGGTTCCTGGATCGTTAACCGAAATTAGCTCCTGTGCTACACTTTTAAATTCTTTAATTCCTTTTGTTGAATTAATTGGTGTGTCTATCCCAAAATACCTAGCAAGTACACGATAAACATTTCCATCAACCACAGCAGTTGTTTCATTAAAACATATAGAGGCAATAGCAGACGCTGTATAATCGCCTACACCTTTAAGTTTTATTAATTCGTTATACGTTGAAGGGAAAACCCCATTAAGAGTATAATATACATACTTCGCAGAAACATGTAAATTTCTAGCTCTAGAATAATAACCTAATCCTTGCCATAATTTTAACACTTGCTCTTCACTAGCTAAAGCCAAATCTTTTACCGTTGGAAAATGTTCAAGAAACTTATAATAATAGGCCATTCCTTGATCAACTCGAGTTTGTTGTAGAATAATTTCAGACAACCAAATTGCGTAAGGATTTTTAGTTGAACGCCACGGCAAATCTCTTTTATTATATAAATACCACTGTATTAGCTTATTAGAAAACGTCATTCTTTTTATTTGAAAACACAATATTACATGATTTAATCGATTAAATTTTAATGAATTAACTTTTTGATTTTGATTAATATATCCTATATTTGCCGTCTTAATTTTATAATAACATATTTAACTATAATAAAAATGACGAAAGCAGAAATCGTATCGAATATTTCGGATAAATCTGGAATAGAAAAAGCAGATGTTTTAGCAACTGTTGAAGCGTTTATGGAAGAGGTAAAAGATTCTTTAGAAAAAGGAGATAATGTTTATTTAAGAGGTTTTGGAAGTTTTATCATTAAAACTAGAGCTGAAAAAACTGGAAGAAACATTTCAAAAAATACAACAATTAAAATACCAGCTCACAACATACCTGCATTTAAACCAGCAAAAGTTTTTGTTGAAGGTGTAAAAAGTAAGGTAATTGTTGAGTAAGGTAACAAACAATTTATTAACATAAATAACATTTTATTATGCCAAGTGGTAAAAAAAGAAAAAGAGCTAAAATCTCTACGCACAAACGTAAAAAAAGAGCTAGAGCTAATAGACATAAAAAGAAAAAGTAAGCTGAGCTTACTTTTTCTTTAAATTTTAAAAGTTCATTGAAATAAATATTTGCTTATACGCAAATATTGTTGGGTATTTTCCTGTACAAACTTATTATAAATAGTTCAAATTTAAATATTTGAACATAAAACCAATACAGAGTGAAAACAGAATTAATTATAAGATCAACCTCCTCTGATATTGATTTTGCCTTATTAAAAGATGGTAGATTAACTGCCTTAAATAATGAAACAACGGGTAACAAATTCTCCGTTGGAGATATTTTTTTAGCAAAAATTGGAAAAGTACTATCTGGATTAAACGCCTCATTTGTTAATGTAGGTTACGAAAAAGATGGTTTTTTACATTATCATGATTTAGGAGCACAATTAAAATCTTTAAATAAATTTATAAAAGGTGTTAGCACAGGTAAAATTAAAGATTACACTTTAAAAAACTTTCAACTAGAAAAAGACATTGATAAAAATGGAAGTATAGTTGATACCTTAAAATCAGGTCAAAATTTATTAGTACAAATTGTAAAAGAGCCTATTTCTACCAAAGGACCTCGTATGAGTTCTGAAATTTCAATTGCTGGTAGATATTTAGTTTTAGTTCCTTTTTCTGATCGTGTTTCCGTATCACAAAAAATAATGGATCCTGAAGAAAAAGAACGATTAAAAAGACTAATTAAAAGCATTAAACCTAAAGGTTTTGGAGTTATTGTAAGAACTGTTGCTGAAAACAAAAAAGTGGCAGATTTAGATAAAGATTTACAAAATTCTTTAGAAAGATGGGTAGTTATGTGTAAAAAAATACGAAGCGTAAAAACACAACAAACACCCGTAAAAGTACTAAGTGAATTAAACAGAGCATCCTCAATTCTACGAGATCTGTTTAACGATTCTTTTACAAGTATTGTTACCAATGACGAAACCCTGTTTTTAGAAATTAAAGAATACTTACAAGAAATAGCTCCTAACAAAGAGGCTATTGTAAGTTTATATAACTCAAAGCTTCCAATTTTTGAAAAGTATGGAATTGAACGTCAAATAAAAACATCATTTGGCAAAACAGTTTCTATGAGTAAAGGAGCTTATTTAGTAATTGAACATACTGAAGCATTACACGTAATAGATGTAAACAGCGGAAACCGTTCAAACAAGGCTACTTCTCAAGCAGATACAGCTTTGGAAGTTAATTTAATTGCAGCATCAGAAATTGCTCGCCAATTACAATTAAGAGATATGGGAGGAATTATAGTTGTTGATTTTATTGATATGCATACAGCTGAACATAGACAAAAACTCTATGATCATTTAAAAGCTGAAATGGCATTTGATAGAACAAAACACAAAATATTACCACCAAGTAAATTTGGACTAGTTCAAATAACAAGACAAAGAGTACGACCAGAATTGGTTATAAAAACACAAGAATCCAATCCAAGTGGTAAAGGTGAAGTAGAAGCTCCAATTGTTTTGTTAGATAAAATTGAAATTGGGCTTGATAAAATTATTTCTTCAAAAAAGCATCAAAAGATACTATTAAATGTACATCCTTTTATTGCTGCATATCTAAAACAAGGAATACCATCTATACAACAAAGATGGTTTATGAAATATAAAAAGTGGATCAAAATTTTACCTAGAGATGCTTACCAATATTTAAAATACAATTTCACTAATAATAATGGTGAAATTATTGAATAAGGCATTCACAATATCAAAAAAGTCCTGCTATAAACGCAGGACTTTTTTTACAAGTTAAAACCAAAACCCAACATTAAAATACCAATATTTTTCATTATGGTCTGGTGACCAAGCATAATTTATTTCTACAGGGCCTATAAAAGTATCCAAACCATAACCTACCATATATCCAGATTTTGTATTCTCAAAAATTCTTCCTTCATTAAAAATATCTTTTTCAACTCTGGCATAATTTGCAGTTGTTGATAAATAATTTTTTGGTAAAAATTCATACCTAAAAGTCATACTTGATTTTAAAAATGAATTTTCATTTAATTGAGCCAAATCGTACCCATAAAAAGGAATGAAATTATTTATATAATTTTCACCATAACCTCCTAAATTATAGTCTAGAGCTCTATTCCCATTGCTTCCAATTGTGATACCTGCTTCAGATTGAAAATGGGCAGTTAATTTATTAAAAAATGTATGTGCCAAACCAATTTTTCCTTTTAATTGAAAAAAGGAGGAAAAATCATTATTATAATCCGAAGAACTTCCATACCATTTAAATTCAGTATTTAAATATGCTCCTTTCTTTTGAAAATAATTTTTGTTATACGTATCTATTTTTAAATAAGAGAATAGGTTAAAATAATTTGATCTGTCAAAATACAATCTCCCTTTATTTTCAGCAAAAATATTATTTTCTAGTGATGTTATTGTTTCAGTAAATGCTTTTATTCTTTTATACTCTCCTCCAATTCCAATAGCAAATTTTCTACTAAATACGGTTTGAAAATATAACTGATTTGTAAAATCTTCATATACTAAATTAATTTTATTAACATTGGCTTCATCAAATTTTACATTTGAATTAAAGCTACTATATCTAGATTTCAGCCCAAAACTGGTATAAAAACCATTGTCTACAAAATAATCGAAATTATAACGCACATTATCTCCCAAAATTAAATCTGCTGAAACAACGTCATTCTTATAAAAAATATGTTTGGCTGTTGAATTAAGAATAATTCCTGTTTTGTATAAATCATCAAAATGCACTCCTAATTTTAAAAAATTTGAGATTCTATTTTCTTTAACTTTAAATTTTACAATACTACCATGGTCACCATCAACAATTCTATATTGAATATTTTCAAAATTTCCTGTTGAAGTTAAATTATTAATACTTTCAATTAATTTTTTATAACTAGTTGTATCTCTTTTTCTTAAATTAAGTTTTCCTAAAATATAAGCTCTTGTATAGTTTTTATTTCCTTCAATTTCAATTTTTTCTATATGTAATTGTTGGATTTGTTTTGTATTTACTTTTTGAGTTTGAGCGCTTAACTGACTTTTACTAATATCTAAAAATTCACTATATTTTTCACGAGCCGTTCTTTCACCTTCCTCCATAATTTCGTTCACTTTATCAAATGAAACTACATTATACTCTTCCATATTAGGTTTAATAATTAAATCCACTTTTTTATGTTTTGAATTTAAGGTATTGTACATTTGAAAGCCTACAATTTGATTTAAAATTTTGACTGCAGAATCCAGCTCATTTTTAGAGTTTAAACCGCTTTGAATATCTACTCCAATAATAATATCTGCACCCATATCAATTACTTCATCAACTGGAAAATTGTTTACAATTCCTCCATCTGTCAATAATTTTCCATCGATTTCTACTGGTGTTAGTAAGGTTGGAAATGAGCCACTGGCTCTAACTGCTTCTGGTAAAAATCCAGATTTAAGTATTTCTTGATTTCCAGTTTCTAGGTTAGTAGCTATGCATAAAAAAGGTATTGGTAATTTACTAAAATCATTAATATTATTTACATGTTGTGTTAATTGAGTTAATAAGTTTAAAACATTTTGCCCTCCTGTTAAGGCTCTTGGAATGCCTATTTTTTTATTTATAATAGGTAATGTAAGGGCGTATTTTTCGCCAATCTCTTTTTCATAAAAAGGTTTTGATTTTCGAGGTAAATCATCAGAGAGTATTTTTTCAAAATCAATACTTCTTATGATAGAATCAAGTTGTGTAGCATTGTAACCCGAGGCATATAAGGCTCCAATAATAGCTCCCATGCTTGTTCCTCCAATATAATCTACTCTCACCCCAGCTTCTTCTAGCACTTTTAGGACAGAAACATGGGCAAATCCTTTGGCTCCACCCCCACTTAGTACTAGTCCAACTTTAACATCTTTCTTCTGTTTGGAAATTTCTTGTGAAAAACCAACAGAAACAATTAAAAGAAAAGTTAAAATTATTATTTTTTTCACTTTGATTGTTTTTGTTTATAATATGTGATTATTTTTTCTGCTTTAGCTTTTCCTATAATGCTTTCCAACTCTTCAAAAGAAGCTAAACTAACTCTTTTTACAGATCTAAAATGTCTTAATAAAGATACAACTGTTTGTTTACCAATACCAGTAATATTTTCTAATTCATTAGTTATTGCACTTTTGCTTCTTTTATTTCTATGATGGGTAATTCCAAACCTATGGGCTTCATTTCTTAATTGCTGAATTATTTTTAAACTTTCCGACTTTTTATCTAAATACAACGGAATTGGATCTTCCGGATAATAGATTTCTTCTAACCGTTTAGCAATACCAATGATTGCAATTTTATTTCTTAGCCCCAAAATATCTAAACTTTTTAATGCAGAAGACAATTGTCCTTTGCCTCCATCAATTACAATTAATTGTGGCAGTTTTTCACCTTCATCTTGCAAACGTTTGTAACGTCTAAAAACTACTTCTTCCATAGATGCAAAATCGTCTGGACCATCTACTGTTTTAATATTAAAATGTCGATATTCATTTTTACTTGGTTTTCCATCTTTGAAAACTACACAAGCCGCAACTGGGTTGGTACCTTGTATGTTAGAATTATCAAAACATTCTATATGGCGTGGTTCTTCACTTAAACGCAGATCTTTTTTCATTTGCGCCATTAAACGATTCACATGTCTATCCGGATCCACAATTTTAATTTGTTTAAAACGCTCTTGCCTATAATATTTTGCATTTCTTAAACTCAACTCTACAATTCGCTTTTTATCTCCAAGTTTAGGGATGGTTACTTTTATGTTTTCGCCTAAATCTACTTTAAATGGCACGTAAATTTCTACTGATTGAGAGTTAAAACGCTGTCTAATTTCAAAAATTGCTAATTCTAATAATTCCTTATCTGTTTCGTTTAATTTTTTCTTTATTTCTGTAGTATGTGATTGAATAATAGCTCCGTTTGAAATTTTGAAAAAATTTACATAGCTATAACTTTCATCTGAAACAATAGAGAAAACATCAACATTAGTTATTGAAGGATTAACTACTGTTGATTTTGCTTGATAATTAGCTAATAAGTCAATTTTTTCTTTAATTTTTTGAGCTTCTTCAAATTCCATTTCTGCTGCAAAATGTAACATCAAATCTTGAAAAGATTTTAAAGAATCTTTAAAGTTTCCTTTAATTATATTTCTAATAGCAACAATATCGTTGTTATAATTTTCTTCCGTTTGGTAACCTTCACAAGGCCCTTTACAGTTACCAATATGATAATCTAAACACACTTTATACTTTTGATCTTGTATATTTTTTTCACTCAAATCAAAATTACAAGACCTCAAATGGTACAATTCTTTAATTAAATCTAATAAAGCCTTTGCAGTTCTTACTGAAGTATAAGGACCGTAATATTCTGAACCATCTTTAATAACATTTCGCGTTAAAAAAACTCTAGGAAAACGCTCTTTTTTAATGCAAATCCAAGGGTAGGTTTTATCATCCTTCAACATTACATTGTAACGAGGTTGGTATTTTTTTATTAAATTGTTTTCTAATAATAATGCATCTGTTTCAGTATTAACAACAATATGTTTGATATCGGCAATTTTTTTTACCAATACTTTTGTTTTTCCGTACTCGTGATTTTTTGTAAAATAAGAAGCAACTCTTTTTTTTAAATTTTTAGCTTTTCCTATATATAAAATTGTGCCATTCTTATCATAATACTGATAAACACCTGGTTGATTTGGTAATGTTTTTATGAGAATATCTAAATCCAAAAATATGTGTAATTTGAAATTTAAAAATACTATTTTTTATTGAAATTAATTTTTATTTAAAAGCTTAAATTGAAAAAGCTTTTACTAATAAAAAAAGCTTATTTTTGCGAAAAATTTAAAAAACTATAATTTACTAAGCTTTTTTTAAATAATATATAAACTGTAAACGAATGAAATACTGGAAAAAATATTCAAAGGAACAATTAATTAAAAGAATTGATGAAGCTTTAGCTTCAACCATAGATTTTCAAAATAGTAAGCACTTAGGATATCCTGTTTCAAAATTAGATGAAAATGTATTTAATACTAGTGGGGCTTTTTTAAATGATTCTCCCTTGTTAAAATCGTTTATTGCTAACCCAAATAATATTGGCTGCCATACGTTAGGAAAATCTGAACCTGCTTTTAAAGGCTCTCAAGAGTTGGAAAAAGAAGTCGTAAAGGTTCTAGCTGAAGATATTTTCAAAGCTGAAGAAAATGAGTATGATGGTTATATTGCTACAGGAGGAACTGAAGCTAATATACAAGCTCTTTGGATTTACAGAAATTTATATAAAAAAGAATACAATGCTACTTTAGATGAAATGGTGATTTTATCTACCAAAGACACACATTATTCTGTTAATAAAGGCTCTAATTTATTAAGCGTTGACAATGTTCAAATACCTGTTGATTTTAATTCAAGAGAAATCTTAGTTGATGAACTAGATGCTATTGTGGCTGATTTAATTACTAAAGGAAAAAAATACTTTATGGTAATTTCAAATATGGCTACAACAATGTTTGGATCCGTAGATAATCCAGATACGTATGCAAAAATTTTAAATAAACATAAGGTTACGTTTAAAATACATGTTGATGGAGCTTTTGGAGGATTTATTTATCCAATATCAAATAAAAATTCTACTATTAACTTTCAAAATCCAAATGTATCGTCTATAACAATTGATGCTCATAAAATGCTACAAGCTCCTTATGGAACTGGGGTATTCTTATGTAGAAAAGGATTAATTGAAAATGTTTTAACTAAAGAAGCTCAATATGTTGATGGGATGGATTTAACCATTGTTGGAAGTCGTTCTGGAGCAAATGCTATAGCTGTTTGGATGATTTTATTTAGTTATGGGTATTATGGGTGGTTCGAAAAAATAAATACGCTTTTACTACGTACCGAATGGTTCTGCAAACAACTAGATGATTTAGATATTGAATATTTTAGAGATCCATTTATGAACATAGTTACGCTAAAATCTGAATATGTTCCTTCTAAATTAGCTCAAAAATTTGGTTTAGTGCCTCAAACGCATGAAGGAAATAACAATTGGTATAAAGTAATTATGATGGACCATGTTGAAATTGACGATTTATTAAAATTTGTTGAAGAATTAAAGAGCATCAATTAAGCTATTATTTCTGCAAAAATTAATACATAGTAAACTCCTGTAATCATAAAAATTATTCCAGCTGTTATTCTTATAAATTTTTCGATTTTTGTAATTCTAGTATAAAAAAGCCCTATTTTATTTGCCGTAAAAGCTAATAAATATGTAAATATTATAACTGGTAACCCTGTACCTAATGCAAAAATAATAGGTAAGTATAATCCATCAATATTTGTAATAGTCATTGGAATTAATATTCCAAAATATAACGCACCACTGTAAGGGCAAAATGCTAAAGCAAAAATTGCACCTATTACAAAAGAGCCTAACAGTCCTTTGTTTGTAAATTTTTCAGATAATTTTTCAGTAAAATTGACTTTGTTTAAAATTTTTAATCGAATTATATTTAGCATGATTAGCCCAATAATAATTAACAAAGGCCCTAAATATTTTTCTCCATTTTGACTAAAAAAACGTGCCACATGATATTTACTAGCTCCAAAAAATAAAATTAATCCAATAATGGTATAGCTAAATGCTCTACCAAAAGAATATAAAATTCCACTTAAAAATACTTTTTTTTTGCTTGAAATATTTTTTGAAATATATGCTGTAGCGGTAATATTTGTTGCTAAAGGGCAAGGACTAATTGCTGTCATTAACCCAAGGGCTAAAGCAGAAATAATTGGTATATTGTAATTTTCAATAAGTGATTGTAAAAAATCCATTTATACTTTTTGCAGTTGCTTTTCTAATTTAGTTTTCAATTTTTCAGAAAATTCTTGTTGTTTTTTACCATACATAAAAGCAAATTGAGTTAGATCTACTTGTTTTTCATTCCCATTATTTATCACATTTAAAAACAACGAAGTTCCTGATGCATAAAATTTTTCAGCTATTTGCTGATTTTCTTCTTTATCAATATTAATTACTTTAAAAGTAATTTTTCCACTTTCTAATTCATTTTTAAAGTACGTTTCTAACGTATATTTGATATTTGCCTCAATAGCTTTACAAGTAACACATCGGTTAGTTGTATGAAAATCAAAAATTTGAATCATATTCTTATTTTGTGCTTTTCCATTAATAGAAAACAAGAATAAGTTAAGAATTAAAATTGTTAATGCTTTGTATGAGTTTTTCATTTTTAAAATTTTTAAATAGTTAAAAAATAAGGTTAAATATATATCCTGAAATGATAATGCAAAGTGTTACTACTCCAAAGAAAATTCCAATTAACTTAAATGTCATTACTTTTTTTAAAAGCATTGCTTCTGGCAAAGAAAGTCCAACAACCCCCATCATAAAAGCGATTGCTGTACCTAAAGGAATTCCTTTTAAAACCAATACTTGAACTATTGGTAAAATACCTGAAGCGTTCAAATACATTGGAACGGCCATAATAGTTGCTAATGGAACCGCTAATAAATTATCTTTCGCCATATATGTTTCAAAAAAACCTTCAGGAATATATCCATGCATTAACCCTCCAACGGCTATCCCAACAATAACATATGGAATTACTCCTTTTAAAATACTCTTTTCTTCTTTCCAAATAGTTGGCAAACGCATTATAAAAGGTGTTTTTTCAACTTTAAAAACAGCTTCTTCTCGTTGTGAGTTTTCAAGTACATTTTTTACCCAAGGTGTTAAAAATTGCTCCAAATTAAATTTGCCTAAAATAAATCCTGAAACAACCCCAAGTAAAATGCCGCTTATAATATAAATTAGTGTAGTTTTAACCCCGAAAAGACCTAAAAATAATCCAATAGCAACTTCATTTACTAAAGGAGAAGTAATTAAAAACGCAAAAGTTACTCCTAATGGAATTCCTCCTTTTACAAAACCAATAAATAAAGGAACTGAAGAACAAGAACAAAAAGGAGTAACCACTCCAAATAAACTTGCCATTAAATATTCTAACCCATATAATTTATTTCTAGAAAGGTAATTTCTAACTTTATCAATAGGAAAATAACTGTTTACAATTCCCATTAAAAAAATGATAACAACTAATAAGAGTATAATTTTTATGGTATCGTAAATAAAAAAGTTTAAGGCTTTAGCCAAATGTGTGCCTTGCGTCATTTCCAAGGAATCATATACCAACCAATTGGCCAATTTTTGAATCCAATCAAACATTATAGATGATTATTAACAGCAAGTATTATTAGAACAACAACCTTCACTTGGTTTATCTGAATCTTCAATTGTTTTGTTTGCCAACAAAATTTCTTTTATTTCTTCTTTTGAAGGAACTCTACCCTTTATCACAACTTCATTATTTATAACCACTGCAGGTGTAGACATCACATTGTATTCCATTATTTTCATAATGTCTTCTACTTTTTCAATCTCAATTTTTAGCTTATTTTCATTTACTACTTGTTGAATAACCTCGGTGGTTTGTTTGCATTTTGCACAACCTGTTCCTAATACTTTAATTAAAATATTCATTGTATTATGTTTAATATTTATTTAAAACAGTGAACCAATTCATTTAAAACATCAATTAAAAAATTGGCTCAATAACTCTTTTGCAACCTTCCAATTATCTTTATTGATACAATACTTTATTTTAGGGGGATTTAATTCTCCTTGGATTAAGCCAGCATTCTTTAGTTCTTTCAAATGTTGTGAAATGGTTGATTGTGCTAAAGGAAATACTTCAACTAAATCACCAGTAAAACAACAAGATTGATTTTTAAGATATTTTAAAATGGCTATTCGTGTAGGATGCCCTAAAGCTTTAGCAAAACGCGCTAATTGTTCTGTGTCTTTATGGTACTCGATATGTTCTATTGTTCTTTTCATTGTTTATCGCAAATTTACGATTGGCATTTAAATTCAAAGATGATAAAGATCATCTTTGAATCATTTTTTTTATTTAAAATACTTTTTTTTCAACCAAAAAGAAACACGCACTAATAAAATAAGTGCTGGAACCTCAACCAATGGACCAATAACGCCTGTAAAAGCTTGACCAGAGTTAAGCCCAAATACAGCTATAGCAACGGCAATGGCAAGTTCAAAATTATTTCCTGCTGCTGTAAATGCAACTGCAGCAGTTTTGTGGTATGTTGCCCCCATAGCTTTAGTGGTAATAAAACCAATAAAAAACATTATCGCAAAATAAATCAATAATGGAACTGCAATTATTAATACATCCATTGGAATTTCAACAATTAATTCTCCTTTTAATGAAAACATTACAACAATTGTAAATAATAGAGCAATTAACGTTAGTGGTGAAATTGTAGGAATGAATTTTTGAGTATACCATTGTTCTCCTTTTAACTTCACCAAAATAATTCTGCTTAAAATTCCAAGTAAAAATGGAACTCCCAAATAAATAGCAACACTTTCTGCAATTGTTGTTATAGAAATATCTACAATTGCACCTTTAAACCCAAAATATGGAGGCAAAACAGTGATAAACAACCAAGCATAAAAACTATAAGCAAATACTTGAAAAACACTATTTAAGGCAACTAATCCAGCTCCATACTCACTACTTCCTTCCGCAAGATCGTTCCATACTAATACCATTGCAATACAACGAGCCAACCCAATTAAAATTAAGCCTACCATATACTCTGGATAATCTTGTAAAAAAATGAGTGCTAAAATAAACATTAATACTGGTCCTATTATCCAGTTTAATAATAACGAAATAGTTAAAATTTTCACGTTTTTAAACACCTTTGGAAGTAAGGAGTAATTTACTTTAGCCAATGGTGGATACATCATAATAATTAAACCAATAGCGATTGGAATATTTGTGGTTCCCCTACTAAAAGAATTTATTTGTGTAGAAAATGATGGAATAAAATACCCAATTCCAACACCTAATAACATTGCCATGAATATCCATAACGTTAAATAACTATCTAAAAAACTTAATTTTTTTTTCATTTTTAATTAATATAATAAATTACCTATTTTTTTGTAACTCATTTAACAACAATTTGAGCTTGGAGTGCAACAGCTATTAGCTTCTTTTGGTAATTCAGAAAGGGCTGTGTTTGTTTTATGCTCAGGTATCTTACAATTATTTTTTGCTAAACAATCTGTTTGTTTAATAGTTAATAAAAAATTGGTTCCGTCAAAATCCAAGCCATATTTACCAATTGTAGGTCCTTGATACTCTATTTCAATATTTAAATCTCCAATATTTAAAAGCCTATCAGATAGCTCAATGATATGAATTAATTTTTCAGGATGTAAACGATGGTCGTAATCGTTAGCTTCCCATAATTGAAAATTTACAACTTCTTCATTTCTTATTGTTCCACCACAATCAATAAAATGTTTCGTTATTTTTCCTACCTCAGTTACATGAAAATGGCGCGGCACCAAACTTCCATCTGGCAATTGAAAAGCTATTGTGTCTAATTCTTTTAAATGCTGTTTAATTTGTTCTAAAGTCATAATTATTTTTAATTTAGATTAAGTGTTAACAACAATTCTTTTCTGAATGTATATTTTGATTTAAAAAATTGACGAGAAGTTTTTTAGTTTTGTTCCAAACTTCATCATTTATACAATAACAAACACTTGTACCTTCTACTTCACCTTTTATTATTCCTAAATTCTTTAATTCTTTTAAATGCTGAGAAATAGTTGGTTGAGCTAGCCCAATCTCATTCACTAAATCTCCGCAAACACAAGCGTTCAATTTAAATAATTGCTGTATAATGGCTATTCTAGCAGGATGTGCAAATACTTTAGCTACGGTTGCAATTTCATTTTGCTCCTGATTAAATTTTTCTTTTTTAGTTACTCCCATCTCTTTAATTGCTTTATTGCAATATTACGATTAATGTATTAATAAACAAATTAAAAGTTCATTTTTTATTGAAATTAATTAAGCACTATGTTTTTGGAAATGCTTTTTTATTAAATACTATTAACAACCCTACCGCTGTAGAAATTGCGGTATCGGCTATATTAAAAATTGCGTTAAAAAATGTAAAAGGTTTTCCGCCCCAAATTGGGAACCATTCTGGGAGATTTCCATTCCAAATTGGAAAGTAAAGCATGTCTACAACTTTGCCATGAAATAATTCACCGTAAGGCTTTTCAGCAAATAATGTGGCTGTAGCATTTAGAGGAGTATCGAAAATGATACCGTAAAAAACGGAATCTATAATATTTCCTAATGCACCAGCAAAAATTAAAGAAATTGCTACTATTAAAATATTAGGAGCTCCTTTTTTAATAGAGGAATATAGCCAATATCCAATACCTGTAATTGCAAATAATCTAAATATTGTTAAAAATAACTTTCCTGCTTTTCCTCCAAATTCGGCTCCCCAAGCCATTCCGTTATTTTCAATAAAATGAATACGAAACCAATCGAAAACTACTACCTCTTCACCATATAAAAAATTAGTTTTTATGTATATTTTACTAATTTGATCTATTAATAAGACTAAAACGATAATAAGAATGGATTTTTTCAATTTTTTTGATTTTATTGAACGGTATTAAAAAATGAAGCTTCCAAAGTTTAGGAAGCTTCTTAACTATTAAAAAAACAATATTTTATTGTTGCATGTTTTTTGCTTCAATGCTTAATGTTGCATGCGGAACTAATTTTAGGCGTTCCTTTTGAATTAACTTTCCTGTAACACGACACACACCATATGTTTTATTTTCAATACGTATAAGTGCGTTTTTTAAATCTCTAATAAATTTTTCTTGACGTATTGCTAACTGTACATTGGCTTCTTTAGACATGGTTTCAGAACCGTCTTCAAAGGCTTTAAAAGTTGGAGAAGTATCATCTGTTCCATTACTACTATCGTTTTTAAAGCTACTTTTTAACAACGCTAAATCTTCTTCTGCATGTTTAATTTTCTTTAAAATAATCTCTTTAAATTCAGCTAAATCCTTATCAGAATATCTATTATTATTTTCATTCATAACTTAAACTTTTTCAATTAATATTTTAGTGTTTACATCATCAAAAGCAATTTCTATGCCTTTTTCTAACATTTCTTCAAACACCAATTCGTTTGTTAATGTTTCGGTTTTAATATAATTTTCATTTGCCTCAATTGAGCGCTCTAATATATCATTTTTTTGAATAATTAGCTTAATTTTATCTGTAACATCTAAGCCTGTTTCTTTTCGTAAGTTTTGAACTCTATTTATAAGTTCACGGGCATTTCCTTCTTTACGCAATTCATCTGATATTGTTACATCTAAAGCCACTGTTAAACCACCTTGGTTAGCTACAAGCCAACCTTCTATATCTTGTGAGGTTATCTCAACTTCATCTATGGTTAAATTTACAACATTTTCATTTACATTTAACTCAATTTCTCCTTGTTTTTCAACATTTGAAATATCTTCTTGAGTTAAATTTTGAATTGCTTGTGCCACAAACCTCATATCCTTTCCAAATTTAGGTCCAAGCACTTTAAAATTCGGTTTTATGGTTTTAACTAGTATTCCTGAAGCGTCATCAATCAATTCAATTTCTTTGACATTTACTTCAGATTTTATCAAGTTTTCAACAGCTAAAATTTCTTCTCTACTTTCTTCATCTAAAACTGGAATCATTATTCGTTGTAAAGGCTGGCGAACTTTTATCATTTCTTTTTTACGCAACGATAATACCATAGATGAAATTTTTTGAGCCTGTTGCATTTTGTGTTCCAATTTTTCATCTACTAAATTTTCATCATACTTTGGAAATTCAGCTAAATGTATGGATTCAAAGTTTTCTTTTTCAGTAACTGAAATTAAATCTTTGTAAAGGTTATCCATAAAGAACGGAGCTATTGGAGAAGCTAACTTAGCTACATTTAGCATACAAGTGTATAATGTTTGATAGGCTGAAATTTTATCTTGTTCATATTCACCTTTCCAAAAACGTCTTCTACTTAAACGCACAAACCAATTACTTAAATTTTCTGAAACAAAATCTTGAATAGCACGAGCTGCTTTAGTTGGCTCATATTCTTCATAGAATTTTTCAACATTTTTAATCAATGTATTTAGTTCAGATAAAATCCAACGATCTATTTCTGGTCTATCTTTAATTTTAATTTCATCTTCAGCGTAAGTAAAATTATCTAAATTAGCATATAATGCAAAGAAAGAGTAGGTATTGTATAATGTTCCAAAGAATTTTCTTCTAACCTCATCAATCCCTTCAATATCAAATTTTAAGTTATCCCAAGGATTTGCATTTGAAATCATATACCAACGCGTAGCATCTGCTCCATATTTATCCATTGTTTCAAACGGATCTATGGCATTTCCTAAACGTTTAGACATTTTTTTACCTTCTTTATCTAAAACCAATCCGTTTGAAACTACGTTTTTATAAGCTACTGAATCAAAAACCATGGTTCCAATGGCATGCAAGGTATAAAACCAGCCTCGAGTTTGGTCAACTCCTTCTGCAATAAAATCGGCTGGGAAGAATTTTTTTTCGTCAATAAGTTCTTTATTTTCAAAAGGATAATGCCATTGTGCATAAGGCATCGAACCTGAATCAAACCAAACATCAATTAAATCTGATTCGCGTTTCATTGGTTGACCTTTAGGAGAAACTAAAATAATTCCATCAACTACGTTTTTATGAAGATCTATTTTATCATAGTTTGCTTCACTCATATTTCCAACTTCAAAATCGGCAAAAATATCGGCTTCCATTAATCCTACTTCTACAGATTTTTTCATTTCAGCTTTCAACTCTTCAACTGAACCTATAATAAGTTCTTCTGTTCCATCTTCGGTTCTCCAAATTGGCAATGGAATTCCCCAGTAACGTGAACGAGATAAATTCCAGTCGTTGGCATTTTTTAACCAGTTTCCAAAACGACCTTCTCCAGTAGATTTTGGTTTCCAGTTAATTGTTTCATTCAACTCAAACATTCTATCACGCTTATCAGTTACTTTGATAAACCAAGAATCTAAAGGATAATATAAAACAGGTTTATCGGTTCTCCAACAATGTGGGTAACTGTGACGATATTTTTCTACATGAAATGCTTTGTTTTCTTCTTTTAGTTTAATTGCAATATCTACATCTAATGAACGCTCTAGCGTCTCCCCTTCATTATAATATTCATTTTTCACATATTTCCCAGCAAATTCACCCATATGTTTTGTAAATCTTCCTTGCAAATCTACTAAAGGAACAGGATTTCCAAAATCATCTAACACTAACATTGGCGGCACTTCTGGGCTTGCTTGTTTTGCAACCAAAGCATCATCAGCACCAAAAGTTGGTGCGGTATGTACAATACCTGTACCATCTTCCGTTGTTACAAAATCTCCTGCAATAACTCTAAATGCATTTTCTGGATTTTTGTAAGGTAATACGTATGGTAATAATTGTTCATATTTAGCCTCTAAAATATCAACTCCTTTAAATTCATTAACAATTATATAAGGAATCTTTTTGTCGTTTTCTTTATATTCAGAAAGTTGTGATTCATTTTCTACTTCAAAAAACTTTCCTGAAAATTGTTTACCAACCAAATTTTTGGCTAAAATTACATTGACTGGTTTAAATGTATATTGATTAAAAGATTTTACCAACACATAGTCTATCTTTTTTCCAACAGTTAATGCTGTATTTGATGGTAAGGTCCAAGGAGTAGTTGTCCAAGCCAAAAAGTGCACATCTCCTTCAACATTTTGCAACATGGTTGGTAAAGTATTTTTAATTGCTTTAAACTGAGCTACGGCTGTGGTATCGGTAACATCTTGATAGGTTCCTGGCTGATTTAATTCATGTGAGCTTAAACCTGTTCCTGCTTTTGGTGAATACGGTTGAATGGTATATCCTTTATAAATTAGCCCTTTTTTATACATTTGAGCCAACAACCACCAAACCGTTTCCATGTATTTTGGTTTGTATGTTACGTATGGATCTTCCATATCTACCCAATAACCAACACGCTTTGTTAAATCATTCCAAACATCGGTATAACGCATCACCGCTTTTTTACAAGCTTCGTTATATTCTTCAATGGTTATTTTTTTACCAATATCTTCTTTGGTTATCCCTAGCTCTTTTTCAACTCCTAATTCAATTGGCAGTCCGTGAGTATCCCATCCTGCTTTTCTTTTAACTTGAAAGCCTTGTAAAGTTTTATACCTACAAAAAATGTCTTTTATAGCACGTGCCATCACATGGTGAATACCAGGTAATCCATTTGCTGAAGGAGGTCCTTCAAAAAATACAAACGGTTTATTATCATTTCTTGTTGCTATACTTTTTTCGAAAATAGTTGAAGCTTCCCAAAACGCTAAAGTTTCATCTGCTACTTTAGTGAGGTTCAAACCCTTATATTCTCTAAACTTTTTACTCATTTTACTACTTTAATTCAATTAGTTTGCGAAATTACGTATTTTATTGAAAATATCATTTTATAAATTGTAAAAAATTATTTTGTTAATTCCCTGAATTTAACAGATTTAAATTAAGTTTACATTTGCATTCATTTTATATCCAAATATGATTCAAAATATTATATCAAATTCTTATAAAAACGCTAAAAGAATTCCTCTAAAAAAAGACTCAAAATTTATATTTTTTAGTGACTGTCATAGAGGGGATAATAGTTACGCAGATGATTTTGCAAACAATAGTAATATTTACTATCATGCTTTAAGAAACTATTATGAAAATGACTTTATCTATATTGAATTAGGCGACGGTATTGAACTTTGGGAAAATTTATTTTTTAATGAGATTTTTGAAGCTCATAAAAATGTTTTTATGCTTTTAAAAGAATTTTATCAAAAAAACCGACTGCATATGATTTGGGGAAATCATGATATGACTTTAAAAAATGAAAAAAAAGCTGCAAGCCTTTTTAATACTTATTTTGATAAAATTACTGGAACCCAAAAAGATTTATTAACTGGCTTAACCTTTAATGAAGGTATTGTTTTAGAGCCAGAAGGTTTTAAAAAAGATATCTTGTTAATTCACGGGCATCAAGCTGATTTTTACAATTATGTAGGATGGAAATGGAGTCGATTTTTAGTCCGAGTTTTATGGAAACCACTTCAAATAGTAGGTATAAAAGATCCTACGAGTCCTGCTAAAAATTATAAAGAATTAATAAAAGTTGAACGTCGTTTAAAAAAATGGATTTTAGCGAATAATAATCAAATGGTAATTGCTGGACACACACATAGACCTCGGTTTCCAGAACCCAACGAATTGCCTTATTTTAATGATGGAAGTTGCGTGCATCCTCGTTCTATAACTGGTATTGAAATTGTAGCTATGAAAATATCACTCATTAAATGGCATATCATTTCTAAAAAAGATGGAACATTACAAATTGTAAAGTCTGTATTAGAAGGCCCAAAAGAACTAAAACTGTACTTATCTTAAAACTGTCCTCTTTCTTTTTGAATTTGTTCGTATGCTTTTTGCACTTGTTTAAACTTATCTTCAGCACCTTTTACATGTTCTTCTCCTAAGTGTTGTAATTTATCAGGGTGGTATTTTTTCACCATTTTTCTATACGCTTTTTTAACCTCTTCATTAGTAGCAGATTTATTAATTTCTAAAATTTTATAAGCACTTTCAGAACTGTCATAAAACATAGCTTTAATAGATTCAAAATCATATTGATTGATATATAAATATCCAGCAATTGTTTTAATTGAATTTACTTCTGCTTCATTAACCGCGCCATCAGCTTTTGCAATTCCAAATAAAAAATGAAGTAATTGTAAACGCGTAGCATGTGTCATGTTTTGGCGAATTTGTAAACAAACTTGCCTTGTAGAAACATTGTTGTTTTTTATAAATCCTTTAAATAATTTAAACGCATGATTTGCTCTTTGCTCACCATACATATTGATAAAATGTAGTCTTACATACGACAACTCTCGCTGATCAATATTACCATCAGCCTTAATTACAACAGCCGAAAGTAGTAATAAACTTATTTCAAAATCACCTGATTGAGTATTTGCACTTGTAGCTCTATATGCTTTTGCACGTTCTACGTCACTTGCTGTAAAACCTTCAATAAAGTTTCCAACCACATATCCTAAAACACTTCCTATTGGTCCACCTACTGCAAAACCTAAACCAGCTCCTAACCATTTTATAAAATTTGCCATACTATTTTTTAAAAGCACAAAGATACATTGAAATATTAGTTTAGCTAAAGTATAACTTTGGTTATACTTGTTAAAATAATAATAAACTTTTAGTAATTAAACTGTTATATTTGCACACAAATTACGTCTAACAAAAAAATTTAAAAATATGTATCCACCAGAATTAGTAAAACCGATGCAACAAGAATTAGAAAGTGCAGGTTTTAAATCATTACACACAGCGCAAGATGTTGAACAAGCATTAAAACAAGAAGGAACAACTTTGGTTGTTGTAAATTCGGTATGTGGTTGTGCAGCTGGGACAGCAAGACCCGGCGCTATTGTTTCTTTAAACTTTGATAAAACACCTAAAAATTTAGTTACTGTTTTTGCAGGTGTTGATGCTGAAGCTACTGCAAAAGCACGTGAGTTTATGATTCCTTTTCCTCCTTCATCACCGGCAATTGCATTATTTAAAGATGGTGCATTAGTTCATATGCTAGAAAGACATCATATAGAAGGAAGACCTGCAGAAGTAATTGCTTCTAATTTAGCTGGAGCATACGAAGAATATTGTTAAAAACAACTTATAAACAATCTTTAAAATCCGTTTAATTAATTGAACGGATTTTTTATTTTTAGAAGATGAATAAACAACTAATAATTTCTAAAACTGAAGAGTTTGTAAAACAAACATTAAAAAATGCTGAAGGTGGACACGACTGGTTTCATATTTTACGTGTTTGGAACAATGCCAAATTAATTGCTGAAAATGAAAAAGTAGATATTTTTATAGTTGAGTTAGGTGCATTATTACATGATATTGCTGATTCAAAATTTCACAGTGGAGATGAAACCTTAGGCCCTAAAGTTGCTCGTGAGTTTTTAAAAAAAATTGCTGTTTCAGAAGAAATTATACTTCATATAGAAAACATAATTACAAATATATCTTATAAAGGTGGTAATTTTAAACAAACTTTTACTTCTCCTGAGCTAGCTGTTATTCAAGATGCCGATAGGTTAGATGCTATTGGTGCTATTGGAATAGCTAGATGTTTTAATTATGGTGGATTTAAAAACAGACCGTTATACAACCCTCAAATTCAACCAAAATTAAATCAAACAAAAGAAGAGTATAAAAATTCTGAAGCACCAACAATAAATCATTTTTATGAAAAGTTATTGTTGCTAAAAGATAAAATGAATACCGCTTCAGGGAAAAAAATTGCTGAAGAACGACACCAATACATGGAAGCCTTTCTTCAGCAATTTTATAGTGAATGGAATGGTTTAAAATAAACCAAACTTCTATTTATTAACTTTTAAAAAATATTAAAATTCTAAATCTGCCACCAAATCAAACTCGTCATAAATTGCTTTGTCTTTTAAATTATCAAAAAAGGCAGTTGAACCATATCTAACATCGTACATAGTTCTATCAATTTTTAATGAAGCATTTGCTTTATTACCATAAATAGACATATCAAAAGTAATCGGTTTGGTAATTTCTTTAATGGTTAAATTACCTGAAATTTTGTAAGAATTTTTACCTGTAGCTATAATATTTTGAAATACTAGCTTTGATGTTGGGTGGCTTTGAACACCAAAAAAATCATCAGATTTTAAATGTCCTTCTAATTTTGTTTTATATTCACCTTCCATATCAGTGTTACTAATTGAAGTCATATCCATGATAATTTCTCCTCCTGTCAGCTCTCCGTCAGTAAAACTTAACGTTCCTGACTTAATACCTATAACACCTTCATGTGATCCTGTTACTTTATACCCTTTCCAAACTACTTTACTTTCTTTAACTTTAATAGCTTTGTCTCCATTATTAAACATTGTAAATGAGAAAGTAATGAATGCAAGTATTGCTATAATTCCTAAATTTTTAATTGATTTTTTCATGTGATTATTGTATTTAATTTTACAATACAAAGGTCTGAATTACAATTTAGTAAAAAAATAAAGTAGATTATGAAATGATGTTAAACTAGTTTAACATTTATTGTTCTAAAATTAGCTGACTTTTAATTTTACTCAAAAATTCTTTAGTAATACCTAAATAAGAAGCAACCATATACTGCGGAATTCGTTGTTCAATTTTTGGGTAATTTTTTCTAAAAATTAAATACCGCTCTTTAGCAGACATGCTAAAGTTTCTAACAATTCTTTTTTGTGAAGCAACAAGTGCGCGTTCAACAATTTTTCTAAAAAACCTTTCTAACTTAGGAATTTGAATATACAGTTCTTCATTTGCTTCGTACGAAATTTGAATGAGCTCTGTATTTTCTATACATTGAACATTGTAATCTGCTGGCTTTTGAGCTATAAAGCTCCCCATATCCGAAGTCCACCAATCTTCAATTGCAAATAAAATAATGTGTTCTTGCCCTTCATTATCCATATAAAAAGTTTTGGTGCAACCAGAGAGGATAAAATATTCATGTTTACAAACATCACCTTGTTGAACTAAATACTGCCCTTTCAAGTACTTCTTATAGCTTATTTTAGAGAGTAGAATTTCTTCTTCCTCTTCAGTTAAACTAATATAGTTTTTAATATAATTTAATAAAGGTTGCTCTTTCATATTGCTTTAACCTATAAATAAGGTTTTAAAAGTTAGGTTTTCTTTTTTCCAAAAAAGCAGTAGTTCCCTCTTTAAAATCATCCGTTCCAAAACTAATTCCAAAGTTTTCAATTTCTACACTATAACCATTTACACAATTGGTATAATTAGCATTTATCGCTTTAATGGCTGCTCCAATTGCTACTGATGAATTTCTCATAATTTTAGCTGCTACATTTTCACATAATGGTATTAGCTCTTCATGTTCAACAACATAATTTACCAGCCCCCATTCTTTAGCTTCCTCAGCAGAAATCATACTAGCAGACATAATCATTTCCATCGCTTTTCCTTTTCCTACCAATTGCGGTAACCGTTGTGTTCCTCCATAACCTGGAATAACTCCTAAACTTACTTCTGGCAGCCCCATTTTTGCATTAGAACTTGCTATTCTAAAATGTGCAGCCATTGCCAACTCTAATCCTCCTCCAAGAGCAAACCCATTTATAGCTGCAATTACTGGAGTACTTAAATTTTGAATAAAATCGAATAAAATTTCCTGTCCTTTTCTTGCTAATTCTGTTCCTTCCTCAACACTAAAGTTTGCGAATTCAGAAATGTCCGCTCCAGCAACAAAAGCTTTTTCTCCACTTCCAGTTATAATAATTACTTTTACGGCTTTGTTTACTTCCAAAAGTTTAAAAGCCTCGTGTAATTCTGCAATGGTATTTTTATTTAATGCGTTTAATTTTGAAGGTCTATTTATAGTAATTTTTGCAATTCCTTCATTTTGTTGAACTAATATATTTTCGAAATTCATCATGTTATTTTTTAGGTATTATTATTTTAAATACAGTTCCTTTATTTATTTGAGAAGTAAAATCAATAGTTCCATTATAAGCTTCTACAATATTTTTTACCATTCCTAAACCTAAGCCCATTCCACTAGATTTTGTAGTGAATTTTGGTTCAAATACTTTTTCTTTGTCTTCTATTGAAATTCCTTTACCATTATCGGCTACAATTATAATCACCTGCTCATTTTTTTCAGAAACTGTTACCTCAATTTTTTTGTTTTCTACTTCTATTAAAGCTTGAGTTGCATTTTTAACCAAATTGGTAACAATTCTTATCAATTGAGTTTTATCTAATTCAGCAATAATTACTTCTTTATCTGAAAAATAAGAAATATAATCTTCCGCAAAAATATCTAGAGCATATTTAACAACTTCAACTACATTTAGTTCTTCTCTATTTTGAGTTGGCATTTTTGCAAAATTTGAAAAAGCTGAAGCAATAGAACTCATTGTGTCAATTTGTTGAATCAACGTTTTACTAAATTCATTGATTTTTTCATAAATTTTTGGATCATTTGGATCGAACTTACGTTGAAAACTTTGAACTGTTAATCGCATTGGGGTTAATGGATTTTTTATTTCATGAGCTACTTGCTTTGCCATTTCACGCCAAGCTTGTTCTCGTTCACCTTTTGCCAATTTTACTGCGCTTTCTTCTAATTCATCAATCATTTCGTTATAAGCACTAACTAGTGTGTACATCTCAGCACTAGCATCTTTTAAAAATATTTTTTCGTTACGCCTATTTAAACCAGTTAAGCTCATTTTGTCAGTCACCGCTTTTATAGAACGTGTAATGTAGCTAGAAATAAAATAAGCTAAAATAATTGCAATTAAAAACATTAATAAATATACATACGCCATTCTAATTAAAAACTCTTGTAAATCTTTGTCTTGCGCTGTATTATCTTGTAAATATCTTAAATTTAAAATTCCAATAGGTTTAAATTTATTATCTGTTATATAAGAATAAGAAGATTGAAAGCTATTTCCTTCAATGGTTTTAATATTAATATACCTATGCTTAAAGCTATTCATTAGGTTATTGATAATTGTATCAGATAAATTAGAAAGCGCATCACTTTTCACAAATCCAGATTGAGTACCAATGGCCATATTTCCTTTTAAATCATAAATATTGATTTCTAATTTCTCAATGGCTGAAATTTCGTGGATTTTATCTTTAAAAATATTGTATAAATTGTGCTCATCTACAGGGAAAGTATTCCCTCTTTCTAACCAAAAATTAATAGATGCTTTTACCGATTCTTCTTTTCTTTCTAATCGTCCTTGATTGTATTCGTCTGTTTGTTCTTTATATTGATAAATGGTTACTGCTGCAATTAAAATTGAAGCCAACAATATCAACAAAATCATTGCTAAAAAAATTCGAATTCGTAATGAAAGATGTTTTAGTTTCATACTTAATTTTGAAGTAAATATACTTAATAAATTTAAGGGTAAGAAACAATAAGTATACCAGTAACTTAGTTTAAAATATAAAAATTACTTCTTGTTTTTATTTTTAATTTTTCTAATTGTAGGAGAGGTTAAATAGAATAGGTAAAATCCTGAAAGTATGGTTGCTATTCCTAAGACTGAAAATACTCTAAGCACCCAATTTGTAATATGGTCTCTAGTAGAATAATCCATCGTATGCAACATCCACAAAAAGTCAAAACGTCTCCAGTTATTATTTCTTACACTGGTTATTTGCCCTAATTCAGTAGCAACATAAACAATGGTTTCAGATGGATGATTTAAAGTGAAAGCAAAAGCCGGCAAAGGTTTTCCTCTATATTCATGATGTTTTCCAACAGTATTTTTTTCAATAAATTCAGTTTTTAAAATACGTTGAGTTGAATCTTTTAACCGTTGTTTTACTAATTTTAAACATTCACTTTTAGAAAATGGTGGATGAATACTCCCTGTTATTGGAGAAATTAATTTGGTTTTTAAAACTGTTTCTTTAAAAAAATTAAATTGAATTAAAGGCTCTTCAAAAGCTTCAATAAGTTGTACAGAATGAATGGAGTCTATCTCTTTTGCCTTTTTTAATGAATCAACACCTTTTTGAAAAACATCAAAATTAATATTCTTAAAATATTTTTTATTTTGTTTAAGTAAGGTTTCTCCGTGTACATCATCCATATTATTCCAACTAAAATACAAACCTCCTAGTGTCCAAAATAAAAATTGAATTCCAATAAAAATACCTAAGTAACGATGAATTTTTTGGAGATTATAATTCTTATTATTTCGAAATTTCACTATTGATGTTTAATTTTTAGAATAATTAATAGTAATGCTAAAATTCCAGTAATAATATTCGACACTATCATGGCCAAACTATTTAAATGGAATCCATAAATTAACCACAACATAATTCCTATAAAAAATATAAGGTACATTGGTAATGATAAACTTTCGGTAGATTTAGTTTTCCAAGCTTTATACACTTGTGGAACAAAAGCTGACGTCGTTAAAAAGGCAGCTACTAAACCTACTATTTCGAAAGTATCTATCATTTAAATTTTTACCCTACAATATTTATAATTTTTCCAGGTACAATAATCACTTTTTTAGGAGTTCTCCCTTGCAATTGATCTTGTGTTTTTTGATGTGCCAAAACTGTTTTTTCAATATCTTCTTTACTCATATCTAATGGCAGTTCTAATTTGAAACGCATTTTACCATTAAATGAAACTGGATATTCTTTACTGCTTTCTACCAAATGTTGGGCTTCAAAAATAGGGAAATCTTCTGTAGCTACAGAAGATGTATGTCCTAATTTATGCCATAATTCTTCAGCAATATGTGGTGCATAAGGTTCAATAATAATGGCTAAAGGTTCTAAAATTGCACGTTTATTGCATTTTAAAGCTGTTAATTCATTTACCGCAATCATAAATGTTGAAACCGATGTGTTGAATGAAAAATTAGCGATATCTTCTTCAACTTTTTTAATGGTTTTATGCAATGTTTTTAATTCATCCTTTGTTGGTGCATCATCAGAAACTGAGAACTCCCCATTAACAATGTACAATTTCCATAATTTTTTTAAGAAACTATACACCCCTGAAATACCTGAAGTTTTCCAAGGCTTAGATTGTTCTAATGGCCCTAAAAACATTTCAAATAAACGCAAACTATCTGCTCCGTATTCTTCACAAATTTCATCTGGATTTACTACATTGTACTTAGATTTGGACATTTTTTCCACTTCACGCCCAACAATGTATTTTCCATCTTCTAAAATAAATTCTGCTTCTTTATATTCTTCTCTCCAGTTTTTAAAAGCCTCTATATCTAATTCATCTGAAGCATTTACAAAAGAAACATCTGAATGGATTGGCTGAACTTTAAAATTTGACTTTAACCCTTTTGAAACAAATTTATTTTCACCTTCAACACGATATACAAAAGCACTAGTTCCAGTAATCATTCCTTGGTTAATGAGTTTTTTTGCATATTCATCGGTAGGTACAAAACCTCTATCGAACATAAATTTTTGCCAAAAACGAGAGTATAATAAATGCCCTGTTGCGTGCTCGCTACCACCAATGTATAAATCTACATCTTGCCAATAGTTAATGGCTTCTTTAGAAAACATTTCCTCGTTATTATTAGCATCCATATAACGATTAAAGTACTGCGAACTTCCTGCCCAACCTGGCATAGTATTTAATTCTAACGGAAAAATAGTTTCACCGTTAATCAAATCAATACTTACAACTTCATTTTTAACAGTATCCCAAGCCCAAACAGTTGCATTTCCTAATGGTGGTTTTCCATCTTCTGTAGGTAAATACTTTTCTACTTCTGGTAACACAATTGGTAAATACTTTTTGCTTATCATTTGTGGCAAGCCATTTTTATAATATACTGGAAATGGTTCTCCCCAATAACGCTGACGACTAAAAACGGCATCGCGTAAACGATAGTTTATTTTTCCATAACCAATTCCTTTTTGTTCAATTTCGTATATAATACGTTTCATGGCTTTTTTATACGTTAAGCCATTTAAGAAATCTGAATTTGCAATTTTAATTCCTTCTTTAGTTGAACATGCCTCGTTAGAAATATCTACTCCTTCAAAAATATTAGGTATTTCAATATTAAAATGTTTCGCAAAAGCATAGTCACGCTCGTCTCCACAAGGTACAGCCATTACGGCTCCAGTACCATAGCTTGCTAATACATAATCGCCAATCCAAATTTGCACCTTTTCACCAGTAAACGGATGCAATGCATACGCTCCAGTAAAAATTCCAGAAATGGTTTTTACATCCGCCATTCTATCTAATTCACTACGTTTTGCAGTTGCTTTTACATAAGCTTCAACTGCTTCTTTTTGCTGTGGCGTAGTAATTTTTGAGACCAATTCATGCTCAGGAGCCAAGGTCATAAAACTCACACCATAAATTGTATCAGGACGCGTAGTAAACACCTCTATTTCAGCATCAAAATCAGCAACTTTAAATGATACCATAGCACCTTCTGAACGCCCAATCCAATATGTTTGAGCATCTTTTAACGGCTGTGGCCAATCAATTTTATCCAAGCCATCTAATAACCGTTGTGCGTAAGCAGTAATTCTCATACTCCATTGCTTCATTTTTTTTCTAACAACAGTATGTCCACCACGTTCAGAAACGCCATTTACAATTTCATCATTAGCTAATACTGTTCCTAAAGCAGGACACCAGTTTACTTCTGTTTCCGATAAAAATGTTAGTCTGTATTTTAATAATATTTTTTGTTGTTCCTCTTCAGAATAGTTTTTCCAATCTTCAGCAGAAAAAACAGCTGTATCTTCGTCGCAAGCTGCATTTATTTTACTGTTTCCTTCAGTTTCAAAAATTTGAATTAATTCGGAAATAGCTCTGGCCTGATTTGCTTCATTGCAATAGTAAGATTCAAATAATTGAATAAAAATCCATTGCGTCCATTTATAATAATTTGGATCTGAAGTTCTTACTTCTCTAGACCAATCGAATGAAAAACCTATTTTATCTAATTGTTTTCTATAAGTAGCAATATTTGCTTCTGTAGTAATTGCAGGATGTTGTCCAGTTTGAATAGCATATTGTTCTGCTGGTAAACCAAAAGAGTCATAGCCTTGAGGATGCATCACATTAAATCCTTTATGACGTTTGTACCTAGCATATATGTCAGAAGCTATATATCCTAAAGGATGACCCACATGCAATCCTGCCCCCGATGGATATGGAAACATATCTAACACATAAAATTTAGGTTTATCTGAGGTATTTTCAGCTTTAAAAGTTTGATTATCTGCCCAAAATTTCTGCCATTTTGCTTCAATTTCTCTAAAATTGTATTCCATGCTATCTGTTCCTTTTTAAAAGCGCAAAGTTACGTTTTATATATATAATTATAAAGCGTATTTTTACAGAACAAAAATTAATTAAACTCAGATAACAAGTACTCTAATTTTTAACGCTATTATGGAAAAAGAAATTGGTTTAGTACTCTCTGGTGGAGGAGTGAGAGGAATTGCCCACATTGGTTTTTTAAAAGTTTTACTTGAAAACAATATTGTTCCAACTCAAGTTTCAGGCACCAGTGCTGGCGCTTTAGTTTCAGCTTTATATGCTGCTGGATATCAACCTGAAGAAATGTTGTTGTTTTTTAAACAAACTCCTTTATTAAAACTATCATTATATGCTTTAAATAAGCCTGGAATTATGGATAGTGAAAAATACATTACTTTTTTTAAAAAATATTTTCCCGAAGATTCTTTTGAAAGTTTAAAAAAACCTTTAACCATTACAGCTACAAACTTATTAAATGGAACGTTAGATTTTTTTAATTCTGGACAACTTATAAAACCATTGATTGCCTCTTGTGCATTACCTCCTATTTTTTCACCTATTGAAGTGAATGGAAATTTATATTCCGATGGCGGTGTTCTAAATAATTTTCCTATTGAACCTTTAAAAGATACGTGTTCAATAATATTAGGAAGTTTTGTAAACCCAATTGAAGAAATTGATAAAACTGAGATTAACTCATCTATGAAATTAATGTATAGAGTATACCATATTGGCTTAGATGCTAGTAATATTAAAAAATTTTCAGAATGCAATTATGTATTCTCCCCAAAAAATATTGATAAAGTTGGTGTTTTGGACGCTAATGGTATAGACAAAGCTTATAAAATTGGTTATGAATATGCAAAACAAGAAACTGAAACTATTTTAGAAGCTTTAAAGTAATTATTCTTCTTTTTTAGATGAAGTAAAACATTATAAAAAGGTAAAATAATACCTATTTATTGTTTTAGTTATTTGTACTTTTCCAAAAAAATTAATTCATATTTAAATTTGAGTACTAATAATTACAAAGCTCATTTAGCACTTCTTGGAGCCAACATAATATATGGAGCCAATTTTTTAATAGCTAAAGGATTAATGCCAAATTACTTTAAACCTTCTGGTTTGGTTTTATTAAGAGTTTTTACTGCTGGTATCTTGTTTTGGATTGTTAAACAATTTGTTAAAGAAAAAGTTGAAAAAAAAGATTTTATACTACTAGCTTTTTGTGGGCTCTTTGGAGTTTCAACAAATATGCTTCTTTTTTTTCACGGACTTAGTTTAACTTCCCCTATTGATGCTTCAATTATTATGACAACAACTCCTGTAATTGTTTTAATATTAAGTGCTTTTATTTTAAAAGAAAGAATTACCCTCAATAAATATTTAGGCATTTTAATTGGTGGTATAGGAGCTGTGTTATTAATATTGTATGGAAAAACTGCGGAAGGAACAAGTTCGTTTTTAGGAAATTTATTTGTTTTTTTAAATGCTTGCTCTTATGGTTTATATTTGGTATTTGTAAAACCATTGATGAAAAAATATAAAGCCATTACAGTTATTAGCTGGGTGTTTTTATTTGGGTTTCTTTTTGTACTTCCCTTTGGATTAAAAGATTTAATCACTACAAATTTTAGTGTATTTACTACCAACACCTATTTAGCATTAACATTTGTAATTATTGGAACCACCTTTTTAACTTATTTATTTAATATTTATGCACTAAGCCATGTACCTCCTTCGGTAAATGGAAGCTATATTTATTTACAACCTGTTTTAAGTTTTATAATAGTAAGTATTTATGCCTACTCATTTGGGCATGATAAATATGCACAAGACATTAATTTAATTAAAATACTAAGCTGTTTTATGGTAATTATTGGAGTTTATATGATTAGTAAAAAATCAAAAATTAAAGTTTCTTAAACTATTCTCTAGCTCTTTTTTCTTGAGGTAATAAACAATTATAAATAAAGGAGTTTATAGGTGTTGGAACTCCTAACTTTTCACCAAGTTTAACAATGGTTCCATTTTGTGCTTCTAACTCTGATGGTTTTCCCTCCATAATATCACGCTGCAAAGATGCTGTTGTAATATAAGGTTGGCTTTCAATAATTTTAAACTGTTTTTCAATACTTTTTTCTGGTAAATTAATATGTAGAACCTTAGCTATTGCTAAAACTTCTTCAGCGGCTTTGTACATTAATAATTTTATTTCAACATTCTCTAACATTTCTCCTATGGTTGAACGTGTTAATGCTCCCATACCACTCACCGTTGTTATAAATAAAAATTTAGTCCAAATTTCCGTTTGAATATCTTCTGTAAGGGTTGTTTTAAATCCTGCCTTTAAAAACAACTCTTCTAATTTCAATGCTCTCTTCGTTTTTTTATTGTCAAGTTCTCCAAAAACAATAGTTGGCTCATAAGAAACATGATTTACCACACCATAATCTTCAATCATACTTACTATTTTACACAATCCGCCAAGTACATGTTTTTTATCAATTACTGAACATAATATATTTTGATTTTCAACACCATTTAATAATGGAATTACCATAGTGTTCTTCCCTAGATGAGGTTTAATCTCTTTTGCTACTTCTTGTAATTGCCAAGTTTTAACACCAATTAAAATAAGATCTATATCTTTAACTTTTGAAATAGAATCAACAGCATTTGCTGGATGTACTAAATAATTACCTTTAATACTTTTTAATTGCAATCCATGTTGTTGAATGGTCTGTAAGTGTTTACCTCTCGCAATAAACGTAACATTATTCCCTGCTTGTTCCAATCGTGCTCCAAAATAACCGCCAACACCTCCTGTACCATAGATAACTATATTCATTTTATTGGGTTTTACTCAAAAATAATAAATTACAAATTCTTTTTTGTTAAAAAGTTATCAATTTTCCAGCTAAAACCAGTTGAAAAATAATTCATCTTATTATTCAATCCTGTACCATAAGAAACATCTAGTTGTAAATTTGGATTTACTAAAAATGTAAAACCCATATTAAAATTAGTTTCAATTTGATTTTGTTCAGCCCAACTACCATAAGGTTCTATATAAACACCAATAGTATTGGAAATTGAATACCCTAAAACCAATGAATATGTTAATGAATTTTCTTTTTCTACAAAGCTATATCCAATATTATAACCCAATCCAATTTTTGAGGTTAAATTATGAGAAATAGCCAGTTTATTAATAAAACCTGTACTATTGGTTGTCAATTCTTTAGTTGCAGTAGGAATTAAAAAATGTGTTAAAAATGCAATTTTAATATTTTGATCAATTTTATTTAAAACTTGAAATTTAACTCCAAATTCAAAATCATTAAATCCACTATATTTTTCATTCAAACCTATTAAGTTAACTTCAGTAGTTTCATAATGTGAAGCCATTCTTAATTCAATACTGTTAGTAATTCCATATCTAATTAAAATTGAAGGAGCTATAAATTTATTGATAGATTCTTCGTTATCAACAAAATAAAGGACGCCACTTTCAATTTGAAAGTTTTTTTTCTCAATGGTTACAGAAGATTCTGTTTGATCTGGTCTATCCGTTACAATTTCCTGAGCAAATAAGTTTTGACTAGCTATTAAAATAAAAAGCAAAAGTATTTTTTCAGTGGTATTCATTCGTAAATATTTTTGCAAACCTATTATATTTTTTAGACTTATCTAAATATTTTATTATATTTGCCTAAACAAACCTTATGTTAAGTCAAACAGAAGAAAATTATTTAAAAGCTATTTATAGTATTGGGTTACATACTGGAAAAAGTGTGAGCACCAATAATATTGCTGAAGAATTAGACACCAAGGCCTCATCAGTTACAGATATGATTAAAAAATTATCAGAAAAAAAATTGGTAGACTATAAAAAATATCAAGGCACTAACCTTACTTCTAAAGGAAAACAAATTGCTGTAAAAATTGTTAGAAAACACCGCTTATGGGAAGTTTTTTTAGTAAATAATTTAAACTACGCTTGGGATGAAGTACACGATTTAGCTGAACAATTAGAACATATAAAATCAGACACTTTAATTAACAAACTTGAAGAATTTTTAGAGTTTCCTACCCACGATCCACATGGAGATCCTATACCAGATAAGGAAGGAAATATAGAACATCATAAAAACGTAATGCTTTCCTCTATTGAAGAAAATAACACTTGTAAGGTTTTAGGTGTAAAAGACTCTTCTTCTGCTTTTTTAAAATTCTTAGATTCTAAAAAAATAACTTTAGGGAGTAGTATTAAAGTAATCTCCAAAGAAGAGTTTGACAATTCAATTACTATAGAAATTAATAACGAATTATTTTCAATATCACATCTTATATCAAAAAATTTATTTGTAAAAAAAATATAACTAATGGAACAAATTATTAATTACTTTGAAAGTATTAATCCCATTTTAGCCGCGTTTTATGCAACAATTTTCACTTGGGGTTTAACAGCTTTGGGAGCTGCACTTGTATTTTTATTTAAAGGTATGAATCGTGCTGTTTTAGATGGAATGCTTGGATTTACAGGTGGAGTTATGGTAGCAGCTAGTTTTTGGAGCTTATTAGCTCCTGGAATTGAAATGAGCCCTGGAGAAGGCTTTATTAAAGTAATACCAGCTGTTGTAGGTTTTGCATTAGGGGCACTTTTTTTATTTGGTTTAGATAAAGTGCTTCCTCATTTACATGTAAACTTTAAAGAATCAGAAAAAGAAGGTGTAAAAACTCCTTGGCATAGAACAACTTTATTAGTTTTAGCAATTACGCTACATAACATTCCTGAAGGACTTGCAGTTGGAGTTTTATTTGGAGGAGTTGCAGCTGGATTTGATGGAGCAACTATTGGTGGAGCAGTGGCTTTAGCTATAGGTATTGGATTACAAAACTTTCCAGAAGGCTTTGCAGTGTCTATGCCAATCAGAAGGCAAGGTTTAAGTAGATGGAAAAGCTTCTTATATGGTCAATCTTCTGCAATTGTCGAACCTATTGCAGCAGTAATAGGAGCTTGGGCTGTAATGACTTTTCAACCAATTTTACCTTATGCACTTTCTTTTGCAGCTGGGGCAATGATATTTGTTGTAGTTGAAGAAGTTATTCCTGAAACTCAAAGAGATAAATATACAGATATTGCCACGCTTGGTTTTATTGGAGGGTTTATTATTATGATGACATTGGATGTTGGTTTGAGTTAAAACAAACTAACAACTACAATTTGAATCACAATTAGTATTCTTTTTAGATTTAAAAAAATATTTTTTCACTAAAAAAGCAATGGCTAGACCTACTGATATATATACTAAAATATCTTGCATTAACTTAAAATATTAAATGTTATAACAGAAACAATATAAGCTAAAGCCCCCATACCAGTAACTTGTAATAAAGGCCATTTCCAACTTTTAGTTTCACGCTTAACAATTGCTAAAGTACCTATACATTGCATAGCAAATGCATAAAAAAGAAGTAGCGACATTCCTGTAGCAAAATTGAACCTTTTTTTACCAGTTACTGGATTCACTTCAGCTGCCATACGCTGTTTAATTGTTCCAACATCTTCACCTTCGCTTTCTACACTATAAATAGTTGCTAATGCACCAACAAAAACTTCACGAGCTGCAAAAGAACTTATCAAAGCAATACCAATTTTCCAATCGTACCCCATCGGTTTTATAACTGGTTCAATAGTTTTTCCCATAGTTCCAATATACGATTTCTCCAATTTATAAGATGCAATCTTTTTTTGAAGTGCTTCTTCAGATAAATTTTTAGAAGATGGCTCAGCCTTCACAATTTGTTCTGCATTTGTAAAGGAATCCGATCCATTAGATGCTAAAAACCATAATACAATTGACAATGCTAATATAATTTTCCCAGCTCCAAAAATAAAAGCCTTTGTTTTCTCAACTACTTCATAAAAAACATTTTTTACAGATGGTAATTTATAATTTGGCATTTCAATTACAAAAAAACTTCTGCTTTTTATTTTTAGCACTTTATGAAGCAATATTGCTGATAAAATTGATGCAGTAAATCCTAACAAATACAAGCCCATTAATGTTAAACCTTGTAAATTAAAAATACCTAGCACACGTTTACTTGGTATAATTAATGAAATAAGAATGGCATATACAGGTAAACGAGCCGAACAGGTAGTAAAAGGCACTACTAAAATAGTAATTAAACGCTCTTTCCAATCGCTTATATTTCTAGAGGCCATAATAGCTGGTATAGCACAGGCAGTTCCTGAAATTAATGGGATAACACTTTTACCACTCATTCCAAATTTACGCATTATTTTGTCCATTAAAAATACCACTCTACTCATATAACCTGTTTCTTCTAAAACAGAAATAAATAAAAATAAAATGGCAATTTGAGGGATAAAAATTAAAACTCCACCAATACCAGGAATTACTCCTTCTGCAATTAAATTGGTAAAAGTACCTGGCGGTAAATTATTTTTAGCCAACTCACTTAAACTTGCAAAAACGGTATCAATTAAATCCATTGGGAAACTAGCCCATTCAAATATTGATTGAAAAATCAACAATAAAATGGTTGCAAAAATTACATAACCAAAAATTTTATGAGTTAAAATTCTATCTAATTTTGAACGTAAATCAGTAGCGATAGTTTTGTCAACCTTATACGTCTTTTTTAAAATCTTGTTAATAATTTGATACCTGTAAATAGTTTCTTTATGTTGATACTTTTTAATTTTATCGATGTTTTTTTTAAAAGAATCAATTTTAATGTGTTGATTTTCTGATAAAAAATGACAATTAGGTTGTTGAGTAATTAATAACCAAGATTTGTATAACGAATTTCCAGAAAACTCAGATTTCAATTCATTAAAAAAATTAGGGTCAATTTTTTCTGAAATATTTGCAAGTGTTTCTGTATCCCAATTTTTATAATTTTGAAGCTCTTTTTTTAAAGTATCTATTCCAATATTTTTTCTAGAACTTATTAAAACTACTTCAGATTTTAATTCTTTTTTTAAAGCTTCAACATTGATAGAAATTCCTTTTCTATCCATTTGATCAACCATATTAATAGCTAAAATGGTTGGAATTTTTAAATCTTTAATTTGAGAAAACAATAATAAATTCCGTTTTAAATTTTCAACCTCAGCTACTACAACTACAGCATCTGGGAATGCTTGATTGTTTTCATTTAAAAGCGTATCTAATACAATTGTTTCATCTAAAGTTGAAGGATTGATACTGTAGGTTCCCGGTAAATCAATAATTTCGGCTGTTAAAGTTTCAGAAATTTTACATTTTCCTTGTTTTTTATCAACAGTAATCCCAGGATAGTTTCCAACTTTTTGTTTTAATCCAGTAAGTTGATTAAATAATGACGTTTTTCCAGTATTGGGATTTCCAACTAAAGCTATATTAATCACCGAATTATTTTTCATTATGTTATTACTATAGCTTTGTAATATTTATTAGATTGGCCATATCTTTTCTAATGGCTAAATGGCTTCCGTTTACTTTTATATATAATGGATCTTTTAATGGAGCAACTTGTAATAGTTTTACTTTTTTCCCAGGTAAACATCCCATTTCTAATAGGTTTAAAGGGATAACATCTAAACAAAAATCTTCTATAACTCCAACTTCTCCAATTCGTAAACTTCCAATAGTATCTCCCATTATTAAGAATAATTATAAATAATGAGCAAATATACTAAATTAGAATGATTCTAAACAATGACAATTGTCATTAATCTAAATATTCATTTTTTAAAATCTTAATATCAGCTATAAGTCTTTGAATATCATCTAAATCAGTCCCATCATAATACCCTCTTATTTGTCTTTTTTTATCAACTAAAACAAAATTTTCGGTATGAATAAAATCTTGCAACCCTCCATCTCCTTCATCCAAAACAGCAAAATAACTTTTACGAGCTAGTTCATAAATATGCTTTTTAGTACCAGTAGTAATATTCCATTTTGAATCAATTACTCCTTTTTTAATTGCATATTCTTTTAAAATAGGAACGCTATCCATAACTGGAGTCACAGAATGAGACAAAAATTTAATATCATCATCATCTTTAAATACTTCTTGTAGCTTTCCCATATTGTTAGTCATTACTGGACAGATAGTCATACATCTAGTAAAGAAAAAATCTGCTACATAAATTTTGTTTTTATAATCTTCTTGTGTAATTGTATCTCCATTTTGATTGATTAATTTGAAATCTAACACTTTATGATTTCTTCTAATGTGCAACAAACTTTCATCTACTAATTTCGGATTTACATCTGCCGGATTGTATATAGGTAATTTTTTTTCAGGTGTTAAAAGTGTATATATTGCGTAGATCATAATTACCGAAAATAGCCCCATAATGACCAAGGTTGGAAAAGATTTTTTAAAAAATTGAGTGTCCATTGTTTCAAAAAGTTTAAAACACAAATTTAGCACAAATTGATAGGATACTTGGTGTACTATTTTAAAACTTTGTTAAAACCTTTAACAACCTAATTAATCTGTTTTTACAACTGTATTTAAAAACGTACATTTGTGCGATTTTAGTTAATTGAAAATACATATATGGAAATAATAATAAAGGCATCACAATTTATTTTAAGTTTATCATTTTTAATCGTATTGCACGAGTTAGGGCACTTTATTCCCGCAAAATTATTTAAAACTCGTGTAGAAAAATTTTACTTATTTTTTGATTATAAATTCTCTTTATTTAAGAAAAAAATTGGTGATACTGTTTATGGAATTGGATGGATTCCTTTAGGAGGATATGTGAAAATATCTGGGATGATTGATGAAAGTATGGATACTGAGCAAATGAAACAACCAGCTCAACCTTGGGAATTTAGATCTAAACCAGCTTGGCAACGTTTAATAATAATGCTTGGAGGTGTTATTGTAAACTTTTTTTTAGGTATTGTAATTTATATCATGATTACTTTTGTTTGGGGTGTAGAATTTGTAAAGCCAGAAAATGTTAAAAATGGTTTTGCTGTTCATGAAACATTCAAACAATATGGCTTTAAAGATGGAGATAAAATTATCAAATTTAATGGTGCCGAACCATTAGATGTTACAGATATAAATAAACATTTATTTTTAAGAGATATTACATCTTTAGAAGTAATACACGAAGATGGTATTAATGAAACTATAGCAATTCCAGAAGATATTGGAGAAGTTATGTGGCAAAATGGTGTTATGGAACCTTTTGAGGTTAGAACCACTGCTGTAATTGATACTGTTGTTGTGGATTCTCCTGCAGACAAAGCAGGGTTGTTAAAAAATGATAAAGTTATTTCTGTAAACAATGTTCCTGTAAACTATTGGAATGAATTCACACAATTAGTGCTAAATTCAAAAGAAAATATTGCTATTACTGTAGACAGAAATGGAAGCCATAAAACTATTGATGTTACACCAAATGAAAATCGAACTATCGGGGTTTCAACATCTAAAATGCGTGGAGTAAAAGTAGAGCACAAACAGTATAGTTTTTTAGAAAGTATTACCAAAGGAAATTCTTTAGCTATTTGGACTTTGAAAGATTATATCACCCAATTTAAATACGTTTTTACAAAAAAAGGAGCTACTAGTATTGGCGGGTTTATAGCCATAGGAAATATTTTCCCTTCTACTTGGAGTTGGAAATCGTTTTGGGGAATTACAGCCTTTTTATCAATTATGCTTGGTTTTATGAATTTACTACCTATACCTGCTTTAGATGGAGGGCATGTGGTGTTTACTTTATATGAAATGATTTCAGGTAGAAAACCAAATGATAAATTTTTAGAATATGCTCAAATCACAGGATTTTTAATTTTAATTGCTTTACTTATTTTGGCCAATGGAAACGATATTGTAAAGCTTTTTAGCAAATAAAAAAGAATCTTCATTAATAAATATTTATAAAACACTAAGAAAAATCTTGGTGTTTTTTATGAAGAATATACTTAAAACTCTACCTAAACACCATAAATTATAATAACATAATACTCTTTAAACTATACTTTAGAACAATTTATATATTAATAGTAAACCTATATAACAACTAAAAAAGGCTTATTCAAAATTTGAATAAGCCTTTCTTTTAGAAACATTATGGTTTAATTATTTTTTTGGTTTATCTCTATTCATTTCAATAATATCAACATTTGAAGCTTCTACTCCTAAAAAGTATTTGCTAAAGTGATCTGCACGTAACCAAAATGAATACTCTGTCATTCTACCAAATCCATGACGTTGTCCTGGCATAATCATAAATTTGAATCGCTTATTAGCTTTAATTAAAGCGTCAGCCATTCTAATAGTTCCTCCAGGATGTACATTGTTATCAACATCGCCATGAATTAACATTAAGTGTCCTTTTAGATTCGCCGCTAAAGATTGATTTTTATCAATACTATATTTGTATCTAATATTTCCATCGGCATCAAGTTCTTCTTTTACCCCATGATGTGTTTCACTCCACCAACTATTATACATTGAGTTATCGTGATTTCCTGCAGAAGATACAGCTGCTTTAAAAAAGTCTGGATATACTAACATTGCAGCGGTTGACATAAATCCTCCTCCAGAGTGACCATAAATACCTACTTTATTAATATCAATAAACTGATATTTATCTGCCAATTGCTCAGCTACGTACTTTTTATCAGCTAAACCATAATCTCTCAAATTTCCATACCCATAATTATGGTACCATTTCGAACGATCTGGATGTCCTCCTCTATTTCCCATCGTAACAACAATAAATCCAACTTGTGCCATTCTATCTAAACGATCCATTCTAACGGAAAAAGATTTATTTACGGCTTCAGTTTGCGGACCTGGATATACGTACTCTAATAATGGATACACTTTTGTGGAATCAAAATCAAAAGGTTTATACATTACACCATAAATATCTGTAATACCATCATCAGCTTTCATTTTAAAGGTTTCAGGGAATTTATACCCTGTAGCGAATAATTGCGATAAGTCTGCCTCTTCTAGCTTCATTATCAAACTTCCGTTATTACTTCTTAATTCAGATTTTGGAACAGTATTAACTCTTGAATAATTACTTACAAAATAATTATTAGAATCTGATAGGCTAGTACTTGTGGTAAAATCACCTTTATTTAAAGTTTTTAAACCTGTACCGTCTAAATTAATTCTGTATAAGTGTTCATAATAAGGATCGATGTTTCTATCTACACCATTAGCTGTAAAATATAATACACGTTCTTTTTCATCAACATTTTCAATGTTAGCCACGTGGTATGACCCATTGGTGACTTGCTTTTTTAAATTCCCTTTAGTATCATACAAATAGACGTGTGCCCAACCATCACGCTCAGCCCAATGCAACATTTCGGTTTCATTATTAAATAACACTAATGGTCTAGCTTCAATATAAGTATTGAATCGTTCTTTAACCAAAACGGTAACATCTCCCGTATTAATGTCAGCCACACAAATATCTAATTTCTTTCGATCTCTACTGATAGTACTGAAATATACATTTCCTTTTTTAGATAATAATAATGATGGTTGAAAATCATCATCATAGTTAGATTTTTTTCTAGGAGCTCTGTATACCGTTAAACTTTGTTGTTTTACAGTATCTAATTTTATTTTGTTAACATCTTTAGATGGAATATCAAAAATTAACAATTCACTTTTATAATATTCTTGTTCACCTGGCATATGGTATTTATACGTTTCTAAGGTCGGTCTTTTTTTAGAAACCGAATTAATTACCCATAAATCTTTTATATGACGTGAATCTGTTCTTTGGAAAACAAATTTTTTGGAATCATGTGACCATGTTCCCCAAATAGCCTTCCTGTCATCTTTCTTTTCTTCTTTGGTCTCATTGTTTTCACCTCTAGATCCACCACCATATCCATAATATTCTTCTCCATCTTTTGTCCATTGATGTTCCACAATAGTTGTGTCTTTTTCATCTTTAACAGCCTTTAAAAAATTCTCTTTATCCATCCAATGTAAATTGAAATTTTTAGAGAATAATACAATAGAACTGTCTGGAGCTACGTTTGCCCAACGCAGCCATTTTTTTTCATCTTTTTTAGTATCTAAAATGGTTAGCTTATTATCTCCTAACTTATACTCTAAGTGATAAACCTTCTTTTCCATTTTAGGTTTCTTTTTCTTAACTTTTTTTACTTTTGTTGAATCGTTTTCAATTATTTTTTTGTCATCATCTTTTTCATCTTCAACAACTTCAACCTCTTCAGTAGCAGTTACTCTAAAACGAATGGCTGTTTCGTTTTTCACAAACTTAAAACTAAATTTAGGTAAATGTTGAGCATCATATGGATCTTTGGTAATTTCGGTTAACCATTTTGCCATTTTCTCATTATCAAATAATTTGATTCTAGTTCTTCTATCTGCATCAACCAAATAATAATTAGAGCCTTCAGACGTTTTATATTGATACCAGAAACGATTTCCTTTTTTTAACCAATGTGGATTAACTCTTGTAGAGTGCACTAGTTTTGCAAGATTTTCTGGTGAAAACTTATCTGCCAATCTATAATTTGGAGTTGGCACTTTTTTAGTTGTTTGCTCGTTAACATATAGTTGTGCTGAGACTATACTTGAGCTCATAACTATTGTAAATAATAATAGGGTTTTTCTCATAATATAATTTAGGTTAATTTTAGATATAAAAACAGTAAAGTTCTCTATTTACACTAACATAACAAACCCTTAAAAAAATTTTATTATTTTTTTAACAATTAAACAAAAAAAATCCTCGTTGTACAACGAGGATTTAAATTTATATAGCTTATTGAAACTTTTTTAATCTGCAAGTATAATTACCTTATTTTCTTTCATTTCAATAGTTCCACTTTTAATAGGTAAAGTATACTCTTCTTTAGTATTGGTAAATTTATTTTCAAATTGCTCTTCAATTTTCACATTTTCACCTTTAAATTTTATAATACCTTCAACAAGTAATGAAACTATAGGTGCGTGATTATTTAACATTTGAAATTCACCATTAATACCTGGCACTGAAATTACATCTACATCAGTGTGTAATAACGTTGCTTCTGGTGTTACAATTTCTAAAATCATTTTTTTAGTTTTTTTAAGCTTCTGCTAACATTTTTTCACCTGCATCAATTGCATCTTGGATAGATCCTCTTAAGTTAAATGCTGCCTCTGGATATTTATCTAACTCACCGTCCATAATCATATTAAATCCTTTAATAGTATCTTTAATATCAACTAATACACCTGGAATACCTGTAAATTGTTCTGCTACGTGGAAAGGCTGAGATAAAAAACGTTGTGCTCTACGAGCTCTATGAACTACTAATTTATCTTCTTCAGATAGTTCTTCCATTCCTAAAATAGCAATAATATCTTGTAATTCTTTATAACGTTGCAATAACTCTTTTACTCTTTGAGCGCAATTGTAATGCTCATCTCCTAAAATGTCTGCAGTTAAAATTCTTGATGTAGAATCTAATGGATCTACAGCAGGATAAATACCTAACTCGGCAATTTTACGAGATAATACCGTTGTTGCATCTAAGTGCGCAAATGTTGTTGCTGGAGCTGGATCTGTTAAATCATCTGCAGGTACATATACCGCTTGTACCGATGTAATTGACCCATTTTTTGTTGAAGTAATACGCTCCTGCATAGCACCCATTTCAGTTGCTAATGTTGGTTGATAACCTACCGCTGATGGCATACGCCCTAATAAAGCTGATACTTCAGAACCCGCTTGAGTAAAACGGAAAATATTATCTACGAAAAATAATACATCTTTTCCTTGTCCTTCTCCTGCGCCATCACGGAAATATTCTGCAATTGTTAAACCTGATAAAGCAACACGTGCACGTGCTCCTGGAGGTTCATTCATTTGTCCAAAAACAAAAGTTGCTTTAGATTCTTTCATTCCAGCTTTATCAACTTTGGTTAAATCCCATCCTCCATCTTCCATAGAGTGCATAAAATCATCACCATATTTAATAATACCAGATTCTAGCATCTCTCTTAAAAGGTCGTTTCCTTCACGTGTTCTTTCTCCAACACCTGCAAAAACAGATAACCCTCCGTGACCTTTAGCAATATTATTAATTAACTCTTGAATTAATACGGTTTTACCTACACCGGCTCCACCAAACAATCCAATTTTACCTCCTTTTGCGTAAGGTTCAATTAAGTCAATTACTTTGATTCCTGTATATAAAACTTCAGTTGAAGTAGATAAATCTTCAAATTTTGGAGCTTGACGGTGAATTGGCAATCCATTTTCACCTTCTTTTGGTAAGTTCCCTAAACCATCAATTGCATCTCCAATTACATTAAATAAACGCCCATAAATATCATCTCCAACAGGCATTTGAATTGCATTACCTGTTACAAAAACTTCAGTTCCTCTACTTAATCCATCTGTTGAATCCATTGAGATAGTTCTAACTGTGTCTTCACCAATATGAGATTGTACTTCTAATACTAAAATTGATCCATCTGTTTTTTTAATTTCTAATGAATCGTATAATTTTGGAAGCTCTACCCCAGATTCAAACTCAACGTCAATAACTGGACCAATAATTTGCGCAACTTTACCTGTAACCTTTGTCATTACTTTAACTATTTATTTTTTAGATATTTAATCTTTTGAGGTTAACCTCTTTTTTCGAAGTGCAAAGATAGTTTTTTGATTTAATTTTGAAAAAAATAAAATAAGTTTTTTTCAAAAAACAAACGCCCTAAAGATTTAGAGCGTTTATAGTATCATTTATAGATTGATAAATATTATGGATTGATTGTCCAAGAGGCAAAATATTGCGAACCTATTTTCCCGTTTCCAGGAGCACTCAAATATTCTTTACCTCCTAAATTGGCAGCCCCAATTTTAAAGGTAGATTTCCATTTAGAAACTGTATAATTTATTTGTGCATCCACTACCGTTTTGGCATCAATTATAGCATCTGCAAAAGAAGATTCCCACATATATTCATCATTCCAACGAACGTTGATATTAAACCCTAAGTTTTCAATTAAATTTTCGTTTCCAATTGAAAATTTCACTTTATGCTCTGGAGTGTTAAATCCAGCTTCATAATCAGGGTCAGTAGATTGATCAAAATCAAATTTCGCATACGTATAATTTAACCCTACATTATAATCACCAAATATTTTACTTGCTAAACCTATGCTACCACCATAAGAAGAAATATCTGCTTTTGAATTGGTATATACTTGAAATGGTTGGTAATCACCATTACCAATAGCAATTAAAGCTGCTGGAGTTGGACCTCCTAATTGCGCAGGTAAAGGTATGATGTCAGAAAAATCAACTTTACCATATAATGGAGACACTACAGTTTTATTACCTATAAAATCTTCATATTGATTGTAATAAGCACTAACATCTAAAGAAAATTTTCCAAAACCTGCTCTATAACCAACTTCATAAGCTGTAACTTTTTCAGGTTTTACATATTCAAAATTAGCTACTTTTAATAAGGATGGGTTTGGTGATCCTGCTGCAGCACTTGCTCCAAATGCATATAATGAAGCTAATGTATATGCATTTTCATAAGCAACTCTACCACTTAGTTGTACTGAGGAAGGAAACCCTAACATTTGAGCAGTACTACTTGTTTCAATTGGATTTGATGTATACCTGTCTAAATTATCTGGTGCAGAACCTACTAATATTGCTTGACCCGCATCTAGCCCAATATATTGATCTTGAGTTGTAGGATTTCTAAATCCTGTTTGAAAAGAAGCTCTTAAATTTCTTGTTTTACCTTGACCTAAAGAATAGGATACTGAAACTCTGGGTGATACATTTCCATCAAAGTTTTTAGCTTTATCATAACGAATAGAACCTGTAAATTTTAACCTGTCATCAATAAATTTCTTTTGCAGTTGCATGTATGCTCCATACTCATTATAATCTATTGCTCCATCATAATCAGTAAAAATTGTTCCTGATGAATTTAAAGAATACTGTCTCCAAGAACCTCCAACTTGTATTTCTGCGAAATCTACCACATCTGCAAAGTTATAATTACCATCTGCATGATATATTCTTGAATTGTCTTGAAATTTTGCACCAGTTATTAAACTTGGATCTGAAGTTACAGCCTTTAAAGCCTCTTTAAACTCTGGTGTTCCAGGCTGTAATGTAACTGTAGCATCCGCATATTGTCTAGCTCCAGCATGCAATTGAGAAGAAGCGGCTTGTACATCAGTCATAGATCCTCCACCTGCAAGTATTTGTCCTGCTGCTTGCGCATAAGCTCCCGCATAAGTTCCAAACCATTGAGATGCTGTTTGCTTATTTAAGTTTATTCCAGCAAAACGCATATCATAAGAATCTCCTGCATCTTCATCAGTCATATAAGCTCTTACAAAGAAATTATCATTTTTAATTTCTAATTTATGTTGCTGCATAAAAAAGTTATCTATTGAATACCTGTTAGCTCCTTGATAAATTGTATTTCCTTTTCCAAATTTTGCATTATAAATAATTTCTAAATCGTCTGCAAAAGGTCTGTAATGAAAAGCTATATCTACTTTTGCACTTTCAGCTACATAATCTGTTAAATCTCTTTCCTTATAACCTGTACGCGACACATTATCTTCAGGTAATATATTACTAGTCCCTGGAGGTAATTGACCTATTGATTCTAAATATTGTCCAACTCCTTTTAGATGTTTAAAAGAAGTTGCTCCTAATGTAACTTCATCACCATATACATTTAATTGATCAAATGCTGTTTGGTCACTAGTAACTGGAACAACAGTATCTGGATTCCCAGCTCCATTATCTAAATATTGATTATAGTCAGTTGCATACCATTCGGTACCTTTTAAAAATGAAAAAGAAGCTTTTGCAGCAAATTTATCGCTAAATTTATAAGCCATTCTAATTCCTGCATCCACAAAATTATTATCCCCTGCATCTTTAGATGAAGTTATTCCTGTTTTACCATATACACTTACACCTTCAGAATTAAATGGATTTTTGCTTGTCATAAATAAAATACCATTAAAAGCATTTGCTCCATACAAAGCAGAAGAAGCTCCAGGCAACAATTCTACAGTATTTACATCTAGCTCAGACATTCCTAACAAATTCCCCAAATTAAAGTTTAATGCTGGAGAAGAGTTGTCCATACCGTCTACCAACTGCATAAAACGTGTATTTGCAAATGTTGCAAAACCTCTTGTATTTACAGATTTAAATGTTAAACTATTAGTGTTTACATCTACTCCTTTTAAATTTTCCAATCCATCGTAAAATGTAGGAGACGAAGTATTTTTTATTTCTCTCACATCCATTCTTTCAATAGTTACTGGAGATTCCAAAATACGTTCAGGTGTTCTGGATGCCGATACAACTACTTCATCTAAAGCCGTTGCCGACTCTTCTAGAAGCACATTAACTTGTTGATTGTTTTGAGTAATTTCAACCTTAGCAGAAGAATACCCAATTAAAGAAATTTCTAAAGAAAAAGGCGGATTTTGAGCCACTTTTAAAGAAAAATTTCCATCAAAATCAGCTGTAGTTCCCATAGATTTTCCTACAACTTTAATATTAGCACCCGGAATTGGCTGCCCTGTTTTTGCTTCTTTTACGGTTCCTGTAATTGTGGTTTGGGCTACCATTACAGAACCTAAAAAAAGTGCAAAACAAACACTTAATAATTTTTTCATAATATCCTTTATAGTATTGATTAACATTTTTGCAAAATACAATTTTTTTCTAATTTTCTTAAAATTTGGTTAAAAAAAAGTAATTTGATAAAAATCAATGTTTAAATATTTCATTTTATTAATAATTTACAACTCTTCTTAAATATAATTTATTTCGAATTTACTTCATAAAATATCATATTTATACTCGAATAAATGTTCTTTAAACTTTAATTATTACTAATAATAAATAAGCATTTACATAAAAAAAGCTTCCAAATTAGAAGCTTTTTTTATAGGTTGTCAAATTATATTTATTTAATCCGTTTTAAAATTCCAAACTTGACCCTTGGTTTCTCCTCCTTTTCCATCTTTTACAACCACATACCAATAATAATTGGTGGAGGCATTTACAGCAACATTTAAGGTGGTTGTAGCTTGATTATTGCCTTCCATTACCATTGGAGGATTGGAAGTTCCAAAATAAACATCATACGTTAATGTGTCATTAGTATCCACATCACTTGCAGCCCATTCTAAAGAAGCAGTTGTTGTTTGTACTACCGAATTTAAAGCAGGTTTTACAAGTTCAGGAGAAAAAGGCAAGTGATTTACGACACCTTCTCCATAAGTATAAAACTTATAGGTTGTGGAATAACTACTTGATGCATTTTTACTGTCTGTAGCTTTGACTCTCCAATAATAAGCAATGTCTTCTACCAAAGGAACTGTTTGTGTTACACTTGCTGCTGTAAAGGTTTGTTTGTCTTCTGTAAAAGCACTATTTCTAGCCACTTCTATTTGATAAGTAATTGCATCTCCTTCTTGATCTGTTGAAGCATTCCATTTACATTCAACCGGGTTTTCTATGCACAATAAATTATTAGTTGGGTAAACTAATGTTGGTACAGTTGGTGCTTTATTGGTTGGTGTTGGATCTGGCGGATTATCTCCACCACCGCCTCCACAAGACCATAAAATACTACTTACTATTGTGAGATATAAATACTTTTTCATTATGGTTACTGTTTTATAATTTTTAGGGTTAAAGTTTCATCTAAATAAACTTTAGCAAGGTACAACCCTGTAGGTTTATTTTCAAGGTTTACTTGGATTTTTCC
>NZ_CANLRG010000010.1 GCF_947493565.1 uncultured Lutibacter sp. | reverse complement strand
ATCAGTTTATTAAGTTTATTATCGACATCTCTTTGGTTAGAAAACTCAATTTTAGTTTCTCAAAAGTGATGATTAGATTTTTAAAACAAGTAGATATTTTTAGCTAACAAGTAGTGATTTTTAATAAAAAGTCTTTTATGTAAAATTTATCCTCTTTTATGATTAATTTTTACACTTTTAAAGAGGATAAATCATCAATTTTACATGCTTATAAAAACAAATGTTCATATATTTATCCCGTAATAAATTAAAATTAAGTGCTTTAGCAGGTTGCTAAATTAAATTTGGATTAAATGACAAAACCTATTTTAAAGAGTTTTAAGAACGAAAAACGCTCCTTCAAATTATTATTTACTACTATTTATCTATTACTAAATAGTTTAAATTTTATAGGTCAGGAGCACTATAATTTTATTCACTTATCACCAACTCAAAATAAAAGAGCTCTTTATATTAGTGAAATTATCCAAGACCAAAATGGCTATATTTGGTTGAACTATTCTTCAGGATATGCAAAATATGACGGTAATAATTATTTTTACACAAGTATTAATGAAATATTTGAACAAAAAGAATCTGATGATTATATAAATGATATTACTAAAGATTTTAAAAACAATATTTGGATTACCACTAAAAATGGATTGGCAGCTATTTGTGATACTTTAGGAAATTACGAACAAATAGATGCTATAAAAGGAAAACCAGTTCAGGTAATACATACAACTAAAAAGTCGGTTGTTCTAGGAACAAAAAAAGGAGACATCTACAAGTATAATTACACTGATAATAAACTTCATAAAATAACTTCAATACCTAATATTGCTTATAATGTTTTAGAAATATTACAAATTGTTGAAACTGAATCAAATGACTTATTTATAAGTACTGAAAAAGGGAAAATTTTTCATTATTCTAATAAAGAGAATAAATTAAGTATCCTTAATGGGCCATTTTCAGACTATCCAGGAAACTTATATATTACTGTAGATTTATCCAATAAATTATGGATAGGAACAGAAACATTTGGACTATTTGTTTATGATATAAATGAGAAAAAATTTGTTCAGGACGCTCTTTTTAAAAAGCCTATTTATAAAATAAAAAATGAAATGTTTATTACACTTTACTGTGATAGTAAGGGCTATATTTGGGCAGGTACTGATGGTGGAGGATTGTATCGAATTCATTCTCAAAAAGGAACCATTCAATTATATACACACCAAAATAATAATAAATTTTCCTTAAGTAGTAACACTGTAATTGATATTTATGAAGATGCTCACGAGAATATTTGGGTAGCCACAAATTATGGGGGTTTAAATATTTTACCAGAAGTTAATAATAAAATTAATTATTATGAGGGTTCTGCTAATAATACACCATCAAGAGTTTTATCAATATACAAAAGTAAAAATGGTACTTTATGGGCAGGTACTGATGGCACTGGTTTAACAGAGATTAAACCAGTAAACGGTGTAAGTTCTAAAAAACAATACTTTACAAGTAATCAACAAAAAAAAGGATTTTATATTCAGTCAATTATTGAGGATGATATATCAAATATGTGGATTGGCACCTATAAAAATGGGTTATGGCACTACAACTCAAAAAATAAAACATTTAATAACATTCCTATAAAAAACTCACTATTACAAAAAGCTTCAGATGTAAGAAGCGTTTTTAAAGACTCTAAAGGAAGAATATGGGTTGCATCTAACCTTTCATTAACTATATATTCAAGTAATTTAAAATTACTGGCTTCTTTTGATAATAATACTAAAGGATTAAAAGGAAGTATCGCTGAAAGTTTTATTGAAGATAAAAAAGGAACCATATGGATTGGATACTTTAAAGGTGGTCTTTTTAGATTTGATGAAAATGTATCAGATATTAAAAACTCAAGTTTTGCTTATGTAAGTTATTATAATGAAAAAGAATATAGCAATGATATTCCAGGAATAAAATTTATGGAATTAGATAGTTTAGGATTTATTTGGTTGATAAATTCACATGGTAAACTATTTAAATATGACCCAACAAAAAACAAGTACGAATCTTTTCAAAATTGCCCTTCTTTTAAAAATATTGATTTAAGATCTGTACTTGCCGAAAATGAAAATAATCTTTGGTTAAGTTCTTCAAATGGTATTTTACACTTTAACATTAAAGATTCTATAGTGAATAAATATTTAGGAATTGATGGTCTTCAAGATAATTTCTTTTTACCAAGAAGTGCTTTTAAAGATGATGAAGGAATTCTTTATTTTGGTGGAATAAATGGCTTAAATAGTTTTAAACCCAATGAAATTTCAAAAAAAGAATCTAAAGCAAAACTGTATATTCATTCTTTAGAAATTTTAAATCAACCTGCAGATTCTTTAATTCCAAAACAAATTACCTCAAACATAGCTTACTTAAAAAAAATAAAACTGCAACCTAACCAATCTTCATTCTCTTTTAGGTTTTCTGCTATTGATAATGTTTTAAATCCAAATTACAACTATGCTTATAGATTGTTAGGGTTTAATGATGAATGGATAACTGCCAAAAAAGAACAGCTAGCTACCTATACCAATATTCCCTCTGGAAATTATACTTTTGAAGTAAAAGCAAGCTCTAAAAATGGTGTATGGAACATTCCTCCAAAAAAAATTGATATCAGAATTACTCAACCTTTATGGAATAAACCTATTGCATATTTCTTCTATTTTTTAATTTTAGCATTCATAGGTTTACTAATAAAAAAATGGTACGATTTAAAGAAAAAATTAATTTCTGAAACAATTAGTTATAATAAAGAAAAAGAATTACATGCATTAAAAATGAACTTTTTTGCTAAAATGTCGCACGAAATTCAAACTCCTCTTACTCTTATATCAAGCCCTATAGATAATATGTTAATGCGAGCTGAAGAAAATGGAAACCTTTTACTAAAACAACGTCTTCAAATTATTTCTAATAACGTAAAACGTTTATCAAGAATAGTTTTTGAACTTACCACTGTTAGAAATAAAGAGTTAGATAAAATTAGATTATTTGTAACCAAAAACAATTTATGCAAGGAAATAAATGACATTGCTCTTTCTTTTAAAGAACAAGCAAGGCTAAAACATATAGACTTTACTATTAATTGCCCAAAAAATATATCAGAAGTTTGGTACGATAAAGATAAGTTTGAACATATTATTTATAACTTATTAGCCAACGCATTTAAGTTTACACCTAAAGAAGGCAACATACAACTTATTGCCTTACCAATAAATAATAAAAACTCCATAAAAATTGCTGTGTCCGATTCTGGACCAGGCATTTCAAAGGAAGAAATGAAAAATATTTTTACGCTTTTTTATCAATCAAAAGCAGGTAAAAAAAACAAAGGTACTGGTATTGGACTGGCTTTAACAAAAGAGCTAATTGACTTACATAGAGGGAAAATTGAAGTAAATTCATCTACAATTGAAGGCACCACTTTTACCGTTACTTTACCTATTACTAAAGATGCTTATTTAGAAGAAGAACGTATTGTTACTGAAGAAACTAACACTTACAATATAAAAGCTATTGAAGAAGAGGTTCAAAACACAGAAAAACCAAACAACTTAAAACACCATAAAACAATTTTAATTGTAGAAGATAATTTTGAATTACAACATCTTTTAAAAGATTTATTTTCTCCTATTTATAACGTTATTTTAGCTGAAAATGGAAAAGAAGGCTATTATTATGCAAAAAGTAATCATCCAGACATTATTTTAAGTGATATTATGATGCCTGAATTGGACGGAATTGAAATGTGCACGTTGCTTCAAAAAGATAAACTCACAAAACACATTCCTATAGTTTTATTAACTGCCAAAAATTCTACCAAATCAAAAATATTAGGTTTAAAATCTGGAGCTATTGAATTTATTAATAAACCTTTTAATACAAATGAGCTATTATTAAAAATTAACAACATCATAAAATCTACCGAACACATTATTTCTAACTTTAAAAAAGAAGTAATTAGTAATCCAGAGATTAATATAGATAAATCAAACGATGATATTTTTTTAGAAAATTTAATTGCGGCTATTAATTCTAAAATTGAAAATCCCAATTTTAAAATGGAAGAATTAGCTGAAGCATTAAATGTAAGCTACTCAGTTCTTTACAGAAAATGTCAAGCATTAACTGGCGAAGGATTGGTAGACCTCGTACGCTTACTACGTTTAAAAAAAGCTGCTATAGTTATTGCAAAATATGGTTATAGTATCTCTGAAGCTGCTTATATCTCAGGATTTAACGATCCAAAATACTTTTCAAAATGTTTTAAAAAACACTTTGGAAAAACGCCAAATACTTTTAAAAAGGAAGCACTCCAAACAGGTTCAGAAAATTATCTTAAAAAATATAAATTAGATACCTATGCCTAAAAACAGGTTTTTTATTTTTAAATAGACGATACGTTTCCAATATCTGAAAGTGACACACAAGCTAGATAAGAACCTGGAATAGGATCATAGTGTAGTATTTCTTTTCCAACACTTTCAGAAGTATAATAGCCAAAAAGTGTATAGTGCCTAATAAAAGTTAAATATTTATAAATGCAGTATAACTCTTTATTTTTAACCTTGTCTTCTGCTTTGTTTAATAATTCAAATATTTGACGTTGTTGATCTGCAGAAATTTTAAAAAATATAGAAATTAAATGTAAAAAATCTTCTCGACTTCCATTTTCAACTTCTTTTTTAAACATCGCTTCAAACTTAGTTTTAAAATATTGCGCACCCTTTAAAAAAATTTGTTGTTCGTTTTCAAAAAAAACATCTTTTAAAATTAAATCAATAAATTGAGGAATATTTACATCTAAAGCACCTATAGTTTTAGAAGCTGGCACAATAATATCTACAATATTTTCAAGAACAAAAGCCTGTTTATTATCTAAAAGAAGTGGCTTCCAAGATAAGTTCTCTTTTTGACTACATGAAGTTAATAGTTGCATTATAGCAGGAGTTGCAATAACAGAGCCTAACCAAAAAGGGGTTGTTTTAAGTAAATCTCTCCTGTTCATTTATTTGTTAATTTTTAATTGCTTTACCGCATGGTTAGCTGCTCTAGCAGTTAAAGCCATATAGGTAAGTGATGGATTTTGATAAGCTGAGGAAGTCATACAAGAACCATCTGTAACATAAACATTAGGCACCCCATGAATTTGATTGTTTTTATTCAACACTGAAGTTTTTGAATCATTTCCCATTCTTGCTGTTCCCATTTCATGAATTGCATGTCCAGGATAACAAGGTTCATCAAAACCTTCTACATTTTTAAACCCCGCCAATTGAAACATTTTTATAGCCTCTTGTTGCATATCTTTTCTCATTTCCCTTTCATTTTCTTTAAATTCACAATCAAAAATTACCGTTGGTAACCCCCATTGATCAAGCTTATCATAATTTAAGTACATTTTATTTTCATGATAAGGCAAACATTCACCAAAGCCACTCATTCCAATCTTCCATGGCCCTGGCTTAAATAACTCTTCCTTTAATTCTTCTCCAAAACTAAGTTCATTTATAGCTCGAGTCCAATTTTTTCTGCTTGCACTACCTTGAAATCCATATCCTCTTATAAATTTATGATCAGATTTATTTCCAGATAAATTTCTAAATCTAGGAATATGAAAACTCGCTGGTCTTCTTCCTTTATAATATTTATCATCAAAACCTTCAACAATAGCAGTAGCACCAACTTTAAAATGATGATCCATTAAATTATGACCTAATTCCCCACTATCATTACCCAAACCATTTGGATATCTTTCAGATTTAGAATTCAATAAAATTGAGGTAGTGGCAACCGTAGAAGCACAGCAAAAAATTACTTTAGCCTTAAAAACTACTTTTTCTAGGGTTTCAGCGTCAATCACTTCAACTCCATCAGCCACACCATTTTTATCGTTATAAATAATTTTTGAAACAATTGAATTTGGCCTCAGTGTCATATTTCCAGTTTTTTGAGCTGCTGGAAGTGTTGACGAATTACTGCTAAAGTAAGCTCCAAAAGGACAGCCTCTCATACACCTATTTCTATACAAGCAATTACTTCTGCCTAAATGTACTTTATCACCTGTAAGGTTTGCAAAACGACCTATGGTAAGTTGTCTATCCTTATAATTTTCAATTATCTTATGTTTAAATTCATTTTCAACACAATTTAAATCCATTGGTGGTGAGAGAATTCCGTCAGGGAAATGAGGTAAGCCTAAATTTTCTCCACAAACTCCAATAAATTCTTCAACTTTATCATACCAAGGTGCAATATCTTTATACCTAATAGGCCAATCAATAGCAATACCATCTTTTTTGTTAGCTTCAAAATCTAAATCACTTAATCTTAAACACTGTCTTCCCCATGTTATAGAACGTCCCCCAACATGATAACCTCTAATCCAATCAAATCTCTTATCTTCATTATAAGGATGTTTTAGGTCATTTACAAACCAGTGTTTAATACTTGGATGAGTAACAAAACCTGTTCTCCTTTGTTTTTGCTGCTTCTCAAGCTCACTTGCATTGCTTAAACCTTGATACTTAAAATCCCAAGGATCCATATTGGTTGTCGTATAATCCGTGATATGATTTACCATTCTTCCTCTCTCTAGCACCAAAGTTTTAAGTCCTTGTTCACAAAGTTCTTTTGCGGCCCATCCACCTGAGATTCCTGTACCAATTACAATAGCATCGTATGTAACCATCTTAAATTTATCTTTTCCTTAATAACTTAAAAATTGTTAAGTCTACTTTACACAAAAAAAGAAAATATAGTCTTAAAAAAGGAGGAAATTTATGTCTAAATTGGTAGTTAGATTAACTTTTTTAATACTTTTTAAATCAAAATTATAAACAAAAAAGCTCAACACATTAGTGTTGAGCAAACTTATTTTTTCAGCAGAGAGGAAGGCTCTAACACCTCCTTCTAAAAGCCTTGATATCATTGACGTTACAGCATACACAATTACTAGGGTAACGTATAGGGCAACTGAACTATTCAGTTATGATTTTAATGAACTTTGCTTGACAAATATAGTTATTATTTGATATAAACACCTTTCGATTTTCATATTAATCGAGGGATTGTGTAGCAATCAAGAAAGGATTTCACTCCTTCCCTCAAACTATTTAATAATCTATTACTTACAAGTTTTCAAGGCAAAACAATTTAGTGATGAAGTAACATGGTGTAGCTATTTAATTATTTTTGAGAAATGATATAGATAAGAAAAATCTTGAATTCAATTTTTTTACTTAAAAAATTAAACTAAATAAAGTACTTCTTATTGATAGAATAAACTCTTATTCTTCTGTCAAAATCTGATTTTTTTGAAGTTATTAATTCTTCATCACTTCCCAATAATGTTTTCAATTGAAAATTGATTTCTTCAATTTTTTGGAATTTTAACCTTTCATTATGGGCTCTACTAAATTGTCCCTTTTCAACTACTTTTAAAATATCAGCAGAGTTAACAGTGTTAGTCGTTAGAAGTAATTTTAAGATTATTAAAGCCTCTGAATCTAAATGAATAAATTTCCTTTTATACTTTAGTCCATTTTCAATCAGAAGAATTTTATTACGCTTTCTATAAATAGATATTGTTGTTTTATATATAAAATATGATAATATCAATATGAAAATAGTTAAAACCCAGGTTTTTACTTTTAAGCTATTCGTGTAGAAGTGCTTTGAATTAATTTCTTTACCAAGAATTTCATTTTCTGAAGCAAAAGAAAAATACAATTGTCCAGAATTATCTATATCAAAGAAATAGAATCTATTATTATGAAAAAAAGGTTCAAGAACATGATAAACTTGTTGACCTTTCATAGTCTTTTCAAATTCTTTAACAGTATTGTTTATAAGGTCTACTACAATGTATTTTGAATATTGAAATATTATTAATTTATCATCAAAAACAATATTATGGGTAGTTGGAATTGTATTTATAAATTCAGTATCTCCCAGATAAGTCCATTTTTTTTCTATAAAATTATATTTCCATAATTTTTCATTAAAAGAATATTCCAATCTATTTAAAGGATTATTATACGTTGAATTAAACACATACAGTTCATCATCAATCAAAATATGAATTCCACTCATTGATTCTTCGGGTAATTCTTGTGAGTTCTCAGGGTTGACAATATCCCATTCATAAGTCGAAGTATTATCAAAATAAGTTATGAAGTTTCTGGCACTCCAAAAACCATAACCTCCAAATCTGTGAATTGTTGAATTGTAGCTAAAAATATTGGAATAGGTTTGCATTAAATGATTGAATGAATTGTCAATTCTAACAATAGAATCTGCTCTATGTTTGTAAACAATACCTCCTTTTGAATGAATAAAAAAAGGAGTTGAATCAACCATTAAAGGAGTAAAAGATTTTAAATCAAATTCTATATCTGTTTTAAGAGGAAAACTTTGGGCCTTAAAACTGTCTAAATAAATTTTTTTGTAAATGCTGTCTCCATAAACATATACAATATTGTTTAAACGGTCAATAAGAGAATGATTGAATTCAATTGTTTTTCCAATATAGATTTTTTGAGAATGCAAATCTGAAATTGAAATTAAAATAATAAGTAAAAATAATAAATTCTTTTTCATCTAATAAAGGTACACAAAAATCAATCAATAATATTATAATAATAATCGTCTCATTATGTTGAGATAATGTAATCTTTATAGAAGTTATGTTAATTTTGAGTATGATTTATATAATAAGTAATTATATGGAATAACTATGTTTCTATAATTCAAAATACATGAAAAAGAGAAGTTCAGCGGTGATTATTATTCTTTGAGGGTTAAGAATAATTTGAATCTAAAAGCATCATTCTATGAATGATGCTTTTCACCAAAGTTATTGTTAGCTATTATAGTAATTTACAAGTAAACACCAAAATAATTGAGAAAATGAAACTTAATAAATCTAACTTCTAATAAATTTTTCTTTAAGTGATATTTTAAGCAAGTATTAAATTTAACGATTATAAACTATGAAGTTATCAGAACTCATATTAAAAACAAATAGTTTTTTGAAAAATGATTTACCCCAATTCGAGGAACTTATCGGAATAAACAGTAGAAAGGAATTAATAAAAAATATCAATTTTTTAAATAAAACCAAAGGAGTTTATGTTTTTGAACATAGTGACAATGGAGTAATTTATATAGGTTCATCAGGGAAGGTAAATAGAAAGAAAAATAAGAATTCTGAAATTTGTTTAAATGGTTTAGGCAGTAGATTGATTCGTTCTTCAACTCCATATAGTTTTGTCAATGAGAACTTGTGTTATGACAAAATCATAAATTCAGATAGTAAAAAAAAGAAGAGTAACTATTACAAATCATTCCTTTTAAATGATATAAAAATTTATTACATCAAAACTGGAGAAATTCCATTTACTGTTCCTACCGTGCTCGAACATCTATTAATTCAGGTTTACTATCACTCGGGAAAACTCCCTCTAATAAATAATCAATTATGAAAAAACCCACACTTTTAGTTCTATCTTTGTTTATCCTTCAATCAATTAATTCTCAAATGTTAAAAGAAGTAATTAGCTTTCATGAAAATGGAAACCCTAAAGAAATTAACTTTAAAAATGAAAATTTAAAAATTGTTAAAACTCAGGAATTTGATTTTGAAAAAAACTTAATTTCAGAATTTAACTACAACCCTAAAACGGGAATATTAGACGGAGATTTTAAGGATTTTAATAATATTGGTTTTTATAATAATGGAGAGTTAAATTGTACTAATTGTAAAATATCATTTCATAACGGGACTCAACTAAGAGGTGATTTTAAAGATGGTAGACCTTATGGTAAAATAGAAATATATAAAGTGTCTGAAATTCAAAATAGACAAACTAACAATTATACGTCATATTTATTATCTCTTGAATATGGAAGAAGAATTCAATATGATGAAATGATTGGAACTGGGGAATATATTTATGAAAAGAGATTAGAGTTAGAGTATAATTCAAATGGAAATCTTGATGGTATATATCAAATTAACAGTCAAACGAAATTATATTTTGATAATGGGAAAATGATAGGATTTACAATTAACAACTTTGAGAACCAATCAATAAAAAAAGATAGTATTTTTAGAGATAACAAAATTTGGTTATCAAATAATGTTTTTAAGAAAAATACTGGGTGGATTGACTTAAATTGGGATGAATTTCGTAATCCATGGAGTTTTACTTATGACATCCCAAAAGAGTATGGTGAATTTTTTGGTGGGGAAAATACGACTTTAGGAGGTGTCAGTTATCGAAGGGAAATAGGGATTGTATATAAAAATAGTGATAAATCTTTTTGGAAGAAAAAACACTATTCAGAAGAAAATTTAATAGCCCTAATAAGATTATATTTGGAATCAATGAAGGAGCCTTATTACCACAATGGTATAAGATATATTGAATTTTACTACCTAAGTAAGTATGGGGAGATTACAAATCAGTTTGAAAGTAAAGACCATCCAAATTCGGGTGAGTATAGTATATTGAACTTTTTTGAAGTAGAAAATTTTTTAGTCAATATTTTAAAAGATAAAATATTTGAAGATTTTTATTATTATGAATTAGGTAAATACAAATCCTTTAAGCACCTTATTACTTCTAATAAATTAGGAGATAAGAAACATCAAGTTGAATTAGAAAGAATTCAAATTAAAAAAATGGTTGAAAAAGAAATAAATTATTTCGTAAATAATATCAAACAATATTTCAGAGTTGGTGGAAAAGGGCATGAAATTAAACATTTGGGGAATCAAATTAATACTTTTGAAGTAGAAAAATTTCCAGAATATGTTATTAGGGAAATTATTGAACAAGGTGGCTTAGCACAGTTTTATAATTCAAATAAACAAAATTGGGAAAAGGTAGGAATTGGATTTCTATTTATTGATGAAGGTTTCAATTCCGATGTTTATTGGTCACTACAAAAACCATTTATTTATTTTAATAAGAAATTTTACTCTCATCAAAAAGAATTTCAGAGTAACTTAAATTATTTAATAGATGAATTGGGAATAAAAAATATAAATTATAATGAATTTACCCAAATTGAAAATATAAAACTATCATTAAATAAAAATAAGAATGATTACGACAAACTTATAATTTCAGGAAGGGTAATATCAAAACCAAAGAGAAATTCTAGCGTGATTGGTGGGGATAACGTTAACAAAGAAGTAATAAGTGCATTTATAAAATTATATAAAAGTAATTCCCCTTATTTTAAATTGGTTTTAAGTTTTGAGAGTGACAAAGTAAGACTTACTGATAGAGATTTCAATGTATTATATGTTCAAGAATAGTTGAAAAAATGAATTATGAAATCACAATTCATTAAATACATCTTAATTTTATTACTAATCTCTCCGTCATTAGTTTTCTCTCAAAAGATTTATTCGGTCGAATACGAATCGCAATGTGATTTAAAAGTATTTGTTGTCGAATACGAATCACAATGTGATTTAAAAGTATTCAAGGTTGAGTATGAATCTCAAGCTAAGGGAAATGAAGGGTTGTGGTATTTCGTTGAACATTCATCTCAATCAGATAAGAAAATATTTTTTGTAAAACATGAGTCTCAAAGTAATTTAAAAATTTACTTTGTCGATTATAAATCTCAAGCGGGTTGGAGAGATAATTCAAAGAAACATTTGTTGTATTAGAGTACCTAGAAGTGTTTAGGTTATTTGTAGTTTTCTGATAAGAACATAATGAATAGTTAATTTCTAATGAATATTCTTTCAAAATAGACAACTATATTTCTTCTCCCAAATCATTGTAACATGTATCAATACCACAACTGTATCATTTTTAATCTATAAACAGCATAATTCGATACAGTTTATTGTATTACTATAATTCTTTGATTTAAATCAATACATTAACCTGGTTTTCAGCTTATTAAGTTGTTTTTATATTATAGTTTTTGTATCTTTATGGTATGGAAAAAGCAATTATTATATCACGCTGTTCAACGAATGAAAGCCGTCAGGATGTTACCCGACAAAGCGAAGAACTTAAATCAAATTATTCAGGTTCATATGAGATTGTTAAAGAATTTAGTTACTACCTGAGTGGCACCAAGAATGACGAGGTAAACTCTGAAATATTGGAATTTGCAATTGAAAATAACGTAAGGCATATCATTGCCCTTGAGACTTCTCGCATAAGTAGAAAAATTAGCTCATTTGCTCTATTTTTAGAAAAATGCAATGAACATAGAATTAATATTATTATTGATAATTTTAAGTTACATACATTATTAGAGAATGGTGAAATAAACGGAATGGTACAAACTATGTTGAGCATCGCATCAACCTTTGCATCGGCAGAACTTCGATTGATAAAATCAAGATTAGACAGCGGTAGAGCCAAGTATGTAAAAGAAGGCGGAAAACTTGGTAGAACAAAAGGGTCATTAAAATCCAGCAAACAACTTTTGGAAGAACATTCTGATATTGTAAAGTTCATTCGTCAAAAACAATCTGTAAGAAATGTTATGACTTTGACTGGAAAATCTTCAGGAACAGTTCAGAAAATTAAGAAAATATTAAATAAGGTTGCCTAAAATATACTATTATGAATACAAGAACATTCTCAGGTAGAATTTGGCTAACCTCTGGTGGTCATCCAGTGGAGGTGACATGCCTAGCGACTTCTCCACAACAAGCATTTTCAATTGTTAAAGGAATTTATGGTTCAAGCTTCAAATCTTGGGCAAGACACATGGCTTCTAATTAAATAACCCCCTCATCTATTACTACTTCGGATGTTGCATTGGTTGGCGTTAGTCAATATCCACAGTCCATCACTGAATCCAATTATCTACCCATTTGAGCTCTTTTAATTAGAGCTCTAACAACTTCAGATGCTGTTAACCCATATCTTCCTTTCTTAGCTAGTTCAGCCAATTGTTCCTTTTCCTTCTTTGAAATTCGAAGTGTGAAAACCTCTGTTCTATCTGTATAAGGTAGTTTTGCCATGTCTTTTTATATATAAATATATCCAACTCTTAATAAACCTCTTCAACTACAAAACATATGTACTCAGGACTGTTTTGGTGTTCCATAATACATCTATTCGACAAGGTATTTAAAGTATATACTCTGAATAATATGCCGTTTTTAGCTTTATTTAGCTGTTTTTAAGAAGTCAAAAGGGAGGTGCGTTCAAAGTATAATTGAAATTCCAAAACCAAATTGGTCACCCAGGATACTCCGTCTCCTTTACTAAGCCATTTTAAACGTCTATACAAGAGGTCGAATCTACGAAAATTTTTTACAAAAAAAATTGCCAAAATATTTATAATGCTTAGCATAAAATCAAGTGATTATAAGACGATTTCAGGAGGTCAAAAACATAAATACCCTAAGTACTATGTTTTTTGTAATCATTGTTTAAATCACCTATATAAGCTTTAAAATGGTGCCAATACCTCTTTATAGTTGGCAAGCTAAAATCAGATAGTTCACAGACCTTAACTTGAGTTATTTTACCGCTGGAATTGAAATCCCAGCCTTCAATGATTTCATAGATTACAGCTTTAGTCATCTCACTTTTCATTAGACCAAGTTCTTTATTTACTATCACCATTTTCTCCTTATGACTTAATTTAATAGATGGATTGAATAAGATTCTACGCTCTTGATTATATATTATGCTAAGGTCGTCATTCTTCAATTTTTTGAATACACTATCAATTACAGCATTCATTTCTTTTTCAGATAATTTAGGTTTCATAATATTGGTGTTTATACTTTCTCCTAAACTTCTCATATAATTTTTTGATATTGTAGGGTTCAACGCAACAATTTGACAGAAGTAGATAAATAATATTGAGTTTCTTCTACCAACATTTACTTTTAAAGGTAAATATGGATTACATATCAATTCTTTATCTTCTGTAAATACTACATATACATTATCACTATCAATAAAATAGTCATCAATATTATTGTATCTAACTTTAGAGTTACTAGTGTTTTCTATAAAAGTACCATTTGTACTTAACCACTCTTTCTTTTTTTTAATGTTATTAGGAGATGATACTTTTTCCTTATTTAAATAATGGTATGTAGTTGAATCTGAATTGAAATATAAATCCGAATCATAACTTAATACTGTTTGTTGAGTAGCTTTTCTAGCATTATCATCAGGTGTTACACCAATTCTATCAGATATTTCATTGTAAACATATTTGAAATTGTCCAATGTTAGATTATCAACTTTTACCAACAAGCCATACCCAGTATTTGAAAGAGACCTCCAAGAAGCATAAATTAATTCACTTTCTGGAATAAACATATTGTCATCAATATCTAAATAGATTAATCCAGTAGACGATATGATAGTTTTATTTGAGGCTCTTTCATTGAATAAAAAGTTATATCTAAAAGTAGGAATAGAAGTAGATTTCAAGGAATTATATAATGGATGACCTTTCCCATATTCCCTTGCAGCATTTATAATTGGAAGGAACTCATTTCCGTTTTTAATTATATTCAAAACTTCATCAATGGTTAGAGTCATTTGAATTTTTGGATTTGTTATATTTTCATATTGTGTAATTTTAATCATTAGTGTTCTTATTTTTAATTATTTATGTTATTTAGGATAAATTGTCCCCGATGATAAAGTTGAAGTACAATGAGAAATAATAAAACTATGCTGACTTATTAATCAAATCAAAATTTGAGTTACGTTTAAGCATGAGATTGAAGTCATTTACTGGATAAAATGGTATAGTACCAATCCAAGTATATGGAATGATATTTCTATCTCTATAATCTTTAATAGTATTATCGGACAAGCCATAAATTTCTTTAAGGTCTTTGTTACGATAATATTGTTTTGGAGGTAAATTGCTGATATAAGATTTCAATTCGCCCAATTCATTTAAAATTGGGGTCACTGCATTATTAATATCCTCAACTGTTACTAATTCTATTGTATTTCTCATTGTACATTAACTTTATAGTACAAATCTCTGACTAATAGTTCACAAAGGGCGAATAGATTGTGAAGGTTGTGAAGTTTCGAATTACTTTATCCGGGCAGCCAATGATTTAAATTCGAATGAATCTAAACCTAATTTAATTTTCTCTATAAGCCTCTTAAAAGATTCTGAATTTCTTGAACCATAGGTGCGTTGGTCCTTTAGGTTTGATAAATCAGAATTCATATTAATTATTGGCTTAATAAATCCATTGTTATTTTTATAATTAAAATTATTTTCTATAAACTTTATTTTATCGGTATCTGAAAAATCTAGAATCTCAAGATGTTCTAATAATAACAACAAGGAAATGGAGTCCTTCTTTCGCAAATTAATAGTTGCCTTACCAATTCTAGGTAGTTTTACATTTTCAGAAGAACTTTCATATGAAACAGTATTACTTTTCAGTTTTGCTAATTCCTCATCTAAAATGTAATCATATTCCTCATAGAGATTTAATAGGAATTTATGCATATTATTTAAAGTGCTAAACTGGGCTTCAAGAATTGAAAAGATATATTCTTGATTAGATAACATATCTTGGTCGAGACAGTTTTTACCCTTATCAAATAGGTAATTTACTCTAAGTTGGTCTTTTTTTGATTTTACATCTTCCAGATTAGAATTGGTATTTGTAATCAATTCTTTTAACAACTTTTTATCTAGCTTTTTATTTACTAATTGCAGCGTTAATTTTTGTTGAAATTCATTATTTAACGAAGAGTAATAATCTTCATCTAACCCAGTAGTGTTAAAATCATTTAGGCTATATATTTTCGAATCATGCTCATATTTTAAATTACATTTGCCAATTTTTAATATTAATTCCTTTACCCTTGAAATATTCGTTTCCATATCAATTTATATATGTTTAAAAGACTAATTTAAGAGATTTATTTTGAATAAATCCCTTTTAATTTGTTTGCTTCCTCTTTAATTCTATCATCTACTAACTTTCCATAATGCTGAGTTTGCGTAATTTTCTTATGTCCCATCATTTTTGAAACAACCTCCAATGGTATTTTGTTACTCAAACATACAGTAGTAGCAAAAGTGTGCCGACTCACATACCAAGTCAACCTCTTTTTAATTCCAGCCAATTCTGCTATCTCCTTCAAATATTCATTCATTTTTTGGTTACTATAATTAGGTAGCAATCTTTTTTCATCAACACATCGAGGGTCATATTTGTATTTTTCAATAATTTTCAGAATCGGTGGTAAAGCAACAATATCAGATTTCACACCTGATTTTTGTCTAGTAGCTCTAATCCAACTATCTCCATCAGCATCTTCTTCAAGGTTATTCATTGTTAAATTCATTGCATCTACAGGAGCATAAGATGTATAACAGCTAAACAAAAAGATATCTCGAACTGTATCCAATCTATAAGACTCAAATTTTAAAGCTTCAATCCTTTCAAGTTCTAATTGTGTGAGAAACACAGTTTCAACATCATCTAATTTTGCATCGTATACACTAAATGGGTTGTATTTAATAATACTACGCTTAACACTATAATTTAGCATTGACTTAATGTTTGAAATATACTTTACAGTAGTATTATTTCCTATGCCAAATTTTGCTCCATTTGGCTTTTCATAACGAAGGTAATCATCAAAAGAATATACAAATTCATTATCTATATCTTCAAGAGGAATATCTTTGAGCTTATACTTTTTATTAAGGAATTCCTTAAATATTTTTAAAACTCCTTCATACTTCTCTAGTGTACTTACTGAAACCTCTTCTTTTTCAACTCGCTTTATGAAATTAGCTATATAACTATCCAATAATTTAATAATTGTAATTCGAGCACCAGTATTTGTTCTACCAGAGTACGTGTTTTTCAAATCTCTTGCACTAATGTTTTTTGTTTCTTTAGAAAGCTTTAGATATATATCTGATACTTCCCTCGGAATTTCATAAATAAAGTTTTTAAGAGACACTTCGTTACCCTTACGATTTGCATTTAGCAGCATATTTGTTTTTTTCCATCTAATTGGACAAATATATTTTCCAGTTGACATTGTGGAGGTTGTTATACCTAATTTGATTTTAGCATAAATTGCTGATTCTCCGTTTCTTTGCTTATCTTTTTTCAGATAAAAGCTTACATTTAATTTACTCATTTTACTTAAATTTTAATTAATAATATTTAAGCAAAGCTCCTTCTAATAGTTCACAAAGGGCGAATACATTGTGAACATTGTGACCTTTCAGTTACCCTAAATCAACCCAAAAAATGTAAGGTAACGCATTGGGTAACTGTCTAATCAGAAATTAAGTAGATTTTGATGATTTAGAATTAAATCAAAAAAACACTCCTAACCCTAATGAATAGTAGCTAATCCCTTTGTTTATATGTATTTGACGACTGTTTTGGTCAATGAAATGTAGTGTGAAAAAAGAAGCCTCACATAAAATGCAAGGCTTTTCGCAGAGAGGAAGGGATTCGAACCTTTGGAGATTTCTCTTTATTTATAAGGACTTCCCTACTCCATTAAATTTTTGTTGACCGATTTGTTGACCTAACCATTGATATCCATTGATTGGTTTTAACTCTCAATCTCACTAACAAATATACGATTTTAATACTACAAATAGCACCAAACAATGTCAAATACTATGATACTTTTCTCAAATAATCGTTTACAATTTCAAGCTTAATACCACTATATTCTGCAAATTCTTCTGAAGTAATGAATTGATGTTTTTGTTTTCCGAAATGTAATTTGATTGTATTCAATAATTTTCTTCCATAGCGTTCACTACGTCCAGTGATGCATTGAATGTCTTTTGGGTAAATACAAGCTCTTACTATCTTCATTTTAATACTCTATCTATACTTTATCCTACTAGTATTTATACTTTACCTATACACCCTTATTTGTTATAAAAAGGATGTTTTCGGAATGGATGGATTTCGGTTTTTTAATTCCTTTATAAAGATAGCTTCATTTGTTGAGAATTTAAAATTTATAACATTATGGCTAAACAAACCGGTATTATTAAATTAAAAGGAACCATTGGTGGAATTTCCTTTTACAAAACGAGTGATGGACACCTTGCTCGCGAAAAAGGTGGTGTTGACAAATCTAGAATTGCAAATGATCCTGCGTTTCAAAGAACTCGTGAAAATGGTTCTGAATTTGGAAGAGCAGGTAAAGGTGGTAAAGTTCTACGTAATGCAATTCGTATTCTTTTGCAAAATGCAAAAGACAAAAGAGTGGTTAGTAGATTAACTACTGACTTATTAAAAGTAGTTAAAACAGATACGACTAACGCTCGTGGATTGAGAACTATTCAAGATGGTGTTTTGAGTTCTTTGGAAGGATTCGAATTTAATTTGAATGGTAAACTTGGTTCTACGTTGTTTGCTCCATTTTCAACAACTTACGACAGAGTAAGTGGGGATATCTCTGTTGACTTGGCTGCTTTTGCTCCTGCAATAAGAATTGCTGCACCTTCTGGAACAACACATTTTAAAGTAGTTACAGGAGCTGCTGAACTTGATTTTGAAAATGAAGTTTCTTCTTTTGAAAATGATGAAACTGCTATTTTACCTTATGACAGTGCTAACACAGCTGCTATTGCTTTAACTGTTACTGCTCCAGCAAATTCAACACACCCTGTATTTATTGTATTGGGAATTGAATTTTATCAAGAGGTAAACGGACAAATGTATTCGTTGAAAAACGGAACCTACAATGCTTTATCAGTTGTAAAAATTGATACTGTATAATGGAATTGGTTTTACATAGAACCTATTTTGAAAAGGGCACGAATAGTGTCCTTTTCTTGAATTCTAAATTTCTAGGGTTTACTATTGAATTGCCCTGGAGAAAAAACCAAAGATCTGTTTCGTGTATTCCTGAAGGAACTTACGTATTAAAACCTCGATTTTCTGATAAGTTTAAACATCATTTACTACTTGAAAATGTAGAGAATAGAAGCTTAATATTAATTCATCCTGCAAATGATGCTTTAAAAGAATTACGTGGTTGTATTGCTCCGGTTACCTATTTGTCAGGTATTGGAAAAGGAACTACTTCAAAACTATTATTTCAAAAAATTGTATCGCTATGCTACCAAGCATTTGAGCGTAAAGAACAAGTAATCTTAACCATTAAATCATAACTTATGAACATAAAAGAACGATATAAAAAACCGACTCCTCCATTTTTTAGAAAATTAAGAAACATTGGAATTGCATTGGCCACAGCTGGTGGTGTTATTATTGCTGCTCCAATTTCATTACCTGCTGCAGTAATTACGGTTGCAACTTATTTAACAGTAGCGGGAACAGTAGCTACTGCTGTGAGCCAAGCTGTTGTTTCTGACAATGAAAAAACTGAAGATTTAGATTCCGAAATTAAGTAATTCTAATTTTAAAATTAAAGTGGAAAATAATATTCAAATAAAGTCTGGGGTTATTGGTGGGACTTTGCTATCCACTGTTTTAAATATTAGCTTAAATGATGTAATTTTTACCGTTGTTATGGCTGTTATTGGTGCAGTGGTTAGTTTTTTTGTTTCTTATTTTTTGAAGCGATTATTTTCTAATAAATAAAAAAGCCTAGCTATATTTTTAGCCAGGCTTTTTTATTGCTTAATGTTAGGCTTGCAACTTTCTTCAGAAACTGTTCAAAAATAGCTTACCAGAATTGTCTTTGTCGTTTAGTCTCAAACAAATATCATTATCTTCAATCAAATTAGGCGTATCTTTCGGTAAGTCAGAATCAATTAAAGTTACAATATATTGTAAGTCATATTCTTCACAGAACTCTTTTATTAGATTTATATATCTAATTTTAATTCTATCGTCTAGACCTTCTAAAACTCCATCGTGATAAACGAATTTGTAGAATGATTTTTCAGAATAATTAACTAATAGCGATAAGTCAAATGCAACACAAAGTAATTTTTTATATGTTGTTCCTTGTGATTCAGAAGTTTTTAATAAATCGGTTTTGTTTTGGTAATCAGCATTAAATTCAACATTCCCTTGATTATTTAACTTCAAAGAAATTAGTGCATTTGTATCTAATATTTCTTTAATTATTGAGTTAAAAACTTTATTAATGTTTGAGTGTTTTCTTTTAGTTAAAGATTTCTTTAATTCTGCAATTTTATCATTTATTATTTCTCGCTTGTCTTTTATGTCGTTTTCTAAAATTAAAGTGCTATCTATGGCTTTTAATTTGTCTTTAATACGCTCTATTTCAACCTCAATACCAATTGTTTTTTTCTGGTACTCTTTAAATTTAAAATAACTATCTTTTTCTGTTAATAAAGACAATAAATCGCTTTTTTGAGATTCAATTTCTTTAATATTTTTGTTTAATTTGGTATAATCAAGTTTTAACAAACTCAAAGTTTCAGTAAGATACTCTTTGCGTTCTGTTGTTAAAGATTTTTGAAAGTTAATTAAATCCTCATATTCCTTTTTTAATTGTTGAGGATAATACAAGTTTACATCTTCAAATAGACTATTAATTTCTTTATCATCAATATCATCATTTATTTCAGATAATGAAGATTCTATCTTATTTATTTCATATGATATTCGATACCTATCAGTATTAAATGCCTGAAGTTTTATATCTATTTCTTCAACAAGTTGTTTGTTTGTATGAATATCTTCTTTAAAAAAATTGAATTTATCTATTTGGTTTTTAATCTCTAAAAGTTCAATTTTCTTTATTTCTAAAAGTCCTTCTAATCTGTCTTTTTCAGAAGTATCTATTTGAGCTTCTAATCTTAAAGTTTGTATTTTTTTCTTTAAGTCATCTATTTCCTCTTCAATCTCTAATTTTTCTAAAATTAGAGTTCCATTAAATCCAAGTAAATCAAAAACAAATGGTTTCCAATCTTTATGTTTGCCTTTAAATTTGTTTAATTTAAAAACGTCTAAATAGTCTTGTTGACTTCTTAAAAAATAGGTTATTGATTTTCTGTAGTCCCAATTTGGTAAAACATTAAAATCTAGGCATTGATTAAATTTTGCTTTTGCTTTTTTTAATGTTAATTCTTCATCCCAATCGATATCAAATTTGAAAATATCTAATTTAGTGTTGTTTAATTTAAAAGATATTTTAGTAGCAGTATTTATAGAACGTTTAATGATTAAATACTTACCGCTATTTAGTTTGAATTCTCCGTAAAAATCTTGACCAATAAATAGATTATTACCTAATAATTTATCTGTGTTCTTATTATAACTTGATAAGAGTAAAAAATCAATAACTCGAATTAAGGAAGTTTTACCTAAATTATGTGTATCATCTTTCTTATCACTTTCTATGAACGCAACAACAGCATTGAATTTTTCATTAAATTCAATATTCTTGAAATTTTTATTAGAATATATTTTACTAATCTTCATTATTGTCGTTGATTAACGTAATTGCGTCAATGTTTTTCAAGTATTCTATTTTGCCAATAGAGAACAAAAATGTTAAAGAATAATCGATATTGTTTTTTACATTTATACCAATTTCACTTATTAACATTTCTTTTAAATCTTCATATTTTATTAAGGTTTCCTTTTTTAGGAAGCCCAAAACTTTACCTGCAATGTAAATTACAGAATATTTAATGTTTGTATGTTTTGTTGGTGTTAGCACAATTTATTCATTAATTCCAATGTCACAGTTATAATACATATAATGCAAGAAAAGACGGACTAAACTTCTGTTAGATTTTAATTCTGGATTATTTTCTACAATGAACTTGTATAAATAATTGAAGATTAAATCAAACTTTTCAAATTCATCTCTATGCACAACAATTTCTTCATTTATATCATCAATTGTATTTTCATATTTACTTAAATACTCTGCGTTAATTGGGTTTGTTAAAAATTCTCTTATTTGTTCTAAATATAAAAGGTTTCTTTTAATTACATTATAAAAATAATCTTTACTTAAATTATTTAGCTCATTTTTCTTTTCAATATCTCTTTTGGGTATTTTAGGTAAATCACCTTTTTTCTTATCTACTCTACTAAAGGAATTTATTATTTCTTTTAAATCATTTTCGTTAAAACTTAAAGGAAGTAAAAGTTTATTAAGATTTAGAGTTCTGGCAATATTTGGATATTGCTCTAACCAAAGCTCGATAGTTTCTAATCCTATTAATCTATTTTCAATTTCAGTTTTTTCATCAAAAACATCTTCGATTTTTTCATCTTGAATACCTGAAAGCTTTCTATTTGTAAAAAGTAAGTAGAATTCAACCTTTTTAGCAGTTTTCAGTTTCTTTATTGCTGGTATTACACTCTTTTTTAAAATTGTTTGAAAAGGACTATCAGAGCAACTTGCATTAATTTTATCGGTATGTTTTGCTTGAATTACAATTTTACCATTCCAAGGTTCTGATTTGCTTGGATAATTATTTGCTTTTCCATAAAATTTAGCATCCCTTCCGCCATCTTTTCCATCAGTAAAAACCACAGTTCCTGTTCCTAATATCTCGCTACAAATTAATGCAACTAGTTTTTCAAATTCAGTATCCGTTAATTTTTCTAATGGGTATTTCATATTGTTGGCAAAGGTATTAAATTATACCTTTCGGTTTGTTTGAATTTCGATTTTTAAATGCACCACAACTTTTGATTAAGATGATTTTTACAATTTAAAAATCTCCTTTTATTATACAATTTGCAAAGTTTAACCTTACAATAAATTATATATAATTTTCACAATGTCAATACTAACTAATCACCTTTCTTATGCTTGTGTGGTTTAAGTGAAGGCGTATTTCCAGGAGTACTCTTGTTATCTCGTTGACGTCTATCAGGTTTCCCTGTTGATTTAGCTGTTCTTTTTGGACCTGGTTTAATTCCCATAATTTTGATTTTTAATTTATTATATTTCCTGTATTAACAAAAAATATTTTGAGTATTTAATGACTATAAATTGCAATTTTTAGAAGTATTACTCAAATTTAGAGTATTTGAGATTTTTTAGCAAGTTAATTTTTAATTAAAATTATTAAGTTTTTAATTTTCGCTAAATCAATCATATTTTTAGTACCTCTACTTTTTTCATCCCAAAATGCAATTAATGCGTCAGCATAATTTGCCATTTGCTCGTTGCGTTTTGGCCCTGCAGCTCTTCCAAATCTTTTCCTATCTGCAGGAAATCTAGTTATTTTATAACCTCTTTCCTTTGCGTATTGTTCTCCAAGTTTATCGGCTCCTCTATAATAGGCTCCAGATACAATTTCAATGTTTTTTTTGATCCTGGAGGAGGTTGTCACATTCTGCACATAGCTTTTTGTAGTCGTTGAAGGTTCGACTTCCGGCAATTATTAGTTTCATCATTCTAGTTATTGGTTGTTGGTGTTTTGTTGTTGGTTTGTATTCCTGCCTACGCAGGAATAACAAGAGGAAATTCAAGACCTCAACAAAGCAACTTTCAATTTTGAAATTGCTTGCAATTGTAATTTTAGATTTTGCTCAAAGGCTGTGATTTTTTTAAGCTTCTCAACTTTTAATTCCCATTGCTGCAGCTCGTAATTTTGTAAGGCTGTATTTATTACCGTTTTTGCATCTGAAATACAGATAAAAGGAATAACACTCCCTTTTAAATAGTAACCAAAGAATTTACCTGTTTTAAGTGATAAACATAGGTAATACAAAGATTCCCGAGATTCTTCTGAAACGGTTGTGATTACAAAACAGTTTGGGCAAGGTTGCTCCATTGGCCTACCACTGTTTAAACCTTTGTTTAAAATAAAAAAGTGCGGTTTGTTGTAGGTTCTTCCTTCTTGGTGCGTCTTGATTTCATAAGTTGACATAGTTAGGCATTTAAAATTTATGCTCCGCTACGCTTCGCACATAAATTTTTAAACAAAAAGAAAAAAGAAAGCACGAGTTTTGGTTGTGGGGAAAAGGCTGTCAAGGTTTTTGAGAAAAATACAACCTGTGTTTTTATTAAAAATCGAAGACGAATGTATATGAGGTGGAGATTTTTTTTCAAAACCCGTAGGGCTTGACCTTGATTGCATAAGTGCGGCTGGCATAGGGAACAACCGATATTTGCTGTCTTTTTTATTTTTACTTTGAACCTAAATACTTGTTTTATGTAAGAGATATTTTGAAGTTGTTTTTTAAAAAACTAACTGCTATTGATTGGAATCAAAAATATGTTTTTAACTACATTGAATAAATGTTGAAGAATTTAGATAATTTGTAATTATGTTATTTGTAGTATCGTTTTATATAATGTTTTTAAGTTTCTTTTAGCAGGTAATCGCGAAGCATTAAAGCGAGCCGCAGCGAGTTGAACGAGGGTGTTGGAGCAAGAGTACGTTGCCATCGGCATAAGTACGTGCTACGACTACGTGGAACACGCAAGGTTGGCGGAGTTTTTGAAGCGGTTGGAAAAACAAGTGCAATTTATGTAGTGATATTAATTGTTAGTCATATTCATTTTGCCTTGATGCAAAACGAAACAAAAAATCAAGACTTCTTAAAATAGCTTTGAATACTACGCTACCTCACTTTCGACTCCAGGCCGCTTCGCTCTTTGGATTACTCATACGTTTCGATAACTTGTATTTCTACAGCTATTTTAATAGGTCGTTTTTGTGAGTGTATTTTAAATACTAAATAATTATTAATCCTATAAATTTAATGGAATACTTTGCTCTTGTGCGCGTTTGCAATATGTAATAAATCCGCTAAATACCTATCGATGCAGAATCAAATAAAATTGAAGAATACATTTATAAGATACCCACATTCGTGAGGACAGGCGGTTTATTTTATATGCAAAATGGATGCCTTCAAAAACTGTGACAACCTGATTAGCCCGAAGTGAGCAGCAGGCGAGCGAAAATAGTGTAATAGCGGTTTACCCCTAATAAAAATGCATTTATACCTTATTGGGTTTTAGGGGTAAAAGATAGCTATGCGTGAGTGATGCGTGGAATGTGTGAAGTAAAATAAATGAACTAGTGCTAAATGAGGACTGTGGACGAATTAGTGCTATTTATGGTATATGCAAGGTTTTAAAACTATATCTATACTTATAGTGATGAGATTCTGAAACAAGTTCAGAATGACGTACTTTTCTGGATTTACCTTGCAGATATATTTTATGTAACAAAATGGTGCGTATTGCGAACACCTTATTACCTGCACGAATGTTTCTATTTTGTTCTATTGTTACTTATGGAAACGGATTTGAAAAGCGCAAAGGCAAAAAGTAAGTGCTTTTTTCAAGCTCTTACTGTGCGGAATTGGAAGCTGTATTTTTGGTTTGTTGTGAACTTGACTAACTTTTAAAGATGAGATTCAAAACAAGTTCAGAATGACGTAAAGATTAAAAAAATACTGCTGTAGATGGGGTGTTTATTATTTTATGAAAAAGAGCCCCTTTTGAGGACTCTTTTTATAGTTTCTAATGATTATGACCTGAATGATCTTCATCATTATGTTTAGCGTGTTTCTCTACCTTTTTTAAATCCATTTTACAAACTGGACAATTTCCTTTCTCATCGTATGTTTTGCCTTTTTCACAATCCATAGGACATTGGTAAACTTCCATTGCCATTTCTTTTTTGGCTTCTGTTTTTACAGGCTCTTTATCTTTTTTTGTTTCTGTTTTGCAGCTTGTAGCTACGAATAAAGCTACTACAGTTATACTTAAAATTACTTTTTTCATTGTTTTAAAATTTAAAATATTAATAATTGTTTTAATTTATTCTATTACTTGTTTTACTTCACCACATTTAAGCATTGCATCTCCAAAATAAGGGTTAAGAACTTTTTCTTCTTTGCTTAACCAATATGCACCGTTATTGTTATCTGCCATTGGACAAAATTCTACATATACTATTTCGTTTATTCCAAATAGTTGAATTGCCTTGGTTAAATGAGAAGATAAATGCTTAAAATGGTCTCTTTGAACTTTTATATCATCAGTATTTGAAATAGCGATTGTTGAAGATTTAATTTCTTTTTCTACAGTCATCCAATGCTTATGTGCTTCGCCTTTTAGTAATTTCATATTTATTTTATGAATGCTTGAAATTAACTTTTTGGCACTGTTTGTAGCTTCTTTTGAATTGTCTTCTACCAATGCATCTTTAAGAATGATATAGTTCTCATACACTGTTTTTAATTGATTTTGAAATTCTTTTGGAGCTTCTAATCGTTTATTAATTTCATAATGTTCTGTAGCATCTGAAATGTTATTTTCCATACCAAGATGCCCTTCGTGACCTGTCATTGTAGTTCCGCCAGTTTTATTCATCATACTTTTTTTACCTTGTAGTTGGGCAGCAGCATCTATGGTAAACGTACCATTTGATACTATTTCATCACCATTATTTAGACCTTTTAAAACTTGATAATTTGTTCCAATTTGGTTCCCTAAAACAATTTCTTTCATTTCAAAAACAGGTTCGTTAGGATTGGTTTTTACATAAACTATAGACCTTTCACCAGTCCAAAGAACTGCCGATGCAGGTATCATTAGTATATCATTTGTATTTGATGTGGCATTATTTACTTTACCTTCAACAAACATTCCTGGCTTAAATTCATTGTTTTTATTTTTTAATACAACTCTTAAAGTTACCGTACGGGTTTTAGTATTTAAAACGGGGTCAATAAAACTTACTTTTCCTTTAAACTCTTTATTAGGGTATGCGTTAGAAGTTATCGTAATTTCTTCACCTATTTTAAATAAGCCTATCTGGTTTTCATACACATCGAAATTTGCCCAAACTGTACTTAAGTTTGATATTTTCAGCAAAGGTTGTCCTTGTTTTATTGCTGAACCTTGTTCAACCAATTTTTCAGATACGGTACCTGAAACTGTTGCATACACAGGGAAAAATTCTTTTGCTTTTCCAGAGGCTTCAATTTGGTTTATTTGATTATCTGATAGTTTCCAGAATTTTAATTTGTTACGAACGGCATTGTACAATTCTGGTTGAGATTCTTTTAATGAAATTGCAGTTAATAATTCTTGTTGAGCAGCATATAATTCAGGTGAATAGATAGTTGCTAATAATTGTCCTTTACGAATTTCTTCACCAGTAAAATTTACATTTAGTTTTTCTATTCTTCCTGAAAAATAACTGACTTGAACTGAATTAACTTCTTCATTTACTGCAATTTTACCAGATAATTTAAGCACATTATCTTCAGCTAAATGCTTACCAACTTTTGTTGTTTGAATGTTGGCTAATGCCATTGCATTTTTTGTTAACTTGAATTGATCTGCAGACAAACCATCAGCACCTGCTTCGGCAGGAATTAAATCCATACCACAGATAGGACAGTCACCTGCTTCTGGTTGCATTATTTGTGGATGCATTGAACACGTCCACATTTGATTTGTTTCTGTTGTGCTAGTATGATTATGTTCTGTTTTATTTTTTGAAGAATCATTGAACAGGAACTTTCCCAGAAGAAGTCCAACAGCTAATATGCCAATATAAATTAAATATTTTTTCATTTTTTTAAATTTTAATATTTCTTAATCTTAATGCGTTTACAATTACCGAGACCGAGCTAAAACTCATAGCTAAAGCTGCAATCATTGGTGATAGTAATAATCCAAAAAATGGATATAAAATACCTGCTGCAATAGGAACACCTAAAACATTATATATAAATGCAAAAAACAGGTTCTGTTTTATATTTTTTACAACAGCGTGACTTAATTTTTTAGCTTTTACAATACCTTGTAAATCGCCTTTTACTAATGTTATTGATGCACTTTCAATAGCAACATCAGTACCTTTATCCATTGCAATTCCAACATCAGATTGTGCTAAAGCAGGTGCATCATTAATACCATCTCCTGCCATTGCAACTATTTTCCCTTTATTTTGAAGCATTTTTATTTCATTTAATTTGTCTTGTGGAAGACATTCTGCTTTAAAGTGTTTTAGGTTTAGTTGTTTAGCTACAGATTTTGCAGTATTCTTATTGTCACCTGTTAGCATTATTACGTCAACGCCATTATTTTGTAATTCTTTAATAGCATTTTGACTTGTAGTTTTAATAGCATCGAAAATTGTGACATATCCTACTGCTTTATTATCTATTGCTATGTATGAAACTGTTTTACCTTGCTCTTGTTCTACTATAACTTTATTCGATAAACTTTCAGAAATAGTAATTGTGTATTGCTTTAATAAATTATCATTACCTAAAGCAATATTTTTATTTTCGACTTTACCTATAACTCCTTTTCCTGCCACAGCTTCAAAATCACTTACTTTAGTAATTGAACTGTTTTTTGATTTACCATAGTTTACGATTGCTGCTGCTAACGGATGCTCGCTATATTGGTTTAAAGATGTTATGTATTGTACTAAAATAGATTCATCTATAGAGTCTGTTGCTATTACCTTTTCAACTGATGGTTTTCCTTCTGTAATCGTGCCTGTCTTGTCAACAATAAGTGTATCTACTTTATTCATTTTCTCTAATGCTTCCGCATTTTTAATCAATACACCAGATTGAGCACCTCTACCAACACCTACCATTACAGACATTGGCGTAGCCAATCCTAATGCACAAGGACACGCAATAATTAATACAGCTATTGCATTTACAAATGCAAAAACATAAGCAGGTTCGGGACCAAATACAGCCCAAATGATAAATGTTATTACTGAAACAATCATTACTATTGGAACAAAGTATTTTGATATTCTATCAGCTAACTTTTGAATAGGTGCTTTAGAACGACTTGCGTTATTTACCATATGAATGATTTGAGAAAGTAAGGTCTCTGAACCGACTTTTTCAGCTTTCATTATAAACGACTTTGTACCGTTGATTGTACCTGAACTTACTTTGTCATCTACATTTTTATCTACAGGAATAGGTTCTCCTGTTATCATAGATTCATCAATACTACTATGGCCTTCAATAATACTACCATCAACAGGGATTTTTTCACCTGGTTTAACTCGTAATAAATTACCCTTTTCAATTTTATCAATAGCTATTACTTTATCAATTCCATCAATTACTAATGTTGCAGTGGAAGGAACTAATTTTAATAATTCCTTTATTGCTCCACTTGTTTGGCTATGCGCTTTTGCTTCTAACAATTGCCCTAGTAATACTAATGTTAAAATAACTGTAGTTGCTTCAAAGTATACAAATACGTTTCCTTCTGAAGTTTTAAAATCTTCAGGGAAAACATTAGGAAATATCATTGCAAAAACACTAAAAATCCAAGCTATTCCAGAACCTATTCCAATTAGGGTAAACATATTTAGGTTCAATGTTTTTATTGATGTCCAAGCACGTCTAAAAAACATCCAAGTGGCATAAAACACTACTGGAATTGATAATGCAAACTGAATCCAGTTCCAATATTTCTGTTCCATTATATCGTACAACGGATTGTTATTGAGCATTTCGCTCATAGCCATTAAGAAAATGGGCAAGGTAAATGCTGTGGCAATCCAAAATTTCTTTAATAGCTTTTTATACGTTTTTTCTTCTGCTGAACTATCTGCTTCCATTGGCACTAAATCCATCCCACAAATAGGACACGAACCTGCTTCGTCTTTGACAATTTCTGGATGCATCGGACACGTCCATTGTTCCTTTGAAGTTGCTGATAGATTTTGTTCTTCCACCAAATCCATTCCGCAAACAGGACAATCGCCTGGTTTATCATAAGTTTTATCGCCTTCGCAATGCATAGGACAATAAAATGTGCCTGTACCTTTAGGTTGCTTTTCCTTTTTAGCTTCTGAATGCTGATGGTGTTCACCTTGTTTATGAATGCTATATGTACCACCATCTTTTTTTAAGGCTTCTTGAAATGTTTCTATGGGAATATGTGATTCCATTTCTATGTTAGCTTCTGCCTTATCTAAATCGACTGTTGCTTTTGAAACACCTCCTACTTTAGAGAGCGTTTCCTCAACGTGACTGCGACAACCGTTGCAAGTCATTCCGTGTATGTGATATGTGTGTTTCATTGTTATAATTTTATTTAAAATCTAATTGAAAGTCCACCACCCCAACCATATCGGTTGTTATAATTCCCTTGAATTGAAAAATTTCGAGATAAGATGTACGATGCTCCAATTAACCATTGAGTTTCACCTTCATAAGAATTGTTGTTTTCTAAATCATTGACCCATCCAAAATCCGCTCTATACTCGTATTCTCCTTCGAGAAAAATTCTAGGAAAAATCAATAGTTCTCTGTCCAAACGTATTCTTGGGCGCAGTTGATGGTCCATACTCACATCCACATTAAATCTGTAAGGCGTGAAATATTTAACTCCAACTAATCCTACAGTATTAAATGTATCATAAGAATTTGGTGTAGAAGTTTCAGTATTTACACCTGCATACACACGTACCCAATCATTGAGATATCTGTTATAATTTACTTCTATCTCGGCATTTTGGTTATAATCAAACTCGGCACGTAGTCCAAATTCGTTACGAATGTTGCTTGACATCAATAAAAGTTCATTAAAGTTTGAACCTACACGTGCAGCTCCCCAAGAGTAATAATGGTCAGTTTCATCAATTAGTTTTTGAACTGGATAAGGTTTCATCTTTTCATCGCGTGGTGTATCATAGCTAAATACTCTTGCCATACCACCCATCATATGATATAACACGTGACAATGAAAGAACCAATCACCATATTCTTCGTTATAAAATTCGATGACCACTTTTTGCATAGGTGGTACATTGACGGTATGTTTTAATGGGGAACGTTCGCCATTTTCATTGATGACCCTAAAGTAATGTCCGTGTAAGTGCATTGGATGATGCATCATTGTTAGGTTATTCAAAGTAATTCTAGTAACCTCTCCACCTTTAATTTTAATTTTGTCTGTTTCCGAAAGTGGTATGCCATTCAAACTCCAAACATAACGTTGCATATTACCTGTTAGATTAAGTAAAAGGTCGGTTACAGGTATGTCTGCCTTATAAGTCGTGTTTTCTTTTGCCTTTAAAAAATCATAATTGAAATAGGTTTTACGTGTGTCATAATTAAATGAAGTGGTGTCCTTTTGCATCATCTTATGATTCATTGGCATCACATCCTTTTTCATTTCCATATTCATTTCATTCTCCATCTGTCCATCTTTCATATCCATATTCATCTTCATCCCATATTTCTGCATTAGGACTTCTGGTGTGTTACTGTTTTTATTTCCTACTAAAGCAGGTGCACCCATCTTCATATCCATTTTTGCCATTTGCTTCATCATAGCTACTTTATCTGGTCTGTCTATAACTGTTGCTGGATACAGTTTTCCGCTACCTAAACGAATGGACATATTACCAGAACCATCTTGTGCTGTTGCGGTAATTTCCAATGTGCCTTCTGGAATGGTTACAATCACATCATAGGTTTCGGCAATTGCAAAAAGAAATCGGTTTTTATATTTTGGTGTTACATCCACACCATCACTCGCTACAATCATCGGGTTACCACCACCAAAATCCAGCCAATAATAAGATGAAGCAGATGCATTAATAAAACGTAGTCGTACTTTTTCACCTGCTTTAAACTCTGGATATTCTGCAACTTTTTTACCATTGGCTAAAAACGCAGGATAGTAGATATCTGCAATATCTGCACCTTCCATTCTATCGCGCCAAAATTTGAATTGTGCGCCTAATGCATCTTCTTTTATAACTCTGCTTAATGGTACCGCTGTTCCTTTTTTAACCTGATACCACTCATTTCCTCGTTTAAGGTTTCGCAGTACATTTATTGGTTTTTCATTTGTCCAATCGGAAAGGACTACGACTAAATCCTTATCATAGTCCAAGGTCTTTTCTTTAGGATGAATGACTATTGAGCCATAAACTCCTTTTTGCTCTTGCAACATCGTGTGGGAATGATACCAATATGTGCCAGATTGGTTTATAGGTATTCTATATTGAAATGTAGTGTTTGGTTTTATAGGTGGCGTAGTTAAATAAGGTACACCATCATAAAAATTAGGAAGTATTAAACCGTGCCAATGTACAGAGGTTTCTTCATCCATTTTATTGGTTACGTTAATAATAGCGAGGTCACCTTCATTAAATTCTAATGTAGGACCTGGAATTCCACCATTAATTGTCATTCCTTTGGCGGTTACACCTGAAAGAGTTATTTCATTTTCTTCTATAGTAAGGTTATACTCTTGTATGTTTCGGCCTTCTTCTTTTCTATCTTGACCATTTGTACCAACTTGGGCAAATGCCATTGAAGTTAGAAACAAGAGAAATATTGTGTTAAACGTTTTCATTGTTTACTGAATTAAATAATTAATGATTGTACTTTGCACATAGTAGGTCTTCACAGATTCTATTTGGTTCATTTGAAACTTTAGCTGCAACTCTTGAATATCCAAAACATCATTAAAATCAATCGTTCCTGTTTCATAGCTTTTGATTAAAATGTCTTCTGCATCTTTGGCTTGCTGTAGGTTTTTGGTTTGGGTAGCATAACTTATTCTTGCAGAAATGCGTTCGTTATTCGCTTTGTCTAAAAGCGTTTCCAATGCATTTAAACGTTCCTGTTTTTGAGCAGTAATTTCCTGCTGTTGCAAATCATTTTGTTTGGTTTGGGATTTATATTTCTTATTGAAAATTGGGATAGATACCGAAACCATTGGCATTACAATATCCTTTCCGTTATCGCTGAAATCCATATTTGGTCTTTCAGCAACATTGATATAATCTAATCCAAAACCAATCATTGGACTGCTTTCTTTTTGATTCAATAATTCTGATTGCTCTATGGATTGATAGAGTTTATCAAATTTTAGTAATTCAGGATGTAATACTAATTTTTCAAAAGTAATATCAAAGTCTTCTGAAGGTATCATTAAACTATCTACCACATTCACGGTAACATCATTATCTCTATTCAATAGATTATTGAAGTTAGTTTGTTCTGCTAAAAACTGTTGTTGCAATACATCTTTTAATTGTTGCATTTCGTTCTGACGCATTTGCAATCGCAACACATCTACTGCGGATGCTTTACCAACCTCTACAGAAGTTAATGCCAACGTTTCATAAGTTTCTAATAGTTTGATGTTTTCAGTTAAAACCTCTTGCTTTGCTTTGTTAGCGTATAAATTATAATAGGATTGTGATACCGAAGCCATTAGTTTTCGCTTTGCGATAACAATGTCCTCGTATTTAGCATCTGCCAATGAACTCACGTAATTTTCTCTCGAAGTAATAGTCCCAAACCACGGTAACATTTGTTTAGCAGATACTTTAAAGCGTTGTGCACCTGTTCGTGTTTCTGGTTCACTTACAAAATAACCTACACCAAATTCGGTATTAGGAATGGTGTTGACCTCGTTTACCTTTTCGGAAGCTCTTTTGTATTGTAACTCAAACTTTTGAATTTCTGGATTGTTTGTTAAGGCTTCACCGATAAGTATTTCTAATTGTTGAGCGTTCGCAAAAAGACTCAAGAAACAAGAGCCAAGAGCCAAGACGATTTTTATTTGTATTGATTTATATTTCATTTTGATGTTCTTTTAAGTTGAACTTCTGCTTTCCAGCTATACAATACTGGTACAACAAACAAAGTGATTAAGGCTATAAGCATTCCACCAAAACTTGGTATTGCCATAGGTATCATTATATCGCTTCCTCGACCTGTAGAGGTTAATACTGGTAATAATGCTAAAATGGTCGTAGCTGTAGTCATTAAACACGGTCTGATTCGTTTTTCACCAGCTTCAACAACTGATGCTCTAATTTCCTTTTTATTCTCTGGTGTGTTTCTATCGAATGTTTGGGTTAAATAAGTTGCCATTACAACTCCATCATCGGTTGCGATACCAAATAGTGCAATAAACCCAACCCAAACCGCTACACTTAAATTAATGGGGTGCATTTGAAATAAATCGCGCAGATTTTCACCAAAGACATTGAAGTTTAAGAACCAATCTTGACCATAGAGCCATATCATTACAAAACCACCAGCAAAAGCAACTGCAATACCTGTGAATACCATTAGTGATGTCCCTACTGAACGAAATTGGAAATACAGAATTAAGAAAATGATTGCCAACGCTAAAGGCACAACAACCGACAAGGTTTTTTCTGCTCTTAATTGGTTTTCATACGTTCCCGTAAATTGGTAGTTGATACCTTTTGGGACTACCAATTCGCCACTATCTATCTTTTCTTGAATTAAGGTTTGTGCATTTTCTACCACATTGACTTCTGCAAAACCATCCATTTTATCAAATAACACATAGCCAACTAAAAAAGTGTCTTCACTTTTAATTACTTGTGGACCTTGTTCATATTTTATAGTCGCTAATTCACTTAAAGGAATAGGGCTTCCTTTTTCAACAGGCACATAGATTTGTTTTAAATCGGTTGGATTTGCTCTTAATTCTCTTGGGTAACGAACTCTAACACCATAACGCTCACGACCTTCTACTGTCTGTGTTAATACCATACCACCAACAGCCACTTTCAAAACATTTTGAACTTCCTCAATGGTTACGCCATAACGAGCAATTTTCTCTCTATCAATATCAATTAACAAATAGGGTTTACCTACAATACGGTCTGCAAAAACAGCTTCATCTTTTACACCTTCAGCTTGTTTTAAAATATCTTCTAATCGCATTCCAAACGCTTCAATCTGCTTTAAATCTTGCCCTTTTATTTTAATACCCATTGGTGCTCGCATTCCTGTTTGCAACATTACCAATCGGGTTTCAATAGGTTGTAGCTTTGGTGCAGACGTTACGCCTGGTAATTTGGTCACTTTTACAATTTCGTTCCAAATATCATCTGGTGATTGTATTTCAGGTCTCCAATTTCGATAGAACTCTCCATTATTGTCTGGAATGAGTTGAGACCTTTCGACTGTGCTCAAGGTGACATTTTCTGTATTATTTGGATTTGCGATAAATCGACCATCTTTTAATTCAAACAAGCCATCATTATTCACTTTATAGCGTTGACGTTCTCGGTTTTCATTCAGCATATATTCTGACTTATACTGAATAACATTTTCATACATTGATAGTGGTGCTGGGTCTAATGCAGATTCTGTACGACCTGCTTTTCCAACTACAGTTTCGATTTCAGGAATACTGGCAACTGCCATATCTAACTGCTGTAAAACACGCTTATTTTCTTCTACACCAGAATGTGGCATAGAAGTAGGCATCAATAAAAAAGAACCTTCATTTAACGATGGCATAAATTCTTTGCCTGTGTTTTTCATAATGAAAAAACCAGCAATGACAATTGCAGTTGGAATTGAAAGAAATAGTAATTTATTATCTAAACACCATCTTAAAATTCGAGTATAATACCTGATAAACAATGAGAAAACACCCAATAAGCCAAAGCAAATGACACCAACAAAGATGAGGTTCCAGAAGATACTTTTATCAACTCCTAAAGGTCTCCAATATTCCGCTAACAGAAATACTATTGCAGTTGTACATATTATGATATTAATTAAGTTGGATAGTTTTTCTGTTATTTTATTTTGAGTACTTAACAATGCTGTGATACCAAAAGCTATCAATATTAATCCTAACCAATAACCATAGATTATTGCTATTATCCCTAATACTATTAAAACACCATTTAAAGCATATTTAAAATGTGTTTTTATGCTTTTCTTTCTGAATAAAAACGCTGCAAAAGGTGGAATTAAAAACAATGCTACAATTATTGAAGCTGTTAATGCAAAGGTTTTTGTGAATGCTAATGGTCTGAATAATTTTCCTTCAGCGCCAATCATTGTAAAAACAGGTATAAAACTTATAATTGTTGTCATTACTGCGGTTACAATTGCGCCAGAAACTTCGGCTGTTGCATTGTAAACTACAGTATTAATGGATTGTGTTCCATTATCTTCATCTAAATGCCGAATGATGTTTTCTGAAAGTATGACACCAACATCTACCATTGTACCAATAGCAATAGCAATACCAGACAAGGCTACTATGTTTGCATCAACATTAAAGAGCTTCATTGCTATAAATACCATTAAAACTGCAACTGGTAATAATCCAGATATTAGTACTGAAGCTCGAAGGTTAAATACCATAATGATTATTACCAAAATGGTTATTAAGATTTCTAAAGTCAAGGCTTCATTTAGAGTACCTAAAGTTTCTTGTATCAATTCTGTTCTATCGTAAAAAGGTACTATGGTAACTTGTGAAGTTCTACCATCACTCAAAACTTTTGAAGGTAAACCTGCACTTAATTCATTAATTTTTTCTTTTACATTATTGATAACTTCCATTGGGTTTGCACCATAACGAGCAACCACAACAGCACCAACAACTTCCGCACCTTCCTTATCTAATAAACCTCGTCTTGTTGCTGGACCTAATGAGACTTTTCCAATGTCTTTAATTTTTATTGAAGTGAAATTTTCAGAATCAACTACAGCATTTTCAATATCTGCAATAGATTTTACATACCCCAAACCACGAACTAAATATTCGGCTTGGTTAATTTCCAAAGTCTGTGCACCAATATCCTTATTACTTTCCTTAACCGCTTTTACAACGTGATGCAATCCAATATTATACTGACGCATTAGTTCTGGATTTACGTCCACTTGATACTCCTGAACATAGCCACCAATAGAAGCAACCTCTGAAACACCACTTGCAGAAGATAACGCATACTTCACATAGTAATCTTGAATACTACGTAATTCGTGTAAATCCCAACCTCCAGTTACATTTCCGTTTTCATCTCTACCTTCTAATGTATACCAAAAGATTTGACCTAAACCTGTGGCATCTGGACCTAATGAAGGGTTAACACCATCTGGCAATAAATTACTTGGCAAAGAGTTTAGTTTTTCAAGGATTCGACTACGACTCCAATAAAACTCTATATCTTCTTCAAAAATGATATAGATACTTGAAAATCCAAACATAGATGAACTACGAATGGTTTTTACTCCTGGAATACCAAGTAATGATGTTGTTAATGGGTACGTTATTTGGTCTTCAATATCTTGTGGTGAACGACCGTCCCATTTTGTAAATACTATTTGTTGGTTTTCACCAATATCTGGAATTGCATCTACTGCTACAGGATCGCTAGGAAGAAATCCTGTATTCCAATTAAAGGGTGCATTTACGATACCCCAACCTATAAACAGTGCTAGTAATAATACTGCTACCAGTTTATTTTCTATTAAAAATTTAATGCTTTTATTTAGCATAAGTTTGATTTTAAACAATTAGACAATGGTGTTAAAAACACCGAATACAACAAATTATCCTTATAACTTTACAGCCATAGGATAAAACAGTCAATTGTTTTAAAATCAGATTAAATATGTTTCGTCTAGCTTGTAGATTTTCCTGCTGACGAGAGGGGATTGATGTTCATCATATAAAGATACCTCGCTATCTATACTTTCGAAAAGATTTACGTAAGTATAAATAAATGAAGTAATGAATACTTGTTGCTCAAAAGAAATAGTATCTATTGAAGATTGTAATTCATTTTGACCCTCAATTTTTTCAAATTCATCACTACAACAATTTTTCTTTGATACAGAACATTCATTAGTTGAAGTTGCTAATTCCATTTCCATTCCGCAAGTTTCTGCTTTTGAAAATATGGCTGAATCAACCAATTTATCTCCACAATAATGCATATTAATAGTAAATGACATTGTAGAGCATAACACTACAATAGCCATTAATATTGACATTATTTTATGGAAAACTTGTTTCATATTGGTAACAAAGATAACAAATTATAATGATTCTAAATTAGTTTAACAGGAGTTTAACGCTTAACTCCATTTCATTCGTTGCAATCTAACCGCATTTAAAATAGCTAATAAAGCTACACCTACATCTGCAAATACAGCTTCCCACATTGTTGCTAAACCACCTGCTCCTAGAATTAAAACAATAGCTTTAACACCAAAAGCTAATATGATATTCTGCCATACAATTTTACGAGTAGAACGACTTATTTTAATGGCTTTTACCACTTTTGAAGGTTGGTCAGTTTGAATAATAACATCTGCTGTTTCAATAGCAACATCACTTCCCAAACCACCCATAGCAATACCTACATCACTTGCTGCTAAAACTGGTGCATCGTTAATACCATCACCAATAAAAGCTATTTTATTTTCAGGGTTTCTTTTTAAAGTTTCAACTTCATTTAATTTATCTTCTGGCAATAAACCACCTCTGGCCTTTTTAATATTTAATTCAATTGCTATTTGTTGGGTAATAGAATCTTTATCACCTGAAAGCATCATTATATTTTTAATACCTACTTTATGCAATGCTGTAATTGTTTCTTTAGCATCTTCTTTTAATTCATCTGCAATTACAACATAACCTGCGAATTTATTATCGATAGCTACCAAAACAATGGATTCTACAATAGCTTCTGTTTCAGTTGGAACATCTATGATATTTGTATGCATTAAGGCTTTATTTCCAACTAAAACTATTTTACCATTCACAATGCCTTTTAATCCTTTTCCTGCAACTTCAGATACTTCTACTGCTTTAAAATCTTTTCCAACTTCTTTATACTCCATTATGGCTTTTGCGATAGGGTGTGTGGATTGTTCTTCCATAGCCATTAGGAATTTCATAAATTCAGATTCTTCCCAGCCAACAGTCTTTATTTCCTTAATTTTGAAAACACCTTTGGTAACAGTTCCTGTTTTATCCATTACCAATGTATTTATTTTGGTCATAGCATCTAAAAATGAAGCACCTTTAAATAATATTCCATTTTTTGAAGCTGCACCTAAACCTCCGAAATAACCCAATGGAATAGAAATTACCAAAGCACAAGGGCAAGAAATTACCAAGAAAATTAATGCTCTGTATAACCAATCTGTAAAAATATAATCCTCTACAAAAAAGTAAGGTAGAAATGTAACAGCAATTGCTAAATACACTACAATTGGTGTATAGATACGTGCAAATTGTCTTATGAACAATTCTGTTTTCGATTTACGTGCTGTAGCATTTTGAACTAAATCTAATATTCTGGCAATTGAACTATCTTCAAACTTGTTTGTTACCTCAATTTCTATCACACTTTCTAAATTGATACTACCTGCATATACTTTTGCGTTTTTTGTAAGCGTATCTGGTTTACTTTCACCTGTTAAAGCTGCGGTATTTAATAAGGCCTTTACTGATAGTAAAATACCATCTAAAGGAATTTTTTCGCCAACACGAATTTGAATTTTTTCGCCAATATGTACGTCTTCTGGTGAAACACTTGTATAATCACCATTCCGAAAAACGTTAGCTTCTTTTGGTCTGACATCTAATAATGCTTTGATATTTCCTTTGGCTCTTTTAACAGCAGCTCCTTGGAACAATTCTCCAACTGCATAAAATAGCATTACTGCTACTCCTTCAGGATATTCACCAATAATAAATGCTCCAATTGTAGCAATAGACATTAAAAAGAACTCTGTAAATACATCTCCTTTTTTAATGCTTTTCCAACCTTCTTTAACCACGGGAAATCCAACAGGCAAGTATGCAATTCCATACCAAATTATACGTAACCAATCTTTGAAAAAAGCTACATTAAAATAAGCTAAAGCTATTCCGATCATAAGCATTAAAAAGCTTACGATTGCAGGGAAATAAATTTTGAAAGTAGCACTATTTACAATGACGTGGTTATGGCCATCATTGTGACTACGCTGCTTTGTAGATTTTGGCTTTAAATCTCTTAAATTGACTTTCTTTTTTTTCATTATTATTCTAAATTCTTCAAATTAAATATTTATATCCAACGTCTTACTTTTTTTGCATACTCTAAATAATCATTTCCAAATTCTTGTTTTAAGAATGCTTCTTCTAATCTAATTTGGGTATTTATACTTGTTGTTGATAATGCGATTATTACTAATGTAAAAGCGTTTGGAATCACTAAAAACAATCCAATATTTGCAATCATAATCCCAAGGAAAATAGGGTTTCTTGAAATCGAAAACAATCCTTTGGTAACTAACGATGTCTTGTTTTTTTCATCTATTCCAATTCTCCAAGAATTGGCCATATTAGATTGAGCAATCCATACTACAATTAGCGAAAGAATTAAGAATCCCCAACCTATTTTTAATAAAGCAACACTTTCTAAATACCAAAAAGGGAGTAAATATTTGTACCAATCAAATTTAAAAGCATAAATACTTACAATAATTAGCTCTAAAAAAGAGATCAAAGTAAATACTTTACCATTATAACCGTGTGCATCATCTGTTTTGTTAAAAGTTAAAGGGTTTACTCTAGTTTTTATAAAGAGTGAAACTGACCTTATTACAAAAACTAGCAGAAAATATATTAGTAAGTAAATAAATAAAATCATCAAATTATAATTGCATATTCAAAGCAAATATGCTGAAAAAACAAATGCAATGGAAGTGCATTAATGACCGCTACATTTATCACAAAACCCTTTTACCACCAAGTTTACATTTTCTGCAACAAAACCATCAGGTACTTTAATTTGAGGAATTTTATGAGCTGTAAGGCATACTGTTTCATTGCAGTTGTTACAATGGAAATGTAAGTGTAAATCATTTTCAATTTCACAATTACATCCTTTTTCACATAATGCATACTTTGTAATACCTGTACCATCATCTATTTGATGTACGATTCCTTTTTCTTCAAATGTTTTAATAGTTCTGTATAATGTAGTTCTATCTGACTTTTCAAAAGCATTTTCGATATCACTTAATGTTACAGCAACATCCTTTTCTACAAGAAACTTATAGATAAGTAATCGCATTGCTGTAACACGTATATTTTTAGATTCTAATAATTCCTCTATTGTTTTCATTATTTAATGTTCGTGTTCTGCTTCGCCTTTTTTCATTTCAGCAATCAGGTAATAAGCATTATTATAAGCAAATTTTGTGGTTTTATCTAATTCTTCAGTAAATTGAACTGCAATCCAATTGCCATCTTTTGCACCTAAAAGCACTTCAACAGGCTTAAAACTCCAGTGGTCATTTTCTTTTTCTACTGAAAATGCATAAAACCTATCTCCATCTTTTATAATTGCACTTTCAGGTAATGCTTTTGTTTTAGTTTTATTTACCTGAATTTTACCTTGAATGTACATACCAGGAATTAAGTTATCTCCTTTATTTTCAATTTCAGCGTGAACGTGTACCGCTTTTGGGTTGTCTTCAAATGTTTTACTTATTGAAAAGATTTCAGCTGTAAGTTCTGTATCTGGTATAGACTGCACAGTAAATGTTACTTTTTGACCTTTTTTCACTTTATACGCATCTTTTTCAAATACCATCAAATCTGCGTGAACGTGAAGCGTATTAACAATTTCGAATAATTCTGTTTGCGGCTCTACATATTGCCCAATTTTCACCTCAACCTTTTGTACAAACCCTTCTATAGGACTACGTAATGATATACTTTGTGCAATTGTACCATTTCTTACTGATATTGTATTGATATTTAATATTCTTAATTGAGCTTCCAATCCATTTACCATAGCTTTTGATGCTTCATACTCTGCTTCTGCTTTTTGAAAATTTGCACCAGAACCAACACCTGCATCATATAATTTTTGTTGACGCTCATAGTTTTTCTTTAAAAAATTACTATTGCTAAAAGCATTCAAATAATCAGTCTGTAGTTTTATAATATTAGGGTGTGATAGATGGGCCACAACTTGGCCTTTTTTAACTTTATCACCTTCAATTACTTTTATAGATACTACATTTGCACCAATAACTGAAGTTATTGCTGCTTCGTTTTGTGGGGGTACTTCTAATGTACCATTAGCCTCTACATTTCCACTCATATTTCGTAATGAAAGTGTGTCAATCTTCATTTTTAATGCATTATACTGCTGCTGCGAAAGCATTACTTCTTCGTTCTCACCGTGTTCTTCTTCATTTTTTGGTTTTTCACTATGTGAATGACCATCATTGTCACTATGACTTTCTTTGTTTCCGCAAGCAAAAACAGTAATGGATAAGACTATAATAGTTAGGATTTTATATAATTTATTTTTCATTTTCTTATTGATTAAAATATTGTAGTTGAAATGTGCTTTCTAAATAGTTTATTAAAGCTGTTTGTGCATCTAGCTCGGATTGAATGGCTTCTTTTATTAATTGTGTGAAGCTAGTGTAATCTATTTCGCCTTCTTTGTACGCCAGTAAAGCACCTGTTTTTTGCTCCTTTGTTAATGGCAATACCTGGTTTTTGTAAAATTCCCAAGAGTTTTTCCATTTGATATAATTTTCTTTAGCCTGAACAAATTTTGATTGTACTTCTTGCTTTTTGAATTGGACATTGGCTTCGGCTATCTCTTTATCAATTTTGGTACTTCTAATTTGTGCTTTGTTAGTACCAGACAAAAACGGAATGGAAATACCTGCTTGATAACTGTAAAACCCAGAAATTCCTTCTACTTTTTGTAAACCACCTTGAAGATTGAATTTTGGTAAATTATCAGCTTTTGCAACTTTATAATTGGCTGCTGCTTCATTTACAATGTTCTGCGACATACTGTACAACGGATGGTTTTCAATATTGAACTTTTCAATGTTTAAATCTATTGCAGAATCAAATTCATCAGAAACAGTAAAAATTTCATCTGAAACCAACCATAAATTTAATTGCTGTAGAGCGATTAGATAATCACTATATGCTTGCATTTTTTTATTTTGAATTTGAAAAGCTTGGTTTTTAGCTGCTGAATATTCTAATCTTGAAATCGCTTCTACTTCATAATTTAACGCAACAGCTTGTTCGAAATTGGAATAAATGGAATCCAATTCCATATAAAGGTTATAGTTTCTCTTCATTTGATAACATTTTGACCAGGCCTTTTTAACTTCTAATTCTAATTCTAATACAGAAAGTTGATAAGCTTTTTGTGCTAATTGTACTCGTTGTTTTTGTAACTTCCTCTTTGAACCAATACCAAAAATATTTATATCGGATTGACCTATACCAATGGTTGTGTAGACTCCTTCATCTCCATTAATTTCTTCACCACCTGTAAAGACTTCAGTTGTACCTAAATCATAAGCAGTAGCTTTTAATTGTTCCTGTTTTGTGATTTCTAACTGTTTTTGCTTTAACAATGGGTAATTCCTTTTAGATAGTTTTACCGCATCCATTAAGGTTATTTCAGGAAGTGTATTGTTTATCTGTTGTGCATTACTTTGTTCAGAAAAACCAAACATTAAAAGCAAAACTGCTGTTGCTGTAACCAACTTTTTATTCGGAATAAATTTAAACGATTTGTTTTCTACCCAATGGTATAAAATTGGTAAAACGAATAAGGTTAGTAATGTAGAAGTTAATAAACCACCAATAACAACAGTTGCTAGTGGGCGTTGAACTTCTGCTCCGGCAGATGCCGAAATCGCCATAGGCAAAAAGCCTAATACATCTGTAAAAGCTGTTAGCATAATTGGTCTGATTCTTCGTTTTGTACCTTCAATAATTCTATCTTTAAGGTTGGTAACACCCTCTTCTTTTAATTCATTCAAACCACTAACCATTACCAATCCATTTAAAACTGCAACCCCAAATAGTACTATGAAACCAACACCTGCTGAAATACTAAATGGCATATCACGTAACCATAAAGCTACAACACCACCAATGGTTGCCATAGGAATAGCTATGTAAATCATTAAAGTTTGTGGCAATGATTTCAATGCAAAATAAATTAACACAAATATTAGCAATAGTGCAATAGGTACAACCGTTTGTAATCGGTTACTTGCACGTTCCAAATTCTCAAAAGCACCACCATAACGAATGAAATAACCAGATGGTAATTCTAATTGTGCATCTAATTTTGATTTTATTTCATTTACTAATGATTTTACATCGCGACCTCTAACATTTACACCTACATAAGTTCTTCTGTTTGTGTTATCTCTACTAATTTGCATTGGTCCTGCTTTATAACTTACATCAGCTATTTCACGCAGTGGAATTTGAGTTCCCGAAGGTAGGTTGATGTACAAGTTTTGGACATCTGAAATATCTTTTCGGTTTTGAGAATTTAAACGAACTACTAAATCAAAACGTTTTTCACCTTCAAAAATAACACCTGCTATACCACCTGCAAATGCTGATTGTACTGTTTGATTTAAGGTATTTATATGAAGTCCGTATTGTGCTAATTTATTTCTATTGTAATTAATAGTCATTTGTGGTAAACCTGTTGTGGCTTCCGCTTTCATATCACCAATACCTTCTGTACCTGCAATAATTTTAGATATTTCTTCGGCTTTTTGGGATAAGATGTCAATGTCTTCCCCATATAATTTTATGGCAATATCTTCACGCACACCTTCAAGTAATTCATTAAAACGCATTTCAATAGGCTGGGTAAACTCATAATTAACACCTGGAACTATTTCAACAGCTTCTTTCATCATCTCTATCAATTCATCTTTTGAAGTTGTTGTGGTCCACTCACTTTTAGGCTTTAGAATTACAAAAACATCTGCTAAATCCATTGGCATTGGGTCTGTTGGAATTTCAGCTACACCAATACGACTAACTATTTTTTCAACTTCCGGAAATTTAGCTTTTACAATTTGCTCTATTTTTGTAGTTGTTTCAATGGTTTCTGTAAGTGAACTTCCTGGTTTTAATATGGCGTGAAATGCAATATCCCCTTCATCAAGCTGCGGAATGAACTCACCACCCATTTTTGTAAACATAAAAACTGCAATTGCGAATAGCACAACTGCACTACCTATAATCCACTTTCCTTTTTGTAATGCTCTTTCCAATAAAGGTTGGTATTTGTCTTCTACCCATTGTACAAATTTATCTCCATAAGATTTTTTATTGTTTTTCGGAGCTCTTAACACTAGTGCAGACATCATTGGCACGTAGGTAAGACAAAGCACCATCGCTCCAATCATAGCGAAAATGAAAGTCATAGCCATTGGTTTGAACATTTTTCCCTCAATACCTTGTAAAGCCAAAATTGGAAGAAAAACAATAAGAATAATGAGCTGACCAAAAAATGCAGCATTCATCATCTTTTTAGAAGCATTAGAAGCTACTTTGTCACGTTCTTTTGCTGTAAGACTCTTCTTTTTTAATATTTGGGATGTAATTAAGAATACTGTACTCTCCACAATAATTACAGCACCATCTACAATAATCCCGAAATCAATAGCTCCCAAACTCATTAAATTTGCCCAAACATCAAATACATTCATCAATATAAATGCAAATAATAATGATAATGGAATTGTTGAAGCTACTATTAAACCACCTCGCCAATTACCTAATAAGAAAATAAGTACAAATATTACAATTAAAGCTCCTTCAACAAGGTTGTTTGACACTGTAGATGTTGTTTCGCCAATTAATTTACTTCGATCTAATAATGGCTGAATGATGATTCCTTCAGGTAATGACTTTTCTATTTGAGCCATTCGTTCTTTTACATTGTTGATAACATTATTGGAATTAGCGCCTTTAAGCATCATTACTAAACCACCAACAACTTCACCTTCTCCATCTTGTGTTAATGCACCATAGCGAATTGCAGCACCAAATTGAACTGTCGCAATATCACCAATAGTTACTGGAATATTATTAACGTTTTTGACTGTTATTTTTTTAATGTCTTCTAAACTACGCACCAAGCCTTCTCCACGAATAAAATTTGCTTGATGGTTTTTTTCAATGTAAGCACCACCTGTATTTTGATTGTTAGCTTCAAGTGCATTAAATACATCTGTAATAGTTAAACCAATAGCGTTTAAATCGTTTGGATCAACAGCCACTTCGTATTGTTTAATTTTACCACCAATGGCATTTACTTCAACCACACCTTCTACCATAGCCATTTGTCGCTGTACAATCCAATCTTGCATAGAACGTAGGTCTGCAATACTATATTTGTCTTTAAACTCTGGTGCTACTTTTAATGTATACTGGTAAATCTCTCCTAATCCAGTTGAAATAGGTCCCATTGATGGTTCACCAAAACCTGCAGGAATTTGTTCTTTAACTTCGTTTAGTTTTTCTGCTACTAATTGTCGAGGTAAATATGTTCCCATATCATCGTCGAACACAATAGTAACAACCGATAAACCAAAACGAGAAATAGATCTAATTTCCTGTACATTTGGAAGGTTGCTCATTGCGACTTCAATTGGGTAGGTTACAATTTGTTCAATATCTTCTGTACCTAAATTTGGGGCTTGTGTAATAACCTGTACTTGGTTATTGGTAATATCTGGAACAGCATCGATGGGTACTTGGGTCATACTCCATATACCTGCTCCAATAATGGTAAGCGTAAGCAAACCAATTATAAATTTGTTATTGATTGAAAAATCAATGATTTTATTAATCATAGAAAAGGTGTTAATTCAGTTAAACTTTTTGATTCAATTCTTCTAATAAAATTAGAATTACTCGAGTTGAAAAGAACCTTTAAAGGTTCAAAATTGGATATAATTATCCTAGATAAAACTGAATTATGCCCTTGGAGGCTGTAAAATAGAAGTAGAATAATTTGTTTCTAAACCGTTTAGGTAGAAGAAATTTTGAGTATAATAATTATTTACATCAAGTTTTGTATAAGTGAATTGAAACTGTATTACATTAATATGACAACAATGACACATACAAAAAGGGGAGCATAAATCTGAATCTTGATGTTGATGCTCGTCACCATTAGTTTGTGAAATTTCTGTTTTAACATTATCATCAATTTCACTATTATCTACACAAGGTGCAAAATTAAGTGCGAGAATATAAATTGAAAATATGAATGCTATAAATTTCATTGTAGCAAATATATAAATTATTTAATGCAATGGCATTGCAAATAAGTTAACGCATTATATTAACTACTTTTTAAGGTAGTTTGATTTTGTTTAATACTACAAAATAGAAAAATGTTTTTTTTTATTTTTAGGAAGATAATACTATATTTGAGTCTTAGGTTTTCATAGGCCTAATCTTTTTCATAGCAATTTTTTTTAACCCACTTCTCTTGAAGTGGGTTTTGTTTTTTCATTCCACAACAAACAACCTAATATAATTGGTGGGACCCTGAACCAAGTTCAGGGTGACGAATAAAAAGTTATTTTCTTTTATCAATTGAGTTTTCATCAAAGCTAATTAAATTAAACATTGTTCTCATTCTGCTTCTCACCCTGTTTCCGTAACGTTTTTCAATTTCTTGCGCGTTGAGGTTCGTGGTTATGTGGGTTAACACCTTCTGACTGCGTTCAGGATTACGCATAAATAAATCGTAACGAGAGAGCAAGATTTCACCTAATACATTGCACTCTTTTGCGTAGTGGCTACCTGTTGGTTCTACTCCTAAATCATCGAAACAATAGTTTTGAGTTTGATTGTATTTTTCAAAAACAGCATAACCTTTTGCATTGAAATTGAAAACAATATTCCTGGAGGGAATGAGTTCGTAATTAGTTTTGTGTGGCGCTAGATGTAAAAGTAATTTCATTAGTGATGTTTTTCCACAACCTACTGGGCCAGATAGTAATAATCCTTTATTGGTGTCTATTCCCATTTGTGCACAACTATAATGATCCTGGATAAAGTAATTGCATAGTTTGAAAAGTAGAGGTTCGTCTTCATTGTAGATTTTGAAATTTTTACCGAATAGTATGTGACCTTTGATGTTGAGGTAGGTTTTTATTTTTTCAAAATCGTAATGGACTGTGTTGTTTCTTATTTCTCCTATTTGGAATTTTGATATTCCTTCGATTTTTATGTGTGGTTGTGGTTTCATAGTTTTTATTTTCCAAATGATGAGATTCCTGCCTACGCAGAAATGACAGAATCTTATAAAGGTTCGTTATAGTTTTTGTTTTGGTTGGTGTGGAGGTTGTCTTGAAAATGGTCAAGTGGTAAATCTGTGTTTTGATTTGTTTTTGATTCTTTTCGTTTTGAAATAGTAAATTCGTCTATTTTTAACATCCAACTCTCTGCTGCAGCTTGCCAATTTTCAATTGGATTGTTTCCTTTTTTCCATCCTACAGATTCGTAGTAATTGAAAAATTTTTCTGCTTCTTTTTCTGACCAATCCTTTTTTTTAAAAAAATTGAAAACCTTTTTTAGAGAGAGAGGTTTATTTATGTTTATAGTATGTTTATTAATGTTTATATTAGATACCAGCGCTTGTTCATTTATGGTAGAGTCTAAATACAAATCTTGCTTATCACTTGTACTGAAATTAAACAACTTCACTTTACTGCCTTTAAACGGATTGTGAGAAGGACTATAAATAATGTATTTCCAATGACTTAACTCTTTAATACAACGATGATATGTTGTGTTAGAACCGATTTTAGAAAACTTCATAACTTCTTCTCGATTTATATAAAATTCATCTGGAAATCGATTGTAATTCCAAATCTGAAATAAAGCAATATATAGGCTAATATGTGTTGGATTTAAACGAGTATCTTTTGAAAATTGATGAAAGATACCGTTGAGATGTTTTATGTAATTCATAGGCTCTAAATAGTAAGATTCTGAACAGGTTCAGAATGACGTTATTCTTAAAATTTGTTATGAATACTGTTTTCTTTCATTACGTTTTCAATTTCTTCTGCATCGTAGAAAATGATCCCTCCAATTTTTGTGTACGGTAGTGTTCCGTTAATTCTTAAAGTTTGAAGTGTTCCCGGACTTACTTTCAATATTTTCATTAATTCTGCTGATTTTAAATATTTTTTTTGAGGTGCAGCAGTCGTTTTTTGAAGTAAACTTTTAATGTCATCTAATAGTTCAATTTTAAACTCTCTTAAATCATCAGTTGTTATAATTTGTGTTGGCATTGATTAAGTATTTTTTAAATTAATAATTGTTTATAGCGATTTGACTTTCGTGCTACAAAGCTTAAAAGTTCTATTGAGAATCTTTAGGTAGTCATTAGGTAGTACCTAAAAAATTTAACATTTTAAAAATTTTAACTTACTGAATGACAAGAGTTTAAAAACTTTGAATTTTAAAAAAAGTTAGAATTTATAATCACACTGGATTCAATTTCAATAAAAAGGTATGTTTATAAATAAAAAGAGATGATTTTTTAATAAAAAATCATCTCTTTTTTTCAATTTTAGGTAGTCGTTAGGTAGTCCTATTTATTATAGAACATATAAAAACCATAACCAACACTAAAACAGTAATTTAACAACAATACTTTAATTAGATTCAATTCTATTAATGAGTCCAATTTTTAAAGAATCTATAAATTTTGTTTGATCTTTCTCTCTAGCTTTAATTTGCTCAAAAACTTTATAAATATTACCTAATTCAATTTCAAAAAGTAGTTCAATTACATTTTTAATTTTTTTTAGTTCTGCTCTTCCATTTCTTAAAACACCTGACTCTTTTAAAGCGAAAATTAATTCAACTAAATCCGTTTTAGTTCCTGTCCAATTTAGATCTCTTAAAATGGCTGGTTTAACCTCTTCGATAACTACATCATTTGATTTCTTGTTTTTAAGTATTTTCAACTCGTTAGAAAAAAATGCAATTAATAAATCGTGTGCAATAATTTTTGATACAAGGTAATCGTGACTGGTTGTAAATTCCGGATCTTTAAAGTGATGCGAGCTATCGATAAATAAATCTAATTGTTCGATATCTCTTAAAAAATAAAGGTGGTCTAGTTTATCTTCTTTTAACCTATAATACTTTACAAATTCCAACTGTTTCCATTTTCTGCTATCTAACCTATCAAGTTCATTGCTAATGTACTTCTGTTGTTTTGAGTTACCAGAAATTGGTTTTTCAAGTAAATAATTATGTAACCATTTAAAGTACTGGAGTCTCCCTTCTACATACGGTTTTTGATATTTAAAAAATGTTATTTCTTCTTTTTTTGAAGGGAATTTTTTAGTCCTTACAAGTGTGCTAAATTCATTTAGACACGTTCTTGAAAGTACAATACCTTGTTTTAAAATTGTTAGATCTTTTAAATTAGATTTTTCAATTAATACAATAGATTTTTTATACCTATTAAAGGCAATAGTAGTTTTTTTCATATAGGTTTTTCAATTTTTTTAAGCATTTAAAAATAAAAAAAAAACTATAAATTAGTTAGCTGTTAGATTTCTTCTGAACTACTTCTGAACCTTGCTCTGATTTGGTATTTAATAACACTTTTAAAGCATTCATATCATCACTTACTTTTCTTTCAATTACTCTAGCATAAATTTGAGTTGTAGCAATTTTTGTGTGTCCTAAAATTTTAGAAACGGTTTCAATTGGAACGCCATTTGTTAGCGTTACTGTAGTTGCAAATGTATGGCGCGCCATATGAAATGTTAGGTTCTTTTTAATCTTACAAGCATCTGCTATTTCTTTTAAATAACTATTTAATTTTTGATTTGATAACGCAGGAAAAACGGTACCATTTAGAGCTGCTCTTTCATTATTTCTGTATTTATCAATTAAGTATTGAGCTTGGTCTAGTATTGGTATTTTCACTGGTGTATTTGTTTTTTGTCTTTTGGTAATTATCCATTTATTACCATCAATCCCAAAAACCACATTGTCTTTTTTAAGCTTCATAATATCAACATATGCAATACCTGTGTAGCTGCTAAAAATAAAAAGATCCTTTACTAAATCTAAACGTTCAATATCTGTGCTATAGTTTTCAATACTTTCAAGTTCTTTTTTTGATAAAAACTCACGTTCCTTTTTAATAAATGAAGGTTTATATTTAACAAATGGGTCTCTTTCTATCCATTCCATATGAAAGGCCATAGTTACCATTTTTCTTAAGCGTTGAATGTGTTTTATGATGGTATTATTACCTATTCTTTTCTTATTTCTTGAAAGTTTATAGCCTCTTAAGAAATTGTCAAATTGCACAACAAATGAATAATTTAGGTCTCTCAAGTAAATATCTGAAGTTTTGTATTCTTTCAGTACGAACTCCATTAAATAACTCTGGGTAGTTTTATAAAGGCCAAGTGTGGCTTTATTTAACTTGTGAGCAAAATTAGTATTATGATAATCAATAATATTTTGAAGCGAATAATATTGTTGGTCGGTTCCTAAAAATCGAGCTTTAATAGCTTCAGCTGTTATTAATTTTCTTTCATTAACTAATTCCTGGTATGCTTTGAAGATTGAAGCTTGTGTTTGGTCAATATAATTATTGATAACTCTAGCCTCTTGACTGTTTCCTTTAATTTTGGATTTAGATTTATCCCAAGATTCTAAAAGAACTTTTCTTTTTAGGCTAATATTAACTCGTTTCTGATTAACCGTAATTCTTGCGAATAAATCCGCTTCGTTATTTTTGGCACGTGAAGCATTAATCCAAATTAGGATTGAAAAAGTGTTTTGGGTTTTCATAGTTGTCGTCTTTTTAAGTTTAACTTTTTTTAAAGACGAAAGTCAAATCAACTATGGATATTGGCCCTAGTAACAAATGTATAAGATTTGTTGACCAAATCCTACCTTATTCTCATTAAATTATGTACTGTTTCACCGTTTTTAAAAATACATTTTATCAGTATTTACAGTATCTACAGCAATAATTCGGTCAACAAATTTACTTTTTTTATTTGTTGACCGATTTGTTGACTTATTTAATGAATTTAAATCAATATATCTGTTAACTCCTAAAATTCAAAACCCCGTAAAACCTATGGTTTGCTGTGTTTTGATTCAATTTGTGTTCATTTTCGCAGAGAGGAAGGGATTCGAACCCTCGATACCCTTTTGGAGTATACACACTTTCCAGGCGTGCGCCTTCGACCACTCGGCCACCTCTCTATTTTTTATTGGTTTAAATACAAATCTATTAAACCTTCTGGAGTTTCAACAATAATCTTGTTGTTTTCTCTATCCACTTTTTTAATAAAGTTGTCAATCATTGGAATAAACACATCTACTCCATTCGAGTTAATTTCAAACAACGGTTGTGCAGAACTATCATTTACTCCTTTTACAACTCCAACATAACCATAATTAACATCTTCTATATCAAAACCAATAATTTCGTGAAAATAGAATTTATTTCCTTTTAACTTAGGAAGAAATTCTAAAGGCAAATATAATTCTGAACCTATAATAGCGTCCGCATCATCTTCATTAGCAACATCTTCAAACCTAATACGTAATTGATTTCCTTTTTGAAGTAGACTTTCTTCTATAAAAAAAGGAACCAGATTATTGCCTAAAGCAACAAATACTGATTCCAAATTTTGATACAATTCAGGTTCGTCAGTGTCTAGTTTGACAACAACTTCACCTTTAAAACTATGTTTTCTTACGATTTTGCCTAAATAAAAACAATCTTCTTTACGCATTATCGATAAATAACTAGTTACTCTGCTTTTCCTTCTTCAGATGCAGCAGCTTGAGCATCATCAATTGTTTCTGGAGCCTGCTCCTCAACAACTTCTTCTACAGCTTTAGCAGCAGCTTTTGCATCTGCCTCAGCTTTAATTGCAGCTTCTTCTACTTCTTTAGCAGCAGCAGCACGTTCTTCGTTAATTTTAGCTTCAGCAGCTAATGCTTTTGCTTTCGCATCAGCTTCAGCTTTAGTTAAACCTTCTTTTTTAGCATTGATTTTAGCAGTTTTTTCATCTAACCAAGCTTGGAATTTTTCTTCTGCTTGCTCTTCTGTTAAAGCTCCCTTTCTAACACCACCTGCTAAGTGATTTTTAAGCATTGCACCTTTATAAGATAAAATTGCTTTTGCTGTGTCAGTTGGTTGTGCACCATTTTGCAACCATTTTACGGCACCATCTACATCTAAATCAATAGAAGCTGGATTTGTATTAGGATTATAAGTCCCAATTTTTTCTAAGTATTTACCATCTCTTTTTGAGCGTGCATCTGCAGCTACAATCCAATAAAATGGTTTTCCTTTTTTACCGTGTCTTTGTAATCTAATTTTTACTGGCATTTTGTTTTAATTTTTAAGGTTCTCGACCTTGGTTATTAATTTTGAGTTTGCAAATATAGTTAGATATTTTTAAATAACACGCTATCGTTCAGTATATTTTAAACTAAACCTGTAAATCCTAAAAAAGCTAACGATAATAATCCTGCTACTAATAAATTTATTGGAACACCTTTCATTCCTTTAGGAATGTTTGCCAATTCTAAATACTCTCTAATACTTGCAAATACAATTAATGCTAATGCAAAACCTATTGAATTTGCTACTGCAAAAAACACTGCTTTTAACAAGCTTCCGCCTTCTAATCCTAAAGCTAAAATTGCTACACCTAAAACAGCACAGTTTGTGGTAATTAAAGGTAAAAACACACCTAATGCTTGGTATAAAGGTGGACTTACTTTTTTCAAAATAATTTCAACCATTTGCACCAATGCTGCAATTACTAGTATAAATGTAATGGTTCTTAAATAGTCTAACCCAGCAGGGACTAAAATATATTGATGTAGTAAGTAAGTTGCCATAGTTGCTATGGTCATTACAAACAATACAGCACCCGACATCCCTACAGATGTTGAAACTTTATTAGAAACTCCAAGAAAAGGGCAAATTCCTAAAAACTGTGATAATACAATGTTATTTACAAAAACAGCTGCAATAAGTATAATAATATAATCCATTTTTATGAAGTTTTGATTGAAATTTTATTGAATAAAACTGTTAAATATGCCAAGGCTATAAATGCTCCAGGAGGCAGAATAAACAAAATAAAGGTGTTGGCGTTTTCAGAAACAAATTTTAGTTCAAATAAACTCCCACTTCCTAAAATTTCGCGCACAGCACCTAACATTGTCAATGCAATTACAAAACCTAATCCCATTCCTAATGCATCTAATATGGAAGACATTAAGTTGTTTTTTGAAGCAAATGCCTCTGCTCTTCCTAATATTAAGCAGTTTACCACAATTAATGGAATAAAAATTCCTAATTGTTCATATAAAAATGGTATAAATGCTTCTAACACCATTTCAACAATAGTTACAAATGAAGCTATAATTATTATAAATGCTGGGATACGAACTTTACTTGGTATTTGTGATTTTACTAATGAAACAACAATATTAGACATTAGTAATACAAATAACGTAGCAACACCCATTCCTAAACCATTAAACGCAGATGAGGTAACCCCTAATGTTGGACACATTCCTAAGAGCATTACAAAAACTGGATTTTCCTTTACAATTCCTTTTAAGAAATTTTGAGTTTGATTCATTTTTTCAGCCATAAATCTTATTTTTTTGATTTTTTTAATGAATCCTTATTGTCAACAAATTCATCATAAGCCATTTGAACTGCTTCGCCAAAAGCACGCGAAGTAATTGTAGCCCCTGTTAAGGCATCAATTTCTCCACCATCTTTGGTTACTTTTATATTAAAGTTTGAAGGATTTTTTTCTCTAAATTGAGCCAAAAACTTTTCATCTTTCATTTTGGTACCTAAGCCTGGAGTTTCCTTTTGCTCTAAAACTTCAATATTTTTAATGTTTCCTCCTTCATTAAAACCGACCATAATTTTTATCAATCCACTAAACCCTTTTTCAGTTGAACCAATTACAGCTGCTCCTACAAATTTATTTTCAGAAAATGCAGGATACATTTCAATGCTATCTTTTGCTAATTCAGATTGTACCAATAGAATATCATCAACCGGATTGTTATCGAATGTTGGTAGTACTAGTTTTAATGCATTCACCTTTTTTTCAAGCTTAGCTTTAGCTTTAGGCCCCACTGTTAAGTCGTTCACAAAACCCAAAGAAAACCCTGCAACTATGGTAATTACAAATAAGGATACTACCATATTTAAAAATGTATCTTTCTTTTTACTCATGATTACACAATTTTAGATTTAATTTTTGAACCAAATCGTCTAGGTTTAAAATAGGTATTAATTAAAGGCACAAAAGCATTCATAATTAAAATTGCAAATGAAACACCCTCAGGATAAGCACCAAACAATCTAATTACAACAGTTATAACTGCAATACCAATAGCAAAAACTATCATTCCTTTTTTGGTCACAGGACTAGTAACTAAATCTGTTGCCATAAAAAATGCTCCTAGCAATGCTCCACCTGATAAAATATGAATTAAGGGGTTTGCGTATTGTTCAGGATTTACCATCCAAAAAATACCAGTCATTACTGCCATAGTCACCAACATAGTTATTGGAATATGCCAAGTAATAACTTTTCTAACAATTAAGTACACTCCTCCTATCAACAATGCTAATGCAGACATTTCACCAATTGAACCACCTGTTAACCCTAAAAATAACTCAACTGTTGAAGGGATTTTTGTTGCAATGGTTGACATGGTATCTCCAAACATCAACCCTTCTTTAATCACCCCTAAAGGAGTTGCCCCTGTAACAGCATCTGCAATAGTCGTATTATTTTCAACTGCAGTAGGCCACATTGTCATTTGTACTGGAAATGAAACCAATAAAAATACTCTCCCAACTAAAGCTGGGTTAAAAATGTTAAACCCTAGCCCCCCAAAAGACAATTTTGCAATTCCAATTGCCACTAAACTACCTATAACTATCATCCAAATTGGAAGCCCTGAAGGTAAGTTAAAAGCCAATAAAATTCCTGTTAACAAAGCTGAACCATCACCAATAGTAACTTTAGTCTTCATTAAATATTTTTGAATTAAATACTCAAATAATAAACAAGAAATTATGGCTACTGCTGTAACAATAAAAGCACGAATTCCAAACACATATAACGAAACTAAAAATGCTGGAATTAAAGCAATCACAACATCGTACATTAATTTTTTTGAAGTTCTATCTGAATGCACATGAGGTGAAGCCGATATAATAATTGGTTGTGTACTCATTTTTAATTTTTAGCGGTTTGTAATTTTTTGACAATGTTTTTTCCAAAGCGAATATAATCTAGCAAGGGTCTATGCGAAGGACATACATAGCTACACGAACCACATTCAATACAGGTCATAATATCTTCATTTGAAGCTTTTTCATAAAATCCTTTTTCTGTAAGATTCATTAACAAATGAGGTTCCAACCCCATAGGACACACAAAAACACATTCGCCGCAACGAATACAATTTTTTGCCTCACCTCTACTTGCTTCCTCTTCTGAAATAACTAAAATACCTGAAGTTCCTTTTGTAACCGGTACATCGGTATTTTTAATAGCTTTCCCCATCATTGGCCCTCCGTTAACCAATTTTCGAGTACCTTCAGGCAAACCTCCAACCTCTGTAACTAAGTCGGTAATTGGAGTTCCTATTTTCACCCAAAAATTTGAAGGATTTTCTAATTTTTTACCTGTAACTGTTACTACACGTTCAGTTAAAGGTTTATTGTATTGAACGGCTTCATAAATGGCAAAAATAGTTCCAACATTATGAACAATAACACCCACATCTAAAGGCAATCCATTTTTTGGAACTTCTCTTCCTAAAATTGCTTTCACTAATTGTTTTTCTCCACCTTGAGGGTATTTTACTTGCAAAGCAGCTACCTGAATATTAGATTCATTTTTGGTAAGTTCTTTAAATAATTTAATAGCATCTTTCTTATTATTTTCAATGCCAATAATTGCTTTATTTATATTTAAGGCAACTAACAAAATTTTAATACCAACAACAATTTCATCTGCCTTTTCGAGCATTAATCTATGATCAGCAGTTAAATAAGGTTCACATTCAACACCGTTAATTAATAAACAATCTAACTTTACACCTTCTTTTACATTTAATTTAACATGAGATGGAAAAGTTGCGCCTCCTAAACCAACAATTCCAAAATCTGAAATACGCTGTAAAATAGCTTTAGGAGCCATATCAATTTGCGACTTTAAAGGATAGTCTTTTTCTTCAAAATTAGATTCGTTTTTAACATCAGTTCTAATCACTATGCATTGTTTTTTATAACCACTTGTGTCAATAATCATATCTAATTTAGTCACTATACCTGCAACAGGAGAATGAATATTTGAAGAAACAAATCCACCAGATTTTGCAATTACCTGACCAATTTCAACTTTATCTTTTTTCTCTACGATAATTTCAGAAGGAATTCCAATATGTTGCGCTATTGGCACATAAACCACCTTAGGAACGGTCATTCTTCTAATTCTTTTTTCTGCAGTAATTTTATTTTCTGGAGGATGAATTCCTCCTTTTGGAAATGTTTTAAGCATCAGTTTTTACATTTAAGGGTTCAACAGTTGCTTCTTTTTTTATAAGGTTTTTTTTCGCTACCACTTTTTTTGGTTTCTTAGGAGGGAAATTTGTTTCAATAATAGAGTGAGTAGGGCAAATATCTACACATTTTCTACATAGTGTACATAAAACAGGATCTATGTAGGCTAAATTATTCACCATAACTACGGCATCTTTTGGGCAAATATCTTCACATTTAGAACAACCAATACAAGCAACCGCACAGGATTTTTTTGCAATTCCTCCTTTATCTTCATTCAAACAGCCTACAAACACTTTTAAATCACGTTTATTACGTGGTCTCATTTCAATAATATCGCGAGGACATTCTTCAACACAAGCTCCACAACTTGTACATTTGTCGGTAATGATCACTGGTAAACCTGTAGTTTCATCCATATACATAGCATCAAACTTACATACCTTAATACAGTCACCGTCTCCTAAACATCCATATTGGCAGTCTGTTTCACCACTATAAATCATTGCAGAAATAGCACAAGTTCTAGGTCCTTGAAACTCAGTTGTTTTAGGACGAACTTCACAACTTCCTTGGCAACGTAACACTGCTACAGTTGGATCTTTTTCTGCTACTTCTTTGCCCAATATAGTTGCCACTTGTTTCATCACCTCGTTTCCTCCTACAGGGCAAAACATATCTGATATATCTTCTGTATTTACCAATTTTTCAGCAAAAGATTTACAACCAGGCGATCCGCAACCTGCACAATTTGCACCTGGCAATATTTCATCAACATCTGCAATTAGTGGATTTTCATATACGTAAAACTTTTTAGAAACTACATACAGCACTACTGCCGCAACAATTCCTAAAGAAGCCAACAACAAAACACTATATAAAACTGAATCTGTCATTAGTAGTTATTTTTTAAAATTGAAACTTTAAATGTTTTTTTAAATAAATTTTTTAAAACATAAAGCGTAAAATAGTAAGGAGCCAAAACAAAAAGGGCTATCAAACCTGCTTGCCATTCTTTTAAAAAGTTTGAAGAAACAAATAGCACAACAAGTACTAAAACAAAAGGAAAAACATACGCCCAAAAAACTGCTTTTAAGCCTAATTGCTTCGCTAAAATAACTTCAACTTGTTCATTTAGTTGAAATGAAGAGTTGTTAGTTTCAATTTCAATTTCTTTTGAATTTGATTCTGAAACTCCACAGGCTGCTTTTGCATTACAAGCCTCACAGTTTATATTTCCTTTTAACGAAACTGTTAAAACTCCGTTAGAAATCTTAGAAATAATTCCCTCGTGATTTATCGTGTTTTGACCTTGGTTTTTATAGCTATTTAAATCAAGTTTTTCCATTATCATTTATCTGCATTAACTTGCATTGCTAAAATTAGGACATCTTTTTTTTATAAAGTATGACCTATGTTAGGATTTTATTGTTTAAATTTAAAGCTATGGTTATTGCGATAATTTTAAAATATTCTTCAATTTTATTCAATATCATTTAGCTTTCTTAAATTCTGTTAAACATCTAAAAATAAAACCTGATTGTTAATAAATAATCATTGATTACAAATATAAAATCTTATTAAATTCCTATTTTTAAAAACTCATTTTTCACCTAACATTCTAGCACATGTTTTTAATATTTGACACAGAAACCACTGGTTTACCAAAAAATTGGAATGCACCAATTACTGATACAGAAAATTGGCCAAGATGTGTTCAAATTGCTTGGCAATTGCATAATGAATATGGTGAATTAATTGAGCAACAAGACTTTTTGATTCAACCTGAAGATTATAATATTCCGTATGATGCTGAGCAAATACATGGAATTTCAACTGAACTTGCTGAAAGTAAAGGTGAACGTTTAGAAAAAGTATTACATCTTTTTAATAAAGCGCTCTCTAAATCAAAATTTGTTGTTGGTCAAAATGTAAATTTTGACCTTAACGTAATGGGCTGTGAATATGTTAGAAAAGAATTGGAAACTACCCTGTTAGAATTACCAATTTTAGACACTTGTACAGAAACAACCGCTGCTCTTTGTCAAATTCCTGGAGGTAGAGGAGGTAAATTTAAACTACCTACACTTACCGAATTGCATGAACACCTTTTTAATGAACCTTTTGCTGAAGCCCACAATGCTACAGCTGATGTTGAAGCAACTACTCGTTGTTTTTTAGAATTGATTAGACAGCGTGTTTATACCCAAGAAGAATTAGATGTTCCTTCAGATTATTTTGAAAACTTTAATGCTAAAAATCCAACAACAATCAATGTTATTGGCTTAAAACATCTAAACTTAAAAAAAGAAAGTAAAAAGTTAAAAACCAAGACAGAAACTAAGGTTGACCTTTCATCTCATTCTAAAGATGTTATAAAAGATTTTAAAGAGGCTTCTTTTTCACATTTGCACTGTCATTCACAATTTTCTGTTTTACAATCTACTTCCAGCATCAGCAATTTAATAAATTCTGCTGTAAAGTACCATATGCCTGCTGTTGCTTTAACTGATAGCGGTAATATGATGGGCGCTTTTAACTTTATTAAAGAAGCTCTTTCTTACAATTCTTCTGCTAAAAAGTTTAATGATGATTTAGAAGAAGGACAACAACCTAAACAATTATTAACCCCCATTTTAGGATGTGAATTCAATGTTTGTGAAAATCATTTAGACAAAACTAGAAAAGACAATGGATATCAAATAGTCATCCTAGCAAAAAATAAAAACGGCTATCATAATTTAGCTAAAATGTCCTCCATTTCTCATACTCAAGGATTTTACTACGTACCTAGAATTGATAAAAAAATTATTGAGCAATACAAAGAAGACTTAATAGTACTTTCAGGAAATTTATATGGAGAGATTCCAAGCAAGATTTTAAATGTTGGTGAAAATCAGGCTGAAGAAGCATTGCTGTGGTGGAAAGAACAATTTGGAGATGATTTCTATTTAGAAATTATGCGCCATAACCAAGAAAATGAAAATCATGTTAATAATGTGTTAATTGAATTTTCTAAAAAACACAACGTAAAATTAATTGCCACCAATAATACTTTTTACACTTCTAAAGATGAGTCTGAAGCACATGATATTTTATTATGTGTAAAAGACGGCGAAAAAATTGCCACCCCAAAAGGAAAAGGAAGAGGATACCGATTTGGTCTTCCAAATAGTGAATACTACTTTAAAAATCAACAACAAATGAAAGACTTGTTTGTTGATGTTCCTGAAGCAATTACCAATATTGAGGAAATTGTTAGTAAAATTGAAACCTATACACTCGCTAGAGATGTATTATTACCAAAATTTGATATTCCTCAACAATTTATTGATCCGCAAGATGAAATTGATGGAGGTGTTCGTGGGGAAAATGCCTATTTAAAACACCTAACTTTTGAAGGTGCTAAAAAAAGATATGGTGCTAATTTTGATAAAGACATTAAAGAACGTTTAGATTTTGAACTTTCCATTATTGAAAAAACAGGTTACCCTGGTTATTTTTTAATCGTTTGGGATTTTATTTTAGAAGCTCGAAAAATGGGAGTTTCTGTGGGACCTGGTCGTGGCTCAGCAGCTGGCTCTGCTGTTGCTTACTGTCTTTGGATTACTAATATTGATCCAATTAAATACGACCTACTTTTTGAGCGTTTCTTAAACCCAGATCGTGTATCACTTCCCGATATTGATATTGATTTTGATGATGAAGGTAGACAAAAGGTGATAGATTTTGTGATAGAAAAGTACGGAGCCAGCCAAGTTGCTCAAATTATTACCTATGGTACCATGGCCGCAAAATCTTCGGTAAGAGATACCGCTAGAGCTCTAGATTTACCTTTACATGAAGCCGATAGAATTGCAAAACTAATCCCAGGTGTGAAATTGCAAAACATTTTTGGCGTAGATGAAAAAAGTAAAAATAAAATTAAAGGATTGCGCTCTGAAGAGTTTGAAAATGTTCAAGAACTTAAACGAATTGCAGAAGGCGATGATTTAGAAGGTCAAACATTAACCCAAGCTTGTGCCTTAGAAGGTTCTGTTAGAAATACTGGAATTCACGCATGTGGGGTTATCATTACTCCTGAAGAAATTACCAACTTAATACCTATTGCAACTGCTAAAGATTCAGACATGTATGTTACCCAGTTCGACAACAACGTTGTTGAAAGTGCTGGTTTACTTAAAATGGACTTTTTAGGGTTAAAAACATTGACCTTAATTAAAGATACCGTTAAAATTGTAAAGGCAATTCACGGAGTGGAATTGACACCCGATGAGTTTTCTTTAGACGACCAAAAAACCTACGAGCTGTTTCAAAAAGGTGAAACCATTGGTGTTTTTCAATACGAATCTGTTGGAATGCAAAAACACATGAAATCGTTAAAACCAACCGAGTTTGCCGATTTAATTGCTATGAACGCTTTGTACAGACCTGGACCAATGGAATATATTCCTTCCTTTATTGATAGAAAACATGGTAGAGAAGAAATTACCTACGATTTGCCTGACATGGAAGAATATCTCAAGGAAACTTATGGGATTACCGTTTATCAAGAACAGGTTATGTTACTTTCTCAAAAGTTGGCAAACTTTACCAAAGGTGAAGCAGACATGCTGCGTAAAGCTATGGGTAAAAAAATATTTGCGCTGCTTGAAAAACTAAAACCTAAATTTATTGAAGGTGGTAAAAAAAACAACCATCCTGAAGAAGTTTTAGAAAAGATTTGGAAAGATTGGGAAGCCTTTGCTGCTTATGCTTTTAATAAATCGCATTCTACTTGCTATGCCTATATAGCTTACCAAACAGCTTATTTAAAAGCACATTACCCAGCAGAATACATGGCGTCAGTATTATCTAATAATATGAACGACATTAAACAAGTTACTTTCTTTATGGAAGAGTGTAAACGTGCTGGAATTCCTGTTTTAGGACCTGATGTAAACGAATCATTTTACAAATTTGGTGTCAATAAAGAAGGTGCAATACGCTTTGGTATGGGAGCCATAAAAGGGGTTGGTGCAGCAGCCGTAGATGCTATTGTTGAAGAACGCAAAAAGAATGGTTCATATACTTCAATTTTTGACTTAACAAAACGAGTAGATTTAAGAGCCGCAAATAAAAAAGCATTTGATGGATTAGCTATGGCTGGTGGATTTGATTCTTTTAAAAATGTTCATCGTGCTCAATATTATCAATTGGATGAAAAAGGCGTAACTTTTATTGAACGTGCAATTAGATATGGCAATAAATATCAAGAAAATAAAAATTCTGCACAAGTATCTCTATTTGGTGAGGCTTCAGAAATTCAATTTCCAGAACCAGAAATTCCACAAGCAGAAAAATGGGGAGTCATGGAAGAACTTTCTAAAGAAAAAGAACTCGTTGGTATTTATATTTCTGGTCATCCTTTAGATGATTTTAAAAATGAAATTAAATATTTCTGCAATTGCTCAGTAAGTATTTTTAAGGAAGATTTATCAAAATACGTTGGATCAAATTTAACATTTTCAGGTATTTTAACAGATGTACAACACCGAATTTCTCAAAACGGCAACGAATGGGCTTCTTTTGTGGTACAAGACTTTGATGACAGTTTTGAATTTAGAATTTTTAAAGAAGACTATTTAAATTTTAAACCCTTTTTAACTGAAAATTCATTTAGACAAATTAAAGTAAATATCTCTCCAGGATGGAGAAACAAAGAGGGCAAAATTGGAGAACCAAGAATAAAATTTACCGATATTAAAATTCTTCAAGATGTATTGGAAAAACAATCTAAAAAATTATTACTACAGCTTAATATTCAAGAGTTGAACAATACAAGAATTGAAGAGTTACAACAAATCATTAAAAAAAATGAAGGAACCGTTCCACTTGATTTTCTAGTATTTGACCTTAAAGAAAAAATTAAAGTTAATTTGCGAAGCCGATCAGCCAAAGTAAAAATTACCAATCAATTTTTAAAAGAATTAGAGGAAAAGGAAGTTCTTTTTAAATTGAGTTAGTTAAGAGGTTAATTCTCTAAATAAACTTTCTAAATTTCTATTTCGAGTATTTAATTGTACAATTTTCAATCCATATTCTTGAGCAAAATCAAATATGGTGGCTCCCATATCTTTTTTAGTATCAAAAATTAGTTGCCAAGTAGTATCATGTAAATTGTTAACTTCTATTATAAAAGGTATTTTTTCAATAAATTGTTTTTCAATTTTAAAATCAAAAGAAACTTCCACTATTTGATGACTACTTTCTTTTAATTCATTAAGCTTTTTATCGGCTACTATTTCCCCTTTATTTAATAAAACTACCCGATCACAAATAGCTTCAACTTCTTGCATAATGTGAGTTGAAAACAACACTGTTTTATTTTTACCTACTTCTTTAATTAAATTTCTAATTTCAATTAATTGATTAGGATCTAAACCTGTTGTGGGTTCATCTAAAATTAAAACCTCTGGATTATGTAATAAAGCTGCCGCTAAACCAACACGCTGTTTGTATCCTTTAGAAAGTTGATTTATTTTTTTATGTGCTTCAGGTAACAAACCTACTTTTTCAATAATTTTAGACACTTCATTTTTAGAAACCTGATGAATTTCTGCATTAAAAAATAAGTATTCTTTTACAAACATATCCAAATAAAGAGGATTGTGTTCAGGCAAATATCCAATACTTTTTTGCGCTTTAATCTTATCCGAAACAATATTGAATCCATTTACTAAAACTTCTCCTTCAAAAGAATTGATATAACCAGTTATTATTTTCATTAAAGTAGATTTACCAGCTCCATTTGGACCTAAAAAACCAATTATTTCACCTCTTTTAATAGAAAAACTAACATTATTTAATGCTTTTTGATCTTTATAAAACTTGGTTATATTTTTAACTTCGATAGACATTTAACAAAAATACATTTTAATTACAATTAGTTGTTACAAATTAACGTTGTATGCGTCATATAATTTTAAGAACTTTGAAAAAAAATAATTATGGGTTGTTTAAGAGTATTACTTTGTATTATTTTCCCTCCTCTAGCAGTAGTTGACAAAGGTTGTGGCTCTGTTGTTATTGTTTTTATTTTAACATGTTTAGGATGGATCCCTGGCGTTATTGCCGCCCTAATTATTAATAACAATCCAAATAATTAATGCAAAAAGTTATATTACAAGATTTAGGTTTAAAAGATTATAAAGAAACTTGGGACTATCAAGAAAAGCTTTTTCAAGGTATAATTGATTTAAAAATTGACAATAGGAGAAACGATACCAACCATAAAACTCCTAATTACTTTTTATTTGTGGAACACCCACATGTGTACACGCTAGGTAAGAGCGGCGATATGAGTAACTTGTTATTAAACGAAGAGCAACTTAGTAAAAAAGGAGCTACATTTTATAAAATTAATCGTGGTGGAGACATTACTTATCATGGCCCTGGACAAATTGTGGGCTACCCTATTTTAGATTTAGATAATTTTTTTACTGATATCCATAAATACCTGCGTTTTTTAGAAGAAGTTATTATTAAAACCTTAGCTGAATACGGTATTCAAAGTGAGCGAAGTGAAGGAGAAACTGGGGTTTGGTTAGACGTTGGAACGCCATTTGCTCGTAAAATTTGTGCAATGGGAGTTAGAACTAGTCGTTGGGTTACAATGCACGGTTTTGCATTAAATGTAAACACTAATTTGGGGTATTTTGACAATATAATTCCGTGTGGAATTAAAGGAAAAGCTGTTACTTCTATTGAGGCAGAATTGAATAAAAAATTACCTTTAGAAGAAGTGAAAACAAAAATTTTAAAAAACTTTAAAGAATTATTTGAGGTAGAATTTATTTAATCTTCTTCATTAAAATAAACTTTATAAAATTTCATTTTTTTCTCTTCATCATACCCTTTTTCTAAATATTCGCTAGAAGCATCTGGTGCATCAATGTCTAGTTTTATTTGAATATTGGTATCTAATTTTATTTCCGTTTTTATTTTTTGCTTTTGTTTTTTTAAAACAATATCAGAAATTGCAAATTGATTTCTTACCAAAACATCATTTATCTCTTCAAACTTTTTCTTGTAGTCATCAAACAATGCTTTTTGGTTGTCATCTTCTTCAAAAACCTCCTCTTTAAAATCATGAATATTTACATCTTCATTTTCTTTAAAAAAGTCGACTGTTTTAGCTAAGAACTTACTTTTTTCGTGCACTCCAAAATCTTCTTTGATAACTTCATCTGAGAAATCTTTACACATTTCAATGTAATTTTGTGTATGTTGATTGTTATCATCGGCATATTTTACATTCAAAAAATTTTTAATCCAATATTGTGCATCGTAATTATTATTATCTACACTTAAAACAACTCTTCCTTCAGCATCTGAAGAATTGATAATTAAACACCCTTTATCTAGTCTTTTAGTACTAATTCCTTTTTGAACAAAAACATCCAAACTTCCCTTTTCCATAAATGTTTGAAAAAAATCTATTTTATTTTCAATTTTAAAAATACCTAAAGCTTGTGTAACAACATCTTTATACTCAACATCTTCAAAAAGAGCAATAATTACATCTCCTGTTTTAATTTGTGCAGAGTTAGATTGTTCAAATAAATGGTTTACAATATGCTTTGAAATTTCTACAAAAGAACTTTCATCTTTAAAAATTTCAGTAGAATAGTTATTGATTTCATTCAGCTCAATATTAGCATGATGATTAAAACGATAACTTTCTGCAATATTTCCAAAAGGTTTTAATAAAAAAGGTTTCATTAATTCGTAACTTTCTTCATCAAATGTGATAACATCTTCTGAAAAAACATTGGTAGCACTGTTAAATTTGTTACCAACTTTATGAATTATAAATTTTGTTATTGAAGTTCTAGTTCGTTTTATCATTTTTGCATTTTTAAAGTAGGCAAATGTAAAATTTTAATAGCACTTTTAAAGAAATTACAATGCTAATTTTAGCTGCTCTGGCAATAATCTGAATGATTTTCTATGGTATTTTGAAACCCCAAACTCTCTAATTGCGTTACGATGTTCTTTGGTTGGATAGCCTTTATTTTTACCCCAACTATATTGAGGAAATTCGAGATTTATTTTTTGCATAAACTCATCTCTATACGTTTTTGCCAAAACAGAAGCTGCTGCAATACTCATATATTTGGCATCACCTTTAACTACCGTTTGATGAGGTATATTTTTATAAGGCTTAAATTTATTTCCATCAACAATAATATGTTGTGGTAAAGTTGTTAATTTTTCAATGGATTTATGCATTGCTAAAATTGAAGCCTGAAGGATATTTATTTCATCTATCTTTTTTTCATTTATAAATGCTACGCCAAAATCTAAAGCATGTTGCTCAATAAAAGGTCTTAACAATTCGCGTTGTTTTTCTGTTAGCTGTTTTGAGTCGTTTAACAATGGATGTTTAAAATTAGTTGGTAAAATAACTGCTGCTGCAACAACAGGACCAGCCAAACAACCTCTACCAGCTTCATCGGTACCAACCTCAATAGAATTTTTTAAGTAATATTTTTTCAATCCCATACCTTAAAATAAAAAACCAAAATTAATAAAAGTTATCCTTGCAATTTACTATTATTATTTTCGTTCAAATAATTTACCTTTGCTACTTTATGTATGATATGAAAAAATTATTTTTAATACTATTATTAGGGCTTTCTTTTTTGAGTGTTTCAGCACAAATAGTTAGACCTGACAAGAACAATGGTTTATTTAAAAGTGACAGCACTAAATTTAAAGATGAAGTTAAAATTAAATTGAGTGGAGAAACGTCTTATAAAGATTATAAGATTTTTAACATTAACAATGATACAACTGTTGTTGATACTACATTAACCTTAAATAAAGATTTTAAATTTAATTACTTACGTAAAGATAATTTTGAATTATTACCATTTCACAATCAAGGACAAACCTATAATAAATTGGGTTATAATTTTCAAAACAATTCTATTTTTCCTCAAATTGGAATGAATGCCAAACAATTTAATTATTATAAGGCTGAAGATATTAAATACTATTATGTACCTACACCAACTACTGAATTAATGTACCGTACGGGTTTAGAACAAGGACAAGTTTTAGACGCTTTAATTACCATGAATACTTCTCGGCAATTGAATTTTTCTTTAGCTTACAAAGGTTTAAGATCTTTAGGAAAATATAGAAACACTCTAGCAAGTCATGGAAATTTTAGAGCTACATTTAATTACCATTCTATCCATAAAAACTATTATTTAAAAGGTCATTTTTCGTCTCATGACTTATTAAACAATGAAAATGGAGGATTAACAGAAGAATCTATTGATTATTTTGAAAATAACGATCCAAATTATATTGATAGAGGAAGGCTTGAAGTTAACTTTACCGAAGGTGAAAATTTATTTGAGGGTAAACGCTATTTTATTGATCAATCTTTGATCATCGTTTCAAATCAAGAAAAACCCAAGAAAAAGAAAAGAAAAAAGAAAGGCGAAAAATCTGAAATAGAAGGTTTAAAAATTGATTCATTAGCAACCATAGATTCTACTTTAGTAGCTAAACCATCAATTGAAAAAGATTCAATTATTGCAAGTAAAGAAATTTTAAAAACAGAAGCTTTAGTTAAAAAAGATACGTTAACAAATATTATTATAGCTCAAACTGATTCGCTAACAAAAACTGAAACCATACAAGATTCAATAAAAATTGTTAAAAAAATTAAAAAACCTCTTTTTAACGTAAAAATTGGACATAGCCTACTGTATGAAACTACACATTATAGGTTTAAACAAGAAACCTCTACTGATTATTTTGGAGATTCCTACACAAACGCTATTATAGACCATACCTCTTATCAAAAAATGAATAATGAATTGTATTTAGAATTAAATACAAGCGCTGTAGGTAAACTAAAAGCCAAGGCAAACTACTTTAATTATAACTACCACTATAATAGTATTTTATATTTTAATGATTATACTATTTCAGATAAATTAAAAGGTAATAGTGTTGCTGTTGGGGCGGAATGGAAAACACATTATGGCAAGTTTCATTTAAATGCAGATGCTACCTCAATAATTTCGGGAGATTTAAACGGAAATTCTATAAAAGCAGCGGTAATGTTTAAAAAAGATAGTGTTTATAATTTTAAAGGATTTGCTGAAATCACTTCAAAAACTCCTCAGCTTAATACACTGTTATATCAAAGTGATTATAAAAATTATAACTGGCAAAATAATTTTAAAAATGAAGAAATTAAAAATGTTGGAGCCGAATTTAAAATTAATAAATACGGAAGCGTTTTTGCAAGTTACAACTTAATTGATAACTACACTTATTTTGATGAAAATTCAAAACCGACACAAGCATCAGAAACCCTTAATTATCTTAAAGTAAAGGTCAATCAATATTTTACATTTAGAAAATTTACCATAGATAACACAGTAATGTACCAAAAAGTTTCAAAAGGAGATTCGTTTTTTAGAGTTCCAGAATTGGTAACTAGAAACACCTTATATTACTCAAATTACTTATTTAAAAAGAAACCTTTATACCTGCAAACAGGAGTTACTTTTAAATATTTCACAGCATTTAAATCAAATGCCTACAATCCGTTAATTAGCGAATTTGTTTTACAAAACGAAACAGAGATAGGTAATTATCCTATATTAGATTTCTTTGTAAATGCTCAAGTGCAAAGAACAAGAATCTTTTTAAAGGTTGAAAACTTAAATGCTAGTTTTACTGGAAGAAATTATTATTCAGCTCCTAATTATCCGTATAGAGATTTAACAGTTCGATTTGGCTTGGTTTGGAACTTCTTTATTTAGTAATTAATTGCTTAATTTTTATTCTGAAAGCAGCAAAAATTAAGGTTGTTATTGGGCTTAACCAATTAAATACTGCATAAAAAGCGTAATCAATCACTGGAACACCTAAAACTCCACTTTGATAAGCTCCACAAGTATTCCAAGGAACTAGAACTGAAGTAACAGTTCCTGAATCTTCTAAGGTTCTACTTAAATTTTCAGGAGCCAAACCTTTATCTTTATAAGCTTTTGCATACATTTTACCAGGTACTACTATTGCTAAATATTGATCTGAAGCTGTTGCATTTAACGTAACACAGCTAAAAACAGTACTTGCAAATAAACCAAATATGGAGTCAAACATATTTAAAATAGCACTACTAATTCTAGCCAAAGCTCCAATGGCATCCATAATACCGCCAAAGACCATAGCACAAATAATTAGCCAAATAGTATTTAACATTCCTCGCATACCACCTGCACTAAATAAATCATTTAATTCAGCACTTGTAGTTTCCACAGCTGAATCCACAGTTATTGCATTCATTACCCCCTTATAACCTGAAATAAACGTTAATGAATCTGCTCCAGCTACTTTAGCAACAATTGAAGGCTGCGCAATTAAAGCCGCAACAGCTCCTAATAGGGTACCAATTAGTAATGCAATTAATGGAGGTGTTTTTTTTACAATTAAAAAAATAACAGCTAAAGGAACTATAAACAACCAAGGACTTATATTAAAAGCCGCATCAATTGCCATTAATTTATCAGAAATATCAGCAGATCCTGTGGTTGTAATATTTAAACCAATAATAATAAAAACTACCAACGTAACTACAATAGATGGAATGGTTGTATACGCCATATATTTGATATGATCGAATAGTTCTGCACCAGCCATAGCAGGTGCTAAATTTGTAGTATCTGAAAGTGGCGACATTTTATCTCCAAAATAGGCTCCTGAAAGTACTGCTCCAGCAGTCATCCCTAAAGATACTCCCAAGGTTTCACCAATACCAATTAATGCAATACCTACCGTTGCTGAAGTTGTCCAAGAACTACCTGTAGCAACAGATATAATTGCACAAATAATAACGCAAGCCGCCAAAAATATGGTTGGATTTAAAATTTGTAAGCCATAGTAAATCATTGTAGGTATAATACCACTTATTAACCAAGTACCTGCTAAAGCACCAACCATAAGTAAAATTAAAATTGCTCCAGTAGTAGATTTTACATTTTCGGCTACTTCCTCTATCATTCGTTTATAAGAAACCTTATTTGCAAATCCTACAATTGCTGCAACTGCAGCTCCTAATAGTAAAACAAACTGATTACTTCCACTTAAAGCATCATCACCATACACAAAAAAAACATTAAAAAATAACATAGATACCAATGCAAAAATTGGAATTAATGCTTCCCAAATATTTAACTCTTTATTTTCAATTATTTTTTGTTCGTCAAAATCTATTTCCGTTAAATTATTGGTTTCTTTCATTTGGTTGATTTAAGTTTTATACCTTATTATCTTTATTTTTTCATTTAATATTACTTAAAATAAATAATTGAACTTCGGTATAGTTTTAAGGATTGTAATAATACGTAAAATTAGAAGCTTTTGCAAATGAAAAGCCTAGCTCAAATTTGAGCTAGGCTTTTCATTTGTTTTAGCGTAAAACCTATAGTACGCCAACTTGTTTCATACATTTTCTCATAGCTCTATAAGTACGTTCTATGTCATTATCTAAACCTATAGAAAATCGGATAATTCCATTTGATAATCCCATTTCTTTTTGCTCTTCTTCAGGTATTTCAGAAGAAGTACTAGTTCCTGGTGCGCTAAATAATGTTTTATAAAAACCTAAGCTTACTGCTAAATAGCCTAGGTTATCATGTTGCATAAGCTCCATTAACTCATTTGCTTTTTCTAAAGTGCCAACATCTACAGTCATAATTCCTCCAAAACCATATTCTTTATTATACATTGTTTTAAACAACTCGTGGTCTTTATGACTTTTTAATCCTGGATACACAACTTTCAGTCCATCCTTTTCAAAATATTCTGCTAAATACAATGCGTTTTCACTATGTTTTTTTATTCTTATATGCAGTGTTCTCAAGTTTTTTAGCACACTTGCAGCTCTTAAACTATCCATTACAGGTCCTAATAACATTGCAGCTCCGTCATTTACATTTCGTAAACTATTGATAAACTCTTGTGTGCCACATACCACACCTCCAACAGTATCATTTGTTCCATTTATGAATTTTGTTAAACTATGAACTGTAACATCTGCACCTAATTTTTGTGGGGAAATAATTAGCGGTGAAAATGTATTATCTACCACAAGCAATATATTATGCTTTTTAGCTATTTTAGACAATTCTGAAATATTAGCAACTTCTAATAAAGGATTGCTAATCGCTTCACAGTAAATCATTTTTGTTGACGAGGTAATTGCTGCCTCCACCTTTTCTAAAGAAGTAATATCAACAAAAGATGTTGTTATATTTAACTTTGGAGCAAAGTTTTTAAGAAATGCATATGAACCTCCATAAATAGTTCTACTTGAAACAATATGATCTCCCGCTCCACAAACTTGTAAAAAAACAGAAGTTATAGCACCCATTCCTGAAGCAGCCACATTAGCTGTTTCAGTAAATTCCATCGCTGCCAAAGCTTCGCTTAAATATAAATTACTTGGGCTTGTATGACGCGAATATAAATAACAACCTTCTGCATGACCTTCAAAAGTATCTAACATGGTTTTGGCATGTAAAAAGGTATAGGTTGCTGAATCTGAAATAGAAGGATTTACGCCTCCAAACTCTCCAAAATATTGTAAATCTTGAATATTATTTGCTGGTTTATTGCTCATGATTATTTAATTTATTTTATAAAATTAAAACATACCAACTTAATAAACTGTAAATTATATTAATATTAGTTTAATTTACTATAAAAAATAATGTTTTTAGAAAATATCACTTTTTAAAGTAAATATTTTAATTATTTTTAGCAAAAATTACTGATTATGACCCATTTAGACGACCTAGATAAAAAAATACTAAACTTACTACAACAAAATTCTAAAGCAAATATTAAAGAAATTGCCCTAAAAATTGGATTGACACAAACCCCAACCTACGAACGTATAAAAAGGTTAGAGAAAAATGGTTATATTGAAAAATATGTTGCTATTTTAAATAAAGAAAAAATTGGATTTCATGTAGAAGTATTTTGTCAAGTTACTTTATTGGTACATTCTAAAGATTTAATTACAAAATTTGAACTTGCCATTCATAAAATTGATGAAGTAGTTGAATGTTTTCATGTAGCTGGAAATTATGATTATTTATTAAAAATAATAGTGAAAGATATGAATACGTATCAAAACTTTTTAAAAAATAAGCTTTCCGTATTAGACTCTGTGGCTAATGTTCAAAGTACTTTTGTAATGACTTCTACAAAAAAAACGAGTATTTTGAAATTAACATAAAAAAAGTCCAAATTAAAATTTGGACTTTTTTTATGTTCTTCAGATAATTTTATTTTTTTGCAACTATGGTAACTTGCAAGTCAAATTCATCATTTACAAACTTATCTTTAAGATCGTTAAAAAAAGTTTTCGATTTATATTTAACATTAAATTCCGCTCTATTTATTTGAAATGTTTCACTAGTAATAGTTATTGTTTCGTCTGAATTTGAAATAGTAGCAGGAAATTTAATCTCTTTTGTAATTCCTTTGATAGTCATTTCACCAGTAATCCACGCTTTATTGCTTGTGTCATTTGTTGTAACGTTTGAAATTTTAAATGTTGCTGTAGGAAATGTTTCAACTTCAAAAAAATCAGCTGATTTTAAATGTCCTTCTAACCTAGCACTTCCATCTGCATCTTTAATTGAGGTCATATCTGCTGTAAAAACTCCTTCACTTATAACCCCTCCTGCTTTTATTAAACTTCCAGATTGTAATTTAATTGTTCCTTCATGTGAACCTGTTGGCTTATAACCTTTCCAAGTAATTTTAGAATTCTCAACATCAACATTATATTTTTGAATTGGATTTGTAAATGACATACTTACAAAAGTTACTACCAATAATAAAATCCCTGTTTTTTTCATTTTTTTAGTTTTATTTATAATAATTATTAATAAGCACAATAATACTATATTTTAAAACATTACTACTAAAATAAATCTATTTTAAGGATTTTTTAACGAAATTAAGATTCTTTTTTAAGTACTACTTGCTCTAAATTTTTAGCAATAATCATTTTATAAAACTCTTTCATTTCATCGTAATTCACTACAGGATAGTTTATTGTATTAATTTTAAATTGAGAATTTACATTAATCACATTTCCACTAGTAGAAATATGATATCTATAAGACCCATAGTTATTTGGTAATTTTACATTAATACTCTCAGGAACAGATTCTATAACATAACCCTCAGGAATTGTAATATTAACCAAAGTTTTAGATGATGAGGTTGTTCCAAAATTGATTGGATATTCTCTTTTCTTTAACTTAAACGGAGATGTAGTTGTTGCTTCAAAAAATAATGGTTTAAAAAATATTTTATCACCTACAACATCTATTGAATTTTCGGAATAAAATTTATAAGTTTCCATCACAGGCTTGTAAGTTTCCTTTTTACCAGACAATTCAAAATCGGAAATTTCTAACCCTCCTTTTTTCTCTTCTAATTTCACAACAATATCATCATTATCAATCGCAGCATATTTTTCTCTATAACTTAGTGCTTGATGATTTAAATAATTAGTTCTATTTTGCCCTTCTATAGTACCTTCTTCATCAATTTCAACTTTTAAAACAGTTACAATTCCTGCAGGCTTTACAGGGTTTAAACTTACGGTTTCTGAGCTTCCATCATCTCTAATTAGTCTGCCTTCTCCATTTAAAGTTCTAAAAGGTAAAATGTTTGGAGTGCTATATTGTTCTGTAGCATCTAACAACACTAAACCTTCTGGCAATTCAACAGCTGCTATAACATAGTTAAACCCATCAATTGTTGGGAAAAAAGAAATTCCATGGGCTCTTGTACTTAGTATTACTGGATTAGCTTTTAAACCAGCTTTATTTAGCATAGAAACCAAATTTAAATTAATATCAAAAACATTTCCAACAGCTTCTTTATAAGCTTGTCTTGTCCCATTAAATTTAGTAATCCCATTATATTTATTCCACTTAACTTTTTGTTTAACCAATTCAAAAATTCCTATAATTTTTTCTGAATCCGTTTTAGCAGCGGCTAAAATAACAGCTAAATCGTCAGAATAATGATTACTTTTATATATTTCAGAACCAAAATTATAATTGTTATAAATAGTTTTGGTTACATCTTCCCAAGAATGTGAATAATATTTAATAGGTTGTCTTGGCCAATGCAATTCAGAATATTCGTATTGAATCGCAGTTTTATAGTTTTCAATATTATTTACATAAGCTTCTTCAATTAAAGCTGGCACGTTAGAAACTTCATAAGTTTCCAAATTTGAAAGTAAATCAATTTTTACATTTGAAAAAGTTGCTCTTGAATTAATGTCTCTAACATCTCTTTCTTTTTCAGTAAAGTTTATTGACCTACTTTTTGTTTCAGTTTTTGCAAAAACAGGATAGTATCCTTTGAACTGCTTTTTATAGATAAAATATTCAGGAATTTCAACTGAAGCATTCATTTTTTTAACTGGAATGCCGTATTGAAATTGCACATCATCTATTCTTTTAAAAGGCGAAATTAATTTATACCTCCATTCAATCACACTTCCTTCTTTAATATTGGGCATTGTAAACTTTTGCTGCGACCAATATTTATTAAGCTCTTCATCAAAAACATCTTTTCTATTCAGCTTTGTTTCTACAATTTTATTTTTTTCTAGGTTATAGGTAATGGCTTTTAAACCACTTATTTTTTCTCTTCCGTTAGAAGAATTGTAGTAACTAATTTTATTAGTTGCCCAATCAAAACCTTCTTTATTGTATATTTTTAATCTTAAAAAAACTTGTGTAATCACATTAAACCCTTCATTAGGAACATATTCAAATGAAGTTTTTCTTTCTTTATATAAAATCGCAGCATTCGCTGAAGAGTCTAATGGGTAAACTTTCTCTTGTAATTCTTCTTTTGAAACTTCTCCAAATTTATAATTTTGAGAACTTAAAGTACTTGTTGTAAAAACCACAAAAAGTATCAATAAAACCTTTTTCATAATGTATTATTTAATTAAAACTATTTTTGAATTATCGTGTTTTTTAATATTTTTTCTAAAATCTCTATACAGTTCATAGTCTTCTTTTTCATATTTACCTTCATTTACTTGAAGCTTTCTTTTATACAGATATGTATTGGAATTTATTTTTTTTATGACAACTGAATACATTCCAAATTTTGATTTTACTTCAACATCTTGTGGCAGATATTCTACTTTAAAATTTACTGGAAGTTTAATTACAACCTCATCTATATCAAGAAAACCTCTTGATATTTCTACGGGTAATTTTCTATCTCTCACTCTTTTTGGTATACTTGTATTTTTATTAAAGGCATTGATAGAAATTAACATTTGTTGATTTGTTAGCACTCCATAATTAGCCGCAGAAAATTCTATATCCTCCTCATACCTTGCTTCTTCCTTATTATTATTGACTTCTATTTTTGAAATATTCATATTATTAATATTTGAAAAATATTTTTTCACCAATAAATCTAACTCTTTTTGATGCTCTCCATCATATCTAAATAAATGGTTATTATATTGGGTTCCTGAAGCTTCTATTCTAACTTTTGCCTGAATCTCACCCAACTCATTGATTTCAAATGCTCCTTTTGTGAATTGTAAATTATCTTTTGTACTGTATTTTTTTGTTCTTTTTAATACACCACCTTCTGGTTTCACAACAATAACATCTCTATCATCTGTAAAATTAGCGATATAGCCAAAGGGTACTTTTTGATTTGTACACTCTAACCAAATATCATTACCTTCGTTAGGTATATTCAATATTACATGGTTTCCTTGAATACTTGGTGTTTTAAAATCCATATCCATTTTATCAAACCCACCGTAAAGCTCTGTAAAATAAGACTCTACACCTACAATATCTAATAACGATTTAGTATAATTAGTTAATGCCTTACAATCTCCATAACCCAATTTATCTACATCACTTGCCAACATTGGTCTTAAACCTCCTATACCAACTTGTACACTTATATACCTAGTTTTATCTTGCACATATTGATAAATAAGTTTAGCTTTTTCAATTGGATCTTCTATGCCTTCAACTAACTTTAAAACTTTTTCTTTAGTTGAAGTTGGAACAACACTTACATTTTTATACAAATTATCATATTCCCACTTCCCTAACTCTTTCCAATTTGAAGCTTCTCCTAAAATCCCTTCAACAAAAAATTGATTTGAAACCACTTTAACATTTGGAAACATTTTTCTTAAAGAGGGAATTAATGGTTCGTACCTTATAGGTTTTACATTCTCAATTTTATAAGTAACCAACTCCTTTTCTTTTGCAACTAAAACATTAAAATTTGTAAAATTACTCTCAATAAAATTGATTGTTAAGTTTGCTGAATGCTTAATTTTAAAAGTACTTAATTGTACACCTGTAAAGAAATTATTAATAGGATACCACCTAGGAATAAAGGCTGTATTAAAAGTTTCAATTTCTGTTTCATAAAATATTGTGTAAGGATAAGAAGTTGGAACATGTTCATAATATAGCATTCTACTATCTGCATACAACGTACCTCCATCTACTTGACTCACATCTTTATACTCTTTATTTTTAACTTTTTTTATTTCATTTCCTAAAGCATCAAAAATTAATATTTTAATATCTTTAATTTTTGTATTGGAATCATAATTAACAGTTACATATTTATTTTTATCTCCCAGTTTATTGAATACAGTTACAGCTTTTTTTGTAGTAACAGTCATCTTTCTTTGCGATTCAATATTTATAGAAAAATTCTCAAACCTTATTACAGAATTTGCATCTTTTTTAAGACTCGATGGTATTTCAGAAATGTTAAAATTATATTCTTGTGAATAGATAAAGTTGGTAAAAAGTAGTATAAAGAATGGGGCTATTCTTAGGTTCTTCATAGCATTAAATTTTTATAAAAAAACAAAAAAAAATCAAATTAAAGCCTGATAAATCTCATTTTTATTATTCTTTTATTTTTGAATCAATAATAATAGTTACAGGACCATCATTTATTAAAGAAACTTTCATATCTGCACCAAATTTACCCGTCCCTACTTTTTTCCCAAATTCAAGTTCAAATTTAGAAATGAATTCTTCATATAATGGGATCGCAATATCTGGCTTTGCCGCTTTAATATACGAAGGTCTATTTCCTTTTTTGGTGCTTGCTTGCAACGTAAATTGGCTAACCAATATGGCCTCTCCATCAACATCTTTTAAAGACTTATTCATTACACCGTTTTCATCATTAAAAATACGGAGGTTTGTAATTTTTTTTGTTAACCAATTAATATCCTCCTGAGTATCTTCTTCAATTATACCAATTAAAATAAGGAGACCTTTTTCAATTTTACTAACAGCTTCTCCATCAATTGTTACTGAAGCTTCTAAAACTCTTTGTATAACTGCTTTCATTTATTAACTATAAATATCTGTTCTATAATTTTCTTCATCTCCTTCAACCATTTGCAAATAACTATTGTATCTAGAACCGCTAATTTCACCTGTTTCTAATGCCGCTTTGATTGCGCATTTTGGTTCGTTAATATGCAAGCAATTGTTAAATTTACATTTAGATTTCAGCTTAAAAAATTCAGGAAAATAGTCGGTAATTTCTTCAGGTTTAAAATCTACCACTCCAAAACCTTTTATACCTGGAGTGTCAATTATAAATCCTCCAAAACTTAGCTGAAACATTTCTGCAAAAGTTGTGGTGTGCATTCCTTGTTTATGCTGCTTTGAAATTTGAGCTGTTTTTAAATCTAAAGAAGGCTCAATGGCATTTATTAAGGTAGATTTTCCAACACCAGAATGCCCTGAGAACATTGTTGTTTTACCTTTCATTAATTCTTTTACCTTATCGATATTAATGTTTTTAGTTGAAGATATTGGAATGCAAGCATAACCAATATCTGAATAAATAGCGTCTAACATTGCTAGTTTTTCTAGCTCTTCGTCATTATAAATATCCAATTTATTAAACAATAAAACCACTGGAATATTGTATGCTTCAGCAGTTGCCAAAAAACGATCTATAAACCCTGTAAAAGTTGGTGGATTATCTATAGTAACTAACAAAAAAGCAATATCTATATTTGCTGCAATGATATGTACTTGTTTGGAAAGATTTACAGATTTACGAATGATGTAATTTTTCCGATCAAAAATTTCATTAATTACTCCTGTTTCTTTTCCTTCTTCAAACTCAAAATTTACATGGTCTCCAACCGCCACAGGATTGGTGCTTTTAATCCCTTTAATTCTAAACTTTCCTTTTAATCTACAATCAATTATACTTCCACCATCAGTAAAAACAGTATACCAACTTCCGGTAGATTTTGTAACAATTCCATTCATAGTTACAAATATACTTGAAAGTATTTATTTTTATTTTGAAATAAGAATTTAAATAACAACTATTCTAAGTATGCTTTTAAAATATGGCATCTGTTTAGATTTTTAAGTCTTCTAATGGATTTTTCTTTGATTTGACGAACTCGTTCACGAGTCAATTTTAAGGTTATTCCAATTTCATCAAGTGTCATAGCTCTTTCTCCTCCTAAACCAAAATACAACCTTACAATTGAAGCTTCTCTTGGTTTTAGGGTTTTTAAAATTCGTTTGATTTCAACCTTTAAAGACTCATGTAATAATGCCTTATCAGGATTGGGATATTTTCCAATAATTAAAACATCATATAAATTATGAAATTCACCTTCAATTAAAGGTGCGTCTAGTGACAAATGACGTTTTGAGTGCTTTAATGATTTTTTTACTTCTTTTAACGAAATATTTAATTGTTCAGAAATTTCATCTAAAGAGGCTTGCCGTTGATGCTTTTGTTCTAATATTGCAACTGTTTTATTAATTTTATTTAACGAACCTATTTTGTTTAATGGCAGTCTTATAATCCTAGATTGTTCTGCCAAAGCTTGTAAAATTGATTGACGTATCCACCAAACCGCATAAGAAATAAATTTAAACCCACGTGTTTCATCAAATCTTTTAGCTGCTTTTAACAGCCCTAAATTACCTTCATTAATAAGGTCTGGAAGTGTTAAACCTTGATTTTGGTATTGTTTTGCAACCGAAACTACAAAACGTAAATTAGCTTTTACTAATTGATCTACAGCTTTATTATCTCCTAATTTAATTTTTTGCGCTAGTTTCACCTCCTCTTCAGGAGAAATCAAATTTATTTTTGCTATTTCTTGTAAATATTTATCTAATGAGGCAGCCTCTCTAGTTGTAAGCTGTTTCATTATTTTTAGCTGTCTCATAAAATCATAAATTTAGTTGATTTAAAATCTGTTGAAACCAAAAGTTAATATGGGAAAATCAAAATATTAACACAAAAGAAAGGTAATAAGTTCTATAACACAATGAGATTCCTCAATTAAATGATTGATTATAATCAGCTTAAAATCAAACAAAAAGCTTTTTATTTTATCAATAGAAAAAATCTAAAATCAACAATTATTAAGAAAGGTTTAAACTGGGAATTTTACTAAGTTTAAAATTTTACTATATTTAGTAACAAAAATACTTTATTTATAAAAACTCTTAAAAATTACTTGAAAGAGTTCGTTGTACCTAAAAGTATTTACTACTAACTAAATATTTAATATTATGAAACCATTTAAAAATTACAAGAACGCTTATAACTTTGTTATTTTGTCAATTTTCATTTTACCTGTTTTTTTGTTAATTTATTCCTGTAAAACTGACAAAAAACAATCTGAAACGAATATTGAAAAAGAAAAAATTGAAAAAGAAAAAGTAGTAGAAATTTTAACTGAAAATATGGATTTTCAAATGCCAGATACAATTTCTTCTGGCTGGAATACATTTCGTTATAAAAATTCATCTCCTCAAACACACTTTTTTCTTATTGATAAATATCCTGAAGGGAAGACTTCAGAAGATGCTGAAAATTTTATAGCACCTGTATTTGATAATGCTATGAAACTAATAATGGAAGGAAAAACAGAAGAAGGTTATGCTGAGTTTTCAAAACTTCCAGAATGGTTTAATGATGTTATATTTGTTGGTGGATCTGGTCTATTATCACCAAATCAAGTGAGTATTACCAATTTAAATTTAAAGCAAGGCAAATACATTATTGAATGTTATGTAAAAATGGAAAATGGTGTATTTCATACCTCAATGGGTATGACTAAAGATCTTGTTGTAACAAATAATGATTCTGGTTATAAAGAACCTAAAGCTGACATTTCAATTAATATTTCTAGTACAGATGGAATAGTTATTAACGACACCATTAGTTCGGGTAAACATACTTTTTCAGTTTACTTTAAAGATCAAATTGTACATGAAAATTTTGTAGGACATGATATACATCTTGTAAAATTAGAAGAAAACGCAGATATAGATAAGTTAGAGCATTGGATGAATTGGGCTAATCCAGAAGGCTTAATAGAACCTGCCCCATCTCATATTACTTTTTTAGGAGGCGTTAATGATATGCCCGCTGGTAGTATAGGCTATTTTACAGCTACTCTAGAAAAAGGAAAATATGCTCTTATTTCAGAAGTTCCAAATGCTTTAAGTAAAAATATGCTTCAAACCTTTGTAATTTCAGAATAGACATTTGATAATGCTGCAATTTTGAAATATGAGTATACCTTAAAATGATTTTATTTTAAGGTATATTCTTTTTATCTTTAAATTGAAAGACATTAAAAGGAAGTGACTCTCCTTCTATTTTTAACACTACAATACCATGAGAAGGCACTTCCATTTTAATTTGTTCTTTTATTGATCTTGAATATTCTTTTTTTGTCCATAAATCTTTTGTTAAATATCCTTTTGAAGCATCAATTCCTATCGAATTTAAATTAAAAGAAATAGTATCCATTGTATTAGATCTATTTAATAAGCCAACAGCAACATGACCGCTAACTGTAGAAATTAGTGGTTTAGCCCAAACTTCTAATTCACCATAATCAATAATTCTCCTTGCTTGATAAACAAATGAGCTTTGATTAAGCGCAATAATTTCTTCGTTTGTAATTATTTTAATAGTTTTTTCAGACATTTGAGTTAAATCATTTCCCAACAATAAAGGAGAATGCATTAAACACCACATAGAAAAATGAGCTTTATCTTCTTCATAAGTCATCCCTCTACCAATTTGTAACATATCCATATCATTATAATGTCCTTTCGAACTATACATCCACAAATCAGCATTTAAATCAATTATATTTAAAATTGATTCAAAATTATTATCAATATCACCTGAAATTCTCCAAGAATCAGCTATTTGAGACACCCATTTACCTGGAAATTTCCACCTACATATATTATAAATAGCATTTGGTTTTATTGATTTTATAATGTTCCCTATTTCTGTATATCTACTTTGTTCATCAAGTCCTAACCAATCACCACCACACCAATCTATCTTTATAAAATCATAATTCCATTCTTTTAAATATAAATTTAAATCTTGCTTATCATGTCCATAAAGTCCCATACCAACACCAATAGTATCTTTATCCCAGTATGAAGCACAAGTGTTTATACCTGCATCAGAATAGATACCTGCTTTTAACCCTTTTGATTTAATATAACTCGCAAGTGATTTCATCCCATTTGGAAATCTTTTCTTATGGGCTAATACATTTCCATTTTTGTCTCTACCTCCAAAAAACCCATCATCAATATTAATATAAGTATATCCAATATCCTTAAGTCCAGATGTTACCATGGCATCTGCTTGAGATTTTATGATATCTTCACTAATATTTACCCTATAATTATTCCAACTTGCCCATCCCATTATAGGGCTTTCTGAAGGATGATTTTTATTTTCTATTTCTAAATCATTTTCCGAATTAGATTGTTGTTTGTTATTTTTTGTTTCACAAGCAATTAATAAAAAAAATAATAAGATGATAAAATACTTATTCTTCATGTGATTCCTTATTCTATTTCACATTTTTTTGATAAACTAAATTACTAATATTATTTTGTTTAATTGGAAAAAATAAACTAAACATAAAACCAGTAATAACACAAGTAGGTATAGCTATTAATGGATAAATATAGAAATTTAAAGGGGTATTATATTTAATTATTACTAATACTATAATGCTCAATACTGCTCCAATTAAGGCGCCTATCCAGTTTGATTTTTTTATAAAAATCCCTAAGATAAATATCCCGGAAATTGCACTTCCAAATAGCCCAATTATTTCTTGAAAAAAGAAAAATATTGATTTTACTGGAAAAGCAGCCATTAAACAAGCTATTACTGTTCCAAAAACACCAACAATTAGCGTAATATATTTTGCTAATATTAACCCTTTACTGTCTGAATATGATTTTGAAAATCGCTTATAATAATCAATAGTAACTACTGTTGATACCGTATGCATACTACTATCTAAACTAGACATTGATGCTGAAAATATTCCAGCAATAACTAACCCTGCAACTCCTGGAGGTAAATGATTTGTTATAAATAATGGAAAAACACTATCGTTTTGCATTCCAACTGTTAAAAACTCTGGGTGCTCTTTAAAATATACATATAAAAAAGTTCCCATTCCAAAAATTAATATTCCAAAAGGTATTGCAATGATACCATTTAACCATATACTTTTTCTAGCCTCTTTTTCATTAGAGGTTGTCATATATCGCTGAACTACTGCTTGATCTGTTGTATAAGATGAAAAATTTAAAGCAAATGAACCTAAAAAAAGAGACCAAGTAACAATTTCAGTAAAACTAAATCTAAAATCAATCATTTTAAACTTGCTATCTTCAACCGCCACTTTAAAAATATAGCCAATATCGCCAACTTCAATAACAATAAATACCAACCCTGCAATTAACCCTAAAATTAGCACTATAACTTGTACAACATCTGTCCAAATAACAGCTTCAATCCCCCCCATATAAGTATAGAGTATTGCCAAAACACCCATTACAATTATTGCTAAATAAATATCCATACCCATTACAGTTGACAATGCTAGAGCTGGTAAGTAAACAACAACTCCCATTCTTACTAATTGAAATAAAACAAATGTTGAGCTACTAAAAATTCTTATCGTTACATTAAATCTTTTTTCAAGATATTCATAAGCTGTAGTTAAATTCAGCTTTCTAAAAAATGGTAGATAAAAAGTTATAATTATGGGTACAATTAATAAAATTGAAAAATAACCTAAATAAGCTTGCCAATCAAATGAATAGGCAAGTGCTGGTTGCGATAAATAAGTTATTGCGCTTAGCATAGTTGCATAAATACTTAACCCAGCTGCCCACCAAGGTATACGTCCTCCTCCTAAAAAATAATCGTTAGTGGTATTATTTCTTCGTGAAAAAAACCACCCCATAAAAATCATCAAAGATAAATAGAGTATTAAAGTAAGATAATTTACTATACCAAAACTAGCTTTATAAGGTTTAAAAGTTAAAACTTTAACTTTATTGGTTCTAATTCCAGGGCTTATTTCACCTCCAGGAATTATAATATTATTTCTCCATTTTACAGCTTGTGTTACAATTTGAGTTTCATCATCTAATTCACCCTTCTTTACCCAAGTATCGGTAATGGTGTGATAAACCCAAATTGTTTTAGAAAATGAGGTGTTTTTTAAAAGTTCTTTAGATTTGATTTCAAGTTGTTGTAATTTATTTTCTAAAGTTTGATCTTTATTTTCTTTTAATGTGTTTATTTCTTCTATTATTGATATTCTTTCTGATAAGAATTGCCTTTCTCCTCCAGCACCTCCAAAAATAAGAATATGCGAATCTCCATTTTTAATTGCAGGCGCAGCAGCTAAATAACCTTTTTTTATTCCTGGGGTTAAATTACTTGGAATTGATTTTTTCTTTGTCCATTTAATTTTATGAGGATCATATTCATACACATCAGATAACATTTCATACTTAGTTTTTGCTGTAGGATTTACATATAACCCACTAAAAACATACAAGCAATTTTGATGTCCATTACTTTGCCCTACTACCACAGGCTGGATCCTACCTTTTCCAGGAAAATTTGGAAGTATTTCCCATGTATATGCTTTTTTAATAATAGAAGAAGACAAGCTAAAAGAAAGAAATTTTGATGTAGATTTTTGATCTTTTAACTGTTGCCCACCTACAAGATAAACCAAGTCTCCAACAACACTTCCTCCCATATTTGACAAAGGAATGGGCATTGGAGGTAAAAATTCTATTTCAACCGTTTTCCTTTCTTTATTCCACTTAAGAAAAAACACTTCGTTATAAATTCCTTTTTCATTATCACCTCCAATACATAAAACTCCTTTTGATGTAGTGATTGAAACTCCATTAGCCAATGGTCTAGGAAGTTTTAAAGATACTTTATACCATTTAGAAGCATCTACTGTTTTCTCTAAAACATAAATTACATCATACCATTTTTTAACGCCATCTTCCCATACAGGTTTATCAGGGTAATTGGTTCCTCCGGCAAGTATTAATACATCATTATGCACTCCTATAAAAGAGCCATTTAAACCTTTAGTATTTGGAATATCTATTTCATTGGTAAATGAAAATATATTTTGTGTTTGAGAATTACATATTGACATTAAAAATATGCTAAATACTAAACTTGTAAAAATCTTTGGCAATCTCATATTCTAAGTAACTCTTTTATATTTATTTAGATGAAATACAAATATATCAAAAAATGTATTATGTACAACATATAACATTTATTAAAATTCATCTATAGTACATGTTTTCTTATTTTATTTCTCCATTTTTTATACCCTTTATCCGATAAATGTAATCCATCATAAGTAAATTTAGGCTTTAAAAAACCTTTAGAATTTCTAAATGACTTATAAAGGTTTATATAAACCAAATTAAATGTATTTGCTAAACTTTTTAAATGTGAATTAACTTGTTTAATTTCTTGTTGTTTATTTTTATGTCCATAAAATTTTTCTCCAATCATTGGATTTACAGGCAATAAACTTTGAATATATAACTCAGTTTCTATAGAGTTTTGAAGAATATGTTCAATTATTTTTTTGCAATTTTCAATTACATGCTTCGTATTGTTCCCTCTTGCCAAATCGTTTGTTCCAATCAGTATGAATATTTTTTTAGGTTGAGAAGAAAGTACTTCATCTAATCTATTTAAAATACCATCGGTTACGTCTCCGCTAATTCCACGGTTTACAGCATTTATAGTTGGAAATAGACCTTTCCAGTCGCCACCCTCCGTAATACTGTTTCCTAAAAAAACGATCTCATTTTTTGTATCAGCTTCACTTTTAAAAAGTTCATACCTTTTGTAATAATGTTCTGAATATTTTTTTTGAGAATAACTGTTAATTGTTAAACAAAAAACAACTAATAGGAGAATGTATTTTTTCATAAAATAATTTATTAATTTGTTCTAAATTTTAAATCCTTTACTTCCTTAATACCCAATTCATTAATATTAATGGGAATACAAGTAAACATCCATTTCCAAGAGTTTTCTCCGTGAGGAATTTTTAATAATATGGTATTCCATCCTTTTTTAAGATTTACTTTAGTAGGATTTCTATAAAAATAATCTTCATCTATAAATGGTATTTCATCAGTTTTGGTTGCTAAATTTGGTTGTTTCCAAACGGGAGGTTCAATTTCTTGTTTGTTTACCCAAATTTTAGGATTGGTGGTATGCCACTTTCCAATATTTGGAAATGGACCAATACGTCTTCCTCCAGAACGCGACCAACCTTGAAAACCAATCCAGAAATCTTGAACTTGATCTTTTGGCGAATAAATTTCTGAATATGCATAATACGTTCCACTATTTTTATCTGTAAATGATGGAAATCCGAAAAAATGTTTTAAATGAATAGTACCGCCAACAATAGAATCGTTCCAAGTAAAAGTTTTACCTTCAGTTTTGTAGCCCAATTTTATGTTGTTTTCTACTTCAAAAGTAGTGTTAAAATCTCCATGATGGTTAAAAGGACCAATAATTTTCCAATTAATATTAGTCTGTGCTACATAAGGAAATTCCTTTCCTTCAAAAAATAAATCTCTATGCGCAATTACTTTTTCTTCAAACTGTTTAAAATCGTTAAACTCTTTTGTGTGTTGTTTTGGTAATTTTGCCCAATACTCTTTGTAATTTTTTGTACGTCCTTTCCAAATAGCATCCGAATAAAATACCATTGATGGATATATAGGGTTTTGTTTTAAAATGTCTCTTTCATGTGCTACATTATTATCTGGCCACGCACATAAAATGCCGCCTAAAGCAATTTTATCTCCTTGTGGTTGCCTACAGGGTTGCTGAAAAAATAAGCGAGACATTCCTGCAAATGGATCTAAATGATTGATGTAATTTGCTCTAGAATCTATAAATCGATGTCCTTTTCTAGGTGCATGTTGTGCCCAAAGTTGATTTATTGATGTTGAATCTTCGGCTATTTCAATACCTTCTTTCCAAACAATTAATTCTCTATTGTTGGGTTTGATAAAGTTCATAATTTCTAAAATAAACGCTTTTGAAACATACTCTTCTTTATTACGTACTTCATCGGTTCCAATATGAATATATGGCATATCTTCTGGAGTTGTTAAACTCATTAATTCTTTAAAAAGAGCTAATAAAACAGGTAATGCTTGTTTGTCTCGCATAGATTCAAAACCTAAGGCTGTTCTAAAGGCTCTAGAATGCCCTGGTATATCAAACTCTGGAATTACAGTAATATGTCTTTCTTTACAAAAAGCCACAATTTCTTTAAAATCTTCTTGTGTGTAAAACTTTCCTTTTTGTCTGGTTGTTGCATTTTCATCTTGCAATTGCGGATATAATTTACTTTCCAATCTCCACGCAGGATCGTCTGTTAAATGCCAATGAAAAATATTGTATTTATAGTTTGAAAGGACTTCTATTTGCTCTTTTAATTGTGCAACTGACTGAAAGTTTCTTCCAGTATCATGCATAAATCCACGAATTTTAAATGCTGGCCAATCGGTAATAGTTAGTGTAGGGAATTCACCTTTATTGTTATTTTTCCTGAAAATTTGTTTTAAAGTTTGAATGGCATAAAATGCACCCTTTCCAGTATTTGCAGTTATTGTAATTTCTGAATTTATTTGAATTTTGTAAGCTTCTTCACTATTGTTTTTCGCAATGTTTTGTTTAATGAAGTTAATTTTTAAACCATTATTAGATACTTCAATACCATTTTCTTTAAAAAAAGCAACTAATTTGTTCGTTTCAGATTCAAAAACTGTATTTGAAAATGTAATAGTTTTAAAAGAAATTTCAGTTTCACCATAACTAATTTCTTGAGGCGATGGAATAATTGGATATTTTACTTGTAAAGTTGTACTATCAGATTCAATTGTTGTACAAGTATTTAAACTAAATATAGTTCCGAAGCTACCAATAACTATAAACAAAAAGTTGAATAAAAAAAGACGCATGCTGAGAGAATCTTATGTTCTAATTAATCTAAAAACAACAACATCTCTGCTAGGTATTTCTATAGTAAATTCTTTGTTACTAGATCCAATAACTTTATCTTTCCAAAGATCTTTTACCTGATAATTACCAGAAAAACCTTTAATTTTAATGGTAGACCAATTTACTTTATATTTTTTATTAGTAATGTCTCTATTAAACAAACAAATTGCAATATCACCATTTTCTAAGGGTTTTTGCCAAATTTCAAAATTTCCAAAATCTTCAATCTTAAAGCCTTGTTTACCTAAAATATCTTGATTTACAGCAATTAAAGCTTTATTTGTTAAAATATCTTGATCGTTTATAGACATTGCTCTTAAATCGTTTCCTGCCATAAGCGGAGCTGCTAACATGCACCACATACTAAAATGGGCTCTGGCTTCATTTTGTGGCATATCATTATTTCCAACAGCTAACATATCGGGATCGTTCCAGTGTCCTGGTCCGGCATATTTTTCTAATCCAACCTGCATATCTACAATATTTGTCCAACCGATATGATTGTCCCAAACATCTCCATCAAATCTACCTTTCATATCAATATCTAGTGTAGTTCTCCATAAATGTCCTACGTTTTTTGCCCATTCCCAAGGTTTGTTTTCGCCCCACTCGCACATACTAAAAACAATTGGTCTGCCAGCTTTATATAAAGCATCACGCATTTTTTTATAAGAAATTTTAGCATCTTGGCCTTCAGTAAAACACCAATCATACTTTAAATAATCCACATCCCATTTAGCATACGTTTTTGCATCTTCTAATTCAAAGCCTTTACTTCCAGGGCGACCAGCACAGGTTTTTGTTCCAGCATCTGAATAAATCCCAAATTTTAGTCCTTTTGAGTGAATATAATCTGCTAAACTTTTAATTCCAGAAGGAAATTTTTCTTTATCTACAATAATATAACCATCTTTATCACGCCCAATCTGCCAGCAATCATCAATTACAATATATTCATAACCAGCATTTTTTAAGCCATTTTCAACCATGGCATCTGCCATTTCTTTAATTACTGTTTCATTTACATTTTCACATTGAAAACTGTTCCAACTATTCCATCCCATTGGTGGAGTTTGTGCTAAATTTTCAAATTTTTGTGCAAAAATAGTACTTGTGACTAGTAAAACTGATACTAAAAAAAAAGATTTAAATTTCATTTTATTTAATTTTAGATTATTCTACTAGATTTGAGAATGTAGATGCTGGTAAACCTTGTTTATTTATTAAGTTTCCTTTTGTAAATGGTGTATAGCCATATTTTACATACCTCGGATTTTTAATTTCTGAAGACCAAACTTCTAATATATTTTTATTAATTTTAGCTTTTGCAGGCACAAATAACTTCTCTGAATTAGCAATAAAAATATCGGTTACTTTTTCTCCATTTGAAGTTGTTAATCCTTCGGCATGTTTAAAATAAACCTGTAATTTGTTTCCTTTTACATTTACAAAATCGAGTAGTGGTCCTGAAAATTCGTTTGAGAAATTATAATTTTTATGAAGTGCAATTTTTGACAAGCGTTCACCTACAACCCATTTCTTTTTTGGATGTACATCTGTTTTATTGCCAACATCTAAAGAAACAGCCATTCCTGTATTTGGTATTTCTAATAATCTTCTTTGTGAATCTCTAAATGCTCCCCAAGTTGGTCTTTCAATACTGCTTAATTGTACAAAATAAAAAGGTAATTCAGGATTTTTAAAATGAAACCGCCAATCTTTTACTAATAATTTAAACAAGTTGGAATGTAATTCAGGTTGTTCTGCATTCGATTCACCTTGATACCAAATAACACCTTTTATTCCATAATTCTTAATAGGCATTATTCCAGCATCAAATAAGGTGGTAGGTTGATAAGGATGTCTTGCTTTTATGTTTGTATTTTTTTCGTTCTTCATATTTAACACAATTCTTTTAGCAACCCAGCTATCAACAAGCGGATTTAAATGTGTATCGTTTAGCAAATCTACTGTTGCATGTGTTTGCTCCATAGTTTCTCTGCTAATCCAACTTTGAATGGGAGAGCCGCCAATAGCATTGCAAATAATACCAACTGGAATATTTATTTTTTTTTGAAGATTATAAGCAAAGGTATATGCAACTGCTGAAAAATTTTCAAGATTTTTAGTTGTTGTTTTTTGCCAGCCAGATGATTCAAAATAATTGGTTGCATTGCAATTTAAAAGTTCATCTTCTGTAAATTTCTGACTAGACAAAGCTTTTCCATCCATTGAAAACAAGAAAACATTTTTATTTAAAGAATCTTTTAAAACCGTTGCAGCACTTTCCATTGATTGCACCTTAAAATCCATATTAGATTGTCCAGAAGCTAGCCAAACTTCACCAACAAATACTTTTTCAATACTTTTTGAGGTGTTTGGTGAAGTAATTTTTAAAGGAAATGGACCACCTGCTTGCATTGGCTCATAAGCTAATTTCCAATTTCCATTAAAGTCAGTTATTGTCGTTTTTACTTTGTTGTTAAATTCAATCGTGATCTTATCATTATAATTGGCTGTTCCTTGGAAATTTATAGTTTTATTTCTCTGTAATACCATGTTTTCACCATATAATAAAGGCACTTTTAAACCGCTATAATTACCTGAAATAGCACTATAAACTTTTTTTGCAATTATTTTAGCACCTTCTTTTGTCGGATGCAAATCATCTGGAAAATATTCAGGAAAACGATATAAGGGTTCGTGTAAATCAATAACTTTAACATTAGCTTTAACAGCAATCTGTTCAATTTTAGTTTGAATTTCTTTAAAACTTTCTCTCATTCCTTCTTCAAACCAATGATGTCCAGAAAAAGTAGGAGTCATTTTACAAATAATAACAGTCGGTTTGGAAGGGAGATTTTTATAGGTAGCAATCATATCTAAATAATCGCTTTCAAACTCTTTTTTATGTTGTGGCCAATTGTTATTCCCTTGGTCGTTTAATCCTAAATGTATAATTACAATAGTTGGTTCAAATTCTAATGATTTTTTAAAAACTTCTTTATCCCAATATGGTTTGTGGCCTTTTTTTAACATAGTAGCTCCAGAAAAACCAAAATTAGCTACTTTATAATTAGCACCTAATAATTGTTGTAATTGAGCTGGATAGCTATTATTTTCTCTATTTTCTATACCATAGCCATATGTAACACTATCTCCAATACAGGCTACTTTAATAGTTTGACTTTTACAAATGGATGAAATAACAAAAGCCAAAATAACAATAAAGTATTTCATTTTTTTTGAATTCATGACCTATGCTTTTTATAATTTAAAAACAATGGATTATTAAAATTTATGGACTTAAAGTATCTTTTCCATCGGTTAGCCATTCTAAAGAAAAACTTACAAATGGATTTTTGGTATATTCATCTTGTTCAAAAAACAACCCTATATCTCCATTTTTTAGAATGGTTAGAGATGAATAAGCAGATGAGCCAGCATAAATAGTTTTTCCTTCGCTCCAAGTTTTTCCTTCATCGTAACTTATTCTAACGGTCATATTTTTTCTTCCTTTTTCCATTTTTGCATTTGAAAAAAGTAATCTGTTTTTTTTATAACCATCTTCAATAGCAGTATAGCGAATAATACTGGCATTACAACCTGGGTCAATTAATTCTGGGGCTGCGTTGGTTTGCCAAGTTAGGCCTTCATCTGTTGAAGTATGCACATAACGTAGACCTTTTCCATTTACTCTGGCATTTATCATTAAAGTTCCGTCTGCAAGTTCTATTATTTTAGATTCATCTGCTGGTTGAATAGGCACATCAATAAAATACCAAGTTTTTCCGTGATCATCACTTCCAAATACGTGCAGTCCACTATTTAAATTTACCATTGTATGCAATAATTTACCTGTTTTGGTTTGAATTCCTCTGCCTGAAGTTATAAATTTAAAATCATTATGCCATTCAGGTTTTGCAATTTGACTTGTAATATCAGTTGGGTCACTCCAAGTTTTACCATTATCGGAGCTTTTTACAACATGTAAATAATAGATGTCTTTTTCAGCATCTAAATCCATATAATTATAAAAAAGAAATATTTCATTGGTAACACTATCAACAATCATAGAAGGGTCTGAGGCTGATTTTCCATAGGGAAAATCTACAACAGTTTCAATTTCAGACCAAGTTTTACCATTATCAGAACTTCTTCTAACAATAATATTAATGTCTTTACTCCATTTTAAATCTCCACAACCAGGAACTCGCTCATCTATTGAAGCAATTAAATCTCCATTTGGAGCAGTAACAATTGAAGGAATTCTATAACATTCTACATTTTCATTCATAGAAGCATTAAATAAATCTTGAAATACTAATGTTTCCTTTTCAATTTCTTCTTTATGTGTTTCATTTTGCTTTTTTAAATTACAACTCAATAAGCATATTGAAATTAGTAGTAAGGATATTTTATTCATTTTAAAAGTTTTATACATATTAAATTATTCATACATTTTATCTAAATCAGTTTTTGAAAGTTCTTCTAAAAAATTTGCTACTTTTTGAGTTACAATTTTTAAAAATTTAGCTCCTTTCTCTTTAGTTGCTTTTTGAGGGTTTCCAACTCCAGTGTCGTTACTTATTTTACCCCATTGTCTTTGAGCAGACACCCACCCTTCTCTTAGTCCAACAATTTTAAACTTTTTTTCATTTCCGTTTCCTGCTTGTTCAAGAGGCAGTGTTAAGTTTGGTTTAATATGCAACATTACTGATGTTTCTAATTCACCTGCATGGTCACCTGGGGTTTCAAAATATTTATTTGCATTTTCGACTTGCCACCAATTTAGTGAGCATATAAATACTTTTGGAAATTCTAAACTTAGTTCTCTAATAATTTGTTTAAAGTTGTTTCCTCCATGTGAATTTACAATTACCAACTTTTCAATATTTTGATTATTTAAGACTTGAACAATATCTTTTAAAATTGCATATTGTGTAGATGGGTTCATATTTATACATAACGAAATATCCATTTGTCCAGTATTTACACCAAAAGGAATTGTAGGTAAAACAATTACTTTTTCATTATTTTCCCAAACAATTTTAGCTGCTTCTTCAGCAATATATGTAGCTTGAAAATTATCTGTAGCATATGGCAAATGATAATTATGAGCTTCTGTAGCACCCCAAGGTAAAACAGCAACTTTAAAATTCTCATTTTTAACAAATTTCCAATTTGTTTCTGCTAAAATATATGGCCTAATTTTAGATTCCATTTTTAAATGTTTTAGTTTTTTTAAAAGCTAAATTAATTTTTAAATACTGCGTAAAATCACACTGCTATTTATTTGTTTTAATTGATGTTTCAATTTTTTCAAATGATTTCCAACATTGAAACATAGCTCTAGGAACATGAAAACATCCTTTCCATTTACCTCCTTTTAAATTTAATAAAACTTCTCCTTGTCTATTTAAATATCCAAACCATTCTCCATTTTTTGAATCAGAAAAATGTGACCAAGTATAATCATGTACTTTTTCATACCAAGTTATTAATTCTTCTCTTCTAGTATGTTCATAAGCTTTACTAAGCGCCACTAATGTTTCTAAATGAACCCACCATAATTTTTGATCCCATTCTAATTGTTGTGGAGGTTTGCCATAGGCATCCATAAAATAAAAGATTCCTCCATACTTTGTATCCCAACTATATTCTAAAATTTTTAAAATTGTATCTGTAGCCTTTTTAATTAAATTATCATCATTCCTTCTAACACCAATATCTATCATAAACCACATAGCTTCTATACCATGTCCTGGATTTAAAAGACGCCCATTAAAACTATCTTCATGTGTTCCATCTAAGCCAACAAATTCATAGATTAAACCAGAGTTTTTATCTCTAAAAACATCCATAACCTCTCGAATACTAAAATCTATTGTGTCTTCAACTTCTTCTTTTTCTAAAACATCTTCTAATTCTAAAACTAAATTAGATAAGATCATAGGTAACGCAAAATTTTTTAAAGGTCTTGCATTGGTTGTTTTTTCATATACCCCTTTTGGATTTTTTTTCTTTTTTAATATGTTTCTATAAGTTTGTTTTGCAAGTTCTTTTATTTTCTCATCTCCTGTAGCTATCGCATATTGACTAAAAGCCATTGCGGCAAAACAATCTGAAAAAATGTTGTATGGTTGCACTAATGGTTTACCATCACAAGTAGTTGAAAAATAAAAATTACCATTACTATCCATCCCATGTTTACATATAAAATCAACACCAATTTTAGCTATTTCAAGCCATTTATTATTTTTTTCAACTTTATTATAGAGCATAGAAAATAACCAAGCTTGCCTTCCTTGAAGCCACATAAATTTATCGGAATCATAAACTTTACCTTCATCATCTAAACAAGTAAAATAACCTCCATTAACCGTATCAATTGAGTTTTTTTCCCAAAAAGGAATAACATTTTTCAATAATGTATCTTTATATAAATTTGAATATTTTTTCATTTTTTTATGTATAACATAATACAAATATAGTTTTTTTTATATATATTTGAAAGAAACTAAAATTATTATTTTTGAATTTTTGTTATTACATTAGCTGTTGCTTTTGAATTCAAACAAATTCATACTCACCAATTTATATTTAATGAAATATTTAACAAAATTAGAACCCTTAAAAAATTTATCATTAGTTGATAAAGTTGAAATACGCCTAATAGATTTTTTTAAAGAAAATAAACTGAAAATAGGTGATTCTATTCCAAAAGAATTGGAATTTGCCGAAGCTTTAGGAGTAAGTAGAACAGTGGTAAGAGAGGCACTTTTAAGGCTTAGAACCATTGGTATTATTGAGTCTAAAAAACATAAAGGCATGGTTTTGACAGAACCTGACATAATTTTAAATATTGAAAAAGCACTAGATTCAAATTTACTTGGAGCAGAAATGTTAAAAGACATATTTGAACTTCGTTTAATTCTAGAAATGGGAATGATTGAATTATTATTTGAAAGAAAAACCGAAGAGGATTTGATTGAACTAGATGCTATTGTTACACAAATGGAAAAAGACAATACTGATACCGCAATATTTAGTTTAGATGCCGAAATTGCTTTCCATGGAAAACTATATGAAATGTCTGGAAATAACACATTACAAAGATTTCAAAATTTACTACTACCTGTATTTCAGTATTTTCATGAGCACAAATTAAAAAACTATGATAGTTATAAATACTCTAAAAAATTTGTTACTCATAGGGAGCTTCTAAATTATTTAAAAGAAGACAATTTAAAAGGGTTTAGAAAAGGTATGAGACAACATTTAGAACCTCATTTTGATAGGGTTTTAAACGCCACCTTTAAATCTTAACTGTTATATTTTCTTTTATTTTGAAATTGATATTATTTGCAGTTAACTATTATAAATAATTAATGAAGCCATAACAAAATACACTATAACACTTTTACTAATATTATACGTTAATCAATTTAAAAATTAATTTATTTTTTGAAGATTTTTAAAATGTATTTAAACTAAGAATTTTCAATAAAAACGAGAGGTTTATTTAGTTGCATCCAACACCAAATAGACCTCTCGTTTTTTAAAATTAACTTGAAAATTTAAAACGTTATTTACTTAAATAATCCAATATTCCTAATTGATCAAGTTCATACTTAATTTCTTCATAAACTTTTTTAGTTGGAGTACTGTGTGGAAACCTACTTGGACCACAATCAATCCCTAAAGTTTTCATAAACCCCTTTCCAACTCCATTAAAACCTCCTTTTTCATCTAGTATTTGAACAAACCGAATAGCTTTAGATTGCAGTTCTGAAGCTTCTGCGATTTTTCCAAATTCAAACAGCTCTTTAATCTTATAATAAATTGGAGCTATATGATTGTAAGTACTTCCAACCCATCCTGTAGCACCTAACGATAAGCTTGAAATAAAAATTTCATCAAATCCAAATAAAATATTGTATTTACCACCTTGGAAATTTTTACACTGTAAATAATCAATTAAGTTGTTATTTGTAAACTTAATACCTTTTAAATTTGGAATTTGATTAGAAGCTAATTTTAAAAATTCTAACATATTTAAATTAGCACCGCTCAATAATGGTATATGATAATAATAAAAAGGTAAATTTGGAGCACTTGCTGCTACTTCTTTACAATATTCTACTAACTTTTGTACACTATTTAACTTAAAGTAAAATGGTGCTAGTACTGCTATAGCATCAACTTTGTTAGAAGCATGTGCAGCTAAATCCTTAGCTACTTTTAAACTAGGATCTCCTACGTGATCTATTAAATATAAATTTGAGGATTTAGTTTTTGACCATGCTAGTGTAATTTGTTTCCGCTCCTCTGTAGTTAATGAAACAAAATCTCCAGTGGAGCCATTCATAAAAACTCCTTCAACTTTATTTTTTATCAAAAATTCGCTATAAGATTTAATAATATTAACATTCAAGGAACCATCAATATGCATAGGTGCATATGTAGCTGCTATTAAATTATTCACTTCCATATAATAAAAAAGTATTATGTATTACATATGCAATATTATGCATTTTAAATTTATTGACAAAATATATCAAAAACTTTATAAACTATAATATACAGTATTTTATAATCTATACTAAAACCATTATAAAAACAATCTAATAATTTTATTATGTTATACATATGCATTTTTTTCTTTGGAAATTTAAATATTTTATTATAATATTGCCTTATGTAATACATAAAACTAACTTAACTATGAAGTACAAATTATTTAAAAGTATGTTATAATGCTTGTTTTTATGATCTATGGCTTATCCGCAACAGGACAAGAGAAGGTCATAAGTGGAACAATCACAGATAGCAGCAATCAACCGCTGCCTGGAGCAAGTGTCCTAATTAAAGGTACAGTGACAGGTGTTAATAGTGATTTTGACGGAAACTATTCTATAAATGTTAAAACAGGAGATGTTCTTGTTTTTAGTTTCGTAGGATATAAAACACAAGAAATTAAAGTAGCTAATGCAACATTAATTAATGTTACATTGAGCGAAGATTCTAACGTGTTAGACGAGGTAATTGTAACTGGATATGGTTCACAAGCTAGAACCACACTAACAACTTCTATTTCAAAGCTTGACACACAAGTGTTAGAGACTTCGACACGGTCAAACGCGGCAACAGCTTTACAAGGGCAAGTTGCTGGTTTACGAGTTACCAACAATACTGGTCAACCAGGTTCTACACCTTCTATTATTTTACGTGGAGGAACAACATTTGGTGGAGGAGGTTCTCCTTTAATTTTAATTGATGGTGTTCCAGGATCGTTTTACGCTTTAAATGCTGATGATATTGAATCTATTGAAGTATTAAAAGATGCTGCGGCAACTGCTATTTATGGAGCTAGATCTGCAAATGGTGTTATTTTAGTAACAACAAAAACAGGTAAAGTAGGTAGATCTTCTATTTCTTATAAATATAAGTATAGTGTAAACCACGAAAGGGCTGATATGGAATATTTAGGTGCAGCGGACTTTATTACTTACAACAGACAAGCTGTAGCTAATTATACTGAAGTAACTGGAAGAACAAATTTTGATTCAGGGTTTTTAAATAATGGAGCAACTGCTTTTTCAACTGGAAATAACACAACAACTTCAGCATTTACAACTCAGTTTTTAACTGCTGATAATCAATATTTATTAAATCAGCCAGGTTGGAAAACTGTAGCTGACCCGCTAAACCCAGGCAAAGAAATTTTATACTTAGATAACGATGTAAGTAAAAATATTTACCAAGACAGTGCATCTAAAGATCATTATTTATCTTTTGATGGCGGTAATGAAAAAGGTACTTATTACCTTGGTTTAGGTATATTAGATAACGACGGATTAATTCTAGGTTCTGGATTTAAAAGATATTCAGGTAAATTTACTGGATCTTATGAGGTTGTAAAGAATGTATAAGTTAACTCTAGTGTTTTATATTCTCACTCTAATTTAAGTTTAAGTCCACTTGGAGGAGATGATACTGTGTTTAGAAGATTTCAAGGGCAAGCACCAACTTCTAGAACGTATGATAATAATCTAGACGGTACATTATCTGATATTTTAAGTCCAGGAACAAATCAAGGTTTTGGAAACCCATTATACTATCAAGATAAGTTTATTAGAAAAAATTTAGAACAACGTTTAGCTGCTACAGTTAGTCTTGATTGGGATATTTTAGAAAACTTAAAAGCATCTGTGCAAGGTAGTCATACTACTATTAACAACCATAACGAGAGTTTTAATAGAGCATATACTACTGGGGCAAGTACAAACCCATTAAACACATCACGAAATGCTTCAACTAGCTTAAGAAGAGATTTAGTAACTCAATTAACAGGGACATTAAATTACACTAAGTCTATTGGAAATCATAGTTTTAATGCCTTGGTTGGTGCAGAGTATTTTAAAGAAAATAAATTTTATTCAAGTGCTGCAACAAAGGGTTCACCTACAGATTTAATTGAAACATTAAACGCTGGTGCGGAGCCAACTGATGCATATAGTTTTGAAACAGAATATGCACTGGTATCTACTTTTGGTAGATTATTATATGATTTTGATAGTAGATATCTTTTATCTGCAACTTTTAGACGTGATGGTACTTCTAGAATTGGAAATGAAAAATTTGAAGTTTTCCCAAGTTTATCTGTTGGGTGGAATGCTCATAACGAAGACTTTATACAAGACTCACCAATTAGCAAATTTGTTTCTAAATTAAAACCAAGATTAAGTTATGGTTCTAACGGAAACCAAGATGTACTTAGTAATTATGGTGTTTTTGGATCTTATGGATCGCAAGGTGTTTATAATGGTCAAACAGGTTATGCAAATACAGGATTACCTACTTTAAACCTTGTTTGGGAAAGTTCAACAACTTTTAATGCTGGTTTAGATATATCATTTTTAGACGGCAGACTTAACTTTATTACAGATGTATATTCAAGAGATGTTAAAGGGAAATTAGCAAATTTAACCTTACCATACTGGACAGGGTTTAGTGGTATATTAACAAACAATGGAACGCTAAGAAATAAAGGTTTCGAATTGGAAGTAAATGCCGATGTAATTAGAAAAGAAGAAATCACTTGGAATATAGGAGCTTCATTTTCTACTAACAAAAATTACGCAATTAAACTACCTGACAATGATTTTGATTTAAACAGACAAGGTGGTACAGAAATTTACAACCCTAAAACAGGACAAAATGAATATGTTGGAGGGTTACAAGAAGGGAAACGTATAAACGATTATATTGTAGCATACGAGCAAGATTATATTTATGCAGATCAAGCTGCTGTTGATGCACACGCATCTAGAGTAGATGAATTATTACGTAATCCAACTCAACGTTTTCCAGGAGATGTTGCTTGGGTAGATCAAAATGGTGATAATGTAATTAATAGTTTAGATAGAAAAATAATTGGTAGAGCTACACCAACTTTAATTGGTGGTTTAACATCAAGTGTAAGTTATAAAAACTTTAACTTATTCATTAAAACAGATTTTGCTACTGGTCATATGGTTCATAATCATATTAGAGGAAAAGGTTTGGCACAAACGCAAGGTAACTTAAACCAACCAATTGAAGTATTAAACTCTTGGTCACCTACTAATACTGATACAGATTTACCACGTTTTATATTTGTAGATGCACAAAGTAATATTTATAGAGGAGGAACAGCAAGTAGTCGTTTTTGGGAAAAAGGGGATTATTTAGCTCTTAGAGAAATTACATTTAGTTATAGTGTACCAACAAAATATTTTAATGATGTTGTGCAAAAACTTAATGTGTATGTAACAGGAAGTAATCTACATTACTTTAAAAGTTATTCAGGTGATTCACCTGAAGTAGGTGGTTTTCAATATGGAGAATTCCCTATGCCTAGAACAGTAACATTAGGTCTTAACTTAATATTCTAAAATTAAATAAAATGAAAAAATATATTTACATACTATTAGCTACGGTTATTTTTAGTTCTTGTGAAAGTGAACTTGAATTATTTAGCCCTAGTGAATTAACAGCCGCAGGTTTTTGGAATACAGAAACGGGCGCAAAAGCAGGACATACCGGTCTATATGGTACCTTAAGAGGGAGTAACAGTGCGTTATGGATGTTGGGAGAATTAAGAAGTGATATTTGGGGTGGTGTAACTTTTGAGTCTCCATCTAATGTTAGTTTTATTGAGTCTAATTTTAACGCAACTACAGCGCCTTTTGGAGCTTGGGGAGGGTTTTATACAAGACTACACAGATTAAACGATTTTATAATTAACGTGCCAAAAGTAGATTTTGTTAATGAAAGCGAAAAGAATCATTTATTAGGTCAAGCTTATGGACTTAGAGCATTCTATTATTACACATTAACAAAAACTTGGGGAGATGTACCAATTGTATTAGAACCTTTAACAACTGTAGATCCATCAAACTTAGGTAAAGCTAGATCTCCAGAAGCAGAAGTTATGACTCTTATAAAATCTGATATAGAAGAGTCTTTAAGGCTTTTCGGATCAGACAATAGTTTTTGGTTAGGAAGCAGAGTATATTGGTCTAAAGCAGCAACCTTAGCATTAAAAGGAGATGTTTATATCTGGTCTGGAAATGTACTAGGAGGTGGTAATGCAGATTTTACAGCTGCAAAAACTGCACTTCAACAAATTGCTTCTATGGGTATTACTTTAGAAAGCAGTTACGAAAACTTATGGGGTAGTGGAAATGAAAATAATAATGAATTCATCTTTGCTATTCAATATAAAGAAAACGAAGCTACTAACTTTTTTAATAATATGGTTGGTAGATCAACTGAAATTTATCCAAACTTTGATGATAAAGGAAATTCAATGAATGGAGCAACTGTAGGTGGTGCTAATAGATACGGTCCATCAGAAAAAACGTTGGTGTTATTAGATGATAATGATGACAGTCGTAAAGCAACCAATTTTATTTACCTATATTCAAATGATAATGATGGTGCAGGATATCCAAATTATGATGCTGCAAATTACTTTGGAGCTATATTTAATAAATTTTTAGGTGATGAAGATGGAACAGGTGGAAGAATTTTTGAAAGTGATACACCTATTTATAGATATGCAGATGTACTATTATTATTAGCTGAAGCAAAAAATCATTTAGGAGAAGATCCTTCGGGTGAAATTAACCAAATTAGAGCAAGAGCATATGGAGATAATTATGTATCAGCTACTCACGGATATATAAATGGTTCAAAAGTCGACAATGCTAATGCAATTTTAGAAGAGCGTTACAAAGAGTTTATTGGTGAAGGTAAAAGATGGTGGGATTTACGTAGAGCTGGAGATAGCTTTGTATATGATAACAACGATTATATTTCATCATCAAAAAGTTATTTATTAAAACTTCCTATTACAGTAGATATGATTGGTAGAAATCCTTTATTAGAACAAACAGAAGGTTACAACTAAATTTCAAAAATTGTTTGATAATTAAAATTGAGTTAATTAAATTTAGGAAGGCTTTAAACCTTCCTATTTTTTTA
>NZ_CANLRG010000009.1 GCF_947493565.1 uncultured Lutibacter sp. | reverse complement strand
GCTACTAATTTTACTTGATAATCACCAGCGGTATCAAAAGTAAACTTTGGATTTTCATCGGTAGAACTAAAACTAGTGCCCTCAGCAGACCATTGATATGAAGTTGCATGTTGACTCTCATTCGTAAAATTGACTTCTTGTCCTATTTCAGGAGTGGTAGGTGAAAAACTAAAGCCTGCAATAGGAGCTGCAGTTACAGTTACTTGTTTCGTAATTTGATGGGTTCCTGCAGAATTTGTGGCTACTAATTTTACTTGATAATCACCAGCGGTATCAAAAGTAAACTTTGGATTTTCATCGGTAGAACTAAAACTAGTGCCCTCAGCAGACCATTGATATGAAGTTGCATGCAGGCTTTTATTAGTAAAACTAACTTCTTCATTGACCATAGGATTAGTAGGAGTAAATGAAAACTCTGCTGTTGGCGGTTCCCCGTCATCTTTGGAACAACCTACAGTAAATAAAAGTAGGATAAAAGAAAAAAAGATTCCTTTTAGTATGGTTAAAAAATGTTGTGATTTCATAATAAAAATGATTTTAATTAGAAAAATGATGGATAATTTTTTTTAGATAAAAGTAATTTTTAAGATTTGTAAAATCTATACGGCATTTATCCTATTTTTTTAAATAAGATCATTTCGTTTTTTAACTAATAATTACAGATATCTTTTTGTGTTTTCTCCTTAATCATTTCAATCCATAACTCACCATCAAAACCATTTACAATATGATGCTTTTTAAGATTTTTTATTTCATTATAGGCTAAACCAGTGTAGCAAGAAAATACAAACCAATCTTTCACTTGTTGTAATCTAAGCTGTGTAAACTGATAATCTTCCAGCATTTGTAATTCCTCTACAGACAAAAAAACTATGTTTGTAATAACCTTTTCTGGTTTGTATAATATGAATGGGTCAGTTACTAAATATTCTTCAGCTAATGCAAGTTTAATTATTTTACGTAACCTTTGAATGTTCTTATTAATAGTAATTTGTTTCTGATTCTTTTCAGATTTCAAATAAAAATCAAAATCATTTATAAACTTCAATTTTAAATCAGACAGTAAAATATCATGCTTTTTATACTGAAACTTTAGAAATGAAAAAACGTGTTTCTTAGCTTCAATAAATTTATTGTAAGTACTTTTTGCATAACTAACCCCAATCAACTTTTCCATTCGTGAATTATGTAATTCAAACACTTCCATTAAAGTTTTATTATCCGTAGTATTTTCACCTTTATACTGTAGAAAAATATCATTTACATCAAAGTTTTGTTTGTTAATTTGAAGCAATAAAAAAGCCTGATTTAGATTATTTTTTATCAGGCTTAATTGTGTGTTCAAAAGTTTATTTTCTTCTTTAGGAATAGCTAATTGTCTTTTACTATCCCATAAATTTGGATTTATAAATAATCCTATAGAAAATTCTCTTCGTTTTTGCAAAAATGTAATTCTACATCTAATAGGGCATTTCCCCTGTTTATTTAATCTAGCTTTTTGTAGAATAAACAAAATAGTTAACTTACTTATTTCCATATTTATATATTCTTAAAAATGGTACACCTGAGAAGAAAATTGGTACACCTAATTGTATGCCTTTTTTTAAAGAAATTGTAAATATTTTAAAAAGTAACATAACTTAAAACCTTGACATTAAGGCATAAAAAAAGCCTCACAATTATGTGAAGCTTACTTAGTAGCGGGGACTGGACTCGAACCAGCGACCTTCGGGTTATGAGCCCGACGAGCTACCTACTGCTCTACCCCGCGATTTGGACTGCAAAGATATAACCTTTTTTTAAAAAAACAATAAGTTTTTTCCAATTAAAATAATTTAAGAGTACCTTTGCAGCCTTAAACATTGGAAATGAAGCATAAAGCAGGTTTTGTAAATATTATTGGTAATCCAAACGTGGGTAAATCAACATTAATGAATGCTTTTGTTGGTGAAAAACTCTCTATTATTACCTCAAAAGCACAAACTACTCGTCATCGAATTTTAGGAATTGTTAACGGAGACGATTTTCAAATTTTATTTTCGGACACTCCAGGCATTATAAAACCAGCTTATGAATTACAATCTTCCATGATGGATTTTGTGAAATCAGCTTTTGAAGATGCCGATATTTTAATTTATATGGTTGAAATTGGTGAAAAAGAACTTAAAGACGAAGCCTTTTTTAATAAAATAACCAATTCTAAAATACCAGTTCTTTTATTATTAAATAAAATTGATAAATCTTCACAAGAAGAAGTTGAAGAAAAAATATTGTATTGGAAAAAAAAAGTACCTAACGCAGAAATTTTTATCATATCAGCACTTGAAAACTTTAATGTAGAAAGTGTTTTTAATAGAATTGTTGAATTACTGCCGGAATCTCCTCCATTTTACCCAAAAGATCAGTTAACTGATAAGCCTGAACGTTTTTTTATCAATGAAGCTATTCGTGAAAAAATTCTACTTCATTACAAAAAAGAAATCCCTTACGCTGTAGAAGTAGAAACCGAAGAATTTATTGAAAGTGATAAAATTATTAGAATCCGTTCAGTTATCATGGTTGAACGTGAAACTCAAAAAGGAATTATTATTGGTCATAAAGGAGCGGCTTTAAAACGAGTTGGGACAGAAGCTAGAAAAGATTTAGAAAAATTTTTCAATAAAAAAATTCATTTAGAATTGTACGTAAAAGTGAATAAAAATTGGAGAAATGATAAACGCCAGTTACGCAGATTTGGATACAATGAATAATTGCTATTTTTTTAAAACACTCATCATAAACTCATAAAGTTCACCCATTTGTTGATGTCCTGCTTTTTTACCTATTCTGCCTAAAAAATACATCAAAATCCACAAAGCTGGAAGAAGAACAACCATGAATAAAGCAACAGCATAATCTTCTTTAAGCGTCCACTTTACGTATGTCATTATTAAAAATCCAATAAATGCAACTGCTACAGCAAAGTGAAAAAACATAAACAATGTCCAAACCTGAGGCTTAGGTCCAAAAAGTCCTTTTACAATTGACCTATGCTCATCCACTTCTTCAATTTCAATATTTAATTGTGGAGACCAAAAATGATTCTCTTTAACAGAAACATCAATAACAATATGATTTCCAACAACTTTACAACAATACCTACAATCTTTATCCTTTATAGCATCCTTAAACTTGGAAAGTAAATTTTGAACATTTTCATTAAATTCCATCTTAAATCTAGGGCGTAAATGAATATCGCTGTTTTTCTTTTCGTTCATTGAAGTTGATTTTTTTAGTATCGAAATATACTATTTTTTAACAAATGTCTAATTTTGAATTAGTAATACATAAAATGCATCAATAAAATTGCGTAGTTTTGCAAAAAATTAAAGAACTCTATGAGTAATATAGTAGCCATTGTAGGAAGACCAAATGTAGGGAAATCAACCTTATTTAATCGTTTAATTAAAAAACGTGAAGCAATTGTTGATTCAGTTAGTGGTGTAACTCGTGATAGACATTACGGAAAAAGTGACTGGAATGGTAAAGAATTTTCAGTAATTGATACTGGTGGATATACCGTTGGTTCTGACGATATTTTTGAAGGAGAAATAAGAAAGCAAGTTCAATTAGCAATTGAAGAAGCAGATATTATTGTTTTTGTTGTTGATGTTGAAGAAGGTATTACACCCATGGATACGGAAGTTGCCAACCTTTTACGCAAAGTAAAAAAACCTATTTTTATGGCAATTAACAAAGTTGATAATGCTATGCGTGAAGCTGATGCTGTTGAATTTTACAACCTTGGCTTAGGCGACCATTATACTATTTCGTCAATTAATGGAAGTGGTACTGGCGAATTACTGGATGCACTAGCTGAAAAATTAGAAGACGCTCCAGAAAAAGAAAATGAATTACCAAGATTTGCCGTTGTTGGACGTCCAAATGCAGGAAAATCATCATTTATCAATGCTTTAATTGGCGAAGACAGAAATATAGTTACCAATATTGCAGGTACTACACGCGATTCTATTGACACTAAATACAATCGTTTTGGTTTTGATTTTAATTTAATTGATACCGCTGGTATTAGAAAAAAATCTAAAGTAAAAGAAGATCTAGAATTCTATTCTGTAATGCGTGCAGTTAGATCTATTGAGTTTTGTGATGTTGCTATTTTAGTGATTGATGCTACTCGTGGATTTGAAGGACAAGATGAAAACATCTTTTGGTTAGCTGAAAAAAACAAAAAAGGAGTGGTTATTTTAATCAATAAATGGGATTTAGTTGAAAAAGAAACCAATACTATGCGCGATTTTGAAGCTCAAATTAGAAGAGAAATAGCTCCATTTACAGATGTGCCTATAATTTTTATTAGCGCCTTAACCAAACAACGTATATTTAAAGCTATTGAAACTGCTGTAGAAGTTTTTGAAAACAGAAAAAAACGCATTCCAACAAGTAAATTAAATGAAACGATGTTGGATATTTTAAAACAAAATCCACCTCCTGCTTATAAAGGGAAGTTTGTAAAAATTAAATTTTGTACACAATTACCAACACCAACTCCTCAATTTGTATTTTTCTGTAATTTACCACAATATGTTAGAGATCCATACAAGCGTTATGTTGAAAATAAACTACGAGAAATATTTGATTTTAAAGGAGTTCCAATTGTAATTTATTTTAGAAAAAAATAAAATTTTAGGCTACTAAATTAACATTCATTCTATAAAATAATCTGTAAATTTGAAATGGTTTTTAACCTATTCTAAATACTACAATTATGGATGACGCCCTTTTATATGGTAGATTGCAATTTGCTTTTACAATAACTTATCATTATTTATTCCCTCAGCTTACTATGGGGTTGGCTTTAATCATTGTAATTTTTAAAGGATTACATTTAAAAACCAACAAACCCTTATATAATAATGCTGCCAAATTTTGGGCTAAAATATTTGCTATTAACTTTGGAATGGGGGTGGTTACAGGAATTCCTATGGAGTTTCAATTTGGAACTAATTGGGCTCAATTTTCTGAACGTACGGGAAATATTATTGGACAAACTTTGGCAATGGAAGGAATGTTCTCCTTCTTTTTAGAATCCTCTTTTCTTGGGTTATTTTTGTTTGGAGAAAAGCTTTTAGGTAAAAAATTACACTTTTTAACTGCTTTTTTAATATTTATTGGTTCTTGGGCAAGCGGATACCTAATTATTGCTACCCATTCGTGGATGCAAAATCCTGTTGGTCATGAAATTTTAGCCAATGGAAAATTTGTATTGAAAAATTTTTCTGATTTATTTAGCAATCCTTGGTTACTACCTTCATTTTTTCACAATCAAATGGCTTCATTAATAACCACCTCATTTGTAATTGCTGGTGTTGGTGCCTTTTATATGTTAAATAATAAACATACAGAATACGCTCATTTATTTTTAAAAACAGCCATTATTACTGGAGTAATTTCTACTTTATCAGTTGCATTTCCAACTGGAGATTTATTAGCTAAACAAGTTGCTTTAAAACAACCTGTAACTTTAGCAGCCATGGAAGGCTTATTTGATTCTGAAGAAGGGGCTCCAATTGTACTAATCGGACAACCTAATATGAAAGAGCAACGTTTAGATAATAAAATTGAAGTTCCGAAAGTACTTAGCTTTCTTACCTATCAAAGGTGGAATGCTGAAATAAAAGGGTTAAACGATTTTCCAAAAGAAGAGTGGCCTACCAACATACCTGGGTTGTATTACTCCTACCACATAATGGTGGGTTTAGGAACTATTTTTATAGGAATTATGCTTCTAGGTTTATGGTTTTTATGGAAGAAAAAATTAGCACTACAGCGCTGGTTTTTATGGGTACTCTTATTTTCAATTCCATTTCCATATATTGCCAACACTGCTGGTTGGTATACTTCTGAATTAGGAAGACAACCTTATTTAGTTTACGGATTGTTAAAAACAGCCGATGGTGTTTCAGAAAACGTATCATCTGGAAATACCCTATTTACACTTCTTGGTTTTATAGGTTTGTATTTAGTTTTAGGTTTTATCATGTTAATATTAGCAGGTAAAATTGTATATGCTGGTCCAAAATCAACTTTAAAATCACACTAATTATGGAATTAACTTGGTATCTTATTTTATGCTTTATGTTTGTAATGTATATAGTGTTAGATGGTTTTGATTTTGGCGCTGGTATTATACATTTGTTTTTTGCAAAAACTGAAAAAGAAAAAAAACAAGTAATGCGTGCTATTGGTCCGTTTTGGGACGGAAATGAGGTTTGGCTTGTTGCTGCTGGTGGAGTATTATTTGCCTCTTTCCCCACCCTATATGCATCAGCTTTTAGTGGGTTTTATTTACCTTTAATTATGATTTTATGGTTATTTATTTTTAGAGCCCTAGGAATTGAATTTACTCATTTAATAAATCATGAACTTTGGATCAAACCTTGGCAAAAAGGCTTTGGTATTTCAAGTTTGTTGTTGGCTTTATTTTTTGGTATTGCCTTTGGAAACATAATAAGAGGTGTTAACCTAGGTGGGGTGGAAAATGGGATGGCTCAATTTAAACATAAATATTCTTTTTTTACACCTTTATGGGACGGTAGCTTTTCTCCATTTGCAGAACGACCAGGGGTAATTGATTGGTTTACTATTACTATTGGTTTAGTAGCTGTATTAACACTAACCATACATGGAGCCAACTGGATAATTTTAAAAACGGAAGGAGAATTTGTAAAAAAATTACAAGATAAAATTTTACCGCTATGGATTGCTTTATTCGTTTTTATCATTATTTCATTAATTGCGTTTGTAACAATGAAATCATTTCATAAGGAACTATTTACCCAGCATCCGAGTATGTATTTATTACCATTATTAACATTCATCGGTTTCATTGGAATGTTACTATTTAGAAAAAGCACCAAAAATTGGTTAGGATTTGCTTCATCAACTTTATTTATTATAAGTGGTATTGGCAGTTCAGTTGCTAGTTTATTTCCAGTAGTTATTCCAAGCACCAATACTATTGTTGAATCTTTAACCATCTACAACACATCATCTGAAACTTATGGTTTAAAAGTTGGGTTAATTTGGTGGATAATTGCTTTTACTTTAGTATTGATTTATTTCACTTTTGTTCATAAAGTATATAAAGGAAAGTTAACTGAAAAACACGATCATCATTAGCATAAAAATTTAGTCATTGTTTTTTAAAATATCATTTACAATTTTTAAATGATGATTGGTATGAATTTCTAAAAAGCGAAGACTCATTTTTAAAGATAGCATTCCAAAATATGGATGAGAAAAATAATTTTTTGTTGGTAGTTTTTTCATATCAGTTAAATTATTTTTCGCTAAAATTAATTGTTCTTCAACTGTTTCTTTTGTAATATTATCAGTTGAAACAACTTGCTTTGGAGCTTTTGCCTTTCCTCTTGGAATATTTCCAGTTAAAAAAACATAACTCTTTATAAAGCTATGTGTTGGTTTTATTTTTGTTGATTTCACTTTTTTTAAATCATCACAAACACTGTTTATTACTTTTAATGAATGGTCTATGTGCCAAGCTATACCAGCTTTAGAAACTTTATGATTTCCAATTTCTAAAAAAGGTAGTAACTTTTCAATTTCTAAAATACTTTTATCAATACTCATAAAATTTGTTTTTTTAGGTTTGTAGTTTTATAAAAGTAGTTGAATTAAACTTAATAACTTATTTTTTAAATTTAAGCTTTATTTCTTCTATTATAATACCCTAAAATAAAGCCTAACACTACACTCCAAACTGCTGCCAACCCTATTTGATATGGTTTATCTAACATAAAAGTTATTGTATGTGCTGGAATCCAAAACCAAACTAAAGAGAACATTCCTTTATCAATATTTTTCCAATTGTTTTGCTGTGCTATTAAATTATCTAAAAAACGATGAAGAATAACCAACAATAAACCAAATTGTAAATTCATAGTAACCGAAACAGTAAAAGCCCTTCCAAAAACACCTAGTTCTGGCACTAAATTATGTGATATCAAACTGTCTACAAACCCTTGAAAACCTACAAATGCATATTTTATAGTTATGGCTAAAAAAGCCCACTCTAACATTTTAAAAAAAATTATATGCCATTTGTAAGGAAGGAAAATTACCTTACTTTGCATCCATTTAGAAAAAACATCACCTAAAGTTCCCAAAAGTGCAAACTGAATCATTGCACTGTAAATTGGATATTCTTTTACTAAATCAACATACCAATTCATTACTTTGCATTTAATTTTTAGATTCTAAAAATACAAAGTAAAAAAGACTTAAAAGGGGTTAATTACCATATTTTGTTTTGCTATTAAAAACCCATTTTGAATCACTTTTTGTTGTGCTTCACTCCCATCAATTAACAAAGGGTTTGTATGATTGAAATGAATAAAATAAATCTTCTTTTTATCTGAAGATGATAAATTTTTGAACAAACTCATACTTTCTTCTACAAAAGGATGAGGTATTTCACTCATAGGTCTTCCTTTTATTTCTCCATCTTTAAAAAAAGTAGCATCTAGTAATGCAATATCAACTTCTTTAACCAAGCTTGTAATATCAGCTTCCCAAGTATTCCACTTATCAATATCAGGTATAAATAATATTTTTTTATTGTTTAAATGAATTACAAATCCAACTGTTTCAGAATATTCATCTCTATGCGGTACTTGTAATGGTGTTACCGAAATTCTTTTATTTAAATTAATTGTAGAATCCCTGCGCAAACTTTTTAATTCAATATTTTTTAGGTTTACCAGCTGACTCCAAGGGCCATTATTACTTAGGTAATTTTTCATTTTTGGCATTGCATAAACAGGCATCCTTTTGGCATTTATAACTTCTCTTCCTAAATGCATTAAACCTGTATAATGTCCTATATGCGCATGGGTTAAAAAAATACCATTTGGTAAGTTTGTTTCTTTGCTTAAATGGGTGGAAAGCAATTTTAGCTGCTTCGGAAAATCTGGTGTAGCATCAAAAATCCAGTTTTCATTTGAAATAGGATCTATTAACGCAATTGAAGAAACTAGCCTGCTATTTTCAGGGTTTTTATAAACACGTTTACAGCATTCTTTCTCACAACCCGCTTGTGGATACCCTGCATCCTGTGCATTTCCTAAAACTAAAATATAAGGATTTACAATTTTAGTTTTTGCAATTTTAAAAGGTTCATTTTTACAAGAAAGAACTAAAACGGAAATTCCGAATATTAAAAATATTTTAGTAAAAAAACGAAGCATTATTTATTATATAAAATTACCAACTACCACCAGATCCACCGCCACTAAAGCCTCCGCCACCAAAACCACCTCCGAATCCGCCACTGCCAAAACCACCACTTGAGCCACTTCCAAATCCTCCACCACCAAAACCACCTCTACCTACTCGGCTTAAAATAATTGCTTCTAAAATATCAGATGCTGTTGAATCTCTTCTAAAACCTCTTCCTCCACCACCTCCTTTATTTTTCTTTGAAAAAGCAATTAGTAAAATAATAAATATGATAAAAATAATTACAAACCCAGGTATTCCTTTACTTTCACTTTTGCTACTTTTGTTATTTTTGTAACTACCTTTTAACACTTCAAAAATAGCATCAGAACCTTTGTCTAAACCAGTGTAAAAATCTCCTTTTTTAAACTCAGGAATAATAATATTTCTGGTAATTTCACCACCAATACCAGCAGTTAATAAATGCTCAACACCATAGCCAGCAGAAATCCATATTTTTCGTTCTTTATTTGCTAATAAAATAAAAACTCCATTGTCTTCTTTTTCTTGACCAATTCCCCAATTATGTGCCCATTTTGGTGTTAAAATTCCAATATCTTCTCCTTGAATTGTTTCAACAGTAGCTATTACAATTTGTGTTGATGTGGAATCTGAATACCTAATTAATTTATTTTCTAAGGCTTTTTTTTGAGAATTTGATAATAAATTCGCATAATCATATACACTCGTTTGAAGTTTTGGCTTTTGAGGAATTGTAAACTGACCAAACGCAACTTGAGCAAATAAAAGACTTAAAAGTAAGATATTGAATTTAATTTGTATGTTTTTTAATATCTCCATTTATCCTTTTGAAATTTCGTCTGATAATTCATTTGTATCATTTGAAAGGTGTGGAAAGAATTCTTTTAATTTAGCTCCAGCTTCTAAAATAGCAAGCTCTAATCCTTTTACAAATTCTCCTTTTTTAAAATGCTTTAATATTAATTCTTTTTCTGTTTCCCAAAAATTTTCTGGCACTTTAGCATTGATTCCTTCATCTCCAAGAATTGCAAATTTTTTACTTTCTACAGCAATATAAATTAGCACCCCATTTCTTAACTCCGTTATATCCATTTTTAAAAAATGAAAAACCTCCAATGCCCTTTCCATAGGAGATTTGTCAGTCTCTTTTTCTATATGAACACGGATTTCTCCAGACGTATTATTTTCTGCTATTTTAATAGCTTCAATAATTGTTTTTTCTTCTTGTTGCGTTAAAAAATCTTCTACTTTAGACATTATTCTTTTTTTCCGAAATCAAAATTTACATCAGGAGCTTTTTCTAGACCAGGCTCAGCATCAAAATAAGGTTTTCCTTCAAAATCAAAAAAGCCTGCTAAAATATTATTTGGAAATGTTTTAACATGATTATTAAAAGGTTTTATTGCTTCGTTAAAACGTGTTCTAGCCGTTAAAATTTGATTTTCAGTACTTGCTAATTCATCTTGTAATTTTAAAAAGTTTTGATTAGCCTTTAAATCTGGATAACGTTCAACAGTAACTAATAAACTTTTTAAAGCGCCACTTAAACCACCTTGAACTTGATTAAATTGTGCTAATTGCTCCGGAGTAATATTAGCGGGATCAATACTCATTGAAGTTGCTTTTGCTCTGGCTTCTATTACAGATGTTAAAGTTTCTTTTTCAAAATCTGCTGCTCCTTGAACCGTTTTTACCAAGTTTCCTATTAAGTCTCCTCTACGTTGATAAGCTGTTTGTACATTTCCCCAACTTTCAGATACATTTTCATTCAACTGTATTCCTTTATTGTAAAATCCTTTTACCCAACTATAGCCACCAAAAGCTAGCAATGCAATTATGATTACTGGTATAAGCCACTTTTTCATTTGTTTAGTTTTTTAGATTGTTAATATATTTGATTAGTTGTTTTAAATGCAATCTTGTTACAAATCAACTTGATTTTTATGAAATTTGTTCTTTTATTTTAATCAATTCAGCTTTGATATTTTCTAAACGAATTATAATTTCATGATTACTTTTAATGCTTTTTGGGTTTTCTTTCATTTTACTTTTAGCTCCTTCTAAGGTAAACCCTTTTTCTTTAACCAAGTGATAAATCAATTTCAAGTTTTTTATATCATCTTGCGTAAATAATCGATTTCCTTTTTTATTCTTTTTAGGCTTAAGTATGTCAAACTCCTTTTCCCAAAATCGTATATGAGAAGTTTTAAGGTCAAAAGCTTTAGCAACTTCACCTATTTTATAATATCTTTTTTCAGGTAAATCTACAAACATTAATCAAGAGATTGTCCTTCAATTTGAGCAGCTTTTTGCATCGCTTCAAACTCTTCAGGAGATAAATTACCGTAGTAAAAATTAATTGGATTTATTCTATTTCCATTTTTAAAAATTTCATAATGTAAATGCGGAGCTTGAGATCGACCAGTATTACCTACAAAGCCTATTAAATCTCCTCTTTTTACTTTCTGTCCTTTTCTAACATTATAATTACTTAAATGGGCATATAATGATACATAGCCAAAACCATGGTCTATTCTAATGTGTTTTCCATACCCTGCGGATGCTTGATCTGCTCTAACAATAACACCATCACCTGTTGCATAAACTGGAGTTCCACGTGGTGCTGTAAAATCCATACCCCAATGTTTTTTTCGCGCTTTTGTAAAAGGGTCAGTACGCCAACCATATCCAGATGCCATTCTTGTTAAATCTTTATTTTCAACAGGCTGTATCGCTGGTATTGCGGCTAATAATTTTTCTTTATCTTCTGCTAGTTTTACAATTTCATCTAAGGATTTTGATTGCACATATAATTGTTTGGATAAAATATCCATGTTTTTGGTAACATCAATTATCATTTCAGAATTGTTAAACCCTTCAAGTGCCTTATATCTATTTACCCCTCCAAAACCCGCCTTTCTTTGTTCATCAGGAATTGGATTTACTTCAAAATACAATCTATAAATATTGTTATCTCTTTCTTGTATTTCAGCTAATATTTTTCCAAGTTGTTCTATTTTTTTACTATGCAACTCTTCATTTAACTTTACAAATTCCAACTCTCTTTTTAGTTCTTTCTCTTTTGGCGATTCAAATACAGGTGTAAAAACTACAAAACCCAATATCATAAAAATAAAAGCTGCTAAAACCATGAGCATAAAAGTTCTGAATTTTTCTCGTTTTCGCACCTTGATCTTTTGATAAGAAAGAGTATCAGGATCGTAATAATATTTTACCTTCGCCATTGTTTAGAAATTATGTTATTTTTGCACCATAAACGTCATTTTATTTTCTAATATTGTGATGCTTAATTAACAAAATTACAAAATGTTTTACAAAAGGAGTAAAACGCATATTTTTTAGCATATAATTAACAACTAATTTAGTTTAAAGAACTTTTAAAAAATAAGTTAGTTGTTCTATAAAAAAGAGGATTTATAAATGAAATCACAACAAATACGTAAGCAATTTTTAGATTTTTTTGCATCAAAAAAACATACAATTGTACCTTCTTCACCAATGGTGCTTAAAAACGACCCAACTTTAATGTTTACCAATGCTGGGATGGTTCCTTTTAAAGAATATTTTTTAGGTCAAAAAACTGTGGTTGACAAACGTATTGCCGATACGCAAAAATGTTTACGTGTATCAGGAAAACATAACGATTTAGAAGAAGTTGGCAAAGACACCTACCATCATACAATGTTTGAAATGCTTGGAAATTGGAGTTTTGGAGACTATTTTAAAAAAGAAGCTATTGCTTGGGCTTGGGAGCTATTGACCGAAGTTTATAAAATTGACAAAGACTGTTTGTATGTAACTGTTTTTGAAGGTGCAGAAGATGATAATTTAGCTTACGACCAAGAAGCTTTTGATTTTTGGAAACAATACATTGATGAAGATCGGATTATTAACGGAAATAAAAAAGATAATTTTTGGGAAATGGGATCACAAGGACCTTGTGGCCCATGTTCTGAAATTCATGTAGATATTAGATCTGCTGAAGAAAAAGCAAAAGTAGCTGGAAAAAGTTTAGTAAACCAAGATCACCCTCAAGTAGTAGAAATTTGGAATCTAGTATTTATGGAATTTAACCGTAAAGCTGATGGTTCTCTAGAAAAACTACCTGCTCAACATGTAGATACAGGAATGGGGTTTGAGCGTTTATGCATGGTGCTTCAAAACAAACAATCTAATTACGATACCGATGTATTTACCCCTCTAATTAGAGAAATTGAAACAATCACAGACAATGAATATGGTACAAATGAAAAGATTGATATTGCAATTAGAGTAATTGCTGATCACGTAAGAGCTGTGGCTTTTGCCATAGCCGACGGACAATTACCTTCTAACACCGGGGCAGGTTATGTTATTAGACGAATTTTAAGAAGAGCTATTCGTTATGGATTTACTTTTTTAAATACCAAAGAACCTTTTATTTATAAATTAGTAACTACCTTAAGCAAACAAATGGGAGAAAATTTCTCTGAACTTAAGGCTCAAAAACAGCTAATTACAAACGTTATAAAAGAAGAAGAAAATTCTTTTTTAAGAACTTTAGATCAAGGGTTAGTACTATTAGATGGTATTATAAAAAATACCCATGGAAAAGAGGTTTCTGGAAAAAAAGTCTTTGAATTATTTGACACTTACGGCTTTCCAATTGATTTAACAGCGCTTATTCTTTCTGAAAAAGGAATGACTTTAAATGAAGAAGAGTTCTCAACTGAATTAGAAAAACAAAAAAGTAGATCTAGAGCGGCAGCAGTTGTTGAGACAGATGATTGGGTTATTTTGGATGATGACCCTGAAGAGGAGTTTATAGGGTATGATACTTTAGAAGCTAAAGTAAAAATAACTCGTTATCGTAAAGTTTCTTCAAAAAAAGAAGGTAATTTATACCAATTGGTATTTAATATGACTCCTTTTTATCCAGAAGGTGGAGGACAAGTTGGAGACAAAGGATATATTGAAGTTAGCAATGGTAACGTAATTTATATTGTTGATACTAAAAAAGAGAACAACCTAATCATTCATTTTGCTAAAAGTTTACCTAAAGACACTTCTCAAATACTAAAAGTTGCTGTTGATGAAAAACAACGATTTAGAACAGCTTGTAACCATTCTGCAACCCATTTATTACATCAGGCCCTTAGAGAAGTTTTAGGAGAACATGTAGAGCAAAAAGGATCAGCTGTACATTCAAAAAACTTACGCTTTGACTTTTCTCATTTCGCAAAGCTAACCGTTGATGAATTACGCGATGTTGAAGATTTTGTAAATGCAAGAATTGATAGTAAAATTCCATTAAAAGAATTTAGAAACATTCCTATGGAAACCGCCAAAGAAAAAGGAGCAATGGCCTTATTTGGAGAAAAATATGGAGATACAGTTCGTGCTATTCAATTTGGACAATCAGTAGAACTTTGTGGGGGAACACATGTACAAAACACTAGTGATATCTGGCATTTTAAAATCACTTCAGAAAGTGCAATTGCAGCAGGTGTTAGACGTATAGAAGCAATTACAAGTGACGCTACAAAAGATTTTTATTTTGAAAATAATAGAGCTTTTTTCGAAATAAAAGATATTTTAAAAAATCCTAAAAATCCACTTAAAGCTATTTTAGATTTACAGGAAGAAAATACAGTTCTAAAAAAACAAATTGAAACTTTGTTAAAAGACAAAGCTAAAAATTTAAAAAGTGATTTAATTCAAGAAGTTAAACCTATAAATGGCATAAACTTTTTAGCAAAAAAATTAGATTTAGACCAAAACAATGTTAAAGATTTAGCTTTTGATTTAGGAAATGCCACTGATAATTTATTTTTAGTGGTTGGTACTGAAAAAGATGGGAAAGCATTTTTAACTTGTTTTATCTCAAAAAACTTAGTGGAAGAAAAACAGCTAAATGCAGGATTAGTGGTGAGAGAGCTAGGTAAGCTAATTCAAGGTGGTGGTGGTGGACAACCATTTTATGCTACTGCTGGTGGTAAAAATCCTGCTGGAATTGAAAACGCTTTAAAAGAAGCTGAAAAATTTATTTTATAATGTTGTTTTAGCAAAACATGCAATGAAATTTAGAACCAAAATAGTACTAAATCAAGCTCATAATCAAATAGATTATAACTCAAAATTGGTATTAATTGGTTCTTGTTTTTCAGAAAATATTAGTGAAAAACTAACTTATTTTAAGTTTAACACTTATAAAAATCCTTTCGGAATTTTATTTAACCCAATTGCTATTGAAAATTTAATTACAAAAGCTATCAATCAAACAAAATTTACCGAAAAAGATATTTTTTATTTGAATGAAAGATGGCATTGTTTTGAAGCTCATTCCAATTTAAGCAATGTTGATAAAAATACTTTATTAGCCAACTTAAACACTGCTGTAAAACAAACTCATAAAAACTTAAATGAGGCCTCGCATTTAATTATTACTTTAGGAACCTCTTGGGTGTACCGGTTTATTGAAACAGATTTAATTGTTGGGAATTGCCATAAAATTCCTCAAAAGAAATTTTTAAAAGAAATACTTTCTGTTAAAAGTATCATCGCAAGTCTTGAAAACATTATTACACTTGTTAAAAATATAAACCCAAAAATTAATATCATCTTTACCATAAGTCCAGTTCGTCATTTAAAAGATGGTTTTGTTGAAAATTCTAAAAGTAAAGCGCATTTATTAGCTACCATTCATCAATTAATTGAGCCACGAAAAAACATAAACTACTTTCCTTCATATGAAATAATGGTGGATGACCTACGCGATTATAGGTTTTATAAAGAAGATATGATTCACCCAAATAAATTGGCAATACAATATATTTGGGAACAATTTACTACCACTTGGATTCACCAAGAATCTTTTCCAATTATGAAAGAAGTTGAGACAATTCAAAAAGGATTAGCTCACAAACCTTTTAACCCTAACTCTAAGCAACATCAACAATTTTTAAAAACACTTACTGAAAAGAAAAAAACACTTCAAACCAGATTTTCGCATTTAACTTTTTAATAAAATACGACATTTGACGTATTGTTTTCGCTTTTATTTATTTTGATTTTTGAATCGTCAATTCAAAATCTGCACTATGAAAACATTAAACATTACATCAAAAAAATTAAAACTAGTTTTTATTGGATTATTTCTTTCAACTATTTCTTTTTCTCAAAACTATGTAGATAGCTCAACACTTACCGTTGAAAAACTTGCCGAAATTTTTAAAAACGCATATATTGAAGTATTGGAAGTCAAAAGTTCTTATGTTACAGTTAAAGACAAATACAAAACTTTTATTGACCTAGATAGTCAAAAAAGATATATTGCATTAAGTGGAAATTATGCTTTAAAACCCAATTTAAACAAAGTTGAAATTTTGGATTTTATCAACAAAATTAACACTGAAGTTGCCTTGGTAAAAGCGTATTATAAAGAAGCTAATAATTCCATAAATTATATAGCCTATTTATGGATTGAAAAAGGGTTTACTGAGGCTACTTTAATAAAAACTTTACAATCATATAATTTAGCGTTAGACTTAGTTTTACAAAAAGACCCAAACCTCAAGTTTTTAAAATAAAAACCTAGACAAAAAATTAATGTAGTATCTAGAAACTACATCAAACTTCAATTAAATTAAAACCAATAGTTTCTTTCAATATTAAGTATAATATAGCTTCAATTTAGGTAAAATACGTCATATGCCGTATTGATTTAAGTCGCTATTTATTTGACTTTTGGTACCATACCGAACAAAAAAATTAACAAAATTATAATTTATGAAATCAGGATATTTTAATTTAAAAAACAATTTGATAATTACCTTGCTCTTTAGTGTTACATCAATTGTTACCGCTCAAAAATTAGAAAACCCAAATACAATTTATGATTTAGGTGCAAATATTAATGAAATGACACTAACAATTGGAGGGGTTTTAGTTGTAGCAACTAACGAGGGTTTAGTTGGAATAAAGCCAACACAAAAAGAGCCTGTTTTTTCATTTAACACTTTTGGAAAATTAAAACCAGAAGAAACCGAATATATTCCAAACTCCCCATACATTGTAGTTTCACAAGGAGCTGATTCTAAATTTGCTGGACTCACAAAAACAAAACGAGCAGTTATTGATTATGTACAAGGAGATGTTATTTTTAATTCTGAAAATGACAATTGGAATCAAATTTATACTTGTAATGTTATTTTACCTCAAAACAAATTAATAATTAGTGGTATTCAAAAAAAAGGAGATAAGTTTGAAAAAATGACTCCTAAAGTCGCTGTGTATGATTTAAGTTCAAGAAAATTAGATTTTAGTTTCTTTTTAGACAAACCTGGTAGAGTTGGTATTGCAAAAGACTTTAGTGTAACAGGAACCCCACTTTTACTAAAAGATTTTATTATTGTCCCAACTGCTCAAGGATTATTAGCAAAATCGCATACTGGAGAAGACCTTTGGGAAAATAAAATAAAAAAAATAAACTGGATGGTAGCTGATGCTACAGAAACAGAAATCTATGGCTTTGAAACTACCACAAATAGTAAAAATACCAGAATTCATAAAATAGGGAAAAATGGTGAAGAACTTTGGAAAGATGATAGAAAAGTAAAAGGCATTGTTTCTAATTTTGAGATTACACCTAATGGATTGGCAGTTGTTAGTGACAAAAATGATGGAGGAAGTTCAAGCATACTCGCTACAAAAAACGAATCTGAAATAGCATTTTTAAGTGCTTCTTCAGGTGAAGATATCTGGGAAAAAGCACCAAAAACAAAAGGGTACGTACAACATTTTTATGTTCAAGAGGATGGAATTTTATTTGGCATACAACAAGGTGGAATTAATAAAATTTCTTTTGATGGAAAAGCTTTATTTAAAAAACCATTAAAAACTGGTGAAAACATTTTAATAATGGCACAAACACCTCAGGGTTTAATTTATATTACAAGTGAAGATGCAAATATTGTAAATTTAAAAACGGGTGATCAAGTTTGGAAAAAACCTTTAAAATATAAAAATTCAGCCTCAGTAGCTTCAACATTTGACAACTCTAAAAACAGGTATTTAATTGCAGCTAACCAAACTATTTTTGCTATAGATGCAGACTCTGGCGATGTTTTGGAATTAGCCAAAACAAATTTTGACGAAAAAGAAATGGCTAATACTTTAGAAATAAAAAATAACAATATATTTTTAAGTTCATCACAAAATATGATGTTACTTGGGAACAATGGTGATGAAATATATCACAAGTATTTTAAATCTCCAGGGAAAAGCGGTTTTATGAAAGCTCTTTCGGGGGTTGTTGCTGTAGCTTCAACAGCACTTGCCGTAACTACAGCTGCAAGAGCCGGTGCTAACAGATCTGCCTTTGGAAATTCAAACGATTTAAGTAGTTACAACGATTATGGTAAAGAAGCAAAAAGAGCTTCTGATATGTTTGCAGCTATTGGAGCAGCGTCATTTGCTTTAATGTCTCAACGTTTTAAAGCAACAGCTGCAACTGAAAATTCTCAATTTATTTTAACTAAATTAGAAGAAGGTGTTGGTTTAGTTAAAGTTGATAAAGAAACTGGGGAAATTGCTAAAGAAATTATATTAAAAGATAAAAAACCCGAGTATAAAGTGGATGAATATGGAGGTTTTTTATATTACAAAGCAAGTAACAACACCATTAATGCCTACAATTTAAAATAATTATTTTTAAAACCGTTTCAACAACCTACAATTGCTGAGGCGGTTTTTCAATTCTACTTTTTTACTTTAATCTTATAAGTTTATACCTTTTTTTCAATTATCTTTTCCTAAAACAATCAGTTGGTTTACTTTCTAATCCTCCTAATTTAAAGTATTTTAAACATTTATTTTAAACTCAAAATAACAAAAAAAGCTATTACTGCACTTATTTTTTAATTCATTAAATTATTATTATTTTTCTACAATTAAATTGCATTGTAATAACATTAAAATATGAAATTAAAATTGCTCTATGTTTTTTTAATGATTGGCATTTGTGCTATTTCTCAAAACGGTCAATACATTGATAGCCTTGAAATATCCATAAAAAATGTTTCTAAAGAAAAGAAATTACAAGCAATTGTTCATATTCCTTATGATCAATTTGTTGGCAATATTTCTAAATCTGAAAAAATCATTAATTATGGCAAAGAATTGGCTATTGAATTAACAGATAGTCTTTCATTAGCTGAAATCTATTTCAAATTAAGTCAAATAAGTGCCTACAAAGATCAAAGTGAACAAAAGATAGAATACGTTTTAAAAGCAATTAAAATTTATGAAAATTTAGGTGAAACATTAAAAGCTGGTGTTGCATATGGTCAACTAGGGTATTCCATAAAAAGAAATGATATGGATAAAGCTTTTTACTATATGAGAATGAGTATTAAATTAATTGAATCTACAAAAGATCAAACTTTAATAGACCCTATTTATGATAATTATGGCACACTACATTTATTAAATAAAAATGCTGATAGCGCATTGTATTTCCATCAAAAATCATTGGTTTTAAAAAAACAATTCAAAGATAATGTTGGTTTGGGTTATGGCTATGCTAACCTTGCTGATACCTTTACTCAACTCAAAAAATTTGATATTGCAAAAAAATATATTGACAGCTCTTTAACTATTAGAAAAAAACTGAATGACAACTATGGTATAGCCGTTAGTTATACACATATTGGAGACATTAATTTTGCTGAAAAGAAATACGAAAAAGCCATCCAAAATTATAAAACAAGTGGTGATTTAGCTAAAAAGTATAACTACCAACACTTAGAAAAATACTGTGCAGAAATAATTACGCAATGCTATTTAGAATTAAATGATTATAAAAATGCTTTTAACTATAACAAAATTTTTCAAGCCTTAAAAGATAGTGCTACAAATATACAAACCAATACAAGAGTTGCAGAATTACAAATAGAATTTGAAACCGAAAAAAAAGAAAAAGAAATAGCTCAACAAAAAGAACAACTATTAAAAAGTGAATTAGAAATAAAAAACAAAAATTTATATGCATTACTGTTAAGCTCTGGTGTTTTAATATTTTCGTTGGTTTCTTTAGGTTTATACAAACGTCAACAACATAAAAAAAGAGAATATTTAAATCAACTTCAACTTAAAGAAGCGCAAACATATAGCAAATTACAAGATCAAAGACTACAAATTTCTCGTGATTTACATGATAATATTGGGTCTCAGCTTACTTTTATAATTTCATCTATAGATAACCTAAAATTTTTAACCGATACCACCAATATTAAACTTAAAAGTAAATTACTAGAAATTAGCCAATTTGCAAATACTACTATAGGACAATTGAGAGATACTATATGGGCTATGAATAAAAATGAGATTACTTTTGAAGATTTTTACAGCAGAACTTTGGCGCTTATTGAAAAAGCAAAATTGGTTTCAGAAAATATTCATTTTAATATTGAAAACAAGATTACAAGCAAAATCATTTTTTCATCAATTAAAGGAATGAATATTTTTAGAGTTTTTCAAGAAGCTATTAACAACACTATAAAATATGCCGAAGCAACTGAAATTAATATACACATTTCAGAAAATAAAAACTCCATTACTTTTTTGATAAATGATAATGGTAAAGGCTTTGACAAAAACACCACTGAACTTGGTAATGGTTTGGAAAATATGGAACGAAGAATTCTTGAAATTGAGGGTGAAATTTTAATAAATTCTGAAATCAACAAAGGAACCTCAATTAAAATTGTATGTCCTAAAAATTAGTCAAACTCACATTGATTTAAGCATTTTTCAAATTATGATTTTAATACATTTTTAAATTATTTACGAAATATAATACCAATTATTACATATAATACTACATAATTTTTATAAAACAAGTGTTTTTATTAAATATTAAACATACATAAAAACAAGCATCCTTTTTTGTATATTGCTTAAAAATTTCATATGAAACTAAAACTAGCTACCTTATTTTCAATAGTATTTTTATCAACTTCTGCTCAAAATAATGTAATTGATAGCTTAAAATTACTTTTAAAAACTCCAATTTCAGATTCAACAAAAGTAAAAGTATTAGGAGATTTATCTTGGTATTATAGTGGTATTTCAACAGATTCTGCTTTTTATTTTGGCAACGCAGCACTTGATTTATCAAAAAAAACAAAAAATTTAAATGGCGAAGCTCAGGCTTATAATGATTTTGGTATTATTCATTATAAACTTTCAAATTTTGATACATCCATTTCATTTTATAAAAAAGCGTTATTAATTCGAATTAAAAACAAAGACTCTTCTGGTGTTGGAAGCTTGTATAATAAAATGGGAATTTCATATCAAAGAATTTTTAAAATGGATTCTGCAATTTATTTTAATACAAAAGCACTTGAAATTTTTGAAAAATTAAAAAACATACAATACGTTGCTCTTATAAAAAACAATATTGCCAACATTTATTTTAACTTAAAACAATATGAAAAAGCATTAACAGAACATCTTGAAGTTGCAGAAATAAGAACAAGAATTAATGATGAATATGGTTTAGTTTACTCCTACACAAATATTGGAAATTCATATTTGTATTTAAAAGATACTCTACAAAGTTTAACGTACTATAAAAAAGGAATTGAAGTTAGTGAAAAAAACAATTATGAACAAGAACTTTCTGCACTTTATAACAATTATGGAGGTGTTTTAAAAGATCAAAACAAATATGGTGAAGCACTTAAAATGTTTGATAAATCGTTAAAATTACGCAAAAAATTAAATGATAGCTATGGCATTTCAAGTGTAGCTTTAAATATGGGCGATTTATATTTACAAACTGGCAAAATTAATAATGCTGAACTTAAATTTAGAGAAGCTTTATATTTGGCTAATAAAACAAATGCCAATGAATTAAAAATGAATTCATACAAATCGCTACTATATTTATTTGCACATAAAAATAATAGCGATAGCGTAATTCATTATCAAAAATTGTATTCTGTTATGCAAGACTCTATGTTTAATTCAAGAGTAACAAAAGAAATTGCAGAAATTCAAGAAAAATATGATACTGCACAACGTGAAAAAGAAATTTCGCAACAAAAAGAACAAATACTCAAAAGTGAATTAGAAATTAAAAACAAAAATTTATATGCTTTATTGTTAGGATCCGGATTGTTGGTTTTTTCAATTATTTCATTCGGATTATACAAAAGACAACAGCATAAAAAAAGAGAATATTTAAATCAACTTCAACTAAAAGAAGCACAAACATATAGTAAATTACAAGACCAGCGTTTACGCATTTCTCGTGATTTACACGATAATATTGGGTCTCAGCTCACTTTTATAATTTCATCTATCGATAACCTAAAATTTTTAACCGATGCTACTAATGTAAAACTTAAAAACAAATTAGCCGAAATTAACCAATTTGCATCGGCAACTATTGGACAATTAAGAGATACCATTTGGGCAATGAACAAAAACGAAATTTCTTACCAAGATTTGCAATCTCGCCTATTAGCATTTATTGAAAAAGTAAAAACAGTTGCAACAACTATTCAGTTTCATTTTACATCAAATATACAAAGTAGCAATATTGTATTCTCTTCAATTAAAGGAATCAATATTTTTAGAGTCTTTCAAGAAACCTTAAACAACGCAATTAAATATTCAGAAGCAACTGAAATAAACATATGTATCTCTGAAAATAGTGAACATATTGAATTTGAAATAGCTGACAATGGTAAAGGTTTTGATATAAACACAACCGAACTAGGAAATGGATTGGAAAATATGCAACATAGAATTAAAGAAATTGGCGGAGAAATCATTATAAGTTCTACACCAGCTAAAGGAACCTTAATTAAAATTTCATGTTTTAAAAATAAGACAAATGCCTTATAGCTTTTAGAATTTCAATTTTTTAAATTTAATAATTCAAAAAAACTCATTAAAAATGAAATTAAAAATAGCCATTGCAGAAGATAATAGCTTTTTAGCAAAAGCTATTATAGAAAAATTATCTTTTTTTAAAGATTTAAATTTTAAATTTAAAGGAAATAATGGTGCTGAATTGATTGGAAAGTTAGAAGTAAATCATAATATTGATGTTATTTTAATGGATATTCAAATGCCAGAAATGGATGGTATTACCGCTACTGAAATTATAAAAACAAAATACCCGCATATAAAAATTATTATGCTTACTGTTTTTGATGATGATGAAAATATTTTTAAGGCTATAAAAGCAGGGGCTAATGGATATTTATTAAAAGAAATTGATCCTGAAAATTTACATAAATGTATTTTGGAAGTTGTAAATGGCGGAGCACCTATGACCCCTAATATAGCTTTAAAAACCCTTAATTTATTAAGAAACCCTAAACGTATTCATTCTATTAAAATAAATGAAGAAATTAAACTTACCAATAGAGAAGTTGAAATTTTAGAACATTTAAGTAAAGGATTGAATTATAATGAAATTGCTGATAATTTGATTATATCTCCTTCAACTGTTAGAAAACATATTGAAAATATTTACAAAAAATTACAAGTACATAATAAAATGGAAGCTGTTTTAATGGCTCAAAAACACAAGTTGATCTAAACCAAAAAAGAGTGGAAAACTCCACTCTTTATAATAACTTATTTATACTTTATTAATTTACAAATTTAGCTACATTTTGCCAAGGACCTCCATTTATTATATCCACCCCTTGTTGTTTTAAAAATGATGTTGCTTGTCCGCTTCTAGCTCCACTTCTACATACAGCAATCACTTTTTTATTTAAGGCTTTAATTTCTTCAACTTTAGCAGGAATAGAATTTAAAACCATATTTTTAGAACCTGTAACATGTCCACTTTTAAATTCATCAATTGTTCTTACATCTATAACTACTGCTCCATCTTTTAAATATTCTTCAATGGAAGCTCCGCTTGTTCCACCTCCAAATAATCCGAAAAAACTCATTCTTTTATATTTTTAATTTTGCGCAAATATAAGTCATTAAATATGATTAACAGTAACCATAGTTACTATTTATTTTTTAAAATAAGATCTAATCCACTATTAATGAGGTTATTGAAATAGCCATTACCTTTTAATTTTTTTAAATACGCTTCTAATTTTTCTTCTAAACTACTGGATGATTGATAAATCAACTCATACATTTCTAAAATCAAAAGCCAATCTTTAGGGTAATTTTCAGAAATTTCTTCAAATATTATAGCTAACCTAGGAATGTCTGTTTTATGATTATTTCTCATTGCTGCAACTTCTTTATAAAAGCTAAAAAGTTTTAATTCTTTTTTTGAATACGATATTTTATGTGTTTTTGTTGTTGAAACTTGTCCAATATTTTCAAAAGAATTCGGATCAGCAGGACCTGAGTAAGCCGAAACAATTTCTTTTCCAATGGCCATATCATAAATTCCCCATTCTGGTTTAAAAAGCACTTTTTCAAGGTAAGTTACAGTACAATTTTTAAATGAAATTAATAAAATTTTTCCTTTTAAATCTCTTTTACCAGTAATAACTTCTCCTTCAATTTTAATACCACCTTCAAATTCTAATGTAGTTGTTTTTCCTTCGTAAATGCCGTAAACTTCTAGATCTTTTGGATACATATTTTCTATCGCCAAATTGATTCCTTTTAATTTACCAACTGGGCTTCCAAAACCATCTGCATGATAACTTACCCCATGACCTATTAATTCTTTATCTCTACTTGCTAAAGCTGTTGGTCCAGTAGTTTGTATATATATTGCATTTCCATTATCATCATCAATAACATTGGTAAATCTACCTGAAATTTGTATTCCTGTGCTTAATTCTACGGTTCCTAAATTATTAGAATTTACTAATTTTTGAATACCTTTTAACCCTCCTTTTCTTAATGCCATATTATTTGCAAATTCTTCTAAAACAAAGCTTAAATGAGCAAAATCTGGTGTTACAAATAATTGAGGTTGTGTTTTAGTAATGTCAAAACTTTGTTTAGCAGCATCAATAGTGTAAGGTATTTTTTTAACGTCTTTAGTTAAACATAGTTTACTTTCACCAATTGATGATAATAATCCAGCTCCATAAATTTTTGGTTTATCTAAAGTTCCAATTAATCCATATTCTACCGTCCACCAATGTAAATTTCTTATTTGAGCCATTTCAGAGAGTTCCCCCATATTGTTTTGTAGGTCTTCTACTTTTTGTTGGGCTACATTTATTTCAATTTCTGAAGAATTAGGGTCTTCTTTTAAAATTGAAAGTAAGCGTATGGCTTCATACATTTCATAATCTTTTGCAGAAGAAATTGCTTTACAACCAATTTCTCCAAAACGTCTTAAATACTCAGCATATTCTGGATTTGCTATAATGGGCGCATGTCCAGCTGCTTCATGAATAATATCTGGCGCAGGGGTGTATTCTATATGATCAATGGTTCTAATATCTGAAGCAATCACCAACACATTATAGGCTTGAAATTCCATAAAAGCATTTGGAGGTATAAACCCATCTACAGAAACTGCTGCCCATCCAATATCTTTTAAAATACGATTCATTCCCTCCATTTTAGGAATTCTATCTATAGAAATTCCAGTTTTTTTTAATCCTTCCAAATAAGATTCATGAGCAACTTTACTTAAATAATCAACATTCATCTTCATTACATAACGCCAAACTGCCTGATTTTGTGAAGTATAAGAATCATAAGGTTGCTTTACGATAAACTTATGCAGGTGTTTTGGCAATCTTTTAGTAACCTCATTAAAATTTATTGAATCTTCCATATAAAATTTATAATTTAGGTTGTGAATTTACAATTTTTTAAAAATCTTAGTATCAATTTCACAATAATTTAACTTTGTATCTTTACAAGTATTTAAACAAAAAAAATGAGAAGAAAAAATTCTAAAGTAAAATTACTGATTGGTGCAGCAATCATTATTTTTTCAATTATTCAATACTTTTCAAATAGTGAAATCAATGAATATACTGGTAAAAAGCAACATATTTCAATTTCAGTGAATGATGAAATTGCTATTGGTATACAAAGTACTCCTACAATGATTCAACAACATGGCGGTTTGCATCCAGATGAAAATTATCAAAAATTTATAGATAATGTTGGAAAAAAACTAGTCAACAATAGCATTGCCAAAAAAACCGATTATCACTACGATTTTCATTTACTGAAAGACCCAAATACTATCAATGCTTTTGCACTTCCTGGTGGACAAATATTTATTACCTACGCATTATTTTCCAAGCTTGAAAACGAAGATCAACTAGCTGGTGTTTTAGGCCATGAAATTGGTCATGTAATAGGCAGGCACTCTGCAGAACGAATGGCAAAACAAGGTTTAACTCAAGGTTTAATTAATGGTGTAGCTGTTGGAATTGATCCAAACACTGCACAAGGAGCTGCAGCAATAGCAAATATTATTAATATGAGTTATGGTAGAGAAGATGAATTAGAAAGTGATGTATTAGGTGTTAAATTTATGATCAATGCTGGTTATAATCCAAATGAACTAATTGGTGTAATGAAAATTTTAAAAGAGGCTACCGGTCCAAACAATACTCCTGAAAGATTAAGTACGCATCCTGATCCAGAAAACAGAATTGAAAAAATTAAAGAAGCCATCAAAAAATATAAAAAATAAGGTTACCCATTAATTACAAATCTATAACCAATTCCTCTAACATTAATAATTTTTAAACTTGAGTCTAGTTCAAGTTTTTTTCTGAGTTTAGAGATGTATACATCGAGTGTTCTACCAATATAGCTACCTTCATCACCCCAAACCTCATTTAAAATATATTCTCTTTCAAGCGTTTTATTTTCATTAGAATACAATAAAAATAATAAACTAGCTTCTTTATTTGATAGTTCAACAGATTGACCTTGAATACTTAACAACATTTTTTTTTGATTGAACCGATACTTACCAATTAGTATAACACTAGATTTTAAAGTTAAATGGGTTCTCCTTTTTTTATAATATGTAATTGTACTTAAAGTTATTGCCAAAAAAATAAAGATATATGTAAAGTTGTAAAGTGAAGTTGCGTTATTTTTTACAATTTCTTCATTAGTATTTTCAATAACAGTAAAATAAAAAATATAACAATCGTTTGGTAAAACTCTTTGCTTGCAGGGAATAATATTTCCATCTTTTCTGATACTTGTTTTAAAACTATAGATAACTTCTTGGGTTATACATTGTTCTACTTCAACAATAAATGTTTCTGATATATTATATTTTTCAATAACATTAAAAACTGTTGAAAATAGCAAATTGGGCTCAAATGAAAATTTTCGTTCAAATTGAACGGCATACCTCCCATTTATTTTTTTAATAGGCAAAACACGCGAAGTACTATCATTTAATTGTAATAAAAATTCATGTCCTATTGCTCGTAGTGAAACTTGTAGTTCTTGATTATTGGTAGTTTTTGCATCTACTTGAAAAGCAAAACATCCTAGAACAAATAAAAATAATGTGAGCTTATATAATTTATGAAACATCATTTTACAAATCTATTTGAATAAACTCTTTATTAAAATTTTTTTGGATTAAATTACATAAGATTTACATTAATTTACACTTTTTAAATCTTTTTTGAACAACCTCAAAATATTTTTAAGCATAATTAAAAAACATAAATTATGAAAACTAAAATCATCAATGTATTAATGGTATTGTGCCTAATTTCTTTTACAGCTTGTTCTCAAAATAAACCGACAAAAGAAGTGGAGGTTCAAACCAAAGCAAAACAAATAAAAACTGAACCACACACATATGGAGGATGGTATTGCCCAGATAATCTAAATGGATTTCCGCCTGTTGACATCCAAAATTGGAAAAATGTACCTGTTGTAAATGGAAGAATGGCTACAAAGGAAGAAACCCAAAATGGAACTTCTTTAATATTTGTAGATACTAAAAAATATCCAAATGCAAAAGTTTTAGATCTTAAATTACCTAAACTTGCTAATTATTATAATGAAATTACTAGAAGAAATGACCTTATAATTGTAATACAAGCAATACATATAAATAATGATTCTATAGTGGGCTTTAGGTATTTAAATGGTGGAAATGGAAGTGCTAGATTAAATGAAATTGAATTTCTATCAGACAATGAAATCAAAAACATTCCTAATTCAAAATTTGTTACATACTCGATAAACATAAACAGTTCACAAGATAACATTTGGAAAGTGCTTACAAAAAAAGAGTATACTGCTGAACTGCAACCTATTTTTGATAAAAACAATTTACTAAATAAAGATTGGAGAGAAGTTTCAAATGTAAATTTTCACTATAACAATGATAAAATTTTGACTTCACAATTTGCAAGAAAACTATTTGGGAATTTTTATATTCAAAATGATTACAAGAATGCACTATATAATGAAAAATTTCTTCTGTTAGAAAATTTAGTATCAAAAAACACAGAGTTAAAAATTGTTTGCGGTCCTTTTGAAGATGATTATGAAAATCAAAAAAATATCCTCATTGAATGGGCTTCAAAAGTGAAAGAATTGAGTGAACTATAATTAAAATAAGAAAGCTGGGGAAATTCCCAGCTTTTTATTCAACTACATCAACAAAGGGAAATTACCCTCTATTTCTTTTTTGTTTTTTTTGTAGCTTTTCTTCTTCTAAAGCACTTTTTATCACTTTATAACACTCTTTTGCATTGGATAATTCTGCATATTTGAGTGCAGTTATTTTTAATCTATCCGATTTCACTTTTAATTTTGCACCGTTTTCAATTAATAATTTTACAATTTCAACTTTATTATATCGAGCTGCAAACATCAAAGGTGTTAATCCTGTAGATTTCCTATTGATATCAACTCCTTCATCAATTAAGGCTTTTACCGCTACTACATCTCCCATACGAATTAAAGTACAAAATGCATTTACATTTGTAAATGGTTTTTCTATTATTTTTAAATTTGGATTCAAATTATTTTTAGCTTCAACTTTTTGAAAGGTTATTGCAAAAATTACGACTAAGGCTACTACTAGTTTTTTCATGTTTTTAAGTTTTTAAGTTATTATTGTATTTAAAAGACGACAAAACTTTAAAATTGTTATTTAACAAAATAGCTATTAACAAGTCTTTAACTAGGCTTTGATGTGAATAGCATTATTTTTGCTGTAGTTGAGTTACTACCATTTTAAAAAAACAAAAATCTCGCAATCGTTTTAGTGAATTAGAGCTAATTTTAACATCATAAAACTGAATACTTCGTATCTTTGAATCACCAAATATTCAAACCTAATTCTGATGAATAAGAAAGTAATTTTAATGATTTTAGATGGTTGGGGAATTACACAAGACCCAAAAGTTTCAGCAATTTTTAATGCAAAAACTTCCTATATAGATAGCTTATACAACAAATACCCAAATGCTAGTTTAAGAACTGATGGTGAACATGTTGGTTTACCAAAAGGTCAAATGGGAAATAGTGAAGTTGGGCATATGAATTTAGGCGCTGGTAGAATTGTATATCAAAACCTAGTTCGTATTAACATGGCTGTTGAAAATAAAACTTTAGGTGACGAAAAAAAATTAAAAGATGCTTTTTCTTATGCCAAAGAGAACAACAAAAACATTCATTTATTAGGATTGGTTTCAGATGGAGGAATTCATTCTCACATCAACCATTTAAAAGGATTGTTAGATGTGGCTGCTGAAAATGCTATGGAACAAGTATTTTTACATGCATTTACTGATGGTAGAGATTGCGATCCAAAATCAGGTAAATATTTTATCAATAACATTCAAGAATACATGGCAAAAACAACTGGTGAATTGGCAACAATTACTGGTAGATATTATGCTATGGATAGAGATAAACGTTGGGAAAGAGTTAAAGTTGCCTACGATGCTTTGGTAAATGCAATCGGTGAAAAATCAACCAATGCTATTGAAAGCATTGAAAAAAGTTATAGGAATGAGGTTACCGATGAATTTATCAAACCTATTATATTAACCAATGAAAATGGTACTCCAAAAACTCAAATTAAAGCAGATGATGTTGTGATTTTCTTTAATTATAGAACTGACAGAGGTAGGGAGTTAACAGAGGTACTTTCACAACAAAATTTTCCAGATTTTGGAATGAAAACCTTACCATTACATTATGTTACAATGACAAACTATGATGAAACCTTTAAAAACATCAATGTAATATATAATACTGATAATTTAGAAGATACTTTAGGTGAAGTTTTAGAAAAAGCAACTAAAAAACAAATAAGAATTGCTGAAACTGAAAAATACCCACATGTCACGTTTTTCTTTTCTGGAGGAAGAGAGCAAGAATTCAAAGGAGAAAAACGCTTGCTTTGTCCTTCTCCAAAGGTTGCTACATACGATTTAAAACCTGAAATGAGCGCCTATGAAATTAGAGATGCTATTATTCCAGAATTAAACAAAAAAGAAGTAGATTTTGTATGTTTAAATTTTGCAAATGGAGATATGGTTGGACATACTGGTGTAATGGAAGCTGCCATAAAAGCTTGTGAAGCAGTTGACGAATGTGTAAAAGATGTAGTAACAACAGCAAGTCAAAATGATTATACTACTATCATAATTGCTGACCATGGAAATTGTGAAACTATGATAAATCCTGATGGAACTCCACATACAGCACACACAACAAACCCTGTTCCTTTAATTTTGGTTGACAAAGAGTTGAAACAAATAAACGATGGTATTTTAGGTGATGTTGCTCCAACTATTTTAAAATTAATGGGTATTGAACAACCTAAAAAAATGACGCAACATTCTTTAATTTAATTTTGTAGTTTTACTTACATTAAATTAAAAAATATGAAAAAAATAATTTTATGCTTTGTAGTATTAGCTACTATAAGTTGCAAAGTTCAAAAACAAGAAACCAAAGTTATTAAAGATAAATCTGGTAATTTAATTGGTGTTGTTGAAAAAAATCACTTTTTACAAGAGCCTTTTAAAGGCTGGTTTAATTTTAATTATGACGATTATGCCACTAATAAAAATGTTATTGAACAACTAAAACCTTTATTAAAAAAAGTAAAAATTAAAGCTTTTATGGGAACTTGGTGTGGAGATAGTAAAGAGCAAACACCTGTTTTTTATAAAATTTTAGATGAAGCTGGATTTGATTATAAAAATTTAGAATTAATAGCTGTTGATAGAAGTAAAAAAACTCCTGATAATTTACAAGAAGGACTTGACATTATTAGAGTTCCAACCTTTATTTTTTATAAAAAAGATAACGAAATTGGTCGTTTTGTAGAATATCCAAGAGAAAGTGTTGAAGAAGATATCTTAAAAATTGTTAGTGGTAAACCTTATAAACATTCTTACGAAAACTAATCAATAACAAAAAAGACTGATTAAATTTAACCAGCCTTTTTTGTTGTTATTCTTTTGAGCCTTCTCCTTCTTCCAGTTCATGTAATTCATCAAGCTGTTTCAAAAGCTCAAATGTTTTTTTAGCCTCTACTTCATCAATAGTAGAAATTGCTGCACCAACATGCACCAGTACATAATCTCCAACTGTTGCTTCAGGAACCAAGGTTAAACTTACTTCTTTTATAATTCCATCAAAAGAAACCTTTCCAACTCTAAAAACCTCATCTAATTCCGATGTAATTTCAACTAATTTTCCTGGTATAGATAAACACATAATTTTAAATATTAGATTTTAACCAATGATACCATGCATCCATTCCGTCTCCATTTGTAGCTGAAATTTCAAAAAATTGAAGTTTAGGGTTTACCTGAAGTGCATAATTTTTCAATTTGTCCAAATCAATATTTACATACGGAAGCAAATCTATTTTATTAATAATGCAAACGTCAGCTGTATGAAACATATCTGGGTATTTTATTGGCTTATCTTCCCCTTCAGTAGTACTGATAATCACAACACGTTTCCCTTCTCCTAAATCAAACATAGAAGGGCATACTAAATTTCCTACATTTTCAATCATTAAAACTGAATGATCTTTAGGTTCTAACTTTTTTACAGCATTATAGACCATCTCACTTTCTAAATGACACCCCTTACCAGTATTAATTTGCACTACTGGAATATTTAAAGCATCAATTCTATTTGCATCATTCAAGGTTTGTTGATCTCCTTCAATAACATAAAAAGAAATTTCACTTTTTAAATCATTTAGTGTGCGTTCTAATATGGATGTTTTTCCTGAACCAGGAGAACTTACTAAGTTTAAAGCAAATATATTTTTTGCCTCAAAATAACCTCTATTTCTTGCCGCTAAAATTTGATTATTTTGTAAAATATCTTGTTCAATCTCTAATACTTTATGGGTATGAGCATGTTCATGATTGTGATTTTCATGAGGATGGTGGTGGTGATCATCGTGATGATGAGAATGAGAATGATGATGAGTATGTGAATCATTATGTTCACCAGGTTTTAAAATTGTAGGACCATGAGTATCAGATCCACATCCGCAAGTTCCACACATAATTATAGTTTTTTAGATTACTTCTAAAGATTTTACTTTTAATTCTTTCCCTTTTAAAATACCTTTAAAATTGCTTCCACACTTAGGGCAACAATCAAAAATATTTTCCATGTTAAATTTAGTTTCACAATCTGCACATATCCCAACTCCTTCAACTACAATAATTTCTTTTTCTGCTCCTTCTAAAACACTATTCTCAACTGCAGATTCCCAAACAAAATTTAAAGATTTTAATTCAATACCCGATAAAACACCTATTTCAAGTTCAATTTTTGTAACCTTTTGGGCTTTTACTTTAGCCGTTTCATCCTCAGCTATTTTAACAATACCCATTGCAATTGATAATTCGTGCATTTTAGCTATAAAAAGTATTTCTAGTAAAATTACAAATTATATAATAATAAACCTACTTCTATAAATTTTTATGATTTAAAATTTAAAAAAATAACAAAAATTTAAGGTTAATTAATCTTATTTTAATACGTTCTAAATTAGCCACTTACGTAAATACAATCAAATTATTATGTAACTTAGATAGGTTATTACATAGCATATCGACGTAATACAATTAAAAGTCTTTTAATATTTTAAAAACTTCTCCTATGTCAACTAATAATGAAAAGCGTAAAACTTATTATGAAAGCATTATAAAGCAAGGCTATACTCGTAGAGATTTTATGAAATTTTCTACTTATATGGCTGCTTTTATGGGCTTAGAATCTTCTATGATTGGCCAAATAGCCAAATCTCTAGAAAACACTCCTAGACTGCCTGTAATTTGGGAGCACTATCAGGAATGTACTTGTTGTAGTGAATCTTTTATAAGATCTAATCATCCCATAGTTTCAGATATTATTTTAGATAAAATTTCTTTAGATTATACACTTACCTTAATGGCCGCTTCTGGTCACCAAGCTGAAGCTGCTAAACAGGAAACTATGAAAAAATACAAAGGAGAGTATATTCTTTGTGTTGAAGGATCTGTACCTATGGGTGATGATGGTAATTATTGTTGCATTGCTGGAAAATCAGCCAAAGAATCATTTTTAGAAGCAGCGGAAGGTGCAAAAGCAATTATTGCTTGGGGAAGTTGTGCTTCAAATGGTTGTGTACAAGCTGCAAAACCAAATCCAACTGAGGCAACTCCAATTCATAAAATTGTTAAAAACAAACCTATCATTAGAGTTCCTGGTTGCCCTCCTATTGGTGAAGTAATGGCTGGCATTATTGTTCATGTAGTTGCTTTTGGACGTTTACCAAAATTAGACCGATTAGGAAGGCCAAAAGCTTTTTATGGAAAACGAGTACATGACAGTTGTTATAGAAGACCTTATTACGACGCAGGTCTTTTTGCAGAATCATTTGATGACCAAAATGCTAAAAATGGATACTGTTTGTATAAAGTAGGCTGCAAAGGACCTATGACATATAACTCTTGTGGTACCATTAAATGGAATAATGGCGTTAGTTACCCAATTCAATCTGGACATGGTTGTATAGGTTGTAGCGAAGAAGACTTTTGGGACAATGGACCTTTCTATGAAAGAACCACAAAAGTGCCTGGTTTTTCTGAAGAAGGAATTGCCGATGATATTGGAAAAGTTGCAGCAGGCGTTTTAGCCGGAGGAATAGCTGTACACGCTGTTGCTGCAAATATTTCTAAACGAAAAGAGCTTATGAATAGAATTAAGCGAGGAAAAAGTAATGAAAAAAATATTGACTCTTAAAAACGATAAAAAATGGCAAATAGAATAGTAGTTGACCCAATTACTCGTATAGAGGGTCATTTAAGAATCGAAGCAGAAATTAAAGATGGAAAAATAGTTGATGCTTTTAGTTCCAGTACTATGGTTCGTGGTATTGAACAAATAGTTAAAGGACGAGACCCAAGAGATGTTTGGGCTTTTGTACAAAGAACTTGCGGTGTTTGTACCACAGTTCATGCATTAGCTTCTGTGAGAGCTGTTGAAGACGCTTTAGGAATTTCAGTTCCAGCCAACGCTGAAATGGTTCGTAATATTATGGAAGGAGCATTATATATGCACGATCATGCGGTTCATTTTTACCACCTTCATGCATTAGATTGGGTTGATGTGGTAAATTGTTTAAAAGCAGATCCTAAAAAAACATCTGAAATTGCACAAAGTATTTCTAAATGGCCAAAAAGTTCTCCAGGATACTTTTCAGACATACAAAAAAGAATTCAAAAGTTTGTTGAAAGTGGTCAACTTGGAATTTTTGCAAATGGGTATTGGGGTCATAAACAAATGAAATTACCTGCAGAAGTTAACCTATTGGCTGTAGCTCATTATTTGGAGGCATTGGATTGGCAAAAAGAAATTGTTAAAGTTCACACTATTTTTGGTGGTAAAAACCCACATCCAAACTATCTGGTTGGAGGTATGGCTTGTGCTATAAATTCTGATGGTGCAGGAGGCTTAAATGCAGAGCGTTTAGCTTATGTTGGTAAATTACTTCAAGATGGTAAAGAGTTTATTGAACAGGTTTATATTCCAGATTTACTAGCTATAGCTTCCTTTTACAAAGATTGGGGCGCTATTGGAAAAGGCTTTGGAAATTATATGTCGTATGGAGATTTTCCTACCAATGGCTATGCCGATTTATCTAGCTTTAAATTTCCACAAGGAGTTATTTTAAATAGAGATTTATCTAAAGTTCATGATGTAGATCATAGAAATGGTGATATTGAAGAATTTGTAAACAATTCTTGGTACAACTATTCTGATGGAGATGATAAAGGAAAACATCCTTGGGATGGAGAAACCAATATCAAATACTCGGGTCCTAAACCACCATACACTCATTTAAATGTAGAAGAAAAATACAGCTTTATAAAAACACCACGTTGGAAAGGATTGCCTATGGAAGTAGGTCCATTAGCTCGTTTATTAGTAGGTTATGGTAGAGGAAATAAAGAAATTCAAGATGCTGTAAATGGAGCACTTTCACATTTAAACGTTCCTGTAGATGCACTATTTTCTACACTAGGAAGAACCGCTGCTAGAGGTATTGAAACACAATTAGTAGCTAATTGGACCATGGAATTCTATAACACCTTAATGAATAACATTAAAAATGGCGATGAACGTATGGCTAATATGGATAGTTGGGAACCATCAAGCTGGCCTTCTGAAACTAAAGGTGTTGGGTTTATGGAAGCTCCAAGAGGTGCTTTGGCTCACTGGATTAAAATTAAAGATGGTAAAACTGAAAATTATCAACAAGTTGTTCCGAGCACATGGAATGCATCTCCACGTGATCCAAAAGGACAACGTTCTGCCTACGAATCTACTTTAATTGGTACGCCTATAGCTGACCCAGAATTACCTTTAGAAATTATTAGAACCATCCATTCTTTTGATCCTTGTATTGCATGTGCGGTACATTTATATGATGAACATGGAAATCATATTTCTAAAGTTCAAAATATTTCTAGTTGTGATAGTTAAATACTAAAATTATGAAAACTAAAAATTTTAAACGAGTTATGGTTTGGGAATTACCCGTACGCTTTTTTCACTGGATAAATGTTCTTGCAATTATAATTCTAACATTAACAGGTTTTTTAATAGCCAATCCACCTGCATTGGTATCAAGTGCTGAAGCTACAAATTTACATTCATTTGGAATCGTAAGGTTTATTCATTTTACTGCGGCATATATTTTCTTTTTTAATATGATTTTAAGAATCTATTGGTCATTTGTAGGAAATCAGTTTGCTAGTTGGAAAGCTTTTTGGCCATTTAGTAAAAAAATGTGGAATAACTTTTGGCATGTGGTAAAAATTGATGTGTTACTATTAAATGAAGAAAAAAGAGATGTAAAAAACATCAGTATTGGTCACAATAGCGTTGCAACAATCTCTTATATTACCATGTTTTTTATTGCCATTATACAAGTTTGCACTGGATTTGCTTTATATGCTGATATGTCTAGTTGGTGGTTACCTAAACTTTTTAGCTGGGTAGTTCCATTATTTGGAGGCGATTTTATGGTAAGAACCATACATCATATCGCTATGTGGGCTTTTATTTTATTTAGTTTAGTTCATATCTATTTAGTATTTTACCATGATTGGTTAGAGGGCCGTGGTGAAGTTTCTTCCATGTTTGGAGGTTATAAATTTGTTCGTGATGATCGCATCAAAAATTCAGTAGAAGTAAGTGAAGAAGATTTAGAAGATTAGCAATTTCCCAAAGTAAAAGTAAATTCATTTTGCTCCTGTATTTTTAAGTGAAATGAATTTACTTTTTTAACCATGAATTATGAAAAAAACAGCAACAACCCCAATAGCAATTTGTAGCGATTCCTACTTCTTTGAAAAAGATAAAACCAATTCTATTTTAGTGATGGGGGTTGGAAATTACTTAATGGGTGATGAAGGAATTGGCGTACACATTATTCAAGAAATGAGTAAGATTAAATTACCAAACTATGTTGATATTTTGGATGGTGGAACAGGGGGTTTTTTACTGCTAAATTGTTTTGAAGCATATAATACCATTATATTTATAGATGCTACTATGGATGGAAAACCTGCAGGAACAATTTCATTAATACGTCCTAAATTTGCTTCCGATTTTCCTTCGGCATTAAGCGTACATGATGTTGGTTTAAAGGATATGATTGAAGCGGTTTATTTAATGGAAAAAATTCCTGACATTCATTTATTCACCATTTCAATTGAGGAATTAAATCCAATGACCGTAAAATTGAATGAAAAAGTTAGTGCTGCAATTCCAAAAGTTATTGAAAATATTTTAGCTCATTCCAAAGAACTTCACTCAAAAAAATTGTAAATTTATAGGATCTTTTAAGCACTAAACTGAATGCTAAAAACCTATCAAATTACTATTTCTGGACAAGTACAAGGGGTAGGTTTTCGTCCTTTTGTTTATAATTTGGCCAATGAATTTTTATTAAACGGAACCGTTTCTAACAACGAAGAGGGTGTTATTATTTATGTTTCTGGAGCAACTGAAAATATTCAAAGTTTCTATAAAAAACTAACCCATTTCCCGCCTCCTGTTTCTAAAATTCAACATAGCTCAATTACCAAAATTGATTTTATAGATTATAAAAATTTCAAAATACTACCCTCTAATAAAAAAGGACAATTAAATTTATCGCTTACTCCTGATTTTGCAATTTGTAACGATTGTAGAAAAGAACTAAAAAATAAAAAAAACAGAAGATATTATTATCCATTTACAACCTGTGTAAATTGTGGTCCAAGATGGGCAATAACCGAAACATTTCCTTTTGAAAGAAATCATACAAGTATAGACGAGTTTGCTATGTGTGATGATTGTTTACAAGAATATAAGAATCCGCTTAACAGACGTTTTCATTCACAAACAAACACTTGTCCAACTTGTGGAGTTAGCTTAAAATTAGTAGATTCTAAAGAAAATGAGATTGAAATTGTTAACGAAACTATATTTAATAAAATTGCTAAACTTCTTTTAGAAGGAAATATTGTAGCCATAAAAAACACTAGTGGGTATTTATTATGCTGCAATGCTGAAAATGAAACTGTTGTTCAAAAATTAAGACTTCAAAAAAATAGACCTAACAAGCCATTTGCAGTATTATTCCCTTCATTAAAATTTTTAAAAAAAGAGTTGACTTTATCTTCAAAAGAGCTAAAATTACTAACCTCAACTGAAAGTCCAATTACCATTGTTCCTTTACAAAACTATCATGGAAAAATAGCGATAAACTCCGTAGCTCCTAAATTAAATCAATTAGGAGTTATGTTGCCCTATTCTGGTATTTTACAACTACTAGCAAGTAAATTAAATTTTCCAATTGTAGCTACCAGCGGAAATATTCATGGATCTCCAATTATAAGTGAAAATAAAGAAGCTATAGAAAAACTTAAATCTGTTGCAGATTATTTTTTACAACACAACTTAAAAATAACACACCCTCAAGATGACTCCGTGATTAAAATAAGTAAAAAATTTGAACAAGAAATTCTCTTTAGGCGCTCTCGTGGTTTTGCTCCCAATTATTTCAATCCTTCTATAAATTCTAACAAAAAAATACTTGCGTTGGGTGCCGATTTAAAAAGTAGCATTGCTTATTATCCCAATGAATATTTATACTTAAGTGAGTATCTTGGCAATTTAGAAAATTATGATGTATATAATAGATTTACTTCCACTACAAATGCATTTTTAGCTATTTTTGAACAACAACCTAACATAGTTTTAATTGATAAACACCCTAATTATTATAGCAACCTATTTGGGAAAGAATTAGCTCAAAAAATTTCTTCAACATTAATTGAAATTCAACATCATAAAGCACATTTTTCAGCAATTTTAGGAGAGCATAATTTATTTAATAAAAAAGTATTAGGTGTAATTTTTGATGGTACAGGTTATGGAGATGATGCACAAATTTGGGGAGGTGAATTTTTTAAATATGAAAGTAATCAAATTGAAAGATTAAATCATTTCAATTATTTTAACTGGCTGTTAGGCAACAAAATGTCAAAAGAACCACGCTTGTCATTACTATCATTAGCTTCTGAAGAAATGAATACAGTTTTAAAACAAAAATTTACCCAAAATGAATTAAAAACCTATCAACACCTAAAACAAAATAATCAGCTAAAAACTTCATCTGTTGGTAGATTATTTGATGCCGTTGCTTCTTTGTTAAACATAACCGACTACAATACTTATGAAGGAGAAGCCGCCATTTTAATGGAAAATTTAATTACAAATTACGATCTAAAAACTTGTAAAAATTATTTAAACAACCTTGAAAATGAAATTTCATCAACTCAAATTATTAAATACATTTATCAAGATATACAAAACGGAGTTTCAAAAGAAAACTGTATTGCTAATTTTTTATTTACGTTAGCTTCTACTATCTTAAAAATAGCAACTACCAATCATTATAAACATATTGCTTTTAGCGGAGGTGTTTTTCAAAATACCATTTTGGTTGATATGTTAATTGAGTTAGTTCCAAAAGAAATAAAGTTGTATTTTCATAAACAATTAGCTCCAAATGATGAAAATATTTCTTTTGGGCAAATGATGTATTATTTAAACATCAAAAATTAGTTTATGAAATATTTAAGTGAATATAGAAACCTTGAAGCTACGAAAAGAATTTTAGATGAAATTCACAAAATTACAACTCGTGAATGGAATATTATGGAAATTTGCGGAGGACAAACACATAGCTTAGTAAAAAATGGAATTTTAGAACTATTACCTGAAAAAGTAAGAATGATTCATGGTCCTGGTTGCCCAGTTTGTGTAACTCCCCTAAATTTAATTGACAAAGCCATTGAATTATTAGAGCAAGGTGTAATTGTATGTTCATTCGGAGATATGATTCGTGTGCCAGGAAGTAAAAAAAGTTTATTGGAGGCTAAAGCAAAAGGAGGCGATTTACGCATTTTATATTCTCCAATTGAGGCTGTTTCAATAGCTAAACAAAACCCAACAAAAGAAGTCGTTTTTTTTGCAGTTGGTTTTGAAACTACAGCACCTGCAAATGCTTTATCAGTTTTACATGCTGAAAAAGAAGGAATTTTAAACTATTCCATTTTAGCTTCTCATGTATTAGTCCCTCCAGCAATGGAAGCAATTTTAGATGATAAATTTTGTAGCATTGATGCATTTTTAGCCGCAGGTCATGTTTGTGCAATTATGGGAATTCAAGAGTATTATCCTTTGGTAGAAAAATATAAAATTCCGATTGTAGTTACTGGGTTTGAACCTCTCGATTTAGTACAAGGAATTTATATGTCCGTTAAACAATTAGAAGAAGGCAACCATCAATTAGAAAATCAATATGCCCGTGTTGTTAAAGAGCATGGAAACACCTCAGCCATCAATGTCATTCAAAAAGTATTTAAAATAGGAAACAGAGAATGGCGTGGTATCGGTGAAATTCCAAATAGCGGTTATGTTATTAAAACTGAGTACCAAAAATACGATGCAGAACTAAAATTTAAAATTAATAATATAAAAGTACCTGAAAACAACAAGTGTATTGCTGGTGAAATATTACGAGGTATTAAAAAACCTCATCAATGCAATCAATTTGCAAAAACCTGTAAACCATCAAATCCTTTAGGAGCCCCTATGGTTTCATCAGAAGGTGCTTGTGCAGCATATTATCATTTTTCAAACAATTTAATAGAATAAAAATGGATATAGAAAATATAGGCTTTGAAACCATAAATTTAGGACATGGAAGCGGTGGTGAACTTACTAGAAATTTATTAGATAAAATTATATTTAAAACATTTAGCAACCCCTATCTAGATCAAAAACATGATGGATCCGTCGTGAAAATTGAAGGAGAAATTGCAATTTCAACAGATAGTTTTGTAATAACACCTATTTTTTTTAAAGGAGGAAATATTGGTGAGTTAGCTGTACACGGAACTGTAAATGATGTAGCTATGTGTGGGGCAATTCCAAAATATTTATCTTTAGCGTTTATTGTAGAAGAAGGATTAAAAGTTTCTGAATTCATTCAAATAGTGCAATCTGTAAAAAAAGCTGCTGACGAGAGTGGCGTTTTAATAATTACAGGAGACACCAAAGTTGTAGAACGTGGAAAAGGCGATAAAATTTTTATAAATACCACTGGTTTTGGTTTAGTGCACCCAAAAGCAAACATTTCTGTTGATACTATAAAAGAAGGCGATAAAATTTTAGTAAATGGCTATATTGCTCAACACGGGATGGCTATTATGAGTGAGAGAGAAGGGCTAAATTTTGAATCTACCATAGAAAGTGATACAACCAACTTAAACTTTATAGTTACTGAATTACTAGATAAATTTGGCGATAAAATTAAACTATTTAGAGATCCAACTCGTGGTGGTTTAGGAACGGTTTTACACGAAATTGCAAATGACATATCCAAAGGCATATTCTTAAAAGAAAAGTATATCCCTTTAGAAAAACAAGTTGCTGCAGCTTGTGAAATGTTAGGTTTAGACCCCATGTATGTTGCTAACGAAGGTGTATTTTTAGTTATTGTAGATTCTAGTATTGAATTAGAAGTTTTAGCTTTAATGAAAAATCACAAAAAAGGTGAAAACGCAGCTATTATTGGTGAAATTACATCTGAGCATCCAAATAAAGTTGTAATGCAAAGTTCCATAGGAGGAAAAAGAATTGTAAGCCCTCTAGTTGGCGAGCAACTCCCAAGAATTTGTTAATTAGCAAAAATCCAATAAACCCCAATTACTAAAGCAAATAATCCACCAGCAAATCTAATACCTTTAAAAAAAATTTCATTGTGATCTCTTTTAGAAAAATCTGCAATTCTTCCAATAACAATTGCAAAAGAAATCATAGCCAACAAAGTTCCTATTGCAAAACCAATTATGTATTTTGAAGAATCAAACATAGAAGTAAAGCCAATTACAGGTAAGAAAAGTAAAAAATGAGCTACTCCTGCCAAACCATGAATAAAACCTACAGATAAAGAAGCTAAAGTTCCTTGTTTTAAATTGGGGTGAGTGTGATTGTGTTTTTTCTCTATGTGGTGGTCATGCTCATGTTTATGAATCAATGGATGAAGAGTACTATGAATATGGGTGTGTTTATGAGATTGTTCTTGTTTAAATATTTTAAAAAGCACCCATATTCCTAAACCAATTAAAACAATACCTACAAACTGTTCACTATGTGTTGAAATTTTTTCAATAGGAATCAATTCTTTAAAAACCAAAAATAACATTCCAATAAACAACATGCCTAATAAATGACCAATTCCCCAAAACAAGCCAACTTTCCAGGCTTTCTTTTTACTTTCAATTGCAAACGGTGTAACTGCAGCTAAATGATCGGGACCTGAAATTACATGTAACATTGCGGCTATTACACCCGCAAATAAAGGAAAAGTAAGCTCCATAATTATCTTATAATTTAATTACTAAATTTAAGATTAATTTTCATTTTTTTTAAATTAAAATCACAAAAAAAGCCAAAACAAATTTGTTTTGGCTTTTAATTAATTTTGCTTGTTTATTAAGATTTAACAGTAATTGGCATACTGTATATTTTATCTCTTACTCCTGGATTTTCAATTTTTTTATAATTTAAATTCTTTCGTATGTAATTAAGTACATCTTGATTTTTTGAATCTACATTTAGTACTACTACCTCACCTTCAGAGCTAAATGTAAAAGTAATATTTACATAAATTTCATTTTCAACAATAAAATCTGGTTTTTCCAATAATTTCACAATTTCGCTTCTCATCTTATCTTTAGAAATATCTTCTTCAATATTAGCTGCAAACAAGCTTGATGTTCCAATAATTAAGGCTAGTGTTAATAGTTTAAATTTTTTCATGATAAAGTAGTTTTATAAGTTATAATCTATTGTAAAGACGCATCAAAAAAAATTATGTTACCTTTTTATAAAGCTATTAACAAATGTTTAACTATTTAATAAGTAAAATTTTTGAAGTATTGTTTTCAATAACAAAATGATATAGGCACTATAGAGATTGATAAAATCTAAATCCAAGATTCACAAAAGTTTTGTAGAAACCTATAAATCTAGTTAATAAGAAGTATAAAAGAAAACGATCATATCGATGATATGACCGTTTTAAATGTTTTCACAACGGAATAATCCTTATTGTGAATTGCTTTCAAATTTGTTTAACAAATATACTATTTTTATTAACTTTATATACTTCTTTAAAAAAATTGTAAAATGAAAAAAATACTTGGACTAGATCTTGGAACTACTTCTATTGGTTGGGCATTAGTTAATGAAGCTGAATATAAAAATGAAAAATCTGAAATTATAAAATTAGGTGTTAGAGTAAATCCCTTAACAACTGATGAACAAACAGATTTTGAAAAGGGAAGACCATTATCTATAAATGCAGATAGAACTTTAAAAAGAGGAGCAAGAAGAAATCTGCAACGCTTTAAACTTCGTAGAAAAAACTTAATTGAAATTCTTGAAAAGCATCAAATTATTACAAATAAAACAGCTTTAACTGAAATTGGTAAAAATACTACACACCAAACGTTAAGTTTAAGAGCTAAAGCTGCGGTTGAAAAAATTGAATTAGAAGATTTTGCAAAAGTATTGTTAGCAATAAATAAAAAGCGAGGTTACAAAAGCAGTAGAAAATCAATTAATGAAGATGAAGGAATAGCTGTAGACGGAATGGCGGTTGCTAAAAAATTATATGAAGACAATATAACTCCAGGACAATATGTTTATCAATTATTAATTGAAGGTAAAAAATATATTCCAGATTTTTACCGTTCAGATTTACAAAATGAGTTTGATAAAGTTTGGACTTTTCAAAAGCAATTCTATCCAGATGTATTAGATGATGAATTGTATAAAGCATTGCAAGGTCAAGGTCAGCAAAATTCTAGAAAACGTTTTTTAGCAATTAAAGGGATTTATACTGCTGAAAATAAAGGGAAAAGAGATGTAATAAAACTGCAACATTATAAATGGAGAGCAAATTCAATTTCAAAACAACTATCAATAGAAGAAGTTGCTTATGCAATAGTTGAAATAAACAATAATCTTAATAATTCTAGTGGTTATTTAGGAGCAATTAGTGATAGAAGTAAAAAACTCTATTTTAAAAAAATTACAGTTGGACAATATCTATACAATCAAATACAAAAAAATAGACATACATCACTTAAGAACCAAGTATTTTATCGTCAGGATTATTTAGATGAGTTTGAGCAGATTTGGGAAACACAAGCAAGATATTATCCTGTTTTAACTAAAGAATTAAAAGAAGAAATTAGAGATGTTATTATTTTCTATCAACGTAAACTAAAATCTCAAAAACACCTAATTTCAAATTGTCAGTTTGAAAAATATCACAAGGCAATTCCAAAATCTTCACCATTATTTCAAGAGTTTAAAATCTGGCATAACTTAAATCATTTAGAGTTTAAAAATAAATCTAAAGGAATAAAACTTTTATTCATTGAATTAGACGATGAGGTAAGAGAAAGAGTGTTTAACGAGTGTAATATTCCGATAAAACTGAAACTATCTAAAAAAGATTTAGAAGAAGATAAGTTCATTAAACCGGATTTTGTATTAAAGTTAATTTCTGAATATATTGAAATTGGAAATGTAAAAGAATGGAAATGTAATTTTGAAAAAATTGAAGGTAACCGAACCAATCAGGCATTATATGCTATTTACCAAGAAATCGCTGAGAATGAAGGCTATGGCTTTGACTGGTCTAAAAAATCAGCTTTAGAAATAAAAGAAGAATTAAAAGCTGTTTTTAAAGAAATTGGTATAAAACCAGAAATTTTAGATTTTGACTCCAATAAAGAAGCTTCTGAATTTGATAAACAGTACAGCTATCAATTGTGGCATTTATTATACTCTGCTGAAGATGACCATAAAATAAGTGAAGAAGATAAATTGATTTATGGAAATTCCAATGTAGCTTTAAAAAAGAAACTACATACCAAATATGGTTTTAAACCAGACTATGCCAAATGGTTGGCAAATATAAAATTGCAACAAGATTACGGAAGTTTATCATCTAGAGCGATACGAAAAATATTACCGTATTTACAAAATGGAAATGAATTTTCTGAGGCTTGTACAATGGCAGGTTACAATCACTCAAACAGCTTAACCAAAGAAGAATTAGATAAACGTGTTTTAAAAGACACTCTAGATTTATTGCCTAAAAATAGTTTACGCAACCCTGTAGTTGAAAAGATTTTAAATCAAATGGTTAACTTAATTAACCAAGTTATTAAAATTTATGGAAAACCAGATGAAGTAAGAATTGAATTAGCTCGTGAGCTAAAAAAATCAGCTTCAGAGCGACAAGGTGCTACTAGGTTTATTAATGATAATACAAGAGCCAATGAAGAAATAAGAAAAATCATTAAAAAAGATTTTGGTTTTGACGCCACCAAATCAGATGTGGTTAGATATAAATTATATAAAGAATTAGCTCCATTAGGGCATAAAACAATTTTTACAAATAGAAAAATTGACTATTACACTGACTTATTTTCAAAGAAAGTAGAAATAGAACACATTATACCAAAAGCAGTTTTGTATGACGATTCTTTTTCCAATAAAACACTTGCATTTAGTGAAATAAATAAGCAAAAGGATAAACGAACAGCATTTGATTTTATTGATAGCGCTTTTAATAGTGATTTAGAAAATTATAAAAGCAGAATTGAATTACTTTATAATAAAGGAAAAGGAATAATTAGCAAAGGGAAGTACAAAAAGCTATTAATGAGTCAGCAAAATTTATCAGATGGATTTATTGAAAGAGATAAAGTGAATACACAATATATTTCGAAAAAGGCTAATGAATTGCTATCAGAGGTGGTTAGAAAGGTAACTCCAATTCCTTCAGGTAAAATAACAAGTAAATTAAGGGAAGAATGGGGTTTAATCAATGTAATGAAAGAACTAAACTTTCCAAAATATAAAGCGTTAGGATTGACTGAGATACAACAGCGTTTAGATATTGGACAAGAGAAGAAAAAAGAAATAGAAATTATAAAAGATTGGACAAAACGTAACGACCATCGCCATCACGCAATAGATGCTTTAACAGTAGCTTTTACATCTCATAATCATATTCAATATTTAAATAATTTAAGTACTAGAAAAGACACAAATTACAAAAAACATTCCAATATTATTGGCATTGAAAATTTGATTACTCATAAAATTGATACTAATAAACGAAAATTTATCCCTCCAATAGAAAATTTTCGCTCCGAAGCTAAACAACAAATTGAATCTATTATAGTATCATTTAAAACTAAAAACAAAGTTGTTACTAAAAATATAAATAAAACTAATAAGGGAGGAGGTTTTAACAAGCAGAAGACAAAGACACCAAGAGGTAGAATGCACGAAGACACTTATTGTGGAATGATAAAAGTAAAAAGTGATAAAAAACTTAAACTTAAAACATCGATTGAGTTAGAACAAATAGAATATATTTTTAATCCAACTTTAAAAGAATTAATTAAAAAACATTTATTGAAATTTGAAAACAACCCTAAAATAGCTTTTAGTTCTAAAATATTAAAAACTGATAATATAATTTATAAAGGTAATGTGATTGATGAAGTAGAAATATTTGAAGATATAATGGTTGTAAGAAAGCCTATTACATCAGATTTAAACATCAGTAAAGTTATTGATAAGGGAATTCAAAAGGTTTTATCGAAAAGACTTCAAGATTTTAACAATAATAAAAAGAAAGCTTTTTCAGATATAGAAAACAATCCAATTTGGTTGAATAAAGAAAAAGGTATTTCAATAAAAACAGTAAGGATTAAATTTCAATTTCAAAATATAAAAGAAAACGCTTTACATTATAAGAAAAATCATTTGGGAGAGTTTATTTATAATGAATCAAGGAATAAAATTCCAAAAGATTATGTGAATTTAGGGAACAATCATCACGTATCCATTTACAGAGATGAAAAAGGAAAATTACAAGAAAAAGTAGTATCTTTTTATGAAGCTGTAAAAAGAAAAAGTTATGATTTACCTGTAGTTTTTAAAGATTCAAATGAAATATTTGATTATATAATTGAGAAAGACATAAAAGATGAAGTAGTGTTGAATAGTTTACCTGATAAAACTTGGAAATTCTTATTTACTATGAAACAAAATGAATTTTTTGTATTTCCAACAGAAGACTTTAATCCTAATGAAATGGATTTAATGGATGAAAGAAATGCTAAAAAGATCAGTAACCATTTGTTTAGAGTTCAAATTTTATCTTCTAAATACTATCTTTTTTCACATCATTTAGAAACTCAAGCTACAACAGGAGAAGATTTGAAAAACTTAAAAATGTTATCTGGTAAGAAATATCAATTCATAAGAACTCCTGAGAATTTAAAAAATATTGTAAAAATAAGAACTAATCATTTAGGGCAAATTGTTCAAGTTGGTGAATATTAAAATGTAATTAAAATGATAAAAAGAACCCTATTTTTTAGCAATCCTACTTATTTAAGTACTAAAAGTAATCAGCTTGTTATAAGCTATCCCGAAGAAGAAAAAGAGTCTAAAACAGTTCCAATAGAAGATATTGGGATATTGGTATTAGAAAATCAACAAATTACCATAACTAACGGATTGATAGCAAAATTAATTCAAAATAAGACAGCAATTGTAAGTTGCGATGCTTTTCACTTGCCCATTAGTTTATTACAACCATTAGTGGGGCATAGCGAACAAGCTGAACGTTTTAGACATCAGTTAAATACAAGTATTCCATTAAAAAAGAATTTATGGCAACAAACCATTAGTGCAAAAATTGTTAATCAAGCCTTACATCTAGATTTAATTAATGTGCCTACTCGAAAAATGTACAAATGGGCAACTGAAGTTAAAAGTGGTGATACTGAAAACCACGAAAGTAGGGCAGCTGTGTATTATTGGAGCCAGTTGTTTGATATTCCAAACTTTACGCGTTATCAACACGGAGATCCTCCAAACAATTTATTAAATTATGGTTATGCCATTTTACGGGGAATTACAGCTCGAGCGTTGATAAGTTCAGGTATGTTGCCAAGTGTAGGTATTTTTCATCATAATAAATACAATGCTTATTGTTTGGCAGATGATATTATGGAACCTTATCGAATTTTTGTAGATATATTAGTAAAAGAAATTGTTGAGGAAGAACATAGCATTGAAGAATTAACAACTGAATTAAAAATGAAACTGTTACAAATTCCAGCACTAGACGTAATTATTGATGGTAAAAAAAGTCCGTTAATGATAGCTTTAAGTAGAACTACTAATAGTTTATACGAATGTTTTTCGGGTAAAAACAGGAAAATTCTATATCCAACATTAGAGTAGTACTACAGCTTTAAATGTTTTTATTAATCATAAATATATTTAAAACTCATTTCTAAGATGGAACATTTTACAAGATTAAATCAATATCGTGTTATGTGGGTACTTGTATTTTTTGATTTACCAACCGAAACAAAAAAAGAACGAAGAGCTGCTTCAAAATTTAGAAAACAACTGTTAGATGACGGTTTTACTATGTTTCAATTTTCAATTTATATGCGTCATTGTCCAAGTAAAGAAAATGCAGAAGTGCATACAAAAAGAGTTAAAGTACATTTACCAAAATTAGGTAAAGTAGGAATTTTACAAATTACCGACAAACAATTTGGCATGATGGAATTATTTTTTGCTCAAAAAGCGACTGAAATAGAACAACCCGTACAACAATTAGAACTTTTTTAAATTAAAAAACATAACCGAAAACAACCTAAAGTTATTATTTAGCTATGTTTTTTAATTTCTACACCTTTACTTAACTTTCTATTTAACAGCTTTTTAACTTCAATTATCCTGCGAATGCTAAGTAAAAATACAAATCTGAAAGCAATTCACAACCCGATTGAGCCAACTACTTGAGTTATTAATCCTGCGAATGCTAAGTAAAAATACAAATCTGAAAGCAATTCACAACAATAGTGATGGAGTAATAGAACCAGGGTTACCTGCGAATGCTAAGTAAAAATACAAATCTGAAAGCAATTCACAACCGAGTGAGGTGCAACCTCGCAAGTAGCCATCCTGCGAATGCTAAGTAAAAATACAAATCTGAAAGCAATTCACAACTTTCAGTAACACCTCTTTAGGTGAAATCGTCCTGCGAATGCTAAGTAAAAATACAAATCTGAAAGCAATTCACAACTACGCTATTATAGGATAACTTTGAAACCCACCTGCGAATGCTAAGTAAAAATACAAATCTGAAAGCAATTCACAACTGATAGGCATATTTGCAATAATTACTTTTTCCTGCGAATGCTAAGTAAAAATACAAATCTGAAAGCAATTCACAACTATATTTAGCTTTACGAACTTCACGACTTACCTGCGAATGCTAAGTAAAAATACAAATCTGAAAGCAATTCACAACTTGGTGGTTCGGCTCAATCTACGATTAAAACCTGCGAATGCTAAGTAAAAATACAAATCTGAAAGCAATTCACAACGCTTTTTGGGTTTTATTTTTATTGGATAATCCTGCGAATGCTAAGTAAAAATACAAATCTGAAAGCAATTCACAACGTTTTCAATATGAAGATAAATATCTTCAGACCTGCGAATGCTAAGTAAAAATACAAATCTGAAAGCAATTCACAACAGTTTACAACCGATGCTACAGGAGATATGGCCTGCGAATGCTAAGTAAAAATACAAATCTGAAAGCAATTCACAACAGCTTTTTGCTCTATTTCTTTTAGTTCTTCCTGCGAATGCTAAGTAAAAATACAAATCTGAAAGCAATTCACAACCTATTGAATCCGTATTTGCCATCCTTTACTCCTGCGAATGCTAAGTAAAAATACAAATCTGAAAGCAATTCACAACTAATAGATAATACAAAATTAAAAACAGAATCCTGCGAATGCTAAGTAAAAATACAAATCTGAAAGCAATTCACAACGGGTTATACTATCTTTAAATGTTGTACATCCTGCGAATGCTAAGTAAAAATACAAATCTGAAAGCAATTCACAACTAATTTTCAATACACCAATAAAATTTTCCACCTGCGAATGCTAAGTAAAAATACAAATCTGAAAGCAATTCACAACACATTACAAGGTCCTTTATCAAAAGAATACCCTGCGAATGCTAAGTAAAAATACAAATCTGAAAGCAATTCACAACTGGAATCATAAATTTCAGGAAGTAAACAAACCTGCGAATGCTAAGTAAAAATACAAATCTGAAAGCAATTCACAACGGTTAACACATAACCACGCACATCATTATTCCTGCGAATGCTAAGTAAAAATACAAATCTGAAAGCAATTCACAACCTGGGAAAGCAACAATGTTTTCTTCATCCTCCTGCGAATGCTAAGTAAAAATACAAATCTGAAAGCAATTCACAACATATAACTCTGTATGCTCTTGATCTGTTAACCTGCGAATGCTAAGTAAAAATACAAATCTGAAAGCAATTCACAACAGTAGACGGTAGATTAATTGGAACTATAACCTGCGAATGCTAAGTAAAAATACAAATCTGAAAGCAATTCACAACTAAGTTATGGAACAACCGATTATTTATATACCTGCGAATGCTAAGTAAAAATACAAATCTGAAAGCAATTCACAACTAAATTTATTTTAAGCTTTTAAGAATTAGTGAGGTTTAGAAGACTTAAACTGAGCAATGAGGACTAAACTGTCTTTAAAGAACGTTATTCTAAAAAGTTAACCACTCATTATTTGCTATAATACATTATATTATCAGAATACCTCCTTAAAACTAAAAAACCTTGAAAATCAAACGATTAACAAGGTTTTTAGTACAGAAGGCGGGACTTGAACCCGCACGGACATTACTGTCCACTGGATTTTAAGTCCAGCGTGTCTACCAATTCCACCACTTCTGCATTGGTATTTTATATATTGTAGAGCGAAAGACGGGATTTGAACCCGCGACCCTCACCTTGGCAAGGTGATGCTCTACCCCTGAGCTACTTTCGCAGTCATTTTTTTAAGAACTTGGCATTTATTATCTCAAATGCGAGTGCAAATTTAAAACAATTATAATAACTGCAAAGACTTTTTTAAAATTTATTTTAATTATTTTTTTAATCTCCTTATTTTAAGGTTGTAAATCTCTAATAATAAAATATCTTTGCACAGATTTTAAACCTTTTTAATGCAAGCTTCATCTAATTCTACTCATAAAAACATGAATTTTACTCTAATTTATAGAGATTTTAAGCAACTTACCAAGGTTGGTTTATCTTTGAGTGTCGTATTTTCATCACTTGCAGGATATTTATTGGCCACAGAAGAAATTAAAGCTTTAACACTTATTTTATTGGCTATTGGAGGTTATTTAATGGTAGGTGCTTCAAATGCTTTCAATCAAATTATTGAAAAAGATACCGATGCTTTAATGAAAAGAACAATGAATAGACCTTTACCAGCTGGAAGAATGCATGTTTCAATGGCAATGGTAATTGCAGTCTCATTCACCATTTTAGGATTAGCTATCCTATATAGTATCAATCCAAAAAGCGCACTATTTGGAGCTATTTCAATCTTTCTTTATACAAGTGTTTATACCCCTTTAAAACCAATAACACCTTTGGCTGTTTTTGTTGGAGCAATTCCTGGTGCAATACCTTTTATGTTAGGATGGGTTGCAGCAACTAATACTTTTTCAATAGAACCAGGCATGTTATTTTTAATTCAATTTTTTTGGCAATTTCCTCATTTTTGGGCCATTGCTTGGTTGCAATTTGACGAGTATAAAAAAGCAGGGTTTAATTTAATGCCAATGGGTAAAAAAAATAAAAAAGCTGTAATACAAATAATTATTTATACTAGTTGTTTAATTATAGTTTCTATTATTCCGGTTTTAAAAATCACTGGAACTTTTTATATTTACCCAATTACAGCTATTATTTTAGTTGCCTTAGGAAGTATTATGTTATATTATGCAATTAAATTATACAAACACCAAACCAATAAAGAAGCACGACAATTAATGTTATCAAGTGTTTTGTATATTACATTAATTCAAGTAATCTACGTAGTTGATAAATTTTTACACTAAAATAAATCATATTGAAATGAAAGAAACTTTAAAACAAGAATACAAACAAGCTAAAAGAAAGTCTGCTAAACCAATGCTATGGGTTTCAATGATTAGTATGGTTATGATGTTTGCTGGGCTTACCAGCGCATATGTAGTCAGTAGAAAAAGAAGCGATTGGGTTTCATTTGATTTACCAAATGCATTTTATACTAGCACCATTTTAATTGTTTTAAGTAGCATCACATTTATTTTAGCAAAAAATTTTATTAAAAAAAACAATTATAAACTTACTTCAACTTTTTTAATAACCACCCTTTTATTAGGAATTGGATTTATATTTTTTCAATTTCAAGGTTTTAATGAATTGTTTGATGCAGGTTTTGTTTTTGCAGGAGAACAGAGTACCGTTAAATCTTCATTTATTTATGGAATTACTCTGGCTCATTTAGCACATATTGCTGCTGGAATTGTTGTACTTTTAGTGGTTATTTTTAATCATTTCAATAAAAAATATTCATCAAAAGATTCTCTTGGGTTAGAGTTAGGTGCTATCTTTTGGCACTTTGTTGATATACTATGGATTTACTTGTTTTTATTTTTCTATTTTATTAGATAAAAAAAATAATGTACTTTTGGCGAAACTATAACTAAAAAATCAAAACAAAACTTTTATGGAAGCAACTATTGCTACTAAAGCTAATGGAAAAACTTGGGATGGTGGTAACAACAAACCACTTGGTGCAAGTTATGGAAAAATGATGATGTGGTTTTTCATTTTATCTGATGCACTCACATTTTCAGGATTTTTAGGCGCATATGGTTTAATGCGTTTTAAATTTATTGAATCTTGGCCTATTGCCGACGAGGTATTTACTCACTTTCCTTTTTTACATGGTTTTCATGCACCAATGTACTATGTAGCTTTAATGACTTTTATCTTGATATTTTCATCTGTAACTATGGTGCTAGCTGTTGATGCTGGACACCAAATGAATAAGAAAAAAGTTACTTTTTATATGTTTTTAACCATTATTGGTGGTTTAATATTCTTAGGTTCACAAGCTTGGGAATGGAAAAATTTTATCAATGGTTCTTATGGAGCAGTTCAATTAAATGATGGAAAAATCATACAATTTGTAGATGCTTCTGGGCATCAAATAGAATTAAAAAGTTTTGCAACTTCCGCACACTCTGAAAGAATACAACATACAAAAGATAAAGGACTTTGGTTTGAAAAAGAAGCTACTTTACCAACCTTTACAGTTGCTGAAGTTATTGAAGGTTTTAAAGCAAATCCAGATATTACAATAAGAACTGAAAAAATAAACGCAGACACTAAAACCAAAACTATTATTCCTCGTGCAGAAGCTATGGCATATTTAAATGAAGCAAATGCAGTAATTGAAGGAGCTAATTTAAAAGTAAATGAATATGGTAAAACATTGTTTGCCGATTTCTTTTTCTTCATCACTGGTTTTCACGGTTTTCACGTTTTATCAGGTGTAATTATTAACATAATTATCTTTTTTAATGTAATTATTGGAACTTATGAACGCAGAGGGCATTATGAAATGGTTGAAAAAGTAGGATTGTATTGGCACTTTGTAGATTTAGTTTGGGTATTTGTATTTACATTCTTCTACTTAGTTTAATTCATTAAAAAAACAACAAAATGGAACACGCACAAGAACATACATCTCACACTAAATTAATTTGGAAAGTATTTGGGATACTTTCATTAGTAACAATTGTTGAAGTTGTTTTAGGAATTATAAAACCTGACTCACTTCATTTAACAAAAATTTTAGGAACAAGTCCATTAAATATCATTTTCTTAATATTAACATTGGTAAAAGCATACTACATTACTTGGTTTTTTATGCATATGGCCGATGAAAAAAAGAGTTTAAGACGTGCAGTTGTGTGGACAGCAGTTTTTCTAATTATTTATTTAGCTACTTTATTATTAATTGAAGGAAGTTATATAAATGATGTATTAGGTCCACTAACAAAATGGAACTACTAAACAATAAAATATTAAATAAAGAAGGTGGTTAATTAAGCCACCTTTTTTTATTTTTGTAAAAAACATCATGAAAAAATTTTGGATACTTTTTAGCTTATTCATTCTTCCATTAGTATTTTATATTTTCCTTTCAAAAGGGATTTATAAGTACTCAAATTTACCAATTTTAACAGAAAATGTTCTTGATGTTCAAGAATTTTCTTCAACTAATACCACCTTTAAAGAACATCTTACAGTAGTTTGTTTTTTGGGAAACGATTTAAATACAGCAAAAGGAAGTATGTTTAATTTAAATCAAACAATTTATAAACGATATTATCAAAAACCTTATTTTCAAATTGTAGCAATACTTCCTAAAGGAACTGAAAATAATTATAAAAGTGCTATAGAAGAACTTTCTGCCTTTACAGATATAAGCAAATGGAATTTCATTTACACGAATGAAAATAACATAACTTCAACCTTTAAAAGTTTAAATACCCCATATAGTTTAAACGAAAATTTATATTCTGAAAATGCTTTTATAGTAGATATGGAAAATAGATTGCGTGGTAGAAAAGACGATGAAGATACCGCAGATGGTAAATTATATGGCTATAATATGAAGTCGGTATCAACGTTAAAAAATAAAATGAAAGATGATATTGATATTATTTATTATCAATTAAAAAAATCTGCCGAAAAAGAAAGTAGAAGAAAAAGAAAAATTTAAAGTCATGAAAAAATATTCATATATCGGAATTGCCTTTATTATTTTAATTTTTGGAATCTATGCCGTTCCTAAAATTGTAAATAAATTTAAAACTCCCAAACTTGTTAAAATTGGTCAAGTTCCTACTTTTGAATTCACAAATCAAGAAGGACAACTTATTTCAAATTCATTTTATGATGAAAAAGTATATGTAGTGGAATTTTTCTTTACTACTTGTCCAACTATCTGTCCAAAAATGAATGAAAATATGGTAAAAATTCAAAAAGAGTATTACGGCAACCCCAATTTTGGAATTGCTTCTTTTAGTATCAATCCAAAACATGACACTCCAGAAATTTTAAAAGCTTATGCTAAATCTCATGGAGCAACTTTAAAAACTTGGAATTTTTTAACGGGTGATCAAGATAAAATTTATGAATTAGCAAATAGTGGTTTTACATTATACGCAGGTGAAAATAGTGAAGCCGAAGGTGGTTTTGAACATTCAGGAATGTTTGCTTTAATAGACAAAGAAGGAAATATACGTTCTCGTATGGATGAACTTGGAAACCCAATTGCGTTTTACGATGGTTTAGACCCAAAAGGTGTACAAATGATTAAAGAAGATATTGCAATTTTACTTAAAGAATAATGAACAAAGAAATTAAAAAATATAATAAGTGGATTGTGACATTATCCATAGCTATTCCCCTTGTAGTCGCTATCTTGTTTCGTGTAAAAATAGATGCAACTTTACCTATCTTTTTACCTCCAATTTATGCAACATTAAATGCTTTTACAGCTATGATTTTAATTATTGCTTTTTGGGCAATTAAGAATAAAAAAGTAGTGTTACATGAAAAACTTATGAAAACTGCTATATTGTTTTCTGTTCTTTTTCTAGTAATGTATGTAGCTTATCATATGACCTCAGAATCAACAAAGTTTGAGGGTGAAGGTGCTTTAAAAATCTTTTATTTTATCATTTTAATATCTCACATTGTATTATCTATAGCTGTAATACCGTTTGTATTGATAACTTATGTACGTGCAATTACAAATAATATTGAATTACATAAAAAAATTGCTCGTATAACATTTCCTCTTTGGCTGTATGTTGCAATTACTGGAGTACTTGTTTATCTTATGATTTCACCTTACTATTAAAATGAAAAAAATACTACTTACCATATTACTTTTTTTTACAATCCAAATAATGAGTCCGCAATGCGCAATGTGTAAGGCTGTAGTTGAAAGTGGTAATGCTTCAGAAGCCGAAGGTTTGAATTCTGGCATTCTATATTTAATGGTATTTCCTTATCTTTTAGTTGGGGTCTTATTATACTTCATTATTAAAAATAAAAGAAAAAATAAAATTTAACATTTCTATAAGAGGCTAAAAGTGTAACAAATAATAATTTTAGTCGTCATATAACAAAAATCGACTTTCCCGAAGGAAATTTCTGTTATTATATTTTTTACAATATAAAAGTTCTTGAATTCGGTATTGACCATAAAATTTTAAAAAACTCAACTTAAATGAGATCAAAAATTGTTACTATTTTAGCACTCGTATTTTTTATTACAGTACAAGCTCAAGATAAAAAATGGACACTACAAGAATGTGTTAATTATGCATTAGAAAACAACATTTCAATTAAACAACAAGAACTAAACAAAGAACTGATTGAAGAAGATATTATTACTGCTGAAGGGAATTTTTACCCTTCTTTAAATGCCTCTGCTTCACAAAACTTCAACTTTGGATCCTATATAGACAATTATGGAGGTCGTGTTTCTCGTGACAGTAGGTCCAACAGCTTTAGCCTTGGAACTGGTGTAACACTGTACAATGGACAAAGAAATAAAAACACACTGTTGAGAGCTCAAAAAAACTTAGAGGCTGCTGGTTTTGATTTAGAAGAAAACAAAAACAACATTATGTTATTTGTTGTAAACTCTTACTTAAACGTACTATTAAATAAAGAAAGTCTTAAAATAGCTGAAGAACAAGTTTCTATAAGTGAAAGTCAAGTTGAAAAAGTAAAAAATTTAGTGGAAGCTGGTTCCCAACCAAAAGCAAATTTATTTGAAGCCCAAGCTACATTAGCTACCAACACACAACAATTGGTTACCGCACAAAATAATTTAGATCTTTCATTATTAAGTTTAGCTCAACTACTTCAAATATCTCATAAAGGTTTTGATGTTGAAGATGTAGTATTAAATATCAATGCAGCTTCTTTAATTTATAATGATACAGATGTAATTTATAATACTGCACTTGGTAATTTACCTGAAATTAAAAGTGCTGAAATTGCTGTTGAAAATTCTGAAGTTGCTATAGATATTGCTAAAGGAGCGTTTTTACCTTCACTATCATTTAGTGCAGGTTTAGGAACTTCATACCAACACAATCAAGGACAAAAAGATGTAAGAGCTATTTTAGATGAAAATAACAATGTTGTATATGTACCTAATGGCTTTGGTAAACAACTTGAAGATAACTTAGGTTATAATTTTGGATTTTCATTAAACATTCCAATATTTAATAGATTTCAAACAAAATCCAATGTTGCAAGAGCTCAAATAAACAAAGAAAGGTTTGAACTTGCTTTACTTGACAAACAAGTAAAATTAAGAGAAACTATTGAAAAAGCATATGCTGATGCTAAAGCTTCACTTAATCAGTTTGTAGCAGCTGAACAATCTTTAAAAGCACAAGAAGAATCTTTTAAAAATGCACAGGTTAGTTACAATTCAGGTGTAATGACATCTTTTGATTTTGATCAAGTTAGAAATAGGTTAGTAAACTCACAATCATCGCTTATAAATGCAAAATATAATTTTGTGTTTAGAACAAAATTATTAGAATACTATTTAGGTATTCCAATAGTTATAGATTAATATTTTTTACGGAATAATTAATAGTTAAAACATCTAAAGTTTCTCTTTAGATGTTTTCTTTTTATAATCATCAATTTAAGTATCTTTGTTCTTTTAAACAAGACTACTAGTGACTTACATTTTAAATATTGAAACCGCCACAAAAAACTGTTCAGTTAGCATTGCAAAAGACGGTAAAAATGTTATTTTAAAAGAACTCAATGATGGAGCTTATTCTCATGCAGAAAAATTACATGTACTGATTGAAGAAGCGCTTAATGAAGCTCAAATTTCATTTTCAGACTTAAAAGCTATTGCGGTAAGCAAAGGTCCTGGCTCATATACAGGACTAAGGATTGGTGTTTCTGCAGCTAAAGGATTGTGTTTTGCATTAAATATTCCATTAATTTCAGTTGATACGCTTTTATCACTAGCAAATTCAATTTCAATTACTGAAGGTATAAAAGTTCCTTTGTTAGATGCTAGAAGAATGGAAGTTTATAGTGCCATTTACAGTTCAGAAAATGAAAAACTAAGAGCTATTGAGGCGCAAATTATTACTGCTGAATCATTTTATTCCTATTTGAAAGAAAATAAAGTTTATTTTTTAGGAGATGGCGCTGAAAAGTGTAAAAATTTAATTATACATGAAAATGCAAAATTTATGGTTGACCTATTTCCTTCGGCTAATGAAATGAGTTTTTTATCATATGAAAAGTACAAAAAAAGCGACTTTGAAAATGTCGCTTATTTTGAGCCTTTTTATTTAAAAGATTTTGTAGTTACTAAATCTAAAAAAAATGGTTAATTTAACGTATTGTAATACTTAAATAACTGTATTAAATCTTCTTTATCTTTAAAACTAAGCCTATTCTTTTTAGCATAATTTTGAATATCATTAGACTTTTCAGAAAATAACTTTAACACATCTTGTTTCTTTCTAGGTAATTCAGTAGTAGTTCCATTTTTATAACCAATGTAAAATTTGTCATTTACCCTTTTTAATGTTGGTGGTTTATATTTATCATAACCTGTTTTAGGCTTTACAGCTTCAAAAAATTTAATTTTTTCTTTATTTAATAAATCTATTTTATTCCCTTGAAATAAAACAACAAAATATCCAATCGAATTATCATTGTTTTCAGTATCAAAAAATAATTTATATTTTTTGTTAGTAGCCAAAAATACTACTTCTTGATTTAAAACTTTATTAAAATTATAGAACTTTCCTTCTTTTTCAAATTCCATTTCATCTTCATATGCATTATATCTCATAGGGTAGGCTGTTTCAATACCCTTTATTTTAGCTGGGAAAAAATCATCATTAACATATGGACTACCCACTAATTCCTTAGACCTTAAATCTAAAGAAGTTACACTGACACTATGGTTTAAAATTTGTTCAGATTCAGATTACCCATAACTAAACAAACATGTTAAAAAAACATGGTAAAAAACATAATTTAATTAATCTTGTATTCATTTTTAATCTTTTTAAGTTATTAATATAGCTGTCAAAAATTATTCCAATAATAATCTTCATTTTTTTATTTCTACTTGATGTGGATAAGGAATTTCTATACCGGCTTTATCTAAGGCTAATTTACCTTCTTCTAAAACGCTATGATATACCTTCCAATAATTTTCAGAAGTTGCCCAAGGTCTTACTGCAAAGTTAACTGAACTATCCGCCAATTCAGATACATTTATCGTTGGAGCAGGATCTTTTAAAACATTTGGGTTATTTAATAAAACTTGCATTAATACTTCTTTAGTTTGTTTAATATCTTCATCATAACCCACTCCAAAAGTTAAATCTACTCTAAGTTGGCCTTCTTCTGTATAATTAATAATATTACCATTTGATAAGGCTCCATTTGGAAGAATAATCAATCTATTTTGTGGTGAATTTAGTTTTGTGACAAAAATTTGAATTTCTTTAACAACCCCTATTTGACCTTGTGCTTCTATCACATCACCCACTTTAAATGGTTTAAAAATCATAATTAAGGCTCCTCCTGCAAAATTTGCTAAAGATCCTTGTAAAGCCAATCCAACAGCTAAACCTGCCGCACCTAAAATTGCTATAAATGAAGTTGTTTCAACTCCTACTTGAGAAATCGCAGTTATAAAAACTAAAATTTTAAGAGCCCAACTCAATAAATCTCCTAAAAATTTTTGAAGAGTTTCATCTACACCTCTTTTTTCCATTAATTTTTTTGTGATTTTAACCACTTTTTTGGCTAACCACAAACCAATAATTAAAATTAAAAGCGCAGAAACTACATTCATTGCATTTTTATCTATTATATCAATTATTTTGTCTAAGTATTTTTGGTAATCCATAAGTTTGTTTTTATTGTTAATTTTCTATTTATTTACTAAAAGTGGTATACTTCAAAGGTAATAAGCACATATCGATTAAAAAAATTATAAGTTAATTTCTAAAACTCAATTTTTAATTTGGTGATTGCTTTTTGTGCATTAATTTCTGGCAGCTTACAAGTTCCATTTTCACAAACAAAAATATACGTTTCTTGATTTGTATATCTTCCTTTTAATAATGGAAGATTGCTATCTTTTATACTTCCAGCTAAAATTTTATTGGGTATATACTTTTTATGAATCTTAGATAATTTTTCAAATGCACTTTTTCCAGAAATAACAATTTCATAAAATTCGCCAACAAAATTACTCATTAATAGTAACCAGTTTGAGTATCCAGAGCCATACTTAAAAGTTTTATCTTTTACATTATGAAGCATTTGCTGACTAACTTTTAAATAATACGAATTTGAATAATAATGACTTAATTTAAACAAATTAATAGCCATAATTGAGTTTGAAGCAGGAATTACATTGTCTTCAATTTCCATTTTTCGCGTTATTAAACTATCATCTATAGTTGAAGTAAAATAAAACATTGACTTTTTTAAATCAAAAAAATGATCAAAAGTATAATCCGTTAATTGTTTGGCTGTGGTTAACCAAACTTCATTAAATGTTACTTCATATAAAGAAATATAAGCGTCAATTACGGCGGCATAATCTTCTAAATATCCATTTATACTACTAATTCCATTTTTATAATTATGATTTAAATTTCCAGTTTCCTGTATTTGTTTGGTATAAATAAATGCTGCATTTTTGTTAGCAATATCTAAAAAGTGAGGTTCATTAAAAACTTTATAAGCATCTATAAAACCTTTTAGCATTAATGCGTTCCATGAAGTTAGTGATTTATCATCTAACCTAGGTTTTGCTCTTTTATTTCGTTCGGTTAAAAGTATATTTTGCCACTTTTTTACTTTATTTTTTAATTCTTCTATTGAAATTGAGTTGTTGTTTGCGATTATACTATCTTCGTTTTTTCGAATTAAAACATACGTATCGTTTTCCCAATATCCATAATAATTAACATTATAATATTTTGAAAATAACTCATAATCTGATTTTAGTAGTTTTTGTAATTCATCTTTAGTCCATACATAATAAGCGCCTTCCTCTAACCTCCCTTCAGAATTTAAACTATCAGCATCTAAAGATGAATAAAAAGCGCCTTCATTATTCATCAGTTCTCGTTCAACAAATTGTAATGTTTGATAAACGATGTTTTTGTACAATGGGTTTTTGGTAGCTTGAAAAGCTTCTGAATACAAACTCACTAACTGTCCGTTATCATATAACATTTTTTCAAAATGAGGAACATGCCATTTTTTATCTACCGAATACCTTGAAAACCCACCTCCTACTTGGTCATAAATACCACCATAAGCCATTTTGGTTAAAGAAGTGTTTACATATGTTAATATGTTTTTATCTTTTGCCTGAGTTGCATAACGAAGCAAAAATTGGTAATTATTAGGCATTGGAAACTTAGGAGCTCCTCTTCTACCTCCTAAATTTTCATCCATATATTGTTTCCAATTTGTAACAGCTATTTTTAAGTTTTCAAAAGAAAAATTAATAGCTTCTTTATTTTGAACAATTAAATCAGAATTTTTAATTCCTTCGGTCAATTTTTCAGCATACTCTAATACTTCTTCAGTTTTATCAGTATACATTTTATTTAATTGTTCTAGAGCATTTATCCAACTCTCTTTAGGAAAATAAGTTCCTCCCCAAATTGGTCTTCCATCAGGTAAAGCAATGCAGTTAAGTGGCCAGCCTCCTTTCCCTGTCATTAATTGGACTGCATTCATATAAACTTGATCAATATCTGGACGCTCCTCTCTATCCACTTTAATATTGATGAAATATTGATTCATCACCGCTGCAACCTCTTCGTTTTCAAAACTTTCATGTTCCATTACATGACACCAATGGCAAGATGAATATCCTATAGAAATGATGAGCAGCTTATTTTCTTTTTTAGCCAACTCAAGCGTTTCTTTATTCCAAGCTTTCCAATTTACTGGATTATGTGCATGTTGAAATAAATAGGGGCTTGTTTCATGAATTAAACTATTGGTGTATTTTGACATTTTTGTTGTTGTTTTATAATTGCATCCTATTAATAAGGCAACAATAATAGTTGTTAATTTGAAAATAAAAAAGCGCATTAAAGCGCCTTTATTTAATTTATAAAATACGTTGTTATTTAACCTCAAAAGTAATTTTCACATTTACTCTAAATTCAACAACCTCATCATTATCAACAACAACACTTTGAGATTGTACAAATGCAGATTTAATATGTTTTACACTTTTTGAAGCTTGAGAAACTGCTTTTCTAGTAGCATCCTCCCAACTTCTATCAGAACTTGCCATTACTTCAATAACTTTCATAACTGCCATAATAATATATTTTTTGTTAATAGAACTTAAATATACAATTTTCTTGCCTAAACATTGATATTTCTAATTTAAAACAACATTCTAAATTTTAATTTTGCAGCTCTTAAATGAGTCTTCATAATGAAAAAGTTAATTTTGTTTTTAACCCTATTTATAATTGTAACCAAAACCTATTCTCAAATTGAAATTTTAAAAGGTAAAAGAAACTCAAGGTTATTTATTAGCTCCAAGTTTAAATTATAAAATTTCTAAAGCTATCGTATTTAAGTTTTGGGTATTTATATTTTAACTATTTCCCAAATGGTGTTTCTCAGGTATTTCTTCATAAAAATGAGCACAGATTTTGGCAATTAATTACTTTAAATTCATATTTAAATAGTGTACTATATTGTACATTAAGTACACCTTTACCTTTTGATTTGACTAAACATTAAAATCCATAAAAAAACCCGAGTAAAATTACCCGGGTTTAATTACAATTAATATAATTTTTAATTCAATGCTGTTTTAATTCTACTTATGGCTTCACGAAGTTGTTCTTCAGAAGCTGCATATGACATTCTAATACAATTTGGTGCTCCAAACGCTTCACCGGTTACTGTGGCAACATTCGCTTCTTCTAAAAGAAACATTGAAAAATCAGAAGCAGTTTCTATTTTATGACCTTTGATTTCTTTTCCAAAAAAAGCGGCAACATTTGGAAAAACATAAAAAGCTCCTTCAGGAACATTTACATCAAATCCATCAATTTCTTTTAATAAATTTACAACAATATCTCTACGGTTTTTAAATTCATCAACCATATATTTTATTTTAGAAACAGGAGCTTCTACGGCTGCAATAGTTGCTCTTTGCGCAATACTATTGGCTCCTGACGTAATTTGACCTTGCATTTTGGTACAAGCCTTAGCAATCCATTCTGGAGCTCCAATGTAACCAATACGCCAGCCAGTCATTGCAAAAGCTTTGGCTACACCATTAACGGTAATAGTTCTATTATACATACTTTCAATAGAAGCAAAGCTAAATACAGGCTCTCCATAATTAATATGCTCATAAATTTCATCTGAAAGTATGTAAATATTTGGGTACTTTTCTAACACTTTTGCCAACGCTCTATATTCTTCTTCACTATAAACCGTTCCGCTAGGATTGTTAGGTGAGTTAAAGAAAATCATTTTAGTTTTAGGCGTTATGGCCGCTTCTAATTGTTCTGGAGTAATTTTAAAATCGGTTTCAATTGTAGAAGGAATTTCTTTATAAGTAGCCTCTGCCAAAATTGAAATTGCGGAATAGCTAACCCAATAAGGTGCTGGCAATAAAACTTCATCACCAGGATTCAATAAAACCATTGCAACATTAGCAATGGATTGTTTGGCTCCAGTTGAAACCACAATTTGACTTGGTTTATACTCCAAGTTGTTATCTCGTTTAAATTTAGCACAAATTGCTTGTTTTAAATCCAAATACCCATCCACAGGACTATAAGAACTATAATTATCGTGTATAGCCTGTACTGCTGCTTCTTTAATAAAATCTGGAGTATTAAAGTCTGGTTCCCCTAAACTTAAACTAATGATATTTTTTCCTTGCTCTTTTAATTCTCTTGCTTTAGCAGCCATGGCTAAAGTTGCAGAAACTGGTAAACTGTTAATTCTGTTTGATAGTTGGTCTTTCATAGACATAAAATTTATGCGTAAGCAGGTTGTTTTCCTAAAGATTTAAGTTGATTAAAATGTTCTATTATTGCTTTCCTCATAGTTTTATACTCGTTATAAGGTAAGTTAAATTCTTTCGCTGTTTCTTTCACAATTTTAGCGATTTTTCCATAATGAATATGTGAAATATGAGGAAAAATATGATGCTCCACTTGATGATTTAAACCTCCTGTGTACCAAGAAATTATTTTATTTGTTGGTGCAAAGTTAGCAGTAGTATATAATTGGTGAATCGCCCAAGTATGTTCTAAGTTTCCTTCTTTATCTGGTAAAGGCATTGTTGTTTTTGGAACAACATGTGCTAATTGAAAAATAACACTTAAAATCATGCCAGCTGTATAATGCATTACAAAAAACCCTATTAAAACTTTCCACCAAGCAATATCTAAAACTGTTAATGGTAACACAATCCAAAGTAAGTAATAAACTATTTTAGTAATAATTAAAACAGTCCATTCTTTTGCTGGATTTGGAAACTCTCCATAAGAAAGTTTTCTTTTTAAATAATTATGCATTTGCTTAAAATCGGTTGTAATGGCCCAATTAATGGTTAATAAACCATATAAAAATATGGAATAATACTTTTGGAATTTGTGTATTTTAAACCATTTTGCATGCTTTGAAAAACGAATAATTCTACCTGCATCAATATCTTCATCATGTCCTTGAATATTTGTAAACGTATGGTGTAATACATTATGTTGAACTTTCCAGTTGTATACATTTCCTGCTAAAATGTAGATACTACTTCCCATTATTTTGTTTACCCATTTTTTACTTGAAAATGACTCGTGATTGCTATCATGCATTACATTCATCCCAACACCAGCCATTCCTATACCTATAACAACTGTTAACAATAACAATAACCATTGTGGCATTGAAACTGTTAAAATTAATACTAACGGAATTAAAAATACTCCAAACATAATAATAGCTTTTGAATATAATTTCCAATTACCAGTACGTTTAATTTCGTTTTCTTTAAAATAGGTATTTACTCTTTTATTTAGCGTTCTAAAAAATTTTGCTTTATCTATTCTTGAAAAGCTTATTGTTTTGTTACTCATTATCTTATTTTATATATCTACATCTACGAATTGTCAAAATTAAGCCATTTAAACTTCGCAATTGCTATTTTATGAAAAAAATAACATTTTCACAAAAGATGTTATTTTAATTTTAGAAATAGTAATTTTGCCACTACATATTAATAATAATGGAAACAATACTAAAATATTTTCCTGATTTAACAGAAACTCAACTCCAACAATTTTCAAAATTAGGTGGTTTATATAAGAAATGGAATGCTCAAATCAATGTCATTTCAAGAAAAGATATTGATGAATTATATACTCGACATGTACTTCACTCCTTAGCCATTGCAAAAGTACAGCCTTTTCAACCTAATAGTTCTGTGTTAGATATTGGAACAGGTGGCGGCTTCCCAGGAATTCCATTGGCTATTTTATTTCCTGAAACTAATTTTTATTTGGTAGATTCTATTGGTAAAAAAATAAAAGTTGTTCAAGAAGTTACTACTGCTTTAGGATTAAAAAATGTAAAAGCGGCACATATGAGAGCTGAAAAAGTAAAAGGAGAGTTTGATTTTATTGTTAGCAGAGCGGTTACTAAAATGGATGATTTTGTTAAATGGACCAAAGGTAAAATTGCAAAAAAACAACAACATCAGCTAAAAAATGGGATATTGTATTTAAAAGGAGGTGATTTAACTGAAGAGTTAAGCAGTTTCCCTAAAGCTACATTATTTAATTTAACCGATTTTTTTGATAACGATTTTTTTGAGACCAAAAAAGTTGTGCATATTCCTCTTAAGAAAAAATAATTATGACATATGTTAGTTTTTAAGTAAATAATAAAAGGTAAGTTTGTCCTATAATATTTAATTAGAATTATGAGTCATAATAAAGAATGTTTAGTTTGCAAAACATCATCATCAGAAATACCTGTAACAAAATTTTATTATCAAGAAAGCGAATTTTTTATTTGCCCTCAACATATTCCTATTCTAATTCATAACCCTCAACAATTAGTAGGATTATTACCTGGAGCGGATAAATTAAAAGGTGGATAATAATCAGGTTCGTTTTAAACTTTGTAACAAAAAAAGCTCGCTAAACAATTAGCGAGCTTTTTTTAAATATATTGTCTTTTATCCTAAAAATGGATATCTATAATCTGTTGGCGGTACAAAAGTTTCCTTAATTGTACGGTTACTTACCCAACGCAATAAATTCCACACTGAACCTGCTTTATCATTTGTTCCTGACCCACGAGCACCTCCAAAAGGCTGTTGTCCTACAACGGCTCCCGTTGGTTTGTCATTTATGTAAAAGTTTCCTGCTGCATTTTCTAATTTATTAGTTGCGGTTTCAATTACATAACGATCTCCACTAAAAATAGCTCCTGTTAAAGCATATTCACTTGTATTATCCACAACATCTAAAATTTCTTCCCACTGTTCATCTTCATAAACATAAATAGTTATTATTGGACCAAATAATTCAGTACACATAGTTTTATAATTTGGATTGGTAGTAACAATTACTGTAGGCTCAATAAAATACCCAACAGAATCATCATAACCACCACCTATAATTATCTCAGCATCAGCATCTTTCTTTGCTTGATCTAAATAACCTGCCAATTTATCAAATGCTTTTCTATCGATGACTGAATTGATAAAATTTGAAGTATCTTCAGGTGAGCCTATTTTAAAAGATTTTACATCTTTTTCTACTGAAGTTTTAATTTCGTTCCATAAACTTTTTGGTAAATATGCACGTGAAGCTGCTGAACATTTTTGACCTTGATATTCAAAAGCTCCTCTTGAAATTGCAGTTGCAACTTCTTGTGCATTTGCACTTGGGTGTGCCCAAATAAAGTCTTTTCCTCCAGTTTCTCCAACAATTCTTGGATACGTTTTATAGGTGTCCATATTTTTACCTATGGTTTCCCAAAAACTATTAAAAACTGGTGTAGATCCCGTAAAGTGAACTCCAGAAAAATCTGGGCTATTCAACAACGTGTCTGTTATCATACTTGAACTACCAGTAACCATGTTTATTACACCATCAGGTAAACCAGCTGCTTTAAACAATTCCATAATAACTTGCGCTGAGTATACTTGTGTACTCGCAGGTTTCCAAATTACCACATTTCCCATCATAGCAGGTGCTGCTGGTAGGTTTCCTGCAATTGCAGTAAAATTAAATGGTGTAATTGCATAAACAAAACCTTCTAATGGGCGGTACTCCATTCTATTCCAAATACCAGGAGCCGATTGTGGTTGGTTACTATAAATTTCAGTCATAAACTCTACGTTAAAACGTAAAAAGTCAATCAATTCACAGGCTGAATCTATTTCGGCTTGGAAAGCATTTTTTGACTGAGCAATCATAGTTGCTGCATTCATTTTATAACGAAAAGGTCCTGATAACAATTCTGCGGCTTTTAAAAAAATTGCTGCTCTATGCTCCCAGCTTGTTGCTGCCCATTGTTTACGAGCTTCTGCCGCTTTTGTAATTGCTAATTCTATATGTTCTTTTTCGGCTGTATGATATTTTCCAACACAGTGTTTATGGTCATGCGGTGGATGAATATCTACAGTATTTCCTGTTCGGTATTCTTTTCCTCCAATATAAAAAGGAATATCAACTTGCTCACCATACATTTTTTTGTAGGTATCTAATAATAACTTACGTTCTGGTGTTCCAGGAGCATAAGAATTAATGGGCTCGTTAACTGCTTTTGGTACATTGTAAAATCCTGAAGCCATGGTATTAATTTTTAAGGTTTTTTAGTTTAAATTTGTTGGCAAAGTTACAAAATCGAAATGACTTATTTTTGTTCAAACTAATACTCAATACTCATATTTTAATAGCATGTGTACCGTTACTTTTTTACCTTTATCAAATACAGATTTCATTTTAACTTCAAACAGAGATGAACAAAAACAACGCGAAACACTTCCTCCTAAAACTTATATTGATGATGGAGTTGAGTTATTTTTTCCAAAAGATAAATTAGCTGGAGGCACTTGGATTGGAACAAGTTCTAAAAAAAGATTGGTTTGTGTTTTAAATGGTGCATTTATAAAACATAAAAGAAATACTCCTTATAAAAAAAGTCGAGGAGTTATTGCAAAAGAGCTATTAAAAACAACTCATTTATTAAATTCAATTGAGCAATTAGATTTAACTAAAATTGAGCCTTTTACCATGGTAATTGTAGATTGGAATCATCAATTAAGTTTATATGAACTCATTTGGGATAATCATAAAAAACACTTTTCTAAATTGGAAAATGAAGCTAAAATATGGTCATCATCTACACTTTATACTGAAGAAATTAAAGAAACTCGAAAACAATGGTTTCAAAACTGGCTTAAAAACAACGAGTTTTCAACTGAAAATATCTTAAAATTCCATCATTCAGAAATTGGTGAAAAAGAACAATCTATTTTAATGAAAAGAAAAAATGTTGAAACTGTGAGCATTACATCTATTCAAAAAATAAACAATACTATAAGTATGTTTTATGAAGATATTGTAAACACAAAAACGTATCAAATTAAATTACCCCAAAATAAAAGATAATACTGCAACAATTGTAAAACCAACTATAGCTAAAAACATATAATAGCTATTTAATAATATAAATTTTATGATGGTTTTTATTCTTCCTTGTTCATAAAAATAACGCAAGGCTTTATATAAATATATTAAAAATATAACGATTAAAACCCAAGCTACATTTTGCATTTTTACAAAAAAGTTAAGAAAATAAAAAATTGTAAAAAGTAAAAAGAAAACTGTTTGTGTATGGAAAACAAAAACCAAATGTTCCATATAAGTATATTTTCTTCTAATATAAAGCAGCTTTAAAAACAAGGTAAAAACAGGTAAAAATATAAATAGAGAAATGGATATATAAGAGGTCAATGTTTTTAAAAACGTTTTTCCTTTATCTTCTTTTACTTTGTCTAAATTTTTATGAGAGTTTATAGTTTGCTGATAACAAAACCTATTCCAAAAAGTTTCTTCATATTCCAAAGTATCAAGCGCTTGTTTTATGGTATAGGTAGGATGTTCTTTATGAAAATGTTGAAAATCGTTTATTTTATGAAAAAAACTAATTTTTTTAATGGTATCTATTTTACTTTTATAAACATACTTTTCGTCTTTCTTTTTTGATTTATCTTTTAAAACACTAAACACTTTATTTAATTCTTCAAGCTCTCCTTTATTTAGAGAATCTTTTGAAGTATTTGCAATTTGTTCTGTTGTTGTTTTTAAAATGGAATCAAGTTGCTCTGCACTATTTTCAGACAATGAATCTAATTTACTACTAACTTCAACTAAATTGCCTAAAGGTTTTACTTCATCTAACCTATTACTAATTCCAAGGATTAGAAAAAATACAATTGATACATTTAAATATAATTGAAAAGGGTTTACAAAACGCTGTCTTTTGCCTTCTATATAATCTTTAGATACCTTACCTGGTTTAGTTAATAAAGGAATAAAAGTTCTCCAAAACCTAGAATCATACGAAAAAAATCCAGAAAATAAATTGTTTAAAAAAACACTAAAACTTAATGCTTTTGTAGAGTTTTTTTGTCCACAATATGAACAAAAATTCTCATTTCCAGTTAAAGGTTGCCCACAATTTAAACACTCTAATCCTTTTATTTGATTAGGCTTTCTTTTAAACTTTACTAATTTATATTTCATAAATTAATTATAAATACTTGAAACCATTAACTGAAATGTAGGTATGTACACCTTAAATGCTTTAGATGTTGAAAAGTTAACCATATTATAATATCCTTTCATAGCTCCAATAGGAGATGTTAAAAAACAACTGGATTTATAAGTGTGTATTTGTGAAGGTTTTAAAATTGGTTTTTTCCCAATTACACCAGACCCCTCCACAATTTCAGTATTATTTAATGAATCAAAAATTTTCCAATAACGGTCTAAAAGTTGAACTGTATCATTACTTTGATTTTCAATGGTAACTTGGTAACTAAAAGCATAGTACAGCCTATAATTTCTATAACTTGTGCCTTCAAAGTTAGAAATTACTGAAATTTTTATTCCATTTGTTACTTGTTGCACCATATACAATTATTGCTCAATACACAATACCAAATATACTAATTTTTTGAAATTGATACTAATTGTTTATTTTTTCAGAATTCCCAAAACCAACACCTATAACTCTAGTATATCTACTTCCAAACTTCTTATAATACACCAAAACTGTATAATCATTTTCGGTTTGGTAAAATGACCCATCTATATCATGATTGCTAATACTTCCATCATTGGATTTAGTAACATATTGATAATTATAGAAACCTTGTTTTAATAATAATGTGGCTTCATACAAACCAGAATTCATATTATACTGAAGTTTATTTTCTTCTAGCAATTTCCAATTATTATAATTTCCTTGAATGTAGATTTCTTTTCCCTCCAAATTTTCTAAACTTTTTAGTGAAAAATGAACCCAGCTATAATCAGCATCAGTTTGTGGATTTTCACCATTTAAAGTTCTAATTATAAAATTCCCATTAATGTCTGGAAATAATGTATAAGGAAGGTCTATTCTTTCATCATTAGTATATAAATAGGTATGATATAATTCTTCTCCTTGCTCAACATTGGAAATATTTAATGTGGTGCTTCTTATCGCTTTTGAATCAAAGTATAAAAATTCATTCCCTCCAAAAAAACTTGTCTCCTTATTATATTTATATAACAACTGTGTTCCTCTATAAAATTGTGGTTTTAAACCTGCAATTGCAGTTTGCCAGTTGTTGTTTTGAATTATTACAGGAACTACTTCTGCACTTGGATTGTTAATTCTAAAATTAGGATTATTGATAATAAATTCTACCGATTGCTTAGATTGGATTGTTGAAATGTCTCTACTACGGTAAACTGCTACTGCTACTGTAACCTTTGGTTCATAAACCACAAATTTTCTATTAAAAACAACTTTATTATCTTCATCTAATATTGAAATTATATAATTGCCTGAAATTTTAAAACTTGTATGTTCATTAGGAAATATTACACTATAATTTGTATATGGCTGAAGGGTATTGAACGAATTTTCATAATCACGAATTCTGTATTCCGCATAGCCATTTATAAATTCAAACGCCGTTAAATTAGAGCTTTCCCAAAACTCATTACAATGTTCAATTTTATAAGAATAATCATGTTCATCTGCATTTAAATCATCAAATGATAATTTAATTTTTTCATCTAATCTTATTATAGGAGCAAATGCATTTACACCAACTGGTTTTAATATGATTGTTTTAATATGATTTGGTTCAATTATTTCATCTTGAGAAAAACTCAATTGAAAAATTAAAAAAAAGATGATGCTTAGAAACGTACTTTTCAAAATAAAATATTAATACTAGATTTGACAAAATTTATACCAAATATATAACTGTAAACGCAATAAACCTTAAATTGATTGTAAATGAAGACTAATGTTGAATAAAAAGTTGTTAAAAAATGTTAAAACTACGTTAGAAATTCTTATTTTTGTGCCGTTTTTTAAAGACTATTAAATATACTTAAAATATGTCACAAGACATTCAAATTAAAAAAGGTCTAGATATTAAGCTAAAAGGTGAATCTGAAAAAATTACCGAAAACGCACTATCTAGTAATGTAATAACATTAAAGCCTGAAGATTTCCACAGCATCATTCCTAAATTATCTAAAAAAGTTGGTGAATTTGTAAAAGCAGGAGAGTCTGTTTTTTATAACAAATCCATTGAAGAGATGAAATTTGTTTCACCTGTTAGTGGTGAGGTTACTGATATTGTTCGTGGTGAAAAAAGAAAAATATTAGCCATTAAGATTAAAGCTGATACAAAACAACAATTTGTTGATTATGGGATAAAAGATCCAAAAGCCATGAATGCTGAGGAAATTAAAAACCATTTATTAAACACAGGTTGTTGGTCTTTTATCAAGCAAAGACCTTATGACGTAATTGCAAATCCAACAAAAACTCCAAAAGCTATTTTTGTATCTGCCTATGCAAGTGCTCCTTTAGCTGCTGATTATGATTATGTATTGGCAGGAAAAGAAAATGAATTGCAAGCGGCAATCACGGCTTTAAGTAAGTTAACCACAGGAACTATTCATGTTTCCGTTGGTAAAAACTCAAATTCACCATTAACTGGCTTAAATAACATAGCGCTACACAAAGTTTCAGGACCACACCCATCAGGAAATGTAGGTACTCAAATTGCAAAAATTGACCCTGTCAACAAAGGTGAAGTTGTTTGGACTATCACACCACAAGATTTAGTAATTATTGGAGAATTATTACTAACTGGAAAATTTAATGCAGAGCGTATTATTGCTTTAGCAGGTTCTTCCGTTAGTGCTCCAAAATACTATAAAACAATTATTGGAGCAACAATTACTTCAATTGTAGAAGGTAAATTAGTAGGAAAAAACAATAGAATTATTAGCGGAAACGTACTAACTGGTAAAGCCAAAAGTCTTAAAGATTGTTTAGGGTATTATGATAATTTAGTTACTGTAATTCCTGAAGGAGATGATTACGAGCTCTTTGGTTGGACAGTGCCTGTTTTCAATAAAATATCAATGTCTAGAGCTTTAACTTTTTCTTGGTTATTTCCAAATAAAAAATACGATTTGAATACGAATACCAATGGAGAGCATAGAGCTTTTGTAATGACAGGCCAATACGAAAAAGTTTTCCCATTAGATATTTATCCGCTACAAATTTTAAAAGCTTGTATGTATAAAGATTTAGATGAAATGGAAGTATTGGGTATGTATGAAGTAGCACCAGAAGATTTTGCCTTAACTGAATTTGTATGTGTTTCTAAACAACCACACCAGCAAATTATTAGAGAAGGTTTAGACTTAATGTTAAAAGAAATAGGATAAGATTATGGGATTAAAAGAGAAATTACATAATATTAGCGAAAAAGTGAAAGGAACAAAATTCCAAACCATGTTTGGTGCCATTCACACACTTTTTTACACACCAAAAGAAACTACACATTCTGGAGGGCATTTGAGAGGAGCAGACGATTTAAAACGTACGATGATGAACGTTGTGCTTCCTTTAATTCCTTTATTAATATTTGGAATGTACAATGTAGGATTTCAACATAATGCTGCAATAAATGGTTTTCCTGAAGGAATTGGTTTTTTTAGTTCAGAGTTTTGGAATCTAGACAATTTTACATTTGGAGCTTTAAAATTATTACCGTTAGTTTTAGTTTCATACGTTGTAGGTTTAGGAATTGAGATACTATTTGCTACCATAAACAATCACGAAGTTGAAGAAGGTTATTTTGTAACAGGTATGTTGGTTCCATTAATTATACCTATAGATACTCCTTTATGGATGCTTACGGTAGCTGTTATTTTTGGAGTTGTAATTGGAAAAGAAATTTTTGGAGGAACTGGAATGAATATCCTAAACCCAGCTTTAACAATTAGAGCATTTTTATTCTTTGCGTATCCAACTTGGATGAGTGGAGATAAAGTATGGGTAGCTGGCGCAAAGGAAAGAGCCAATGAAATAATGGAAGGTGCAAATTTAGATGCTATTTCTGGTGAAACCATTTTAGGAAGTTTAGCACAAGGTCAAGAATTAGCTTATTCAGTATCTGATATGTTCTTTGGTTTTGTACCTGGTTCTGTAGGTGAAACCTCCACACTATTAATATTACTTGGTGGTTTGTATTTGCTTTATACCAAAGTGGCAAGTTGGAGAATTATGTTATCATCTGTAATTGGTGCCTTAGTTATGGGACTTATTTTTAATGGCGTAGTAAACGCGGGTTGGATAACAGAAAGTAGTAAATTTTATTCGTTAATGAATACTGAATTTTGGCATCATTTATTAATTGGTGGTTTAGCTTTTGGTATTGTATTTATGGCAACCGACCCAGTAACGGGTTCACAAACAAATAAAGGAAAATGGATTTACGGTTTCTTTATTGGATTTATCTCGGTAATGATACGTGTATTTAACCCAGCTTATCCAGAAGGTGTGATGTTAGCCATTTTATTAATGAATGTGTTTGCTCCAACTATCGATCATTACGTGGTTCAAGCAAATGTAAAAAGAAGGTTAAAACGTTTAAAAGCAAAAACAGCATAGCAATGGCAAAAAATACTGATAGTAACGTTTATACAATATTATTCGCAACGGCAATGGTGCTTGTTGTTGGTACCTTATTAGCGTTTTTAGCTTCGTCATTAAAAGAAAAAATAGCTGAAAACAAGAGAATTGAAAAGCAACAAAATATATTGTATGCAATGGGCATTAATGAAAATGACGAAACTAGTGTTACGTTTGTTTCTAAAGAAATTGTTGGCGAAAAATTTTCTGAATACATCACTAAACAATTGATAATACAAGGGAGTGAAGTTACTGAAAATGATGAAGCGTATTTAATCGATTTAAAAAAGGAATCAGCTAGAGAAAAAGCAGGAGAACAAAGAAGACTCCCTTTATTTGTAGGTGAAAAAGAAAATTCTAAATTTTATATCATACCTGTAAGAGGAAAAGGTTTATGGGATGCTATTTGGGGTTATGTAGCTTTAGATAAAGATTTAGTAGTTCAAGGTGTATTTTTCGATCACGCAGGAGAAACTCCAGGTTTAGGATCTAACATAAAAGAACGTTTTTTTATGGACGATTTTATAGGTGAACACATCATGGATGGTGATACATTTAAAGGTATTGCAGTTTCAAAAAGTAATGCAGACCCTAAAAACTTAAGAAAAACAGATTTTGCAGTAGATGCAATTTCGGGCTCTACAATTACTGGTGATGGATTAGCAGCAATGCTTAAAAAAGATTTAAAAATGTATCTACCTTATTTAAAAACATTAAAGCAATAATTTATGGGACTTTTATCAAAAAAAGATATAAAATTAATAACAGATCCTTTAGCAGATAATAACCCAATTACTATTCAAGTTTTAGGTATTTGTTCTGCATTAGCTATTACAGCTGAATTAAAGGCATCTATAGTAATGTCTATTGCAGTACTTTTTGTAATGGGACTGGGTAATTTAACTATTTCATTAATGCGAAATATCATACCATCAAAAATCAGAATCATTGTTCAATTAATTGTAGTTGCTTCTTTAGTAATTATTGTTGATTTAGTGTTAAAAGCATTTGCTTATGAATTAAGTAAAACACTTTCGGTATTTGTAGGGTTAATTATTACCAATTGTATTATTATGGGACGTTTTGAAGCCTTTGCTTTAGGAAATGGACCTGTTCGATCATTTATAGATGGTGTAGGAAATGCGTTGGGATACGCATTAATATTAATAATTGTTGGGTTTTTTAGAGAGTTACTAGGTTCTGGTACCTTGTTGGGATATAAAGTTTTAGGCGACCCTATTGAAAAAACTGGTGTATATGCTTTTGGTTATGAAAACAACGGTTTTATGTTGTTAGCACCAATGGCATTAATTACTGTAGGAATTATTATTTGGGTACAACGCTCAAGAAATGAAGCATTAATAGAAGACAACTAAGATATGGAGCATTTAGAATTATTTTTTAAGTCAATATTTGTAGATAACATGGTATTTGCAACATTCTTAGGGATGTGTTCATACTTAGCAGTATCTAAAAAAGTATCAACTGCTGTAGGATTAGGTGCAGCAGTAATATTTGTAATGGCAATTACGGTTCCTTTAAACTGGTTATTAGACCAATATATTTTACAAGATGGTGCTTTAGCTTGGTTAGGTGAAGAGTATGCCGCTTATGATTTAAGTTTCCTTTCATTTATTATGTTTATTGCAACCATTGCAACAATGGTACAATTAGTTGAAATAATTGTTGAAAAATTCGCTCCAGCATTGTACAACTCTTTAGGAATCTTTTTACCTCTTATCGCGGTAAACTGTGCTATTTTAGGAGGGTCGTTATTTATGCAATCAAGAGAAATTGCTTCTTTAGATTTAGCATTTAATTATGGTGTTAGTTCAGGAATAGGTTTCTTTTTAGCAATCTTAACAATTGCTGCTATTCGTGAAAAAATTAGATATTCAAATATTCCTGCACCATTAAGAGGACTGGGAATTACATTTATTATAACTGGTTTAATGGCAATTGGATTTATGAGCTTTGGAGGAATGTTAACTGGTGGTGATGAAGAAACAATCAAAGAAGAACAAACTGTTCAAGTTAAGGTTAAAGACAACGATAAAGAACTAGTTATTAACGAAAAAGAAACTAAAGAGTAATGATGATACTAGCAGCAAATACTTTAGGCGTAATTGTAGCAACTGTTGCAGCATTTTTAGTGCTAATACTATTACTTGTTACAGTATTATTAGTTGTAAAACAAAAACTTTCTCCTTCTGGCCCTGTAAAAATTACAATAAATGGAGAAAAAGAAATTGAAGTTGCTTCTGGAGCAACTTTACTTACAACTTTAGGAAATGAAAAAATATTTTTACCATCGGCGTGTGGTGGTGGTGGAACCTGTATACAATGCGAATGTCACGTTCATTCAGGAGGAGGAGAGGCCTTACCAACCGAAACACCACATTTCTCTAGAAAAGAATTGAAAGAGGGTATTCGATTGGCATGTCAGGTAAAAGTGAAACAAAACATGGATATTTCAATTCCTGAAGAGATTTTTGGAATTAAAAAATGGGAAGCAACTGTTGTTAGAAACTACAATGTTGCATCTTTTATTAAAGAATTTGTTGTTGAAATTCCTGAAGATATGAATTATAAGGCAGGTGGTTACATTCAAATTGAAATTCCAGAATGTGAAATCGATTATAAAGATATTGATATAACAGCTCATCCTGAAGAACACGATACTCCAGATAAATTCCAAATGGAATGGGATAAATTTGGTTTATGGGATTTAAAAATGAAAAATACTGAATTGGTAGAACGCGCCTATTCTATGGCTTCTTTCCCAGCAGAAGGACGTGAAATTATGTTGAATGTTCGTATTGCAACTCCACCTTGGGATAGAGCTAAAAATGGATGGATGAATGTAAATCCTGGTATTGCTTCTTCTTATATCTTTTCAAGAAAAAAAGGAGATAAAGTAACTATTTCTGGTCCTTATGGTGAGTTCTTTATTAATGAATCTGATGCTGAAATGTTATATGTTGGTGGTGGTGCAGGTATGGCTCCAATGCGTTCTCACTTATACCACTTATTTAAAACACTAAAAACAAACCGTAAAGTTACTTATTGGTATGGTGGACGTTCTAAGCGTGAATTGTTCTATCTAGAACATTTTTATGATTTAGAAAAAGAGTTTCCAAACTTTAAGTTTTATCTAGTATTGTCTGAACCAGCTCCTGAAGATAATTGGGTAAACAAAAAAGACATTAACGATCCTGAAGGAGATGGATTTACTGGCTTTGTACACCAAGCAGTAATTGATGAATATTTATCTAAACATGATGCTCCAGAAGACTTAGAATTATATTTCTGTGGACCTCCATTAATGAACAAAGCAGTTCAAAAAATGGGAGAAGACTTTGGTTTAGAAGATGAGAATATTAGATTTGATGATTTTGGAGGATAAACTAAATTCAACATCACAATTTTAACACTATAAAATAAAATCCGGTACATTTGTATCGGATTTTTTATTTAATCAATCTTAATATGAGTAAAAGACCTTTAACAAAACAAGAACTGCATAATTTAGCAATGAACATCGTAGGAAAAGATCTAGAAGCTAAAGGATTTGAATTTATTGCTATCAATAGTCAGTTAAAAACAAATCCACAATTTGTATGTATTGATGAAAATAATGTTAGACATTTTGTGCTAGTAAAAACAGCACATATTTCAGAATATGCAATAACCTACGATGTTATTTGGATGGAAACATTTAAAGCTCATGCAAGAAAAAATAATGCTAAGGTATTGTTTGCGGGAGTTGGTATAGGAAACATCAATAATAAAAACTTACCTCCTAATTTAAATGAAGAATATCTTTTGCAATATGAGGGCTTACAATTATTAGATATTGAACTTAATTAAGTTTGCTTCAAAAAAAAACCACGCTGTAGCGTGGTTTTTTTTTTGAATATTAACTAATTAAATTAGTCTATTTTACTTTCTAGTAATTTAAAGAATTGATCTAATTTTGGCATTAAAACAATTCTAGTTCTTCTGTTACGAGCTCTACCTTCAACAGTATCATTAGTTTCTAATGGTAAATACTCACTTCTACCAGCCGCAATTAAACGAGTAGGATCAATACTAAAATCTTTTTGTAACATTCTAACAACAGATGTTGCACGTTTTACACTTAAATCCCAGTTGTCTTTAATTCCAGCAGTACTAATTGGCTTATTATCAGTATAACCTTCTACCATAATTTCAAGTTCTGGTTGTGCAGAAACAACATCAGCAACTTTTTTAAGAACATCTTTCGCCGCTGAAGAAATTGTAGCACTTCCGCTTCTAAATAATAACTTATCAGCTATAGAAATATACACAACAGTTTTTTCAACATCTACTTGAATATCTTCATCATTAAATCCATCTTTCAATACACTTTTAAGTTTGAAACCTAAAGCCAAATTAATAGAATCTCTTCTAGTCATTGCTTTTTGGATGTGTTGAATATATTCATCTTTTTTACCCATTTGAGCCAATGTTTCTTTAATATTATCTGAAGCAGATTTAGATAATACGGTTAAATTGTCAACGTACTCTAATGTTTTTTCTTTGTCCTTTTTCAAATCAACAACTTGTTGTTCTAAAGCAGAAACTTGAGCATCTTTTTCTACTCTACATTTCATTAAATCAGCTTTTACATCAACCAATTCTTGATTTTTTTTGTTAAAACTATCCTCTAGTTCTGTATATTTTTTTTGAGATACACAAGAACTCAACACTACTGATGCAAAAATCATCAATACAACTATTTTTCTCATAATTCTTATACTGTTTTAAATGTTAATGGCAAATTTAAAAAAAAGAAGTGTAGAATACTATATTTTAGACTAATTTAAGATGATTTTAGCATTAATTAAAATTATATATTTGTGTCTTAGTTTTTTAATCATCCTATAAGCTTAACCTTTGAAAAAAATAACTTATATACTTGCATTTATTGTTTTCATTTCTTGTAAAGATAATGAACCTAAATTAACAACTTTACAAGGAAACGCAATTGGTACTACATTTACAATTAAATATTTAGGAGAAAGCACCATTGATTTTGAGTCTAAAATTGATAGTTTAATTAAATTAGTAAATAAATCAACATCTACCTACATTCCAACATCAGATATTTCTAAAATCAACAAAGGAGATAGCACTGTAATTATTGATTCATATTTTAAAGAAGTTTTTATAAAATCTGAAAGAATATACAAAGAAACAAATGGAGATTTTGATCCAACAGTTGGAATTTTGGTAAATGCTTGGGGATTTGGGCCTGAAAAAGAAATTCAAGATTTAGACTCTTTAAAAATTACCCAACTTTTAAAATATGTAGGTTTTAATAAAGTGAAGCTTCAAAACAATAAAGTATTTAAACAGTATCCTGAAATTTATTTCGATTTTAATGCTATAGGAAAAGGGTTTTTAGTAGATGTTATAGGAAGATTGTTTGAACGCTACCACATTAAAAATTATATGGTTGAAATAGGAGGAGAAATTAGAGCTAAAGGAAAAAACCACCATGGTGAATTTTGGAGAATTGCCATTGAAAATCCAAATTTTGATGGAACAAGATCAATTGCAACTACCATACAACTTAAAAACGAATCGATAGCTACTTCAGGAAACTATAGAAAGTTTAAAACAACAACAGATGGTAAAAAATATGTGCATACCATTAATACCAAAACTGGATATGCTAATGAGAGTAATTTATTAAGCGCCTCTGTTATTACCAAAGGAGATTGCGCAGATGCTGATGGTTATGCTACCGCATTTATGGCAATGGGCTTAGAGAAAACTAAGCTTTTTTTAAAATCTCACAATGAGTTGAAATCTTTTTTAATTTTTGCAGATGAAAATGGAGAATTAAAAACATTCAAATCAGAAAATTTTGAAGATTAAATAAATGTTACTTTTCTTAATCTTCTATTTTTAAAAAATTTAACATCTTTTTTTATATATCCTTAGATACACTTTGCCTAAGTATTAACACTTTTTTAACACTCATAATATTAGGCTTATATTTTTATAACATTTACAATTCTTTACAGTAAACCCTGAGTTTCATATTTGCACCCTAATCAAATTAACAATTAGTAAATATGAAAAAACATTTTAAAAGGAAAATTCTTTTTTCGTTACTTACATTTATATGGGTAACTGGATTTTCTCAAACACTTATTAAAGGTAAAGTAGTAGATGAAAATAATCTTCCACTACCCGGAGCATCCATTGTTTTAAAAGAATCCAAAATTGGTGTTTCTACAGATTTTGATGGTAATTTCTCCATTAATGCAAATACAACATCAGAAACTTTACTCGTTTCTTATTTAGGATACCAAACGCAAGAGTTAAACAATCTTACTTCAGATTTTTTAACCATAATTATGGTAGCCGATGCTCAAAGCTTAAATGAAGTAGTAATTACAGCTTTAGGAATAACAAAAGAAGAAAAGAAAATTGGTTATGCAACACAAAAAATAGAAACAACCGTAGTAAAAGATGTAAACGTCCCTAATGTAGGAAGTTTATTTTCTGGTCAAGTTGCAGGTTTAACTGTAAATAACCCAACAGGTTTATTTCAAGCCCCTTCTTTTTCATTAAGAGGTAAAAATCCTTTAATTGTAATAGACGGTGTACCTGTTGAAACAGATTTTTATGACGTTTCTCCAAATGATATTGCAGATATCAATGTTTTAAAAGGAACTACAGCCTCTGCACTTTATGGGTCAAGAGGTAGAAATGGAGCCATTTTAATTACCACCAAAAACGCTACCAACGAAGGTTTAGAAATTTCAGTTTCACATAACACTATGGTAACAGCTGGTTTTACAGTGTTTCCAGAAACACAAACTGAATACGGAAATGGTTCTAATGGAAAATATGAATTTTGGGATGGAAAAGACGGAGGTATCTCTGATGGTGATATGATTTGGGGTCCAAAATTTGAGTCTGGTGTAAAAATAGCACAATGGAATAGTCCTATATACGACAATGTAACTGGCGAAACGATTCCTTGGTGGGGAGATGTTTATGGAACTCAATATAACGATAAATCTCGCTATTCAAGAGTCCCAATAGATTGGAAATACCACAATAACTTGAAAGATTTCTTAAAAACCGGAGTTATTTCTTCTTCAGATTTTTCTATTTCTCATAAAGGTGAAAAAGGTTCTTTTAGGTTAGCTGGAAATTATTCAAGTCAAACAGATAGAGTTCCAAATGCAAACTTAAAAACTGGAGGACTAAGCTTTAAAGCAAGTACTAAATTATCTGAAGCTTTAACTTTAGACAGTAAACTAGCTTATAATAAAGTTTATTCACCAAACTACCCTAGACACGGATATGGTCCAAAAAATCACATGTACACCATACTAATTTGGATGGGTGATGATGTAAATGGAAAAGAATTAGAAGAACATCAATACATTCCAGGACAAGAAGGTTACAGACAAGCAAATTTTAACTATGCGTGGTATAACAACGTCTATTTTGCGGCACATGAACTTACTCAAACTTACGATGCAAATAACATCAATGGTCAATTAAGTTTAAATTATAAAATTAATGATAATTTGAACTTACAAGCAAGAGGTTCAGCAATAATTAATGACACTTTTGAAGATAGAAAAAGTCCTAAATCATATCTAAATTATGGAGACCCTAGAGATGGGGATTATAAAACTTGGAATAAAAATAAACTCACCGTAGATTATGACTTTTTAGCAAGCTATAATACCTCTATTAACGATAATTTAGTTATAAATATAAATGCTGGAGCTGCAACATACTACAGAAAATATCAACAAGAGTACAATGCTACAGATGGTATTATAGTTCCTTTTATTTATAGTTTAAATAATACAAAAGGGAGTGTAAAAGCTGAAACTTATTATGAAGAAAAAGCAACAAATAGCGTTTATTCAACTTTAGAACTAGACCTATATAATTCAGTATTTTTAACTTTTGCTGCAAGAAATGATTGGTCTTCAACGCTGTCAAAAGATAATAGATCTTATTTTTATCCTTCTGCTTCACTAAGTACGTTGGTTTCAAACTATATTGAAATGCCATCAAGCATAGATTACTTAAAACTATTTGGATCTTGGGCAAAGGTATCTAGCGATTTAAACCCCTACCAAATTTCATCATATTATCAAAATTCAGGAAACTTTGGAGGTTTAACACAACTATACTATCCTAATAGTATTGTAAACCCTTTAATTGAACCTGAAAACTCCACTTCTTTTGAATTAGGTTTAAGTGCTGCTTTCTTAAAGAAAAAATTGAAACTTGATTTTACATATTACAATGTTGTAGATTCAAATCAAATTATAAATTTACCAGTATCAAATGCTTCAGGATTTACTAGTAGAAAAGTAAATGGTAATGAATATACCACTAATGGTTTTGAAGTTGTTTTAAATGCTACGCCAATAAACAATGAGAATTTTAAATGGAATTTAACAACCAACTGGAGTAAAAAAACACAAAAAATAACTAGTATTTATGATAACCAAACTACTTATGGAGACCTTAATTTAAATGATAGAACTGATAGTTACTATGCAACAGTTTGGCAAAAATCAGCTGACGGTAGGTTAATTTTAAATGATCAAGGACTTCCTGTTAAAGATCCATACAAACAATTTATAGGAAACAAAGACCCTAATTGGAGATTAGGATTACAAAATAGTTTTAAGTATAAAAATATGACCCTAACAGTAGGTATTGATGGTGTTTGGGGAGGTTTAATGCGTTCCAGAACTGTTGAAAAAATGTGGTGGGGAGGTAAACATCCTAATTCAACAGAATTTAGAGATGCTGAATATGCTGCTGGAACTCCTGTTTATATACCTAATGGTGTAAATATTGTTAGTGGAGAATTGATTAGAGATGTTGAAGGTAACATCACTTCAGACACTAGAGTTTATCAAGAAAACACCACTGCAGTTAACTGGCAAACTTGGTCTCAAAACTACCCATATAGAGCCCAAGTAACCCAAGAGGAAAGCAAAAAATTTGCCAATGTATTTGATAGAAGTTTCTTTAAAATAAGAGCGGTATCCTTCAAATATGATTTAACTAAAGAGTTAAACATTAATGGAATCAAACATATTGATGTTACTTTAAACGGATACAATCTTTTAGCTTGGAAAAAAGCAGACATTATTGATCCTGATTTTGGGAATGACGATAATCTTCAAGATCCTTCATCGCGTTATATCGGATTTGGAGTTAATATGAAATTTTAAAAAAAATGAACAACATGAAAAACACGTTATTATTATTTTCACTTATAATTTTAGTGTCTGTCTCTTCTTGCCAAGACTTATCTGAAATTAATGAAAATCCGAACAATGTAAACGAAACCCATCCGCAACTTTTATTAACCAATATTTCAGAAAATGCTTTTGAAGTAGATGGCACAGGCGCAATGTACGCAGCAAGAATGTTGGTACAAACTGATGGTGAAAATAGAAGTCAATATTACAACTGGGATAGAGCTAGCTTTAACGATTATGATATGTTAGGCGAAGTGACCAAAATGATGGAAGAAGCTCAACGCATAGAAAGCAATGCCTATATTGCATTAGCCAAATTTTTTAGAGCTTATTACTTTTACAACTTAACATTAACCTTTGGAGATATTCCATATAGTGAGGCTTTACAAGGTGAGTCTAATCAAATTTTCACTCCAAAATACGATGCTCAAAAAGATGTTTTTATTGGTATTTTAAGTGAGTTAGAAGAAGCTAATAACTTGTTAGATGGAAATAATGATATTATTTACGGAGATATTATTTATGGTGGAAACGCTTTAAATTGGCAAAAACTAATCAATTCTTTTCGCTTAAAAGTATTAATAACCTTATCTAAAAAAGAAAATGATACTGAGTTAAATATCAAAAGTGCTTTTGCTTCCATTGTAAACAATAATCCAATTATGCAATCTAATAATGATAGTGGTCAATTGGTTTTTTTAGATCAAGATGGAAGTAGGTATACCGAATTTAATTCCAGTGGTTATGGATCGGGTATGTATATGTCGTCTACGTTTATTGAAAGATTACAAGATAGACAAGATCCAAGGTTATTTATTTTTTGTGGAAGAACAAAAAATGCCAAAGAAGCTGGATTAGCAATAGACGATTTTAATGCCTATGAAGGTGGTGATCCTTTAGCTCCTTATGCTGAAGTTAATGACAAAGCAGCACAAGGAGATGTTTCTAAAGTGAATTTAAGATACTCTACTGATCCAACTACGGAGCCACATGCGCTTTTAAGTTATAGTGAATTAGAATTTATTTTAGCGGAGGCTTCTGTCAGAAACTGGATTAGTTCAAATGCTGAAACGCATTATAACAATGCGGTTAAAGCTTCATTTCAATTTTATAATACGTTTGCAAAAGGATTTGAAAGCTATGTAGAAAGTTCTGCTGCTGAAGCCTATTTAAATGGCAACTTAGTTTCATTTAATAATGCACTAACAATGGAACAAAAATTAGAATTAATTTTAACTCAAAAATATTTTACTTCATTCTTACAATCAGGTTGGAGAATGTATTTTGATCAATTAAGAACTGGATATCCAAATTTTGTATATCATGGAAATTCAACACCTCCAAATAGATGGATTTATCCAACTTCAGAATATCAACAAAACACCCAAAATGTTTCAGAAGCTATTAAATCTCAATTTGGAGAGGGCAATGATTTAATCCGTGAACTAACTTGGTGGTTAAAATAACTTATATAAAAACAATATCAATTATAAACTTAAAACCTTGGAAGAATATTCTTCTAAGGTTTTAGAATTAATACCAATAAGTATGTTAAATAATAAATTATTACTTTTTTTTAGTTTAATTTCTTTTTTTGTTACGGCTCAAACAAAAGAAATAATTATAGAAGTTCAACCTTATTTACAAGATGCTACACCTTCATCAATAAAAATCATGTGGCAAACTAATGCAAATGAAGAAAGTATTGTTGAATGGGGATTAACACCTAAGTTAGGTAAAAAAACCAAAGGAATATCCTACGATGTAAATTTTTCAGAAACTAGAATTCATGAAGTTAGTTTAAAAGGTTTAAAACGGTTTACAAACTATTATTATCGTGTAAAAACAGGTAAAACCAAATCTGATATTTTTCAATTTAAAACACCTCCTTTCGCAAAAGATCAAGAATCTTTTAAAATAGTTGCAATGAGCGATATGCAGTACGATTATAATCAACCTAATAAATTTTATGAAGTTGTAAATGATGGAATTTTAGAGTTCTTAAACAAAGATTCTAAAGATAATCTACCTAATAATTTAGCCCTGATTATGATTCCTGGAGATTTGGTGGAAAATGGAACTAAATACTATCAATGGAAAGATCATTTTTTTAAACCTGCTCAAAAATTATTTGGCAATGTACCTGTATATCCCGTTTTAGGAAATCATGAAAAAAATTCGTTGTATTATTTTAAATACTTTAGCCTTCCTAAAAATGGTAGCCCAGAATATGCTGAACATTGGTGGTTTAAAGATTATGGAAATACGCGAATTATTGGATTAGATTCTAACAACGGCTATAGAAACTCAAAAGAGCAATACAATTGGTTAAAAGAATTATTAGACAAAACTGAACAAGATGATACTATCGATTTTGTTTTTGCTCAACTACATCATCCACATAAATCAGAACTTTGGATTCCAGGAGAAGAGGATTTTACAGGAAAAGTTGTAAAACTTTTAGAAGAATTTAGTACTAAAACAGGAAAACCAAGCATCCATTTCTTTGGACATACTCATGGATACTCTAGAGGTCAATCTAAAGATCATAAACACTTATGGATAAATGTTGCTAGTGCTGGCGGAGCTATTGACAATTGGGGAGAATTTGAAGGAAGAGATTATGATGAATTTACGGTTACCCAAGACGAATATGGCTTTGTTTTAGTTGAAGTTGATGGAAATAAAGAAGACACCAAATTCACCATTAAAAGAATAAGTAGAGGCAATACTAAAGAGTTTAAAAATAACATAGTAACCGATAGTATTACTATCTATAAAAATGAAAAAAAACCTCTACAACCCCAAGCAGTTTCGCCTAACAATTCAACGGTTTCTATAACAAAAACTGTATTAAAGGCAAATGAATTTGAAAGTAGTTTTAAAAACGCTTTTCATGCAGCTTCTAATTGGCAAGTTGCAACTGACAATGATTTTACATCTGTTATATTTGATAGTTGGAAACAATTTGAAAATTGGTACTACAAAGAAAATAGACAAAAAGATGACAATTTAACTGATGAGGAAATTACCAAACGTTTAACTCCAAATACAACTTATTATTGGAGAGTTCGATATAGAGATCAATACCTGAATTGGAGTAATTGGTCTAAAGTAGCTACCTTTAAAACTGATTAAAACTTAAATCAACTATAAATTCAAAATAATAACTAAACACTACAATGAAAAAAAATATACTATCAATAGCACTTTTAATATTTAGCTGCGTAGTACTAAGTGCTCAGCAAAAAGAAACAAAACCAAATGTAATTTTAATAACCTTAGATGGCTTACGCTGGCAAGAATTATTTGGAGGAGCAGATTCTTTATTAATCTCAAATAAAAAATACACTAAAAACATTACTCATTTAAAAGATAAGTTTTGGGCTAACACACCTGAAGAGCGAAGAAAAATTTTATTTCCTTTTATTTGGTCAACCATTAAAGAAAAAGGTCAGATTTATGGAAATAGAAAACATGAAAATAACGTAGATTTAACCAACAACAAATGGTTTTCTTATCCAGGTTATAATGAGATTTTAACAGGAAAGGCTGATGATGAAAGAATTGTAAGCAATAGTAAATTACCAAACCCAAATACCACTATTTTAGAAACAATAAATCAATCTGAAACTTATAAAAATAAGGTAGCAGCATTTACAAGTTGGGATGTTTTTCCTTATATCATAAATGAAAAAAGAAGCGGTGTACCTGTAAATGCGGGGTTTGACATTGCTAATGAAGAAGAATTAACCATTTATGAGGCGTATTTAAACAAACTTCAAACAGTAACTCCTAGTCCTTGGGGCTCAGTTCGTTTAGATGTATTTACACATCATTATGCTTTAGAATATATGAAAAAGAACCATCCAAAATTTATGTATATTTCTTACGGAGAAACTGATGATTTTGCACATGATGGAAATTATAGCGCTTATTTACAATCTGCGAATACAACAGATGGTTTTATAAAAGAACTATGGGAGTTTACGCAGCAAGATAATTTTTACAAAAACAATACAACCTTTATTATAACTACAGATCATGGAAGAGGAACAAACCCAATTGACACTTGGAGAAGCCATGGCAAAGATATAGAGGGGGCAGATGAAGTTTGGTTGATAGCTTTTGGAAACAAAATTAAAAGTACAGGTGAACAAACCTATAAAAATCAACTTTATAGCAATCAAATTGCCAGAACCATTGCAGAAATTTTAGGAGTTGAAATTACCGATAAAACGATTGGGAACAAACTAGAGTTTATAACGTACTAAAGTTATTTTAATAAAAAAGAGAGAGCTATTCTAGCTCTCTTTTTTATTTAGTACAAACTGGTAAAATTTCACCTTTTACCAAACAATATTTAATTACTAATTCTGAAGATAGTGTTTTTGAATAATCAAGTTCATTTACCTTAAAACCAACTTTTCTCAATCGTTCAAAATAATCTTTGCCATATACACGAACATGGTCGTATTGTCCAAAATGTTTTTTCCGATCTTCTTTTGACGTAATTGAAAAATCTTCATATGTTTTTTCTAAATTTAAATCTTGAGGTATTTGAAAAATCCCCATTCCTTTTGGCTTTAAAACACGATATAATTCGCTCATTGCTTTTTTATCATCTTCAATATGTTCTAACACATGATTGCAAAAAACAATGTCAAAAGAATTGTCTTCAAAAGGCAAATTGCAAATGTCAGCTTTTACATCAGCTAAAGGTGAAAATAAATCTGCTGTGATATAATCTAAGTTTGATTGCTCTTTAAAACGTTTTAAAAAACATTGTTCAGGAGCTATATGTAATACCTTTTTTGATGCAGTAAAAAAATCAGTTTCATTTTTTAAATACAACCAAAGTAATCTATGTCGTTCTAGAGATAATGTACTAGGAGATAAAGCATTTTTCCGTTGTTTTTCATAGCCATAAGGCAAAAATCTTCTAAACCTTTTACCATCAATAGGATCTGTATAAGTAGCTCCTTTTAAATAACACGAAAGTATTGGACGTACCCAATAACTTGCTTTTAGTAATAATGGTCTAGGTATGGTATTTAGTATAAGTTTAAAAAGTTTCATTAAAAATTTTGTCTAAACTCATCTTCCTCATTGCTTTCAATGCCTAATGCTTCGTATATGTATTTGAAAGTTGATAAAAGTTCCGGTTTTCCATTTACAATGGCTACATCATGTTCAAAATGCGCACTTGGTTTACCATCTTTAGTTAAAATAGTCCAACCATCATTTAATTGATTTATATGTTGTGTTCCAAGATTCACCATAGGTTCAATGGCAACTACCATCCCTTCTACAAATTTCTTACCTCTACCTCTTCTTCCATAATTTGGCATTTCAGGATCTTCATGCATATCTCTTCCCAAGCCATGACCTACTAATTCTCTTACAACTCCATATCCATGATTTTCACAGTAATTTTGAATTGCAAACCCTACATCACCAATTCTATTTCCTACTTTAAATTCTCTAATTCCCACATACAAACTCTCTTTGGTTACTTGTAATAATTGTTTTACGTCTTCAGCAACTTCTCCTACTTGAAATGTATAGGCATGGTCTCCATAAAAACCATTTTTTAACGCACCACAATCTATTGAAATAATATCGCCTTCTTCTAAAGGTTTGTCGTTGGGTATTCCATGTACTACTTGCGCATTTGGACTCATACAAAGTGTATTTGGAAAATCGTACAAGCCTAAAAATCCTGGTTTTGCACCATGGTCTCTAATAAATTCTTCTGCTAATTTATCTAAATATAATGTGGTTACTCCTGGCTTAACTTCTTTAGCTAAAATACCCAATGTTTTAGAAACTATTAAAGCGCTCTCTCGCATTAATTCAATTTCTTCACGAGTTTTAATTTTTATCATGTAACTGTAAAATTAGAGTTGCAAAGGTACTTTTAAAAAAAAGAATTTCAAAGCTATGATTTTAATATTGACTTTATACAAAAAAGCAGTTAAAAGTGTGACATTTGACAGCTTTTAAACTTAAAAACCTATTTAAATTTGTGAAAAGAAAAATTTAATAATTAGTTATGTATAAAGCAGTAACTGCCGAAGAGGCCGTAAAAGTTATAAAATCTAATGATAGAGTATATATACAAGCAGCAGCAGCAGCTCCTCAAGTTTTAATTAATGCGATGTCTGCAAGACATGAAGAATTGAAAGGCGTAGAAGTTTGCCATTTACACATTGAAGGTGATGCTCCTTATGCAGATCCAAAATATAAAGACAGTTTTCATGTAAACTCTCTTTTTATAGGTAAAAATGTACGTCATACTTTAAAAGCTGGTAATGGCTCATACACTCCTGTTTTTTTAAGTGAAGTCCCTAACTTATTTAGACGAAATGTTTTGCCTGTTGATGTTGCTTTAATTCAAGTTTCAACTCCTGATAAACACGGATATTGCTCTTTAGGAGTATCTGTTGAAGCTATATTAGCCGTTATTGAAAACGCCAAGCACGTAATTGCTCAAATAAATGATAAAATGCCAAGAGTTCATGGTGAAGGGTTAATTCATATTTCTGAATTAGATACTTTTGTTGAAGAAAGTGAACCCATACACGAATTTCCTACCACCGAACCTACTGAAGTAGAAAGCAAAATTGGTGATAATATTGCTGAACTAATTGAAGATAGAAGTACTTTACAAATGGGAATAGGTTCTATTCCTAATGCCGTTTTATCTCGTTTAGGAAATCATAAAGATTTAGGATTGCACACTGAAATGTTTTCAGATGGAGTTATTGACCTTATTTTAAAAGATGTAATTAATGGTAATTACAAAGGTGTAAATGCTGGTAGAGCACTTACAACATTTTTAGGAGGTTCTAAACGTTTATATGACTATGTTGATGACAATCCATTTATTGAAATGCGATCTTGCGATTATACAAATAACGTCTCTATTATTAGACAAAATCCTAGAATGGTTGCTATCAACTCAGCTATTCAAGTAGATTTGTCTGGTCAAGTTTGTGCAGATTCTATTGGAACTAGAATGTATTCAGGAGTAGGTGGACAAATGGATTTTATAAGAGGAGCTTCTTTAAGTGATGGTGGAAAAGCAATCATTGCATTACCTTCAGTAACTAATAAAGGAATTAGTAGAATTGTACCTTTTTTAAATAAAGGTGCTGGAGTAGTTACTACAAGAGCCCATGTACAATATATTGTAACTGAATATGGCGTTGCTGATTTATATGGAAAAACTATTCAACAACGTGTTGCTGCCTTGACCAAAATTGCACATCCAGATCATAGAGAAGCTATAGAGAGAGAATATTTTGAAGCAACAAGTTAATAGTTGATTAACATCCCTTTTAAGAAATATTCTTAAATTAACTTGTTAAAAAAAGCAGAGTAATATACTCTGCTTTTTTTGTATATTTTTTTGTTTGTTAGAAATCAAAATACCAATTAAATACATCGGTTTTTAAACCAACAGTTATCCACGTAGAATTTGAAGTGTCAAAAGCATTTGTTGGAGCATTTGGATTGAAATCTCTAAATGTAAAACCTCCAAATATTTTTAAATTAGTTGCTGGATTTACCAAATATCCTAATTGAAAATCAGCGATAAAAATATTTGCTTTATTTCCTTGTCCTATATGATTTCCATATTCTGAAGCTCTATCATCATTATCTCTATAAATGTTTCCTCCGTAGCTAAAAGTATCTGTACTGTTTTTATAATCAAATCCTTTTTTACCAAAGAGTACTTTAGCATTGGCAAACCATCTATTTTTTGAATAGCGAGCAATTCCAATTGTTTCATTAAAATTAGAACCCCATAAATGAGCTAAAGGTTGATTATTATGTCCAAAGTTATAATTTAATTCATCGTGAGAGTATGTGTATGGCCTCACTGAATTATATTCGGCTTGTAAATATAAATTGTCAACACCAAATGCATTGTAATACTTTGCGCCAATTTGAATACCATTTTTATTCCCCCACCAATCATCATTGCTGGTCATTTCAGAAACTCGAAACTCATCAATTAATACTTGTGAATATAAAGAAATATCCTTCATTTTATATTTTAAACTAAATCCTAATAACGAATTTCCAGCTCTTGAACCCGAAGAAAACTCAATGGCTGTATAAAAAATAAGCGGATTTAGGTAATTTACATCAAAGCCCCTATCATTTACGTTATCCCAAATAACAGCTTCAAATAAACCTAAATTTAACTTTTTTGATACATTCCAGCTTAAATAATGTATGGCCATAAACTTTCGTTTATAAGCCCCATCAACCGTTAATTCTGGTCTTACATCTTGCATCCACATCCACATATTAGTGTACTTAATTTTCCAAAAATTAGTATTAATTTTAAACGAGGTAAATGGAGAAGCTACATCAGATAAGAACATAGATCGATATCCATCTCCAATGAAATTTTTGCCATGACCAAATTGAAAGTTAAAAAAGTTGTTTGGAGTGTATGAAATGTATGCTTCTGAAACTGGATAGTCATACGCATCAGATTTAAACTCCTTGGCTATTCCTCTTCCTGGAATTATTGCTGGATTTCCTCCATCTGGTTTTATAGACTCCGCATACTTATTCACATATTCGGCAAAACGTCCTTGACTTTCATAAAAGCTTGCTGAAAAATTGAATTTTTTGCCCAACCCACCATTCACTTGAATTGCTCTAGTATTGTTAAAGGTACTTATTCCTTCGCTATCTTTTCCAACCTGTAAATCAACTATGGGGTCAATTGTAAACCAATAATCTTTTCCCTTAACAAAAGCCATATGTTCATTTAAAAGTTTTTTACTAAACCACGTATTTTTGGGTTTCATTAATTTATTTTTTTGAGCATCTAAATCAATATATTGTTTTACTTCAGAAAATAAATAAGGTTTCACTGCAGTATGGGAATTTGAAGCTTGATCTAAATAAGAATCAAACGTAGTATATTCTGCATGAGTAAAAGGAATGTTTAGCTCACTTTGATGCTCTGGAAACAGTGTGTTTTTTTGAGTTTCTTTTAAAGTTTCAATATTAGAAATTAATTTTTCTCTTTTTATTTCAGCCTTTTCTTCAACAATTATTTGATTTTCGTTGTTATTAAATGGAATACTAAGTGGTAAAACAAATCTCATCTCAACAGGATGGTTGTTATATTTTGCAGGTGTGATAATTGGAAGGGTTGAAAAAACACGCTGCACTTCTTCCTTAAGTTCTTTATAGGGAGAGTTTACATAAATTACTTTTAATTCTCCTTCAGCGGTTACTAAAAAAACGATATTTACCGTTTCTTGAAAATTTTCTTTTTGTAAATTTTCAGGTATTCTAAAGGCATCAATAACTTTATTTTTAACGTTCACTTTAAAACATTTCTCAATTTTAGAAATTTCTAAAGAATCACAATCTTGAAAAACAGGGTATTTTTCTATTTGGGCTGTTACACTAACTGATAACAATAGGAAAAGTAAACTAATAGTAGCTTTATTCATTATCATTTATTTCGAAACTTTTTGAACTTGATTATTTTTTAGTTGATATTTTTCACCACTTTCAGGGCATATTGCAACACCTTCTTTATTAAAATTTAATCGATGTCCATATTCACTTATCCAACCTATTTGTTTTGAAGGATTTCCAACTACCAACGCATAAGGTAAAACTTTTTTGGTTACCACTGCCCCAGCACCAATAAAGGCGTATTCACCTATTTCATTTCCACAAACAATTGTAGCATTTGCACCAATACTTGCTCCCTTTTTAACAATGGTTTTTTGATACTTACCTCTTCTAACAATAGCACTTCTTGGGTTAATTATATTGGTAAATACCATTGAAGGGCCTAAAAAAACATCATCTTCACAAATAACACCTGAATATATGGAAACATTGTTTTGAACTTTCACATTTTTACCTAAAATGACTTCAGGGGAAATGACTACATTTTGACCAATATTACAGTTTTCACCAATTTTTGAATGAGGCATGATATGACTAAAATGCCATATTTTAGTACCAGCTGCAATTTCACAACCCTCATCAATTACAGCAGTTTCATGTGCAAAATAGTTGCTCATTTTTAATACCCTTCTTTACTTGTTCCTCCATCTGCTATTATTTTAGCTGATGATGTTCCAATACGTGTTACACCTAAATTAACCATTTTTACGGCATCATCGTAATTTCTAACCCCTCCAGCTGCTTTTGCTGGTAGTGGTTTTGCATTTTCAACAATTAATTCCATAGCCTCAAATGTTGCTCCGTTAGGTTTACCTCCTTCTGTTTTAAAAAATCCTGTGGAAGATTTTACAAATACTTTAGTTGCATTTTCCTCTCCAAAATTATCTAGAACTACATCTCTTATCAATTGTGTAAGCATCACAATTTCTTTAGTTGTTAAGGCAGCAATTTCTATAATCCATTTTACAACTTTATTATTCTCCAAAGCTAATTTTGTACCTTGAAAAATTTCAGCTTTGACTAAATTAATTTTTTCTTTCTTAAAAGCTTCATAATTTACTACATAATCTAACTCATCAACCTTATTATTTATTGCTTGTTGTGCTTCTTCTAATTTTTGAGAAGTTGTATAGGTTCCTTCGTGAAAACCAATAACTGTACCCACTAAGGTTGTAGAATTAGCTTCTTTTATCATATTATGAGCTAATGCAACAAACTTAGGCCTAATCATTACTAGTTTGAAATTATTTTCAATAGCTTCATTAACTAGCTCTTTAACTCTATTTTCGGTTTCTTCTTCAGAAATTCCAGCTTGGATTGCTGTTTTTAAATATGTTGAATCTAAATATTGGTTAATATTCATCCTATTTTTTTTACTAAAGTAATTAATTATGATACAAATATACTTTAATAATTAGCTTTTGTTTATAAAAAAATCCCGTTAAAACGGGATCTTTTTACTCAACTCTAAAAACAATCGGTAAACCATACCTAACACCTACTGCTCTACCTCGTTGTTTTCCTGGAGTCATTTGAGGCAATAAATTTATTACTCTTATGGCTTCCTCTTGTAATTTTTTATGTGGCGCTCTTGCATGAATATCAGTAATATTTCCTTCTTTATCAATTTTAAACATTACAAATATTTTTTGTATACTGCCTGATGTTAAACCTAAATCTGAAGCCAGTTCTGAATTGAATCTTTTAGCAACAAATTTTGATATTTGATTTGAAAAACATTCTCTTAATTCTGCATTATTGCCCTTACATCCTGGAAAAATTGGCACATTTTCTATAACCACAAAAGCAACATCCTCTACAATATCCTCATCTTCTTCAACTGCTACAATATCTTTATTAATATCCATATTAATTGCTTCCATTTCGTCGGTTTCTGTTGACTCAATAATTGTTTCCTGAATTTCAACCTCATCTTCTACTTTTACTATTTTTTCAGGAATAACAGCTTTTGCTGCTTGAGGTTCTAATACTTCAATTGGTTTAATTTCAATAACTTCTTCAGTATCATCTTCAACCGACATGGTGCCTACTAACTCTTTAACAGGAGTAGGATACGTTTTCATATTGATAAATTCATATACAATAAACAAAGCCAATACAAGACCTAATTGCATTAAAATTTTACTGTAATTTTCTAAAATTGCACTGGGATATTTTTTTACTTCCATGAGATTCTTTATTTAAGATTACACACGAAAAACTAAATATAACTGCTAAAGGCAGGATAGTTTATAATGCAAGAAATTACGGTAGGTTAAGTAGTATTGATAACGTAATATCTAGCAAGATAGATTTCATATTAAATTTACGTTTTTTAAACTTGAAAAACAATGTTTTAAGATAAAATCATTTATATACTTAAAAAGTATCTAAATTTTTATAAATATTTAACCTTAAGATAGTTAAATAATGTTTTTATCAAAAAAAATTTATTACTCAATTTTAAATAGTATAGGTAATGCATATTTAACAACTACTGGTCTACCTTGTTGTTTACCAGGTTCCATTTTAGGCAATAAATTAATAACTCTAACAGCTTCTATTTGTAGTTTTTTATGAGGAGCTCTGGCTTGAATATCAACTACATTGCCATTTTGGTCTATTTTAAATAGTGTGTGTATTTTTTGAATTCCTGGGGATAAACCTAGTTCAGATGCAATATCCGTATTAAATTTACTATTGATATATTTGCGTATTTTATTAGCAAAACAAGCTTTTTTCTCTTCATTAGTTCCTTTGCAACCTGGATATAAAGGGACTTCTTCTAAAAATACAAAATCGACCTCATCATTAGGATCAAATTCTTCAGCTTCTTTTACATCTTCTAAGTTGGTAATATCTACGGGAGCTTCCGGATCAATATTTTCAAAAAAGAATTCATCAATTTCTGCATCATTGTCTTCTTTTTTAATAATTTCTGGAATTATTTTTTTAACAATCTTTACTTCAGGTTTGGGTTGTTCTCTATTTATATCTACTATTTGTTCTTGCTCGTCAATAAAGTTTCTTTCAATACCTGAAATGTCTTCAAAATCTTTAGCATACGATTTATTTTGAATTAAAACATAAACCACAAATAATGATAAAACTAATCCTAATTGAGTAAATAATCTGCTGTAATTTTCTAAATTTGCTTTTGAGTGTTTTTTGGTATTCATAATGTATAAGGTTTATTTTATCCTTTTGTTATGAACTGCTACTAATTAATTGTTTTTAAGTGGAATTGAGAAAATTAATTATAAAGCAATTGATAATTTTGGATAACTGTTAAAATTATGTTAACATCAAGAAACATACCAAAAAAGAAGCTGTCCAATTGGACAGCTTCTTTAAAGCAATTAACCTATTTCTAACTAATCTATAATTGCAATATTTTTATGGTAATCCGTTAATTAAAGCTTCTAAAGCTGGTTGACTTATTGGACTTAAACTTGTTATTACCTCTATATGATCTTCAACAATTGTAGTTCCTTGGATAGCATAATGCAACTGGCCATCAATTTCAGCTACCATAATGATATGAACTTCCATTCCAACAGGGATTAACCCATAATGCTCGGTAAACATCTCCAATTCGGTATTATACACATCCATTCTAGCTAAAGCTGTTGGTTCTCCATCATAAGATAAATACACGGCACAGTTATCTTGATTAAACTCATTAGGAACATCGATAAAAAGTTCTGTTTTAGCTCCAGCATAGTTGTACCATCTGTCAAGGTTAGTCCATCCAAAATCTCCAATATCATAATTATAAGTTGCAAATTCTCCGTCAGCACCTTGTCCGTCTCTTATTTTTGCATCATCAGTTTGACCATCACCATCTTCATCAGCTTCAACCCAATCACAGGTTGCATCAATTCCATCACAATCATTATCTAATCCACCAGCTCTAAATATTTTCATACCTCCATCTAAATCTGCAAAATCTACAGGTTTACTTGTTACTTCAGCCATTACTAATAGTTCTAAATCATTGTTAGCTTGTTGCGCATTTATAAAAAACTGTCCTGCAGATTTTAACGCTTCTTTGTCTCCATTTGCTTTTTCACCCAAAGTTGATCTGTTTTTAAGTACCATAGAGGCTTTATCATAAATTTCTATTAATTGAACTTTCACATTTCCTGTAACCGGAGTTCCGTTAATTCCAAAAGAGTTTGGTGCAAAAGTTACTTGTGTTCCTTGACTTCCTGTAATAACTCCTCCTGTAGAAGCATCTAAAGTAAATTCTTGCAGAACATCAACCCTATTATTATAAAATCTTTCTGCTAATGCGTCTCCATCAGGTTGAGGTTGGTAAGGTGCATCACCATTATCGGTCACACAACTTGTAAAAAAAGTTAATACTGATACAACTACTATGTTTTTAAAAAATTGGCTCACTCCTTTACTATTATTTAAGTTTGTGATGTTTTCTTTTTGTGTTTTCATAATTATTCGTTTTTAATTGTTTTTAAATTTGTTTTACACTTACATATCAACTCAATTATTTTTTTGTTACCCTTGTTTCTGAAAAAAAAATTAAATTAGCTCTCTATAACTTTAATAAATGAACCAAAAACCACACGAAGACCATATATATATTGAAGCGTTGCTGAAAAATGATAGTAGAATACTTTCTAAAATTTATGAGAAGTATTCTTATAAAATTGTGGCTATGGTTAAAAAAAATAACGGAAATGCAGACGATGCTCAAGACATTATTCAGGAAACTTTAGTAACTATCTACCATCAAGCAATTGAAAAAGGATTTATACTTACTTGCCCTTTTGATGCTTACTTTTACTTATTGTGTAAACGAAAATGGCTAAACGAACTTAAAAAAAGAGGAAATAAGAAGGTAACAATTTTAGAAGATATTACATCTATTAGTGAAGAACAAAAACAACAAGTTGAAGAAACCGAATTGTTTGAACAACAACATCAACTTTTTGAGTCAAAGTTTAAAGAATTAGGCATAAAGTGTCAAGAATTATTAAAAGCATCATTTAAAATAAAGTCGATGGAAAAAGTTGCTGAATTTTTAGGAGTTTCTTATGGATATGCCCGTAAGAAAAAATCGCAATGTATGGGACAATTAACAAAACTTGTTAAAAATTCAACTGAGTTTCAACAACTAAAAGAGTATTAAAATGGAAGATGAAAGATATATAACATTTGAAAATTATTTAACTAATAAACTCTCTAACGAAGAACTTAAATTATTTGAAGAAAAAATTCAGTCAGATGTTGATTTTAAATATGAATTTGAAATTTATAAAGCCTTAAACTCATCTTTAGCCTCAAAGTTTAGCAATGAAGAAAAAGAACAAGAACTTAAAAAAACATTAACTAGTTTAGGAAATAAACACCTTAAAAAAGAAACCAAAGTAATCTCATTATTCAATTATAAAAAATTAATGGTAGCGGCAAGTATTGCATTACTAATTGGATTCTTTTTATTTAAAAATGGAGACCCTGTTTATAGTGATTTTTCTAACCATCATAAATTAGAGCTAGTTGTTAGAAGTGAAAACAACCAAGCAATTTCTAAGGCTGAAGCAGCTTTCAATTCTAAAAATTATAATGAAGCTCTAGAACATCTAAACACCTTATCTCAAATATATTTAAATGATACTGAAATTTTATTATACAAAGGAATTTGCTTATTAGAACTCAATAATTTTTTTGAAGCCGAAGCTATTTTCGATAAAATAAGTACTGGAAATTCAGCATTAGTTAACCAAGCAATTTGGTATAAAGCGCTTAGTTTATTAAAACAAAAAAAGTATTTGGAATGTAAAAAAGTATTAGAAACAATTCCTAAAAGTGCCGAAGAGTTTAAACAAGCTAAAAAATTATTAAGGAAATTGTAACAACTACTTTTTACTTTTAAGCTTTATCTTACTTTTGTATCATGATAATTACCGATACACATACACACTTATATAGTGAACAATTTGATGAAGACAGAAATGAAATGATACAACGAGCTATAGATGCTGGTGTATCTCGTTTATTTATTCCTGCCATAGACTCCACCTATTTTAACGCAATGTTAACTCTAGAAAAACAGTATCCAAAAAATACTTTTTTAATGATGGGACTACACCCTACACATGTAAAAGATAACGTAGAAGAAGAATTGGCTTTTGTAAAAAAGCAATTAAATAAAAGAAATTTTTACGCAGTAGGTGAAATAGGCATCGATTTGTATTGGGATAAAACATTTTTAAAACAGCAACAACACGCTTTTAAAACACAAATAAACTGGGCAAAAGAAAAAAACCTTCCAATAGTTATTCATTGTAGAGATGCTTTTGATGAAATTTTTGAAGTTTTAGAAGAAGTTAAAGATGAAAGATTAATTGGAATATTTCATTGTTTTACTGGAACATTAGAACAAGCAAAAAAAGCAATTTCGTTCAACATGAAATTAGGAATTGGTGGAGTTGTAACTTTTAAAAATGGTAAAATAGACCAATTTTTAAACCAAATTCCTTTAAATCACATTGTATTGGAAACAGACGCTCCTTATTTAGCACCCTCTCCTTTTAGAGGTAAAAGAAATGAAAGCAGTTATATTATCAATGTTTTAAATAAATTAGCAGATATTTATAACTCAACTGCTGAAGAAGTTGCTGAAATAACCACACAAAATTCAAAAAAGATATTTGGAATCTAAACCAACTGCATATTATAAAACACCTATTGGAACAGCCAAAATTATTGGAGATGAAGACGGAATTATAGCTGTTACAGTTTTAGATAATGAAATTGAAACCTCTAAAAATGTTCCTAACTGTTTAAAAGAATGTATTCAGCAATTAGATGAATACTTTAAAGGAACTAGAACTACTTTTAATCTAAAATTAAATCCGCAAGGAACCAGTTTTCAAAAAAAAGTTTGGAAAGAGTTATTGAATGTCCCATTTGGAAAAACACGAACTTATTTGGAACAAACCAAAAAAATAGGAGATCCAAAAGCTATTAGAGCTGTTGCTTCTGCTAACGGAAAAAATCCAATTTGGATTGTAATACCTTGCCATAGAATAATTGGAACTAACGGATCATTAACTGGGTATGCTGGTGGATTATGGAGAAAAAAATGGTTGTTAGAACACGAAAATGGAAGCAAACAACAATCTTTATTTTAACCACCAAAAATTTTAAATATTTTTATTTTGGTTTAATTATTGATAGTACATTTGCTTTACAATTAAAAATTATCGTATGAAAAAAATACTACTTCTTCCTTGTTTATTTTTAACCCTTACAGTTTTTGCACAAAACAATTCAAATTCAACTCCAAAAAAACACGAACTTAAATTAAATGTAGGTTATACCTTAGCAGAATTACCTGAAATTACTTACGAATATATATTAAGTGATGAGTCTGCTATTGGAACAAGTGTAACTTTTGGTTTTAATGAAGATGATTTAAAATTTGCGTTAACACCTTATTATAGATTTTACTTTGGACAAAAAAAAGCCGCGGGTTTTTTTGCAGAAGCTTTTAGCATGTTAAATGTAGTGGAAGACGAAATTTATTATTTAGGAGCTTCTAAAGTTACAAATACTGAAACTGGGCTTGCCCTAGGTATTGCCATTGGCGGAAAATGGATAACCAACAATAATTGGCTTTTTGAGCTCTATTTTGGAGTTGGTAGAAATATTATAAATAATGAAAGTATTGACGGAGTTCCAAGAGCTGGTTTAACACTTGGAAAAAGATTTTAACCAAAAAAAGCCTTGCATTAGCAAGGCTTTTTTTGGTTTGAGTTAAAACTGATTACATTTTCATCAACCAATTTTTTACATCTACTTCTTTTTTAATTATTTCTTTAAGTTCAGAAATTTTTACTCGTTGTTGTTCCATTGTATCTCTATATCTAATGGTAACCGATTGGTCTTTTAATGTATCGTGATCTACTGTAATACAAAATGGTGTTCCAGCAGCATCTTGTCTTCTATAGCGTCTTCCAACAGCATCTTTCTCGTCATAATCAACATTAAAATCCCATTTTAATTCATCAACAATTTGACGTGCAATTTCTGGCAAACCATCTTTTTTTACCAATGGTAAAACAGCTGCTTTTGTAGGAGCCAATACCGCAGGTAATTTAAGCACTGTACGCGTTGTCCCATTTTCTAATGCTTCCTCTTGTAAAGAATTAGAAAAGACTGCTAAAAACATTCTGTCTAAACCTATGGAAGTTTCTACAACATAAGGTACATAACGCTCATTTATTTCAGGATCAAAATATTGTAATTTTTTTCCAGAATATTTTTCATGACTCGATAAATCAAAATCTGTACGAGAGTGTATTCCCTCCAACTCTTTAAATCCAAATGGAAATTTAAATTCTATATCAGCCGCAGCATCTGCATAATGTGCCAATTTTTCATGGTCATGAAAACGATAATTTTCAGCACCCATTCCTAAAGATAAATGCCATTTTAAACGTGTTTGTTTCCATTCCTCATACCATTCTTTTTGGGTTCCAGGGCGAACAAAAAATTGCATTTCCATTTGTTCAAACTCACGCATACGGAAAATAAACTGACGCGCAACTATTTCATTTCTAAATGCTTTTCCAGTTTGAGCTATCCCAAAAGGAATTTTCATTCTACCTGTTTTTTGAACATTTAAAAAATTAACAAAAATACCTTGAGCTGTTTCAGGACGTAAATACAAATCCATAGCAGTGTCTGCAGAGGCGCCTAATTTTGTTCCAAACATTAAATTAAACTGCTTTACATCTGTCCAATTTTTTGAACCAGACAACGGACAAACAATTTCTAATTCTTCAATTAAAGCTTTAACATCAGCTAAATCTTCATTTTCTAAAGATTGTCCCATTCGCTTTAAAATAGCTTCTCCTTTTTCTTTGTATCCTAAAACTCTTGGGTTTGTTGCTAAAAATTGTTCTTTATCAAATGCATCTCCAAATCTTTTTTGAGCTTTTGTAACTTCCTTTTCAATTTTAGCGTCAAGTTTTCCAACATAGTCTTCAATTAAAACATCTGCTCTATATCTTTTTTTAGAGTCTTTATTATCAATTAAAGGATCGTTAAAAGCATCTATATGGCCAGAAGCTTTCCATGTTGTTGGATGCATAAAAATTGCGGCATCTAACCCAACAATATTTTCGTGCATTTGCACCATTGCTTTCCACCAATAGTCTCTTATATTTTTCTTTAATTCTACACCGTTTTGCGCATAGTCATATACTGCGCTTAAACCATCATAAATTTCACTAGATTGAAATACGTATCCGTACTCTTTTGCGTGTGAAACTACTTTTTTAAATTGATCATCTTGATTTGCCATGCTGCAAAAATAGGAAAGGTTTTAGTAGAAAAAAATAAAAAAGTGGAAATAGCCAAAACTATTTCCACCCATTTAACATTAAACAATTATTAAATTGGAGTTGTCTTCTTTACTTTAACATTGCTTTTGTTGCTCCAACAAATTTATTGTCTATAAAAATATTTACTGTATAAACACCTTTTTCAATATTGTCTCTATTCACTTCTACTAAAGATATTACATCTACCGATTCGTTTAAATAGTTAATTGTGGTGTTATCACTATAAGTTATTGAAGTTCCGTCGGTTAAAATTAATTCTCCTTTGCCTGCAATAGTATTTCCTTTAGAATCTACTATTTGAACGTAAACTTGACGTTCACCTTGCTCTGAAATTTCATTTTTTCCAACCGTAAAGTTAATTCTAAAAGCATCTGTATTTCTTGATCTTGAAGTTTCAACTAATTTACCACTTGAACGTTCTCTCATGGCAATCACTTTTGATGTACTTAACTTTAATACTGAACCAATAGCAACTTTTTCTGCTAAATTTAAATTTTGCATAGATAACGTGTCATTAATTGCTATTTGATTAGATATTTTAACATTTGCACTGTCAAGATTCATTGCTAATAGTTGATTTTGTCCTTTTAAAGAATCGTTTAAATAAAATAAACGTCGGTTTGTTTCCTCTAAATTGGCAATTTGTTTTTTATAACGTCTCATTAAGCTATAATTAGTAGCTTTCATATCTTTTACAGAATCTCTTAAAGCTATAATTCTGTCACGTTCAATAGCTAATTCATTTGACATAGAAGTTTTTTGCGCAATAGCATCCTCATACTTCACTATCATACTATCTAAATTTTGCTCAATCTCTTCTTTTTCCTCTTCAATTGCATTGGTTAGTTTTGTGTACTCACTTCTATTATAAAGAGTATATGCCACTACACCTATTAACAATAAGGCTAATATTATAACTATTACCTTGTTGTTTGATTTTTTGTTTTCTTCCATTGTTTGAATATTTTAGTATTACAATTTAACGCAAAAAATGCGAATAAATTATAATAAAATTAACAAATATTTTTGAGGTAACTATTTTAATAGAGGTGCTATAAATTTACAAAAACCTGTCTAATTATCATAATCTTATTTTAAAATATTTACGCTTATATTTTTTTTAATTAAATTTAAATTCTTTATCAAAAAAGATTTGCTATGATTTTTTTAAATGAAATACTTTCTATTTTTTATCCAAAATTATGTTTGGGTTGCTACGAACCTTTAACAACTCATGAAAACTTAATTTGTATTAATTGTAGACATGAGTTGCCATTGACAAACTTTAGTTTTGAAAAAAGTAATTTAGTTGAAAAAGCATTTTATGGAAGAATTCCTATTGAAGGTGCTACTGCTTTATGTTATTTTTTAAAAAAAGGAATCATTCAACAATTAATTCACAATTTAAAATATAAAAATCAACAAGAAATTGGGAAACTCTTAGGCGACTGGCTTAGTGAAGAAATGCTACAAAGCAACAGATTTAATACTATAGATTATATAATTCCTGTTCCGCTTCATAAAAAAAAGCTTAAAAAAAGAGGTTACAATCAGGTTTCTGAATTTGGAAAAAGCCTGTCTGAAAACCTTCAAATTCCCTATTCCGAAAAAATTTTAACTAGAATTTCGTCAACTAAAACACAAACCAAAAAATTACGCTTTGAAAGGTGGAAAAATGTAAGCGAATTATTTTTTGTAGAAAATCCTGCTGTATTAAATAATAAACACATTTTATTAATTGATGATATTATTACTACCGGTGCAACGCTTGAAGCTTGTTATTTAGCCTTAAATAAAAGCAAAAACATTAAAATTAGTATTGCGTGTATGGCTTATACTAAATAAAAGAACATAATTTACAATACTCCTAATTTTAGTGCGTTTTTTAAATAAAATAATTGTTATTTTGTAACCAAAAAACAACTTATGAGGCATTCTTTATTAAAGTTTATCGCTGTGATTATATTCACAAGCTTATTTTTTAATTGCGCTAGAAGAGGTACTCCTACAGGTGGTGATAAAGATAGTATTCCTCCAGTTTTAATAAAAGCAATTCCAGCTATTGAAACAACTAATTTTAAAGAAACCAAAATAAGAATATATTTTGATGAATACATTAAACTTAAAGATGTAAAAAAACAACTGGTCATTTCACCTCCTCAAAAATACGATCCAATTATATCTCCAGTTGGAACTGCAAGCAAGTTTATTTCAATTAAAATATTAGACACATTAGATCAAAATACAACTTACGCTTTTAATTTTGGCAATAGTATTGTAGATAATAATGAAGAAAATGAATTAGGTAATTTCAAATATGTTTTTTCTACAGGTAATTATATTGATTCCTTAAACTTATCAGGTAAAGTAATCGATCCAATGGTTAAAGAAATGGTTTCAGGCATAGATGTTATGCTCTATGAATATAACGAAACCTATACAGATTCAATTATTTATAAAGAAAAGCCTCGTTATATTGCAAACACCTTAGATAGCACTTTATTTGAACTTACAAACCTTAGAGCTGGAAAATATTTATTGATAGCTTTAAAAGATGCCAACGGAAATAAAATTTACAATCCTGAAATTGATAAAATTGGTTTTATTAATGATACAGTAACCCTACCAACTGATAAAAGTTACAATTTTAATATTTTTAAAGAAATTCCTGAACTAAACGTTATTAAACCAAAAGAAGTTAATAAAGGTCATGCCATATTTGGTTTTTTAGGAAATGCTAAAGATTTAAAAATTGAACTTCTAACCAAAACTCCAGAAAATTTTAAATCGCAAATTATTTACGAAAAAGATAAAGACACTATAAATTATTGGTACACTCCATTTGAAACAGATTCATTAAATTTTATAGTCTCAAAGGATGAATTTTACCAAGAATATACTTTTAAACCAAGAAGCTCTAAAATTGATTCGTTAAAAATTCAAAAAAGCACCAATAGTGTTTTACACTTGTTAGACACCTTTTCCATAGCAACTAACACCCCAATTGTAGCTTTTGATAAATCAAAAATTAAAATTATTGATCAAGACTCTACTGCAGTAGAATTTACACCAATTTTAGCACCTTCTAAAAACAAATTATACCTCAATTTTGATAAAAAACACAATAGCGAGTATAATTTTGAGTTATTACCTAAAACAATTACAGATATTTATGAAATTTCAAATGATACCTTATCTTTTAAATTAAAAACAAAAACCACTGAAGATTATGGTATTATTAATGTTAATTTATCTGCAAGTAAAAAAACAGCTTTAATTGTAGAACTTTTAGATGATAAAAATAATTTAATTAGAACTTCTAAAGTTAAAGAGCCTCAAGTTGTGAAATTTGATTTTTTAAATCCTGGAAATTATACTGTTAGAGTTACTATTGATGAAAATGGAAATGGCATTTGGGATACTGGAGACTTTCTAACAAAAAAACAGCCTGAAGTTGTAAAATATTTTGATGAAATAATAGAGTTGAGAGCCAATTGGGATGTCAACCAGCCTTTTAATTTAGATTAGTTTTTATTTAATTATGGTATTTCTTTAAGTTTTTATTACATTTGAATCTCTAAATTTTTTCTTTTTTGAATAAAATTATAAAAATAACAACCTCAATTCTATTACTATTATTTTCAATAAATAGTAATGCACAAGACGAAGCTAGTCACGAAGTGGGCTTTATTTCAGGATCAGCATCTTTCACAACAGATTATGGGCAACGAAATCACTTAAAAAGTAATGTAGCTGGTAATATAGGTATGGGGGTTGGTGTAATTTATTACTTAAATTTTACTGATTACAGGTATCGATGGAATCAAAGAACTAGCTATTTTGCTGAACATTTTAGAGTAAGAGCTGAAGTTTCGTATATGTCTGCAGAATTAGATCATTTTGGGAAATGGGTTGATGAATCTAAAACTACACCCGAAGCAGATAAATTACGTGCAATGCACGGAGAAACTAAATTGCTTAATTTAGGAGCGCAGTTAGAATTTCATATTGTTGATATTGTAGACTTTGGATCTAGAAGAATTCCAGATTTAAAATGGTCTCCTTATTTAAGTGCTGGTTTAATGGTTGATTTTTACAATCCATCATTAAAATCTGATTTAGGAGATTGGGAAGCAAATCCAAATTTACTCTATCCTAAATGGGCTGTTCCAGGGGCTACTAAAATGAAATCTAATGTGACGGGTTCTGCAACTTTAGGAATTGGAACTAGACGTAAATTAGGTGAATATTCTGATATTTTAATAGAATCTCGTTGGCAATATTTCTTTTCAAATTATGTAGATGGATTAAATGCTAAAAATGATCCTGCTAACAAATATAACGACTGGTTATTATGGGTTCATGTAGGATACGTTTACTATTTAAACTAAAATATATTCTCAATAAAAAAGGAGCTTTTAAAAGCTCCTTTTTTTATATTTATTTTTAAGGTAGCTTTCTAAATAAGTTTTAAGGCTTGTTCTAAATCTTCTATTAAATCTTGCTCATCTTCAATACCAACACTTAATCTAATTAAAGAATCTACTACACCGGTTTTTTCACGTTCTTCTTTTGGAATAGATGCATGAGTCATACTTGCTGGATGACCACTTAAAGATTCAACACCACCTAAAGATTCAGCCAAAGTAAATATTTTTAAATTTTCAACAATCTTAAATGCATCTTCTATCTTATTCCCTTTAGTTACAAAAGACACCATACCTCCAAAATCTTTCATTTGATTTTTTGCCACTTCATAATTTGGATGATCTTCAAAACCTGGCCAATATACCTTTTCAATTTTAGGGTGCTTTGCCAAATATTGCGCTACAGCTTTCCCATTTTCACAATGACGTTGCATACGCACATGCAATGTTTTAATTCCTCTTAACACCAAAAAACTATCCATTGGACCACAAACAGCTCCGCAAGAATTTTGGATAAAATACAGTTGATCTGCTAATGTTTTATCATTCACTATTAAAGCTCCCATAACAACATCCGAATGACCTCCTAAATATTTAGTTGCAGAGTGCATTACAATATCGGCACCCAAATTTAATGGGTTTTGTAAATAAGGTGTTGCAAATGTATTATCTACAGCTAATAAAACCTTATGCTTCTTTGCTACTTTTGAAACTGCCACAATATCTATGATATTCATCATGGGGTTTGTTGGCGTTTCCACCCAAATTAATTTAGTTTTGTTAGAAATATAACTTTCAATATTTGTTGCGTTTTCCATTCCAATAAAATGAAACTTAATTCCGTAATTTTCAAATATTTTAGTGAATATACGGTAAGAACCACCATACAAGTCATTTGTAGAAACTACTTCATCTCCTGGTTTCAATAACTTTAAAACACAGTCAATTGCTGCTAATCCTGAACCAAAAGCCAATCCAAACTTTCCATTTTCAATACTTGCGAAAGCATTTTCTAAAGCTGTACGTGTTGGATTTCCTGTTCGAGAATATTCATACCCCTTATGATCTCCTGGAGAAGCTTGAGCATAAGTTGATGTTTGATATATTGGTGGCATAACCGCTCCAGTTGATGGGTCATGCTGTTGATTTCCGTGAATTGTTTTAGTGTTAAATTTCATCTTGTATTCTCTTTGTTTAGAATTGTATTAGGCTACAAATTTACTTATTCTTTACTTAATCTTTTAATTAATTTCCCTACAGTTAAACCTTGTCCAATAATAGAAAAAACTACAACAATATAGGTAATTACTAAAAATAAATCTCTATGCATTTCAGAAGTTAAACTCAATGCTAATGCAATAGAAATTCCTCCTCGTAAACCACCCCAAGTCATAATTAAATTTGTGTTTGGTACAAAATCTAACTTTTTCGCAAATAGTTTTATTGGCAACATTAACGATAAATAACGAGCTAATAGTAAGGTTGGAACACAAAATATACCTGCAAGAATGTATTGATGGTTATAGGTAAGAATTAGAATTTCCATACCAATCATTACAAATAAAATGGTATTCAATAAAATATCGATTAACTCCCAAAATTTATCTACATATTGTTCTGTAGTTTTACTCATTGTTGTTTGCCTAACAGTATCATGTCCGACTATTAAACCTGCAGTAACCATAGCTAATGGAGCTGATAAATGTAAATACTGGGCTAAAACGGTTCCTCCCATAACTGCCGCAATGGTTATTATAACTTCAACATCATAATCATCTATAGATTTTAATAATTTGTAAGTTATCCATCCCAATAAAAATCCTAAACCTATTCCTCCGATAACTTCAACTAAAAACATTTCGGCTACATGCATAAAAGTAACATCTCCACCACCTTTAGCGATTTGATAAATTGTTAAAAACACAACAACTCCTACTCCATCATTAAACAACGATTCACCAACAATTTTGGTTTCTAAATTTTTAGGTGCTCCAACTTGCTTAAGGATGCCTAAAACAGCAATTGGGTCTGTTGGTGAAATTAATGCCCCAAATAATAAACAGTAAATAAAATCTACTTCTAAAGTTAGCATTTGTAATAAAAAGTAAACTAATACACCTACTAAAAAAGTAGAGGTAATAGTACTAAATGTTGCAAAAGTTAGAATTGGTTTTCGTTGTATTTTTAGTTGCTGAAAATTGGTATGTAAAGCACCTGCAAATAGCAAAAAACTTAACATTACATCTAACAATACAGTTTTAAAATCTATTTGAAAAATTAATTGTTTTTCATGCTCCAACAAAGTATCATCAACAAAGCTTGTTGCCAAAATTAATAACGTAAAAATAATGGTAATTACCATTAATCCTATCGTATTTGGAAGCCTTAAATAACGAACATTTAAGTATCCAAATAATGCAGAAATAACAATTAAAATTGAGGCAATGGCAAACAAACTCATCCTAAATAAATTTCATAAGTTGAAGAATGATTCCCAAATGAATACCTTCATGGTATAAATTGAATGAAATTGCATCTTCCACAGAATTTAAAGTAACATTAATACTTGTTGTGTATTGATTGTATTGTTTAAAAACTCCTTTAGCATAATCTTCTTTTAAGAGTAGAGGTAATTCTAAAAATTGTTTTTTTATGGTCGCAAATTCTGCTTCAGAAATCATGTAATTTGGTGCCGATCCTTTTTGAAAATTTTCTATCATTTCATTTGACACCAAACATTTCAATCCAGATAATTTATAACACAACAATTGTTGAGTTACAAGTAAATGTGTCAAATTCCAAGCAATATTATTTTTAAATCCTTCAGGTATTTTATTCAGCTGTTCAATGGTTAAATTTTCTGTAATTTTTAATAAAAATTTTCTTGTAATAAGTAAAGTATCTATTTGATTTTGCATGCTAATTTGAATTTTTAATTTTATTCAAATTTAAAATAAAAAGTCAGTAATTTTACTGAGAACTCTATTTATTAAAAAATGAAAAAAATTTATTATTTAAAAACTTGTGATACTTGTAGAAGAATTTTAAAAGAAATGGATATTACTAATTATATACTACAAGAAATTAAAACAGAACCAATTACTGTAAAACAGTTAGATGAACTTTTTTCCTTAACTAAAAGCTATGAAGTTTTATTTAGCAGAAGAGCTAAAAAATACAAACAAATGGACTTAAAAAATCAAAATTTAACTGAAAAAGATTATCGACAGTTAATTTTAGATGAATATACGTTTTTAAAACGACCTGTTATTATTAATGAAAATGAAGTTTTTGTAGGAAGTAATAAAAAGAAAGTGGTTTAAATTAACTATTTTTTAATTTAAGATTCAATAAATTACATTTATCACATTAATGATACAAAAGTAACATTAGACACATTATAATTTCATTTAAAATATAAATTTGTTCTTATATTAAAAACAATTTTATATTATGAAAAAACATATGCTATTATTGGTTGCTTTGGTTATTGCAACAAGTGCAAGTGCACAATTTTATGTAAGTGCTAGCGGCGGTTATGCAATCCCAAGTGCTGGTGTATTAATGGGTACTAAAGTAACAGCAACAAAAACTGAAAATACGTACGGAAGCTATGGCGAAGGCTTAAATGGGCAATTACGTTTTGGATATTCTATCAATGAAACTTTTGGAGTTGAGTTAGGACTTGGATATTTACATGGTTCTGATCAAATCAAAAGCGATGTTAATATTCCAAACTACAGAATTACAGATGCTGTAGCTAGAGGTAGAGCTTTTGGTGTATTACCTCAATTAACTTATAAATTTAACAGTCATTTTTATGGTAGAATTGGCGCATTACTTAAAGTTGGTGGTAAAACAGAAGCTGTAGTAGATGATAAAAACTATATGTATGACGCCGAAAACGGTATTACTATCTCACAAGCTCTTAATCTTCCTTCAGGATCATATACACATACAACATATACAGAAGATTACCATGGAAAATTACCTTTAGGAATAGTAGCTGCTATGGGATACAAATTTGATTTAAGTGAAAAATGGTCTCTATTTACTGAACTTGAGTATATGGGTGTTAGTGTTAAACGTAAAGACTCTGAATTGGCAGAATTTAATACTGATGTTGTTTTAGCAGATGGCACTATTGCAGTTCCTGGTTTGTACACATTAGATAACCTGCCTGATGGATATGTTAAAAAAACAACATATGTAGATGAATTATCAAATGCTAATACAGATCCTTCAAAAAAATTATCTGAAAGAGTGCCTTATTCTTCTTTTGGGTTAAATATTGGTATTACTTATACTTTTTCTAAAAAATAAGCTAAATTTTAGCTAACAAAAAAGCCGTTTAGAATTCTAAACGGCTTTTTGTTAAAGTTTTTTAAGTTTAATTACTCGTTAATTTTACATTTGATTCTTCAATAATTTTATTAAAATCTTCTTCAGAAATATTTGATTTTAAACCAAGTAAAACAAAATCTTCATCGCTTTTTACTTTTAAAACCAATTCCCTAATTTTATTTTTCTTTTGCAAAAAATACAATTCAACTTGTTCTCCTTTCTCATTCAATCTAAATATGGAAGTATATTTGTGTTGTTTTATAAACCTATTAAATTTTTTATTAAGTGATTTCGATCCCTCAGAAAAGATCATGACTCTGTAATGTTTTACTTTTTTTAATAATGTCTCAAATTCTTTTACATCCTCATTTGGTATAAATAAATTGGCTACAAAGGCTGGTGTACTTATTGAAAACTCACAATCATGTTTATTTTCTGAATAAAAGGAATTGAATGACGTTTGTGCAGCACAAGAAGTTAATACAATGACTGCAAAAAAAGTTAAAATATAGTTTTTCATAAAAAAAGGTGTTTAATTTATGACGATTAAACACCCTTTTTGTTTCTTCTTTAAAACATTTTATTTCTTTTTGTATAACATTGGATTGGTATCCTCATCATTATACATTTTCATTTGTTTATACACTTTTACGTATTTTTCACCTGTGGCATAATCATGTAACAATTCATTAATTGCAGTAGATAAGTCTACTCTTTGTTCTAATAACACATTTAATTTTTGTTGACACTTTGCTCTATGTTCTTCAGAAGCACTTTCTCTTGTTGCTTCTTCTCGCATATGATATATTTTAAGTGCTAAAATTGATAACCTATCTATAGCCCAAGCTGGAGTTTCAGAATTTATTTTAGCTCCTTCTTTTACTTTTACATCTTTAAATTTATCCAAAAAATAGCTATCAATATATTCAACCATATCCGTCCTATCCTGATTAGAAGCATCAATTTTTCTTTTTAAAACAATCGCTTCTTCAGGGTTAATATCTGGTAAACGAATAATATCTTCATAATGCCATTGGACCGTATCTATCCAGTTTTTTCTATACAATAAATGCTCAAAAGAATTTTTATCATACGGATTTTCAAAAGGTTGGTCCACGCTATCAATTATATGGTATTTTTCAATTACCTCATCAAAAAGTTTGTTGTATTGGTTTGCTAAATCTATCATTGTTTTTCTAATATATGTAAATATTCAACTGTTTCAGTTGCTTTGTGATTTCTGTTTTCAGTCTTATCAGCTTTAAAGCGCTGATAATTAACTTTTTTTAAACTATACTTTCCATAAGTACTCATTATAGTACTCACCTCATTTTCAGTCATTAAACCCTCATTATTATAACTTAAAAAAATGTATCTAAAGTTAGCATTTTTTATCAACTCTTCGAAAGATTTTTTCACTTCATTTTTCTTACAATAAGATGATTTATAATAAGCTCTTAAACCCGTTTTCCCTTTTGGTTCAAAGTCATCATATTTAGCAATAGTTGTTAGTATGTGATAATTTGCTCCATATTGCCTCGAATTGTATGGTGGATCCAGATACAAAATATCGCCTTTTATTTTGGTGATAAGTTGATTACTATCTTTATTAAAAACCTGATGTGTATGTTTAGATTCGGAAAAAAAAGCTGGTGTTATTTGAATTTTTTTTTGTGCAGATTTTTTAAGACTTTTTAAGTAAGCTCCATAAACAGAGGCTGTATTGGCAACTTTATCGGCACTTTCAATTAATGATGCTAGTAAATAAAAATAAAGGTCTTCTGTTATTTTATTATAGTGTTTCCATTCTTCAATTTTTTGCCTCACAGCATCAATTTTTTTTCCATTTTCTTTAGAAAAATAAAGTCTATTTCCGCTACCTCCTTCACTATAATTTTGAAAAATAAATCCTTCAACGCCTTCTAAATTATTTAACGTATCAATAAAATTTGAATAATCATACGCTTTATTATTTCCTATATAATTTCTGTTTAAAACATAACTATAATACTCTACGTCGTTTGCAATAATTTTTTTAACCAAAGGTTTAAAAGTCCTACCTACACTTCCAGTTCCAGCAAACAAATCACAAAAAATTAACTTTGATATATCTAAATCAACAGTATCAATAATGGAGTTTTTAATAAATGTAGATAATGTATGTTTTGAGCCTATATAATTCAATTTAAATATTGATTATTGATGTTAGAGATTTATAAATATATTAGTTAAATTATTATTTAATTGCCCAAATAATATCGGATGTTATTATTTGATTTTGAAAATAAAATTTTTCTAAATTTTGAACATCAAAAGTACTTAAATAAGTTGAAATGATATTTTTTAACCACATTAAGTCTGCTTTTAGCCTCCAATGTTCTTGTTCGTTTGCTGTATTAATTAATACAATAAAAAGTCTATTTTTAAAATGTTTACGTTGCTGTTTGCTTTGGTTTTTATAAAACCAATTTATTAATTCTCTTTTATGCTCTATGGCATAAGGAATTGATTTTTTAAATCCTTTAGGGAAAATGGTTGTTTTATGATCAAAAGGAATTTGTTGAATAAAAAAATCGACATATTTATCCTTTGTATTTTGATGTGGATAAACAGATTGATGTTTACAAAAAAACTCTTCAACTGCTTTTGCTGACCAAAAATTAAACCACCTATTTAAAGCATAATTTTTAAAGCTTGTAGAAACTGAAGTGTCTTTAAAATTTGTTTCAATTTCTTTTAAAAGCGTTTCAAAATTAGCACTTTTATAAATAAAATTAGTTTCTTTATCAAAATTATCAACCTGTTTTCTACCCCAAGAGTACGGAAAATCTAATCTTTTTTTTAATTCATTTTCAAGCAATTTATAATCCATTTATACTACATAAATTTACGTTCAATTAAGTTTATTAAGCGTTCTTCATATTCCTCTTTTCCACTCCAATCATAATCGGGTTTTACTAAGTTAAATAAAAAGTCTTTCGTTTCTTTTTCTGTTTTAAATGAGTTTAACTGAGATAACACCCTGTTAAAATCTTCTTGACTTCCGTCAAATAAATACTTTACAAAAGCAATTCTATCATTTAATCCAATTTGCAAATTACTTTTAAACAAAGCGTCGTTTATTGATCTACTTCCACTAGTAGGGGCTTCATCAACTGTAGGACTTTCTTTGGTTGCTTTTTCAAAAAGATTGGTTGCAACATCGGCCGAAATTGCATCTTTAAATTCTTCATCTAAATTAGGTTGAATTGATGGTATTTCTTTCATATCATTTTTAGCCATCATATCTTTTTCACTAAAAATTTCTTCAACTTGAGTTTCCGTTAACGGTTCTTTTCCTTCCTTTTCTTTTTCAACTTCAGTTATAGATTGTACGGTAACTTCAACATCTTCATTTTTCTCTTCTATATTAAGTTCTTCATCTTTTAAATTACCTTCTAAATTTGATTCAACGAATTTCAAAACCGTTAGTTTTTCATAAATTGCTTGTGCTTTTTTATGCAACACAAGAATATTATTATTTTTTTGTTCTAAAATACTGTGTGCTAGACTTACTAATTCAGCTTCTATTTTTTTGTGCATAAGTTGATATGTTAAATGATATTTGGTGTGTTATTTTTAATAAATTTGTACAAATCAAAATAGAATTTTCTTGTTTTAAGATTATATTTTAACGAATATAAAAAATATGATCGTTCTATTTTTGCATTTATTTTAAAATGAAAAGATTACAATAACCTTTCAAGCGTGAAATTACAAAATGTTTCTTGAAAATACCGTAAATCATACAGAACAATTTGGTTGGATTGAAGTTATTTGTGGATCCATGTTTTCTGGTAAAACAGAGGAATTGATTCGCAGGTTAAAACGAGCTCAGTTTGCCAAACAAAAAGTTGAAATTTTTAAACCTGCTATAGATATTAGATATGATGATGAAAAAGTAGTTTCACATGATGCTAATGAAATTAGATCTACACCTGTACCTTCATCAGGAAATATTAGAATTTTAGCTACTGATGTTGACGTTATTGGTATTGATGAAGCTCAATTTTTTGATGATGAAATTGTTGCTGTTTGTAATGATTTGGCAAATAGAGGAGTTCGTGTAATTGTTGCTGGTTTAGACATGGATTTTAAAGGAAATCCGTTTGGTCCAATGCCTGCACTTATGGCAACTGCTGAATATGTAACCAAAGTTCATGCAGTTTGTACCAGAACTGGAAATTTAGCACATTACAGTCACAGAACTGCTGCAAGTGAAGAACTTGTTTTGCTTGGAGAAACGCAAGAATACGAGCCTTTAAGCAGAGCTGCATATTTTAAGGCAATAAAAGAAGAGAAAAAGAAAAAAGCGGAGCCAAATAATGGAAAATAACCACGTTACGGTGCTTGAAATAGATTTAAATGCCATAGATTATAACCTAAACTACTTTAAATCTAAAATTAAAAATTCTACAAAAATTTTAGCAGTTGTTAAAGCCTTTGGATATGGCAGTAATCCAGTTGAAATAGCAAAACATATTGAGTCTAAAGTACATTACTTTGCTGTTGCATATTTAGACGAAGGCATTGCACTTAGAAAGGCAGGCATTAAACTACCTATTTTAGTACTTCATCCACTAAAATTAAATTTTGAAAAAATTATTAAATATAATTTAGAACCAAATATTTATTCTTTAGATTTACTACAATCATTTATCGAAATCTCAAAAAATTTAAACCTAAAAAACTATCCAATTCATATTAAGTTTAATACAGGATTAAACAGGTTGGGATTTTCTAAAAGTGATATTTCAAAAATATCAACCATTGTTAATAAACAAGATGCTATTGAAATAATTTCAATGTTTTCTCATATTGCTGCTAGTGAAGATTTAGAAGAAAGAGCATTTACTTTACAGCAAATAGATACTTTTAAAATGCTTTCTAAAGCACTAATCACAAACTTAAAAAACACCCCTTTTAAACACATGTTAAACACCTCAGGTATTATAAATTATGCCAATGAAGCACAATTTGACATGGTTCGTTTAGGAATAGGATTGTATGGTTTTGGAAATGATAAACAAATAACTACAACGCTAAAAAATGTACTCACTTTAAAATCCGTTATTTCTCAAATTCATACTATAAATAAAGGAGAAAGCGTGGGTTACAATCGCGCATATACAGCAACAACTAAAATTCAAACTGCAACTATCCCAATTGGACATGCAGATGGAATTTCAAGACAACTAGGGAATGGCGTTGGCTATGTATATATAAATAATCAAAAGGCTTCAATTGTTGGAAATGTTTGTATGGATATGATTATGGTTAACGTGACAGGGATAAATTGTTGCGAAGGTGATGAAGTTTTAATCTACAAAAACAAAGAACATATTGAAGATTTAAGCAATCGATTAAATACAATTCCATACGAATTAATTACCGCTATTTCTCAAAGAATAAGAAGAGTGTTAAAGGAATGTTAATGAAATTATTTTTTTTATTACATTAGCACCTAAGAAATTAATTAACTAAAACTTTAAAAAAATGGGAATGTTAAAAGAGTTTAAAGACTTTGCAATGAAGGGAAACCTTGTTGACATTGCAGTAGGTTTTGTAATGGGTGCAGCTTTTAAAAGTGTTGTAACCTCATTTACTGGAGGCATTGTTTCTCCCCTTGTTGGGCTAATATTTAAATCTGATTTTAAAGATTTAAAATGGATTGTAACTGAGGGAGTTGCTAATGATGCTGGTGAAGTAGTTGGTGAAGTTGCAGTACTTTATGGTGATTTTTTAACAAATGTTATCGACTTTATTATTGTTGCATTTGTTATGTTTATGATGATTAAAGGAATCAATAAAACCAAAAAGAAAGAAGAACCTGCTCCTGAAGCACCTAAAGGACCTTCCCAAGAAGAATTATTAACAGAAATTAGAGATTTATTATCTAAAAAATAAACCAAACTTTCTTTAATTTATGAAAGGGCTCTCAATATATACGGGAGTCCTTTTTTAGTATATTTTTTTAGATTCGTATACTTCTGCTATTGTGGGTGAGTTTTCAACTTTTTTGATAAGTACCAACTCATCGTTTACTAAAACACTTCCTGTTTGATTTACTTTAAAATAAATTCCACTTTTAGTAGAATTCCAAAATTGCTTTAGTATATTTTGTGTTCCAAAAACAAGCCCTAATTTAAAACAAGGTTGTCTAGGTTTAGTAACTTCAATTATAACTTCGCCTACCTTATAGGTATCTCCAACACAAATTGTAGTTTCATCTAAATTAGAAATGGTCAAATTTTCTCCAAACATGCCAAACCTCCAATCTAAATTTGGATATAATTGCTTCCAATACTCATAATGATTTTCAGAATAAGCATAAACCGCCTTATCTACGCCACCATGATATCTTCTATCAATTACAGCATCATTAACTACATCTTCTTTCCCTAAAAAGATAGGTTGTTTAATCGGAAATTTAAAAATTCCTGTTACAACCTTTTTCCCTTTGTAGTCAATTGTTTTTTTATCGCCAATATTTACTGAAACAACTTTCATTTTTAACTAGTATTAATCTTCATATTTACTAAGTTCATCAGCTATTTTTCTATCATTGGATAAACGTGGAACTTTATTTTGACCACCTAACTTTCCAACTGATTTCATATACTTATTAAAGCCTCCTTTTTTAATAATTGTGACTTTTAAAGGGCGTAAAATTTTTCCATCAATTAAATCAAAATAATAACTATTTTGTTGTTGTAACGCATTATCTACTGCTCCTGAAAATTTTTCAAGATCATCAGGTTTATTCTCAAATTCAATAAACCATTCATGATACGGCAATCCTGAACTAGGTGAAATTTGTGGAGCTACCGTAAATTCATTTACTCTAATTGAAGTTCCTTTTGTTTGGCTATTAATAGCATCTTCTACTTCTTTTCCAATCACATGTTCACCAAAAGCTGAAATAAAATGTTTGATACGACCTGTAACAATAATTCTATGTGGGTTTAATGAAACAAACTCTATTGTATCTCCAATATTATACCCCCACAAACCTGCATTGGTATTTAAAATAATAACGTAATTAACACCTAATTCTACATCTTCTAGTGAAATTCTAGTTGGGGTTTCATTATAAAATTCTTCAGCAGGAATAAATTCATAAAATATTCCGTTATTGGTTAATAGTAACATTCCTTTAGCTGTTTGAGAATCTTGATAAGCAATAAACCCTTCAGAAGCAGGATATAACTCAATAGTATCTACTTTTCTTCCTATTAAATTTTCAAACTTATTTCTGTAAGGCTCATAATTAACTCCTCCATAAACAAATAAATTAAAATTTGGAAAAATATCACCCACTTTTTTACCTGTCCGTTCAATTAACTTTTCAAAATACATTTGTACCCAAGATGGAATTCCGCTTATTAAAGTCATATTTTCATGAACGGTTTCATCAACTATGGCTTCAATTTTCTTTTCCCAATCATCAATACAATTAGTTTCCCAACTTGGCATTCTATTTTTGGTTAAATAGTTTGGTACATAATGTGCAGAAATACCAGATAGCCTACCAGTTTTAACTCCATTTTTTTCATCTAACTCAGGACTTCCTTGTAAAAAAATCATTTTCCCATTTAAAAAGTCGGTGTTTTGAGTTTCATTGATATAAAGCAATAAGGAGTTTTTAGCTGCACTTATATGAGTTGGCATAGATTGTTTAGTGAGCGGTATATATTTTGCTCCAGAAGTGGTTCCTGAAGTTTTTGCAAAATACAAAGGTTTCCCTTTCCATAATACATCTGCTTCACCATCAACCGCTTTTTCTACATAAGTTTTCAGCGCTTCATAATCTCTAATTGGCACGTGCTTTTTAAAATCTTGATACGAGTTTATTTTAGAGAAATGGTGGTCTTTTCCAAACTTAGTATGTTGAGCTTGTTTTATAAGTTTTTTTAATAATTTATATTGAATTTTAACTGCATTACTGCTCTCTTTATATGTTTTTGCTGCAATGCTTTTTGCAAATGGTTTTGCTAAAATTGATTTTAAGCTCATAGTTTTTATTCGAAATCAATATAATTAATTGGGTTTACTGGATAACCTTCATTCCATAATTCAAAATGTAAATGTGGCCCAGTACTTAGTTCTCCTGTATCTCCTGCTGACGCAATAACTTCTCCCGAAACTACTAAATCACCTTGTTGTTTATGTAAAGACGTATTGTGCTTGTATATGGATATAAATCCTTGAATGTGCTCTACAATTATCACATGACCTGTTTGCGCCGTCCATTCTGCAAAAATTACGGTGCCATCAGCAACTGTTTTCACTGGAGTTCCCATTTCTACAGCTATATCAACTGCAAAATGTTTTAATTTTGCATTGTAGCCTTCTGTTAATGTTCCAACAACAGGTGCAAAAAATACAATATCAGCATCTTTAGTGGCTTCATTAAAAATACTGTACCTATCTGCTCTTTCAATTTCTTGACGAAATTCTAAATCTACCTCTGAAGGTTCTAAATTCATCGTATCTTTATCATACTGAATTACTTGAAGCGCTGAGTCTTTATCAAATAAAACTTCTGAAACTTCTCCAGTTAATAATTCTTTTACTTTTTTAATATATACATTATTTACCTCCAAAACTTGCTCTAGAGAATCTACTTTGTAAACTAACTGCGTAGCTTCTTTTTTTAGTTTGGTTGATGAGTATCCTGGAATATATTCTCTTAAAGGCGTAAACGCAATTAAAAAAATAGTTGCAACAATAAGTATAATTGAAAATAAACTTCCAAAAATAAACACATTTAATCGGTTTAATTTAAATGTTAATTTTTCTTCAAAAGTATTTTCATTTAAAATAACCAATCGGTATTTATTGATTAATTTCTGCCTAAATTTTCCTTTATTTTTAGGTTTTTTTGTCATAATGCTACTTCAAACAAATATACAACGAAAATATGTTTATTTAATTTTAAACTGTTAATGTTACTATGTTAAAACTTAGCTAAAATTACTATTTATAAAAATTCATTTCATCTATATAACTCCAAACGTTTGTTGGCAACATAGTACGTATATCTTTATTCTCTTTTATAGCATTTCTTATAAATGTTGAAGAAATTTCAACTATTGGTGCATTTACAATTTGTATTTTAGAATGGTTTTTAAATTGATGTTCCACTTTTCCTTCAGATACTCTAGGATACACATACAGTTCATAATTTTGAAGAATGGTTTCATAATTTTTCCATTTATGAAAACCTTTTAAATTATCTTCACCCATAATTAAACAAAATTGATGATTTGTGTATTTTTCTTCTAAATGTACAAGTGTGTTAATGGTATAATTAGGTTGAGGCAAATCAAATTCAATAGATGATGTCTTTAATTTTGGATATTCCTCAACGGCAATAGTTACCAACGCCAATCTATGATGATTGCTTAACATTGATTTTTTTTGTTTGAATGGACTTTGTGGGGTAATTACAAACCAAACCTCATCCAAATCTGAAAATTCAGCAATATAATTTGCAATAATCATATGTCCAATATGAATTGGATTAAAGGTTCCAAAAAACAATCCTACTTTCATTTATTTAATAAACTTTTGAACTAAAGTATAGGCTTCTTCTTTTGCTACTTTTAAATCATCATTTATTAAAATAACATCAAAATCTGTTGCGTATTTTAATTCCTTTTCAGCTTTAGCAACACGTTCCTTAATTTTTTCTTCACTATCAGTTTGCCGATCTCTAAGCCTTCTTTCCATCTCTTTTATTGAAGGAGGTTGCACAAAAATAGCCAAGGTTTTGTTGGGAAATTGTTTTTTAATATTTAAACCGCCTATAACATCAATATCAAAAATTACATGTTTTCCTTGTTTCCAAATTCGTTCAACTTCATTTTTAAGTGTTCCATAATAATTATTATGGTAAACCTCTTCCCACTCAATAAAATCATCTTTTTTAATATGCTCTTGAAATTTCTTTAAGGATATAAAATAATAATCTTTCCCATCAATTTCATTCCCTCTTTTATTTCGAGATGTTGCTGAAATTGAAAAATCTAAATTTAATTCTTGTTGCTTTAACAAATGATGAACAATTGTTGTTTTACCTGAACCAGAAGGCGCTGAAAAAACAATTAGTTTTCCTTCTTTTTTCATAAGTTTAAAGTACGTTTAAATTTTGTTCTTTTATTTTTTCCAACTCATCTTTCATTTGAACTACAACTTTTTGCATTCCTGCAAAGTTAGATTTAGAGCCAATAGTATTAATTTCTCTTCCAATTTCTTGAGTGATAAATCCTAACTTTTTACCATTTGAAATTTCAGATTTCAATTCTTTTCTAAAATAGTCTAAATGATTTTTAAGTCGTACTTTTTCTTCAGTAATATCTAGTTTTTCTATGTAGTAAATAAGTTCTTGTTCAAATCTGTTTTGATCTACTTTGGTTTCTAATTCTGCAATAGCCTTTGATAATTTTTCTTTCACCTGCTCCATTCTCTGAGGATCTAATTCAATTACCTTTTCTAATAAATTTTCAATATTAGAAATTCGCAATTCAAAATCTTGATGCAAGGCTTTTCCTTCATCAAATCTATAGGTATTAATTTTCACAGCTGTTTCATCAATTGCTTTATTAATTTGCAACCATTCTTCCTCATCAAGCTCTTCTCTTTCAGTTTTTAATGAATCTGGCAAACGAACTGCCATTTTTAATAATTCAACTTCACTAGAATCAACAATACTTTTCAATTGATTCATATATTCTTTCACCACTTTTTCATTAATTTTTGAGGAAAGTTCACCTCCATTATCTTCAATATATATTGAAAAATCAATTTTACCTCTTACTAATAATGAAGCCAGCTTTTTGCGAATATCCAATTCTTTTTCTCTATAATAAGAAGGAATACGAACATTTAAATCTAAATTTTTACTATTTAAAGATTTTAATTCTACCGTAATTTTTTTGGTGGAAAGTTGTAATACGGTTTTACCGTATCCGGTCATTGATTGTATCATATAATTTTCAATATTTTGGCAAATTTAAGCAATTTATACTTTGTACTAATTAAATATACATTTGATACGAGTTTTTTGTACAAAACTATTGTGTATTTTTGTTTTGAAAATAAAACACTTACCTTATTTTGAGTCAAATTAAACATTTATTAGTTATCCGGTTATCTGCAATGGGCGACGTTGCTATGACAGTTCCTGTTCTTAGAGCACTTATTAAGCAACATCCAAATTTAAAAATAACCATACTTTCAAAACCTTTTTTAAAACCCTTATTTTCTGATTTAAAAAACGTCCATTTTTTTGCTGCGGAAGTTACTGGCAAACACAAAGGTCTTTTTGGAATATACAAACTATACAAAGAATTAAAAAAGCTACCTATAGATGCTGTTGCTGATTTGCATAATGTTTTACGTTCAAAAATTTTAAGAACATTTTTTAAACTATCGTTTACAAAAGTTGCTTTTATTGAAAAAGGAAGAAAAGAAAAAAGAGCGTTAACAAGGTCTAAAAATAAAGTTTTTAAACAGCTAAAAACAACTCATGAACGTTATGCAGACGTTTTTAGAAATTTGGAATTTAATTTAAGCATTTTAAACCCTGAGTTCCCACATAAAAAACAATTATCACAAGAAGTAATAGATATTACAGGATTAAAATCTGAAAAATGGATTGGAATTGCTCCATTTGCTCAATATAACTCTAAAATGTATCCATTAGATTTAATGGAAAAAGTACTAGAAAGTTTATCTGAAAAAACTCATTTAAAAATTTTACTATTTGGTGGTGGGCAAAAAGAAGTTGAAGTTTTACAAAAATTTGAAGTAAACTACAAAAACACTATAAATGTAGCAGGTAAAATAAAATTAGATCAAGAACTTACGCTAATTTCAAATTTAGATCTTATGGTTAGTATGGACTCTGGAAATGCACATTTTTCAGCTATGTTTGGTATACCTACTATTACAATTTGGGGAATTACACATCCATTTACTGGCTTTGCCCCATTTAACCAACCTTTTAACAATGCTATTTTACCCGATTTAAAGAAATACCCAAACATTCCTTGTTCAATATATGGTAATAAAGTTTGTGAGGGTTATAATGATGTAATGAGAACAATAGTACCTGAAACGGTAGTTGAAAAAATTTTAAGTTGTTTAACTTAAAAAAGACAAAGAGAAATTCAATTTATCAAGGAAAATAATCAATATTTAAAAGGTTATTTTCTATTTTAAAGTAGTATTTTTGCAGTAAATAACTATCAATGATTGTCAATATTTTAGATACCAAACAAACCATTCTTAATAAATTTATTTCTGAAATTAGAGATGTAAACATTCAAAAAGATTCAATGCGTTTTAGAAGAAACATTGAGCGAATTGGGGAGGTAATCTCATACGAAATTAGCAAAACACTCGATTATAAATCTCAAACCGTTTCAACTCCCTTAGGAACAAAAATAATGCAATTACCCAAAAAAGATGTGGTATTGTGTTCTATTTTAAGAGCGGGTTTACCTTTACACAATGGACTACTCAATTATTTTGATGATGCAGAAAATGCTTTTATTTCAGCTTATAGAAAGCATATTTCAGAAACTGAATTTGAAATAAAAGTAGAATATTTTGCTTCTCCAAATTTAGATGGAAAAACATTAATTTTAGCAGATCCAATGTTAGCAACGGGTCGTTCTTTAGCTTGTGTCTATGAAGGTTTAAAAAAACATGGAACTCCTAAAGAAATTCATTTAGCTTGTGTTATTGGCGCAACTGAAGGTTTAAATTATATCAAAAAATATTTTCCAGAAGATACCAAATTATGGATTGCTACTGTTGATGAAAACTTGAATAAAAAAGGATATATTGTTCCTGGATTAGGAGATGCAGGTGATTTATCTTTTGGTGAAAAACTATAAAAAATAACTGCTTATTGAAACAAGTAAAAACAAGTATAAAACCATATTTTTAAATGTTTTAGAGCTACTTATTTGTAAAAAATTTGCAAAGATTACACCTAAAGGAAATAATAGAAAATAGAATTCTGATCCATTTTTTATAGGAGATAAAACTATAATTGTTAGAGCTATTAAAAGGTGATTGATAATTACTTGCCAAGATAGTTTTAACTTGTTTCCAACTAAAACTAATTTTGGAGTTACTGAAAAAACAGACCACAATAAAATTGTAACTATAAATGTTATTGGCAACAGTAAATGTAAGGCGTTATACGATGTAAAAACTAAACTTAAATCATATTTAAATTTATCGTAAAAAACAACCACATTGTCAAAACAAAACACATACGTAAAAAATAAAAATAAAGGAGTTATTAAACCTACAAGAGGTATTAAACTGTTTTTTAGATTTATTTTTTTATAAATAATAATACTTACATATACTAAAACTATAAAAAATATACTCCAAGAGTAAATTAAAGATGAAACTCCAATCCACAAACCAGCATCAAAAAGTTTAGCACTTGTATTAATTTCAGATTTTAGACTATAAATTCTTCTATATGAAAGCAATAAAATAAGATTTGAAAAAACGATGTTAGTTGACAAAAATGCTTCTCTAAAAGTACCTAACATTAAAACAATTAATAATAAAGCATAAGAATTATCCTGAGTTAATTTATTTTTTTTAACTATAAAATTAACAATCATTAAAAATAAAATATGCCATCCAAAAAAAAGGATCATTTTTAAAAAATTGTAAATTGAAAACTCCTCTGTATTTACCATTAAACTTGATGACAAATAAAAAATAAACAACAAAACAACTAAGCTAAAAATAGTTACAGGTTTTGTTTTATTAAAAAAATTTGCAATCATTACTATATTTTATACTTTTGCCTGTAAATATAAATAAGAAATGATTGCAAACAATATTTTTAAGGCGATAGGTGATTTTTTTACAAATGTATTATTTGCCCCATACAATGAAATTAGGTTTATGGACAACTGGTGGCTTCAAAACACTGTAAGTTGGATATTTATTGTAATTACATTTATAGCTTTTTTCTACTGGCTAGGAGAAATCAGAAAATACAAAAAAGCTGGAAACGAATAATTTTTCTTTTTCAAAAAAACGATACCATCTTTCCTTTTAAAACACAAAACTGTGGGAAGTAAAAACAAACTTAAAAGATTTCGTGAAAACGAAACATTCTCTAATGTTATTCAACCAACACGAAAAGAAGTAATTGATGGATTTTCATTAAAAGGAAAATGGCAATCTCATTTTGGAAATAACCATCCAATTATTTTAGAATTAGGATGTGGCAAAGGTGAATATACCATTGATTTAGCACGTAAGAACCCTAATATCAATTATATAGGTATAGACATTAAAGGAGCTCGTTTTTGGAGAGGTGCAAAAACCGCATTAGAAGAAAACTTAACTAATGTAGCTTTTTTAAGAACCCAAATTGAATTAATTGACTTACTTTTTAATGAAAATGAGGTCACTGAAATTTGGATAACTTTTCCCGACCCACAAATTAAATATACCCGAACCAAGCACCGGTTAACTAATGCTGAATTTCTAAAAAAATACCACCATATTTTAACGCCAAATGGTATTGTAAATTTAAAAACCGATAGCGAGTTTATGCATGGTTATACACTTGGATTATTACATGGCGAAGGTCATGAAATACTATATGCACATCATGACATTTATAAGAACTTTCATTCTCCAGAAGAAGTAATCTCTACACAAACTTTTTACGAAAGTCAATACTTAGAAAAAGGAAAGCCAATTACATACATCAAATTTAGAATTCGTTATTAATTATTATTTTTAACGAATGAAAAAATCTTCTGAAAATTTTTTTGATAAAGCTTATGAAGTTGCAAAACTTATTCCCTTTGGAAGAGTTACTAGTTATGGTGCTATTGCGAAATATTTAGGTGCAGCTCGTTCAGCTAGGATGGTTGGTTGGGCAATGAATGCTTCTCATAATAACGATGAAATTCCTGCTCACAGAGTAGTTAACCGAAAAGGTTTATTAACTGGTAAACATCATTTTGACGGTACAAATTTAATGCAGCAATTATTAGAAAGTGAAGGAATTGTAGTAAGAGATCATCAAATTCAACATTTTGAAACAGTTTTTTGGGATCCTTTTATAGAATTGCCCAACAATTTATAAGCAATTTCTTTTTGTAACAAACTCTGCATTACTTTTTAATTCTTAGCTTTTTATATTCAACTGAACTCTGTATATTTGTTGTTTAGAATGATTTTATATAAACAACATGGCATATACCAAAAAAGATATAACAAAAGCTCTTGAAACCATTACTGCACCTGGAGAAGGTAAAAGTTTAGTTGAAAGCGGAGCAATCAAAAATATTGTCACTTTTGACAAAGAAATAATTGTAGACGTTACTATTAGCAATCCAACTTTACAAGCCAAAAAGAAAGTTGAAATTGAAATTATGAAAGCGATTCACGCCCAAGTAGATCAAAAAGCTGATGTAAAAGTAAATGTCACGGCTGAAGTTCCATCTACACCTTTAAAACCTGAAAAACCTAAAGTTCCAGGAATACAAAACATTATAGCAATTGCATCTGGTAAAGGCGGCGTAGGGAAATCTACTATTACAGCAAATATGGCAATCTCTTTACAAAAAATGGGATTTAAAGTAGGGATTCTTGATGCCGATGTTTACGGCCCTTCTACCCACCTAATGTTTGATGTCGCAAATGCTAGACCTTTATCTGTTGAAATTGATGGGCGTTCAAAAATGCAACCTATTGAAAGTTATGGGGTAAAAATATTGTCTTTAGGATTTTTTACAGATGCTAATCAAGCAGTTATTTGGAGAGGAGCTATGGCTTCTAAAGCTTTAAATCAAATGATTTTTGATGCGCATTGGGGAGAGTTAGACTTTTTATTAATTGATTTACCTCCTGGTACCGGTGATATTCACTTATCTATTGTTCAAGCAATCCCTGTAACTGGAGCTGTCATTGTTAGTACACCTCAAAATATTGCTTTAGCTGATGCCAAAAAAGGAGTTGCTATGTTTAAACAAGAAAATATAAATGTTCCTGTTTTAGGTATTGTTGAAAATATGAGTTATTTCACACCTGCTGAATTACCAAATAACAAATATTACATCTTTGGGAAAGATGGTGCTAAAAATTTAGCTGAAGATATAAACACTGCTTTCTTAGGTGAAGTACCATTGGTGCAAAGCATTAGAGAAGCTGGAGATGTTGGACATCCTGTAGCATTACAAGATAATACACCCCTTGAGAATGCTTTTTCAGAAATTACTAAAAATGCTTTATCCCAATTAGTAAAAAGAAATAAAGATTTACCACCTACTGAAGTTGTTAGAATAACTACAATGAGTGGATGTAGCACTAAATAAATTATAAAATGACAGCTGAAGAACTAAAAATTAATGTAGAAAACGCCTTGCAAGAAATAAGACCTTATTTAGAGGCTGATGGAGGTAATATTTCATTAGTTGAAATTACAGACAATACTGTAAGTGTTCAACTCGAAGGAGCCTGCTTAGGTTGTTCAGTAAATCAAATGACTTTAAAAAATGGTGTTGAGGCTACCATAAAAAGACATGCACCTCAAATTAAACGTGTTATTGAAATAAACGGTATTACTTTTTAGTTTTTCTTTAAAATTGAAAGTTAAAGAGCTTGTTTGGAAAATATTTTCTAAACAGGCTCTTTTTTAGTTTAATACATAAAAAATTTTATATTTGTGAACTATGAACAATCATTGGACAGGATTATTATTACTTCTAAAATTCTTAATCAAGAGAGATCCTGAGTGATTTTGTTTTATCAAAAGCTTAACAATTTCATAAATAAAATTGCTTAACTTTAATACTTTCAAAGTGCATGTACATCATTATTAACATGTTACTTCTTTTAAAAAATTTATTTTCCATTTATAAAATGGAGTTTTATAACTAAAAAAATTAAACTATGCCTAGATATCATTCATTAGGTAAAATACCTCCAAAACGTCATACAACTTTTGAAAAACCTGAAGGAGGATTGTACCAAGAAGAGCTTTTTGGAACTGCTGGTTTTGTAGGTATGTCATCGTTGATATATCATATTCATCCGCCTACAGTTGTTTCAGAAATTAAAAAATTAAAAAACGTTACTCCAAAAATTGCCATCGAAAAAAACATGAAAGCATTAAGTTTTAAAGGCTTTTCATTGCAACCTGAAACAGATTTTTTAGAAAGCAGAAAAACACTTTTTGTCAATCATGATTTGCATATTGGATTAGCAGCACCTAAAGAATTTTCATCATCCTATTTTTATAAAAATGCCGATGCTGATGAAATGTTATTTGTACACGTAGGTTCTGGAATTTTAAAAACGATGTATGGAAACATTGAATTTGAATATGGAGACTATTTAATTATTCCTAGAGGAACCGTTTATCAAATTGAATTTAATACTACTGAAAATAGACTTTTATATATAGAATCATTCAGCCCAATTGTAACCCCTAAACGCTATAGAAATAACTTTGGTCAATTATTAGAGCATTCTCCTTTTTGTGAACGAGATTTTAAATTGCCTACTAATTTAGAAACTCATGACGAAAAAGGTTCCTTTAAAATTTGTATAAAAAAACAAGGAGTTCTTTGGGAGTATATTTATAAAAACCACCCTTTTGACGCCGTTGGATGGGATGGATTTAATTATCCTTATGCATTTTCAATTCACGACTTTGAACCAATAACTGGACGTATTCATATGCCGCCTCCAATACACCAAACTTGGGAAGCATCCGGATTTGTAGTTTGCTCTTTTGTACCACGAATGTACGACTATCATCCAAAATCTATTCCAGCTCCTTACCACCATAGCAACATAGATTCAGAAGAAATTTTGTATTATGTTGATGGAGATTTTATGAGTAGAAATAATATTGAAAAAGGTCAATTAACATTACATCCTGGCGGAATACCTCATGGCCCACATCCAGGTGCAATTGAAAGAAGCATAGGAAAAGAATCAACCGAAGAATTAGCTGTTATGATTGACCCTTTTAAACCTGTAATGATTACTGAAGAAGCAATGAATTTACAAGTAGAAGACTATTATAAATCTTGGATAACCGAATAAACCTAAAAAAATGTCAGATTTAAAAAATAAACAGAATTTTAATTACGGTTTGGAAAAAATCTTTCCAGAAGCTGAAGATTTTTTACCACTATTAGGAACCGACTATGTAGAACTATATGTAGGAAATGCAAAACAGGCAGCCCATTATTACAAAACAGCTTTCGGATTTCAATCTTTAGCTTATGCTGGTTTGGAAACTGGACTTACAGACAGAACTAGTTATGTTTTAGTACAAGATAAAATTAGATTGGTACTAACTACTCCCATGCCAAATAAGAATAACCCTGAACTCTTTGAACATATTGAAAAACATGGTGATGGTGTTAAAGTAGTAGCTCTTTGGGTTGAAGACGCTACTAAGGCTTGGGAAGAAACAACAAAAAGAGGAGCAAAATCGTACTTAAAACCAACCAAAGAAACCGATGAAAATGGAGAAGTAATTCGTTCTGGAATTCATACTTATGGAGATACTGTGCATGTGTTTGTAGAACGAAAAAAATACAACGGAGTATTTTTACCAAAATTTCAAAAATGGGAAACCACTCACAATCCTAAAGATGTAGGCTTACGTTATATAGACCATATGGTGGGTAATGTTGGATGGAATGAAATGAATGTTTGGGCTAAATTTTATAATGAAACTATGGGTTTTGCCAATTTAATAACTTTTGATGATAAAGACATTTCTACACAATATACCGCTTTAATGAGCAAAGTAATGACCAATGGTAATGGACGTGTAAAATTTCCAATTAACGAACCTGCAGAAGGAATAAAAAAATCACAAATTGAAGAGTACTTAGATTTTTATAAAGGTCCTGGAGTACAACATATTGCTGTTGCTACCAACAATATTTTAGAAACTGTAAAAGCGATGACAGAAAGAGGTGTTGAATTTTTATACGTTCCAGGTACTTACTATGATACCGTAATGGACAGGGTTGGAGAAATTGATGAAGATTTAGCTGAATTAAAAGACTTAGGAATTTTAGTTGACAGAGATGATGAAGGTTATTTACTTCAAATTTTTACCAAACCAGTAACAGACCGACCTACTTTATTCTTTGAAATTATACAACGAAAAGGAGCTCAATCTTTTGGTAAAGGAAATTTCAAAGCTTTATTTGAATCTATTGAAGCAGAACAAGCCAGAAGAGGAACGTTATAATTTTCTTAATTCATACTTTATTTAATAAAAGCTTAACCTTATGTGTTAAGCTTTTATTATTTTTGGAACAGTAATTGTATTTTTTATAAAAAACAATAATTTACACTACTATTAAATGAAAAAATTACTTATCATATTAGCTTTATTTACCTCTGTAATTTCATTGGGACAATCGGTAAAAAAATTAACTCCCGAAAAAAATTATGCTTTTAAACAAGGAGAATGGCTAAAATTTAGAATGAGCTATAGTAATTTTTTAAATGCTGGTTTTTCAACTATTGAAGTTAAAGAAACAACTAATTTTAATAAAGAAGCGTTTCATATAATTGGAAAAGGAAAATCAACCGGACTTGTAAGTTTATTTTTTAAAGTAAAAGATGATTATCAAACTTTTATGTATAAAGAAACTTTAAAACCCTATCGCTTTATTCGCAAAATAAATGAAGGAGGCTACACCAAAGACAAAGAAATTCTTTTTGATTATGAAAAAAACGAAGCCATTGTAAAAAATCACAAGCACAATACCGAAACTAAGCATCCAATTAATGATGAAATTCAAGATATGCTCTCATCACTTTACTTTTTAAGAAATCAAAAATTGAAAAACTTAAACAAGGGTGATGAAATTGAGTTGCCAATGTTTTTTGATCAAGAAATTCATAATTTTAAATTGGTGTTTTTAGGCGAAGAAATTATTAAAACAAAATTTGGAAATATTAATTCACTTGCTTTTAGGCCTATGGTACAAGCTGGTAGAGTTTTTAAGGAACAGGAAAGTGTAACAGTTTGGATTAGCAATGATGATAATAAAATTCCATTAAGAATTAAAGCATCATTAGCTGTAGGATCTTTACGAGCAGACATAGAAGCTTTTAAAGGCTTAGCACATCCTTTTAACATTATTTTTGATAATTAAATTGTATTTTTGCGTTTAACTTTAACAAACCAAAACATAAAACGCTTAAACCCTTGAAAAATTTAATAATCTTATTTCTATTTGTTTCATTTATTTCTTGTAAAACTGATGAAAAACCACAAGCAAGTATTGTTCCCGAAACGCCTAAAATTGTTAAAGAATTTGGTTTTAAATTAAATAATTTTAAAGTCATAAACGACACTATAAAGCCTGGAGAAAACTTTAGTGAAATTCTTGATCGAAATCATGTAGATTACCCGAGAGTATTAGAGATTGTCAATAAAATTAGAGACACTTTTAATGTTCGAAAAATAAAAAGTGGAATCCCATATACCGTTTTGGCTAAAAATGATTCAACTGAACAAGCACAAGTTTTTATATACCAACATTCCAAAGTTCGATATACTGTTGTCGATTTTAGAGATTCTATTCCCGTAGCTTATCATGGAAAAAAACCTGTAAAAACTGTACTAAAAACTGCTTCTGGAATAATCACAACCCATCTTTCAGATGCGGTGGAAAGTCAAGGTTTAAGTTCTTACTTAACTTATAAAATGGCTGATGATATTTATGCTTGGACTATAGACTTTTCTAGACTTCAAAAAAATGATAAGTTCAAACTTATTTATGAACAGTTATACATTAATGATACCATTCCAGTTGGAATAGGAGAAATTAAAGCAGCATACTTTGAACATGGAAATCAACCCTTTTATGCGTTTAAATATGTTGCAGATACTATTTTAAATATTCCTGATTATTTTGATGATGAAGCCACCAACCTACGTCGTCAATTTTTAAAAATGCCTGTAAAATTTAGCAGAATTTCTTCTCGGTATAATTTAAAAAGAAGAATTGCCTTATATGGAAACAGAGTAAGACCTCATAAAGGAACCGATTTTGCAGCACCTATTGGAACACCAATAATGGCAACTGCTAATGGAACTGTTACTGAATCTAGAAGAAAAGGCGGTAATGGAAATTATGTTAAAATTAGACATAATGCAACGTATAGCACTCAATATTTACACATGAGTAGAAGAGCTGTTAAAGTTGGAGACGTGGTTAAACAAGGAGATGTTATTGGTTATATTGGAATGACTGGAAATACTTCTGGACCTCATGTTTGTTATCGCTTTTGGAAAAATGGAAGACAGGTAGATCCTTTAAAAGAAAAACTTCCTGCAGCAGAACCTATGAAAGAAAATATAAAACCTCATTATTTTGAGTTTATCAAATCTTTAAAAGAACAGATAGACGCCATTAATTATTCAACAATTGATAACGAAATTATAATTCCTAAAAAAGAATTACAATCTTAGCATATAACATATGAAAAATATAAATCCAACTACAACCAAAGCTTGGGAAAAACTTACCAAAAATTATAACGATACAAAGCACCTACATTTAAAATCATTATTTAATAGCAATCCTTCAAGAAAAGAAAAATTCACTATAAATTTTAACGATTTTGAATTTAATTTTTCCAATAATAGAATTACTGAAGACACCTTAAATTACCTATTAGAGCTAGCAAACGAAGTAGATTTAAAAGGCGCAATAAAAGCGTATTTTTCTGGAGAGAAAATTAATGTCACTGAAAATAGAGCTGTATTACATACCGCACTTAGAAACCAAAATAATCAAGAAATAGTTGTTGATGGTATAAATGTAATGCCTGAAGTTAAAGAAACCTTGCTTAAAATGGAAGCTTTTACCAATAAAGTTGTTTCAGGCACTTGGAAAGGTTACACTAACAAAACTATAACAGATGTTGTAAATATTGGTATTGGAGGATCTGATTTAGGTCCTGATATGGTCGTAGAATCTTTAAAATACTACAAAAACAATTTAAATGTTCATTTTGTTTCTAATATTGATGGAGATCACGTACAAGAAATAATTAAACATTTAAACCCTGAAACTACGTTGTTTGTAATTGTTTCAAAAACGTTTACAACTCAAGAAACATTAACAAATTCAACAACCATAAAAAATTGGTTTTTAGAAAAAGCTACTGAAAAAGATGTTGCTAAACACTTTGTAGCAGTTTCAACCAACTTAAAAAATGTACGTGAGTTTGGAATTGACTCTGAAAATATTTTTCCAATGTGGGATTGGGTAGGTGGTCGTTTTTCGCTTTGGAGTACTGTAGGTTTATCTATTAGCTTAGCCGTGGGGTTCAAAAATTTCAAAGAACTTTTAATTGGAGCTTTTGAAATGGATGAGCACTTTAAAAACACCCCTTTTGAAAAAAACGCCCCAGTTTTAGCGAGTCTTATTGGAATATGGTACACTAATTTTTACAAATCTGAGTCTGAAGTAATTTTACCTTACACTCAATACTTAACTAAATTAGCGCCATACTTACAACAAGCAATTATGGAAAGTAATGGGAAAAGTGTGGACAGAAATGGAAACCAAGTAGCTTACCAAACAGGTAATATAATTTGGGGAAGCACAGGTACAAATTCACAACATGCTTTTATGCAGTTATTACACCAAGGAACCAAATTAATTCCAGCAGATTTTATAGGGTTTAAAAATTCGTTGTATGGAAATAAAGAACACCATAAAAAATTAATGGCAAACTTTTATGCTCAAATACAAGCTTTAGCTGAAGGAAAAACAAAAGAAGAGGCGCATTTAGATTTAAAAACTCAAGGTAAAATGGATGAAATTGAAACGTTGTTACCTTATAAAGTTTTTGAAGGAAACAAACCAAGCACATCCATACTAATAAACAAATTAACCCCTAAAACTTTAGGAAGTTTAATTGCTTTTTATGAACATAAAATATTTGTTCAAGGGGTTATATGGAACATCTATAGCTATGACCAATTTGGTGTAGAGCTTGGAAAAGAATTAGCGCATAAAAACCTAACAAAGCTATAAACACTTAACAATTCTATAACATACTTAAAGTTTTTAACAATATTTTACATATTTCTCAATAATTGTTAATATTTATTTTATTGAAAATCAGCAAAAGGTAGCCATTTTTGTATATTTATAAGTTCTTAATTTTTTGTTAAAAATTAACAATTAATTAAAAGCGAAATCGACAAAAATTTGCACTTTTGCAAAACATTTAATTCAAATTAAAATTAAACAATGAGAAATTTAAAAAATTGGCTAGTGGTAGTTATGTTAATTTCAACATCTATCATTTTTGGACAAACCAAACTTACTGGTAAGATTGTTGACGAGACAAATCAACCTTTACCTGGAGCTTCAGTAGTTTTAAAGGGAGCTACTTCAGGTGCATCATCAGATTTTGATGGTAATTTTACATTTGAAACATCCGTTTCTAATGGTACAGTTTTAGTTTCATTTGTTGGCTATGAAACAAAAACATTAACTTTTAATGGAAGTACTAATTTTGGCACAATTGCCTTAAATCCTTCATCTGAATCATTAGAAGAAATAGTAATTACAGCTACCTCTTTTGCTGTTGACAGAAAAACTCCTGTTGCAGTTTCAACTGTTAAAGCTGATGTTATTGAAAACAAATTAGGATCTCAAGAATTTCCTGAAATTTTAAAATCTACACCAGGTGTGTATGCTACTAAATCAGGTGGTGGTTTCGGTGATGGAAGACTTAACTTAAGAGGTTTTAACTCTGAAAACGTTGCCGTTATGATTAACGGAGTTCCTGTTAATGATATGGAAAATGGTAGAGTTTACTGGAGTAACTGGGCTGGTTTAGCTGACGTTACAAGTGCTATGCAGGTTCAACGTGGATTAGGGGCTTCTAAAGTAGCTGTTCCTTCAATTGGAGGTACTGTAAACATCTTATCTAAAACTACTGATATAGAGAAAGGTGGAAATATTTTTACTGCTGTAGGAAATGATGGTTACCAAAAATATGGGGCTACTGTTTCTACTGGATTACTAGATAATGGATTTGCAGCTACAGTATCTGCATCAAAAACCAAAGGTGATGGTTATGTAGATGGAACTGAATTTGAAGGTTATAATTATTTTGTGAATATTTCAAAACAATTGAATGAAAACCACAAATTATCATTAACATCATTCGGAGCACCACAAAGACACGGACAAAGACAAAATAGAAGTCTTATCTCTAAATACCGAAATGCTGAAAGTGGGAATAAATTTAATCCAGATTGGGGGATAAAAAATGGAAGTGTTGTACATGTAGAGGACAACTTCTACCACAAATCACAAACTTCATTAAACCACTATTGGACTATCAACGATAAAACAGATTTATCTACTGCACTTTATGCCTCTTGGGGTACTGGTGGTGGTGGTGGAACTGCTGGAGATAACAGAGATTTATTCAATGTTAGATTAGGTGGAGATGATCAACCTATTGATTTAGACAATATAGTTGAAATAAACAGAGCCAATGCAGCTCAAGGATTGGGTTCTGAAGCTTATTTAAGAGCTTCTAGAAATGATCACAGTTGGTTTGGTATGTTATCAACATTTAAAACTGAATTAAACGATAACTTAGATTTTATCACAGGTCTAGATTTAAGAACTTATACTGGAAAACACTTCTCTGAAGTAACAGATTTATTAGGTGGTGCTTATGCATATGACAATAATAATGTTAACAATCCTAATGCTGCTTTAAAAGTAGGTGATAAACGTGATTACTGGAATGATGGTGAAGTTGGATGGCAAGGTATATTTACTCAATTAGAGTATAATAATGACCAAATTTCTACTTTTGTATCAGCAGCAATTTCTAATACTTCTTACAGAAGAATTGATTACTTCCAATATACACCAGGAAATCAAAAAACTGATAAATATAATTTTACTGGATTTAGTGTAAAAGGTGGTGCTAACTATCGCTTAAATGATACTCATAACATTTTTGCTAATATTGGTTATTTTGAAAAAGCAGCAGGCTTTGATTCTGTTTTCTTACAATTTGATAATGATCATATTAATGCTGATGCTGAAAATCAAAAAATATTTAGTGCAGAATTAGGGTATGGCTTAAGAAGTGAAAAATTAGCTGCTAATTTAAATATTTACAGAACTCAATGGAATGATAGAACTCTAACAAGAGGATTCCAAAATCAAGATGGAACCTTTAATACAGCTAATATTTTAGGTGTAAATGCTATTCACCAAGGTATTGAGTTAGACTTTACCTATAAACCATCTGACAAACTTACTTTAATTGGTATGTTATCTTTAGGTGACTGGCAATGGGATAATGACTTAGAAAATGTTCAAATCTTTGACGAAGAACAAAATTTAGTAAACACAGTTAACCTATATATCTCAGGATTAAAGGTTGCCGATGCTGCACAAACAACAGCAGCTTTAGGTTTAGACTATGAATTAATGTCTAAAACTCATTTCACTGTAGACTTTAACTTCTTTGATGATTTATATGCTGCATATGATCCTAACGACAGAGGAACTCAAGGTGCTCCTCAAGCATGGAAAGCACCAAGTTATAGCACTTTTGATGCAAGTATAAGATATGGTTTCAAAATTGGAGATTTAGACACTACTTTAATTGGTAGAATGAATAATGTTTTCAATACTGAATATATTGCTGACGCATTAGATGGCTCAGGTTCAACTGACCAAACTGCACTAGTATGGTTTGGGTACGGAAGAACGTTTAACGTAAGTGCTAAAATTAGATTTTAATTAAAAAAACAGTAAACAATGAAAAAAATAATTTATTTATTGATGGTTTTAGGCTTAGTTTTTACAACGGCCTGTGACCCTATGGAAGATATATATGCTGAAATAGATGCACAAGAAGAAATTATTACTGGTGAAGTTACTTTTACTTTAAGTGATGATGACTATGAGGATTTAGAATTAAATTATGGTAATTTTAGTTCAATTGATGATGCCAAAGCGATGATACCAGGTCTACTTATTGACAAATATCCTGTTTGGGGAGAAGGGTCTTTAGCTACTGTAACTTTTAAACTATACAACCCTTTAAGCACACCAAGTGCTGAAGTATATGAATTAAGTGACGCTGAACATAATGCAATTACTGGTAAAACCTATGGTAATTTTGACAGAGATTATCACATTTTTGACTATTTAGAAGCTACTTATCCAACACCAGATGAAGGTGATTTTTATTCTTTAAGATACCGTTTTTACGCAGGAGGAGAAGTTACATTAACTGATGGATTTTTATATAAAAATGGTGAATGGAATAGATTTGCAGGGTTTACTCCTGATGAATATAAAGCTATGGGAGAAGGGTATCCTAACTTCTCAAGCCATGATGAAGCAGCAATTAAAATACCTTTAGCATTACCTGACATCTTTAAATTTAGTCCAAAAAAAGCGGGAGATATTGTTCAAGCAATGTATGAATTATATGCTGGTGGTGGAGTTACAAAAAGTTATGTAAATAACTATATTTTTGATGGCTCAACTTGGTCTAAATACAATAATGTAATTGAAGAAACTATTAAGTTTGGTCATGATGGTACTACTTGGGTTCCTGACAACACCATAAAATATACTTTAACAGCTGCAGATTATGATCTAGTTGGAAATGGATATTATCAAAATTTTGATGTAAGATCTGGTAAAGCTGAAGAGTTAGAAAGTGTTAGACTAGAAAAAATTAATACTATTTTATTAAATAATTTCCCTGATAGCGCTGAAGGACAAAAATACGTTGTATCATATAATGTATATTCCGGTGCTGCTGAAGTATGGGAAATGAAAGTTATTTTAAGTGGAGGTGTATATGTTCTTCAATAAAAATAACTAATAATCCTTATAAAAAAAGACCGCTAATTAGCGGTCTTTTTTTATTTATGTTTTATCTAAGCTTAATAAGCTAATTAAATTGAATTATGATCTTATTAAATAAAATTAATAAACTAGCTTTAAGTATTCGTTTTAAAATATCAATAATAAAAAAGGAGTAACCATTTTTATTAAATTTATACTATTGCTTTATAATTTTTAAAGTTAAAGTTTCATCTAAATAAACTTTAGCAAGGTACAACCCTGTAGGTTTATTTTCAAGGTTTACTTGGATTTTTCC
>NZ_CANLRG010000008.1 GCF_947493565.1 uncultured Lutibacter sp. | reverse complement strand
TACCGAAAGTACTTCGCAAGCAAAAGCAGATGCATTAGCACAAAAACTAATGACTGAAATTAAAAATTGTATATAAATATGATTGATAACAGAAATATTTTTAAGAATAATATAACCTAAAAGAAATAATTTAAAAATTTAATGATATGAGAATATTAATGGTGTTTCTAGCAATAATATTATTAAGCACTACAGCAGTAACTTCGCAACACGTTGTGGATAGTAGTAGAATTGTAAAAGTTCTTACGTTTAATATTCTCCATGGAGCTACTACGAAAAATAATTTTGATTTAAATCTTTTAGCTGGAGTAATTAAAGATACTGATCCTGATTTTGTTGCTATGCAAGAGGTAGATTTTAAAACAAATAGAGCCAAAAAGTATGATTTGGTTACAGAACTTGGATGGAGAACTAAAATGGTGCCTTTGTTTGCAAAAGCCATGGAATTTGATGGTGGAGAATATGGGGAAGGAATTTTGTCTAAATACACGTTTCTTAAAACAAGAAATGTGGCTTTACCATATAGTAAAGGAAACGAACCTAGAGCAGCTTTAGAAGTAGTATCTAAATTAAAATCTGGTGATACTGTCGCTTTTATTGGAACCCACTTAGACCATTTAGAAAATGAAACAGATAGGGTTGCACAAGCAAAAAAAATTAATGAAGTATTTTCTACAAATAAGTACCCTACTATTTTAGCAGGTGATTTAAATGCAATTCCAAAAAGTACTCCTATCAATATTTTAGAACAAGTTTGGACATCAACATATGATAAAACAAATCCAAAACCTACATATCCTTCAAATAACCCTAAAATAAAGATTGATTATGTAATGTTTCTTCCAAAAAATAAGTGGAGGATATTGGAAACTAAAGTTATTCAAAATACCATCGCTTCCGATCATTGCGCTTATTTAGTAACCATAGAATTATTAAACTAAATAAAAATTGAACAATCTGTAGGAATAAGTTTAATTTTGTCATTTATATAATTGTAATAATTTTTTAAATGTCAAAACCTTTTCAATTTAAACAATTTACTATTCGGCAAGATAAAACTGCGATGAAAGTAGGTACCGATGGAGTGTTAATTGGAGCTTGGACTGAAATTAATCAAGGTGTTTTTAACATTTTAGATATAGGTGCTGGCACTGGTTTAATTGCTTTAATGATGGCGCAAAAAAGTAATGCCGAAGTGATAGATGCAATTGAATTAAATGACGATGCTTATGAACAAACAGTTGAAAATTTTGAACAAAGTAATTGGGGAGATCGCTTGTTTTGTTACCATGCTTCTTTACAAGAATTTGCTGAAGAAATAGATGAAAAGTACGATTTAATAATTTCTAATCCTCCCTTTTATACTTCAACGTATAAGAATATTTCTGAAGAAAGAGCTATGGCAAGACATTCCAAAAGTTTACCTTACTACGATTTACTTGAAGGAACTTCAAAATTATTAGCCCCAAACGGAAATTGTGCATTTATAATTCCTTTTGAAAATGAAAAGGAATTTATTGATTTAGCGGCACAAAATAAGTTGTTTCCAGCTAGAATTACCAGAGTAAAAGGAACTTATAATGCTTCTATAAAAAGGAGTTTATTGCAATTTTCTTTTCATCAAAATGAAATTGAATTTCAAGAATTGATTATTGAAATTAATAGACATGATTATACGGAAGAATATAAAAATTTAGTACAAGATTTTTATTTAAAAATGTAATAAATTTAACCTATTACATGTTCAGGATTGTAACCTAAATAGGAAACTTCTTTTTCTTTAAAAACAATACCATTTTCTTCTAACTCGACTAAAATTGGTTCATAAACTTCTTTATTAATTGGTATTTGAACTCCTGGAGTGGTAATTTCTTTATTTAAAATCTTAAGTGTAGCAATTGCTACAGGTAAACCAACTGTTTTAGCCATAGCTGTATATACTTGATTGTCACCAAGGCATACCATACTACTTTCAATTTGATGTTTTTTACCATTTAGTTCATACCCAAACAAATGCTGCATAACAATCATATCTTTATCATTTTCTTTTAAAGTCCAACTGTCTTTTAAAATTTTTTCTAAAATTTGGGCTGGTGTGGCATTTTTTAAGCCAATTTTTTTTGTTGAATTAAACAAATCAAGTTCTAATAATTTTTCCCATATAATATCATCCTGATCAATTTTTAAATAGTGGCGTAATTTTAATTCTACAGAATCGTTAGGGTTGTAGGCTAAGAATGAATTGGTAAATTCTCTATAACTCATGTTCTCAGAATTTTCCATAGTGTAACTATCATCAGTCATTCCTAGTTGTACAAAAATATTCCAAGCTCTAGAATAACCTACACGTCTAATAGTTCCACGATATAAAGTTAAAATATCGTCTAAACCGTAAACACTTCGGTATTTTAAAGAGTCTCTATTGGCATAGGCTTCAAATTTTCCATAACCATCAATGTTTAAAATTTCGGTACGTCTAAATAATTTATGATATGGAATATATTTATAGGTTCCTTCTTGAATAAATTTTGATGCACCACCTTGCCCAGCTAAAACTACATTTCTTGGATTCCAAGTAAATTTGTAATTCCATAAATTATCATCACTTTCAGGAGCTACTAATCCACCGCAAAAAGACTCAAATAATAACATTTTTCCTCCTTTTGTTCTAATTTCATCAATAATTTTCATAGCACTCATATGGTCTACCCCAGGGTCTAAACCAATTTCATTCATAAAAATTATGTTTTTATGAACTGCATCTTGGTGTAACGCTTTCATTTCATTAGAAATATAAGAAGCTGTTACCATACTTTTTCCGTATTTTAAGCAATCCTTAGCCACATTAATATGTAAATGAGCAGGGAGCATAGAAACTACAATGTCAGCATTTTTTATAGCATTATTTCGATCAAAATCATCAAAAATATTTAAGGTAATGGCCTGACCGTTTTTATGATTTAGAATTTTCTTTTTAGCAAGCTCAAGAGACATATCAGCAACAGTGATATGTAAATTTTCCGAAATTGATTTGTCTAATAGATACTTTATTAATGAAGATGAAGATTGACCAGCGCCAATAACCAAAATTTTTCGCATTGTTGTTTTGTTATAAATGGTAGACGAAAATACAAATTTAAAAACTTATTTTGTAAGTTAATTGTTATTTTCAAGGTCTATGGCATCTAAAATCTCTTTAGCTCTAATAAAATCTGCCGAATTTACTTTAAGTTTATAACCTTCAATAAATGCAGTTCCAATGGAAGTTGCTATGTTTTCGTCAATAATATAGCTCTCAATACCTTGGTTTGCTAATAATGATTTTGCAATGTGAATTTCGTGTATTAAGCTAGCAGTTAAAATTGTAACTAATGTATCTTTATGATCTTCCATAATTTTTTATTTTCACATAAATATACAAAATAATGGATTGAGAAATAATCAATTTTTTTAATTTTACTGTCAAAATAATATTACATGAATAAAAATTTAGTAATTATTTCAATTTTAGGAGCTATAACAATTGTTTTAGGGGCATTTGGTGCTCATGCTTTGAAAGAAGTTTTAACAGTGGACGAACTAAAGAGTTATGAAACTGCAGTAAAATATCAAATGTTTCATATAATTGTTTTATTAATTGTTAATACGTATACAGGATTTAATTTAAAGAATAAAAATGTAATTAGTTATTTGTTTTTAGCAGGAATTTTATTCTTTTCAGGATCTATTTATGCCATCACTTTAGGAGTTTCTCCAAAAAATATTTGGTTTATCACACCTTTGGGAGGTTTATTATTTATAATAGGATGGCTTAAGCTTGCATATTCTTTTTTAAAAATAAAAAAAGAATAAAAATGAAATTAAAAGAATTGGAATATTAAAATGTTTGTTGGCTTAAACTATTAACCATATTTTAGCCAAAAATTTATTGAAAGAAAAAATGAAAAACGTTTTTTTTTGTCAAAAAATGAAAACGTTTTCGTAATTTTTTGTAAAAAGAAAATTTGTATTATTTCACTGATATTTAATTTTTTATCAAGTGGAAAACGTTTTAGTAAATAGTCAGATTATACTGATAAATGTCATAAATATAAGCTTATAATAATGCTTAAATTTGTTGTAGATAATTAATAAAGATTACTAATAAATAAAACACAACTAATGGAAATTCTTAGAAAATCAGTAGTTACGTCATTAAATGACTTGGGGATTAAAAATGTTAAAGAAATAGTTTACAATCCATCTTATGATGAGTTATACAAATATGAATTAGACCCAAATTTAGAAGGATATGAGAAAGGTTATTTGACAGAACTTGGAGCTGTTAATGTTATGACAGGTAAATTTACAGGTCGTTCACCTAAAGATAAATTTATTGTAAAAGACGATGTTACAAAAGATACTTTATGGTGGAATTCAACTCAAGCTCCAAACGATAATAAACCAACAACTCAAGAAGTTTGGAATGATTTAAAAGGATTGGTTACTGAAGAATTGTCAGGAAAAAGATTATTTGTTGTAGATGCTTTTTGTGGAGCTAATGAAGATACTCGTTTAAAAGTACGTTTTATTGTTGAAGTTCCTTGGCAAGCACATTTTGTAACCAATATGTTCATTCGCCCAACTTCAGAAGAATTAGAAAATTTTGGAGAACCTGATTTTGTAGTAATGAATGGCTCTGAAATTTCAAATCCAAATTGGAAAGAACATGGGTTAAACTCTGAAAACTTTGTATTGTTTAACTTAACTGAGAAAATCCAAATTATTGGAGGTACTTGGTACGGAGGTGAAATGAAAAAAGGAATGTTTGCAATGATGAACTATTACTTACCATTAAGAGGAATTGCATCTATGCACTGTTCTGCTAATGTTGGTAAAGATGGCGATACTGCAATTTTCTTTGGCCTATCAGGAACAGGAAAAACAACGTTGTCTACAGATGCAAGTCGTCAATTAATTGGAGATGATGAGCACGGTTGGGATGATGAAGGTATTTTTAACTTTGAAGGTGGATGTTATGCTAAAACAATTAATTTAGATAAAGATTCAGAACCAGAAATTTATGCAGCAATTAAAAAAGATGCATTATTAGAAAATGTAACAGTTGATGAAAATGGTAAAATAGATTTTGATGATAATTCTGTAACTGAAAATACACGTGTTTCTTACCCAATTCATCATATTGAAAATATTGTAAAACCAGTATCTAAAGCTGGAGCAGCTCAAAAAGTAATTTTCTTATCTGCTGATGCATTTGGTACATTACCTCCAGTTTCAAAATTAACTCCTGAGCAAACTAAATATCACTTCTTATCAGGGTTTACAGCTAAATTAGCAGGAACTGAACGTGGAATTACAGAGCCAACGCCTACATTTTCAGCTTGTTTTGGAGCAGCTTTTTTAACACTGCACCCTGTTAAATATGGTGAAGAATTAGTGAAAAAAATGGAAGCTAATGGAGCAGAAGCCTACTTGGTTAATACAGGATGGAACGGAACAGGAAAAAGAATATCTATAAAAGATACACGTGGAATTATTAATGCAATTTTAGATGGTTCTATTGAAAAAGCTGAAACTAAAACAATTCCAATTTTCAATTTAGAAGTACCAACTTCTTTACCAGGAGTTCATACAGAAATTTTAGACCCAAGAGACACTTATGAAAACCCTGAAGATTGGACAGAAAAAGCAACCAAGTTGGCTAGTTTATTTATCAAAAACTTTGAAAAATATACAGATAACGAAGAAGGAAAAGCTTTAGTTGCAGCTGGACCACAATTATAAGTTAAGAAAGTATAAACATTTTATTAAAGCCTTCCATTTTGGAAGGCTTTTTCTTTTAAAAAAAATTAAAAATTGTATATTTCAGCCCTAAAAAGTAAATTAAACACAATGAAATTTATCAGTAATCCATTAAAACGATTTATTAACCTTGAAACATCTTCAAGTATTATTCTTTTTGCATGTTCAATAATAGCTATTTTATGGGCAAATTCTTCCTATGGTTATTTGTATAAAGATTTATGGAGTCGTGAATTTATATTGGGTTTTGTTGATACAAAATTTCATTTAGCCAAACCACTGATATTATGGATAAATGATGGTTTAATGGCCATATTTTTCTTTGTGATTGGTTTAGAAGTAAAACGAGAAATATTGGCTGGAGAATTAACTACTTTAAGAAAAGCATCTCTTCCAATTTTTGCCGCCATAGGTGGAATGGCTTTTCCAGTTTTAATTTTTTTAGTGTTAAATAACGGAAAAATAGGAGCTGAAGGTTGGGGAGTACCTATGGCAACAGACATAGCATTTACATTAGGAATACTTAAACTTTTAGGAAATAGAGTTCCTTTAGGGTTAAAAATATTTTTGACAGCATTTGCCATTGTTGATGATATTGGAGCGGTATTAGTAATTGCAATTTTTTATAGTGCAAACATTCAATGGGATTTAATAACTTATGGCATGTTGATTTTTGCTTTTGTATCTTTTTTAAGTTATAAAGAAATTTATTCAAAATATTTATACTTTGTTTTAGGAGTTATTGTTTGGTTGTTATTCCTAAAATCAGGTGTTCACCCAACAATTGCTGGAATTTTAATGGCTTTTGCAATACCAATTAAACGAAAAGCTAATTTGACCGAATATGTAAAACTGATAAGAGAAGAATTGAGCGTTTTTAAAGAAGATGCCACTCCTTCAAAAACAATTTTAACTAAAGAACAATTGGAAGTAATAGGTTCTGTAGAAGGAATTACTGAAAAAGTTAATTCACCTTTACAAAGTTTAGAGCATAATTTGCATGGATGGGTGTCTTATATAATTATGCCAATTTTTGCGTTAGCAAATGCGGGTGTAGTCATCAGTTTTGATGGGTTGGAGGATTCAAGTCATATAGTGGTAAACATCACTTTGGCTTTAGTTTTAGGGAATACAATTGGAATATTATTGATGTCTTTTATTGGTATTAAGTTGAAGTTAGCCGATTTACCAGAAAATGTAAATTTTGGACAATTAATAGGAGTAAGTTTCTTAGGAGGTCTTGGGTTTACCATGTCCTTGTTTATTGCTAATTTAGCTTATACAGAAGAAAATTTAATTTCTGCATCAAAAATGGGAATTATTCTGGGCTCATTAGTTGCTGGGATTTTAGGATATATAATTTTACGTTCAACATTAAAACCTAAAGTTACTACAGGTTAAAAACTTTGATGGTATTTATATTCTACAAATTTAAAATAGTTGTATAATTTATAATTAACATCCAACCCATAATCAATATTAAAGTCATAATCAATCACATTTTCATAAATATTTGGATTGTATTTTAAAGGGTTTCCAGCTCTAATATTCCATTCAGTAACATAAAATTTATTTTTAATTTCATAATACTCTTGCGAATAAAAATTGGCTGGTTTTGCAATAGAATATAAATAGGTTTCAAATCCTGGATCTATAATAATAATCTCGTACTCCAATTCATCATTTGCTATTCTCACAGCGCCTTCAGGAAGTTTAGTATCTTTATTAGTAGTGGTTTTAGTTGTTGAAGAACATCCAACAATAAATAACCCAATTGCTAAATAATACAATAAATGTTTCATAATTAGGTATTTTAGTATTAAATAAATGTACAAAAACTATTCCAATTTTATAGGTTTAAAATGTTAGTTTTTAAATAATTAAATTAAATTTGTTAATAATCAATTACAATTAAACAAATGAAATATTTATTTATTATTTTCACGCTGTTCATCTCTATTCAAGTACATTCTCAAGATAGATTGACTGGAACTAATTTTGTAACTCGATCTGAGGTAATTGCAAAAAATGGGATGGTAGCAACCTCGCATCCTTTAGCAACACAAATAGGATTAGATGTCTTAAAAAAAGGAGGGTCGGCAATAGATGCTGCCATTGCTGCTAATGCCGCCCTTGGACTTATGGAGCCTACAGGTAGTGGTATTGGAGGGGATTTATTTGCAATTGTTTGGGATTCCAAAACTCAACAATTATATGGCTTAAACGCTAGCGGAAGATCTCCAGAGAACTTAACTTTAAAATATTTTAAAGACCATAACTATAAAAAAATACCTTCTTTAGGGCCTTTACCTGTAAGTGTTCCAGGGTGTGTAGATGGTTGGTTTGAATTGCATTCTAAATTTGGTAAATTACCGATGAGTAAAATTTTAGAGCCCGCTATAACTTATGCAAATGAAGGGTTTCCAGTAACTGAATTGATAGGGTATTATTTACAACGTTCAGTCCCTTATTTAGGATCTCAATTTCTAAATGTACTGGATACTTATACTGTAGATGGAAAAGCTCCTTCGAAAGGAACAATTTTTAAAAATCCTTATTTAGCCAATACATACTCTAAAATTGCCAAAGGAGGAAGGGATGCGTTTTATAAAGGAGAAATAGCTCAAATCATTTCAAAATTTATTCAAGAACAAGGAGGTTTTTTATCCTACAAAGATTTTGCAACGCATAAGTCAGAATGGGTACAACCAGTTTCTGTTAATTATAGAGGTTTTGATGTATGGGAACTGCCACCAAACGGACAAGGAATTGCAGCGTTACAAATGTTAAATATTATTGAGCAATATGATTTTTCAAATATTAAATTTGGTTCTGCTGAACATATTCATATTGTAACAGAAGCAAAAAAATTAGCTTTTGAAGATAGATCCAAGTATTATGCTGATATGGATTTTGCAAAAGTTCCGGTTGAACAATTATTAGATAAAAAATATGCTAAAAAAAGAAAAAATTTAATTACCAATAGAGCAGGGAAATACAATGCTGGTGAAATTAGCGCTGGAGAAACTATTTATTTAACCGTAGCAGATAAAGAAGGTAATATGATATCATTAATTCAGAGTAATTATAGAGGAATGGGATCTGGTATGGTGCCACCAAAATTAGGTTTTATGTTGCAAGATCGAGGGGAGTTATTTAATTTAGAAGAAGGACATTTTAACACTTACGAACCAAAAAAGAGACCTTTCCATACGATCATACCTGCTTTTATAACAAAAGACGGAAAACCATATGTTAGTTTTGGTGTTATGGGAGGCGATTTTCAACCACAAGGTCATGTGCAAATTGTAATGAATTTGATAGATTTTGGTATGAATTTACAAGAAGCTGGTGATGCACCAAGAATAGAACATACTGGTTCTTCAACACCAACTGGAGTTAAGGTAGTTGATAGGGGTGAAATAAAGCTAGAAAGTGGAATTTCATTTGAGGTAATACGAGAATTAATTGCCAGAGGACATAAAGTAGGTTATGGTGGCTATTTTGGAGGTTACCAAGCAATTATGTACGATGCTGAAAATAAGGTTTATTTTGGAGCTTCAGAATCTAGAAAAGACGGACAAGCTGCAGGTTATTAAAATATATATTATGGAAAAAAAAAGATGTGGTTGGTGTGGGAATGACCCGCTTTATATAGAATATCATGATACAGAATGGGGAGTGCCAGTTTATAATGATGATAAACTATTTGAATTTTTAATTTTAGAAACTTTTCAGGCAGGTTTAAGTTGGATAACTATTTTAAAAAAAAGAGAAAACTTTAGAAAAGCTTTTGATGATTTTGATTATAATAAAATTGCTAAATATGATGAGGCTAAGTTTGAAAAACTTATTAATAATTCAGGGATTATAAGGAACAAGTTAAAAATTAAGGCTACAATTTCTAATGCTATTGCATTTAAGGAAGTTCAAAAAGAGTTTCACTCTTTCTCAAATTATATTTGGAATTTTACTAAGGGAAAACCAATTAAAAATAAATGGAAAATTTTATCTGAAGTCCCTGCAACTACTGAGCTTTCAGACCTGATTTCTAAAGATCTAAAAAAAAGAGGGTTTAAGTTTGTAGGTTCAACAGTAATTTATGCTCATTTACAAGCAACAGGGATGGTAAATGACCATATAACCGAATGCTTTAGATATCATCAAGTATCATAATTATTGAATGGGAATATAAATTTCTGTTATCCAGTTAGCTGGATTTGGTTCTTCATTTGGGCCAACGGTATAAACCTCAAAAGGTTCGCCTTTTTCAATGGCAGTATATCCTTTTTCAACTAAAGTTTTATATGCATTTTCCCAAGCTTGGTATAAATATTTGTAATCACCTTTTAAAATAGTTTTAAATGTTTTTTGAGGCAGTAAAAAACCAGTTAAAACATCACCTGTTGTAATTACTCTTTCTTTAATAGGAATACAAGTTGAAAAAATGGTTGTTTTATTTATTTCATCCCATTGATGAGTTAGTAAAAATGGTTGTCCAGATGCTTTGATTGAATTTTGATTTATGAACTCAAGTATTTTTGGAAACATTTCTTTAGTTTTAGCATCAATTGTTTCAATTTTACTAGATGTGGTTAGGTACAAATAATACCCGCCACCAAAATCTACCTCACCAATAGTGGTAAATGAATGTTTATCCATTTCTTTAATCAAATAATTTTCTATAAGCTCTAGACCTCTATTATACATAGGAGTCATATTTTTTTCAATTCCCCCTTGTGTTAACCAAAAAAGTTTTTCTCCAAAGTTGCTTTTACCTTTCATACCCCAAATAACTTCTGTATGGTTATCAATTTCACTAAATCTCCAATAAACTTCAGAAACATTACCTGTTCCAAAATCTATTTGTTGAATAATTTCTTTATTTGGAATAAGTGAAATTGTTTTCATAGTTCCCGTGCCATCTTTGCCTGTCCAAGTATATGATGCACCAACTCCAGAAGTTTTATTAGGATAAGATGCAACAATAGTAGAATCTAGTTCATACCAAGGCCCCCAATTTTCCCATTTTTTAAAATCATTAATTGTGTTAAAAACAACTTCAATAGGTGCTTTTATAATTTTTGAGCGTTTTATATCATAATTACCATCAAGTGTAGCTATATAAATTGATAACCCTATTACTAAAATTAAGAGTAAGAAAAAAAAATATTTTAAAGCTTTCATGGGAACTAAAATTTAGTGATTTACATTACTTAATTTTACTAAATTAATCATTTTTAAATTATTAAATTTGAACCTTATAAATAAAAAACAATCAAAATATGAAATTTAAATATTTAGTCTTGGTGCTATTAAGTTTTTCTTTTTTGTTTTCATGCAATTCAGAAAAAAAAGAGGAACTCACTAAAAAAGAAATTGCTCCAAAAGATTTTAATTATGTAGTAGAACAATTTGCAGATGTAAAAATTCTTCGTTATCAAATTCCGGGTTTTGAAGAACTGAGTTTGAAGCAAAAAAAATTAGTTTATTTTTTATCTCAAGCTGGAATGGCTGGTAGAGATATTATGTACGATCAAAATTATCGTCATAACCTAGCCATAAGAAGAGCATTAGAAGCTATTTACCAAAACTATGAGGGAGATAAAACAACGGATGAGTGGTTAAACTTTGAAACTTATTTAAAAAGAATATGGTTTTCTAATGGAATTCACCATCATTATTCAAACGATAAGTTTAAAGCTGGTTTTTCTAAAGAATATTTGAATACCTTATTAAAAGAAACCAATACAGAGATTTCAGTTGAAGCTTATGAGGTTATTTTTAATGATAAAGATGCTAAAAAAGTAAATTTAGATGCAAGTAAAGGTTTATTAAAAGGTTCTGCAGTAAATTTTTATGACTCAAATATAACTGCAGAAGAAGTAGATGAATATTATGCATCAATAATAGATAAAAATGATGCTACTCCAATTGAATATGGACTTAATTCAAAATTGGTAAAAAATAGTGACGGAACTTTAGAAGAAAAAGTATGGAAAGTAGGAGGTATGTATGGTGAATCTATTGAAAAGATGGTTTTTTGGTTACAAAAAGCTGTAGATGTAGCAGAAAATGATGCTCAAGCAGAAGCTTTAAAATTGTTGATTGAATATTACCAAACAGGAAATTTAGAAACCTGGGATAAATACAATATAGCTTGGGCAACCAATACAGCAGGTGATATTGATTATATTCACGGTTTTATTGAAGTATATAACGACCCAAAAGCCTTTAGGGGATCGTATGAATCTGTGGTTCAAATTAAAGACTTTGATATGTCTAAAAAAATGGCAGTTTTATCTGAAAATGCGCAATGGTTTGAAGATAATTCAACACTAATGGATGCGCATAAAAAGAAAAATGTGGTTGGTGTATCTTATAAAACGGTAAATGTAGTTTCCGAATCTGGAGATGCTTCACCTTCTACACCAATAGGAATAAATTTACCAAACAATAACTGGATTCGTCAGCAACATGGATCTAAATCAGTTTCTTTAGGTAATATTATCAATGCCTACAACAACGCAGGAGGTACAGGTAGATTAAATGAATTTGCTTTTGATGAAGCAGAAGTGGAAACTGAAATAGCATATGGAAAGTTGGCTGATAAATTACATACCGCTTTACATGAAGTTATTGGTCATGCAAGTGGACAAATAAATCCAGGTGTTGGAATGCCAAAAGAAACGATGAAAAATTACGCTTCTACTTTAGAAGAAGCTCGTGCTGATTTGGTTGGTTTATATTATCTGCCTGATGCTAAATTAGTAGAAATGGGAATTTCACCAAACGCTGAAGGTATAGGTAAAGCTGCTTACGATGGCTATATTAGGAATGGATTGATGACCCAATTAATTCGATTAAATCTTGGAGACGATGTTGAAGAGGCTCATATGAGAAATAGACAGCTAGTTGCTGCTTGGGCTTTTGAAAAAGGAACTAAAGATAATGTAATAGAAAAAGTTGTTAAAGAAGGTAAAACGTATTTTGTAGTTAGAGACTATGTAAAATTAAGAACCTTATTTGGTGAACTTTTACGTGAAATTCAACGAATTAAATCTGAAGGTGATTTTGAAGCTGGAAAAGCTTTAGTTGAAACTTATGGGGTTAAAGTGGATCAAGCTATTCATAAAGAAGTATTAGAGCGTAATAGTAAATTTAAATCTGCGCCTTACAGTGGTTTTGTAAATCCTGTTTTAACTCCTGAAATGGATACAGAAGGTAATATTACAGACATTAAAGTAGTGCAACCATCAAGTTTTGCTGAACAAATGTTAGCGTATGCTCAAAAATACACCACATTACCAAGTGTTAATTAAGAATTTATAAATACAAATTTTAAAGTCCGTTTCAATTAATTTTGGAACGGATTTTTTAATGCAAAGAAAAAGTGATTAAAGTAAAAATGGCAATAATTAAAAAGATAGTTATTAAAATGATAAAAGTATTTTTGTAATACTTTTTATGAATTTTAATATCTTTTCTGTAACTCCAAATCATTAATAATATAAATGCAATTACAAAACAAGCAGCAAAAATTAATTGTCCTTTACTAAACATATTTTAGATGTGTTATTAACAACAAAAGTACAAAAAAATAATAGTGTAAAGTAAAGTTTCTATACAGTTTAAATATCTAAAACTATAAATTTTCCTACTTTTAAACCCTACAAATAATACTACTAAATAATGAAAAATAAATTAAAGGCTGTACAAGAATTTCATGAGTCGTTTGGTCTAGGAATCAAACATAAACCAATTGCAAAATTAGCGGAGAGTAAATTGAAATTACGATTTGATTTAATGGCTGAAGAAAATGAGGAGTATTTAGAAGCTGCTAAAAATAATGATTTAGTTGAGGTTGCAGATGCTTTAGGAGATATGTTATATATTTTATGTGGAACCATTTTAGAACACGGTATGCAACATAAAATTGAAGAAGTTTTTAATGAAATTCAACGAAGTAATATGAGCAAATTAGGTGCCGACGGTAAACCAATTTATAGAGAAGATGGGAAAGTGATGAAAGGGCCTAATTATTTTAAACCAAATATTCTTAAAATTATTAAGGATTAATTTTAGCGTTTCTTTAATAAAAACTTAGATACAATATTTTTTTTGATTTTACGTTATTTGCATAACAAACTACTATGTTATGTTTAAAAATTTCTTTTGGATGTGTTCTGGAGCAGACACAGATATTTTAAAAACTTGTTCAAAAGCAGAACAAATTAAGTATGCAGGTATAGGAGGAACCGTTTTTTTTACTGCCCTAATGGCTTCTATTGCCTCAAGTTATGCATTGTTTACAGTATTTGACAATTATTTTACTGCAATATTTTTTGGTTTAATTTGGGGGTTACTCATCTTTAATTTAGACAGGTTTATTGTTTCAACTATAAAAAAACAAAACCATAAATGGCGAGAATTGTGGCAGGCTACTCCACGAATTATTTTAGCAGTTATTATTGCAGTTGTAATTTCTAAACCCTTGGAAATGAAAATTTTTGAAAAAGAAATTAATCAAGTATTGTTAACTAAAAAAAACGATTTAACCTTAGCGAATAAAAATCAAATAGCCACTCAATTTACACCTGAAATAGACAAGCTTCAAACTGAGATAAATGGTTTAAAAAATGAAATTGATTTAAAAGAAGAAACTACAAATAACTTGTATGAAACCTATATTGCAGAAGCTGAAGGTAGAAAAGGAACAAAAATCTTAGGGAAAGGACCAGTTTATAAAGAGAAAAGAGAAAAACACGATGCAGCTTTAGCAGAATTACAGCAAGCAAAAATTGAAAATAAAGAAAAAATAAGCACAAAAGAAACTCAAATTGCTTCTTTAGTTGCGCTTCAAAAAAAGCAAGAGCAAATAACTCAACCAATAATTGATGGTTTTGATGGCTTAATGGCAAGAATTAATGCCTTGGAAGAATTACCTTGGTTGCCATCTTTTTTTATTTTCCTATTATTTTTAGCTATAGAAACCTCCCCAATTTTTGCTAAAATTATTTCACCTCAAGGAGAATACGATTTAAAACTTCAAGATATTGAAAGTTCTGTTAAAAGTTGGGTTTTTCAAAAAGAAGAACAGAGAGCTATGGTTTTAGCAACAGACAGAGAAGTCAATCAAAATATATACAACGATTTGGCAGAAGAAGATAAACTTTATAATTATAAAAAGCAAAAAGCACGTGAGCTTTTACAACAACAAGCAGATGCTTTTTATAAAAGTCAAAAAAAGATGATAAGTTAATATTTTCATCAACATATCATCTCTTTTTAAAAATGATACTTTAAATTTTTAGTAACATTTTATTTCAGCCATTGCAGCAAATTTATCCCCATCAAAAGCCGATTTTGCAATAATTTTAAAAAACCTAAAGTTTGACTCATTTGTTAAATTTATATGATGAATGGTGTTGATGTTTTTCAATTCATAAGTGCCTTTATTTTCCCAATTTGTAGCATCAGTACTTATTAAAATTTCAATAGTTTTAATTTTCCTCATACCATCTCTTTGTAAAAATGAAAACCCGTTAACTAGTTTGTTTTCTCCCATATCTATTGTTAAGGTATGAGGGTATGAGGCTGCATTTTGTTTCCATTTAGAGTGCCAATAGGTTGAAGGATTATTATCTAAAACATAAGATGCTAATGCATCATCTTCTTGAGAACTGTATGATTCAATTTCCCAGTTTGATCTATCTAAATATTCTTTATCACCAAATTCAATAATGGGTTCATTATCAACAAATTTGTATGCATAAGAATAGGTTGTAATTTCACCGTTTATATGACAGAACCTTAATCTTAGCGCATAAGGTGTATTGTCTTTTTTAAACAATTCATTTAAGGGCATATCAATATTAAATGTATTATTTTCTGAAATTGGAGCTGCCCATGTTACAGCGTCATAATCGGCATTATCATCAGCTGGATCGTTGTAATAGCCTACATAATTTACATCAACATCACTTTGAAAAGTGCCATTTAAATTTAGTGAACCATTATTATATGTTGCTTTAATAGAGGTAATTTGTAAGCTTGCTCCAGTGTAATATTCTATATTGGAACTACCAAAAATTTGATTGTTATTTAAAATTGCACAACTAGCTTCAGTTAAGAAAGTTGGCGAGTTACCATAAGTGTAATTACCAGATCCCATAAGAGAAGTGCCTTTATTTTCTAAGGTAGATTCAGATACTTTTTGTTTGTTATGAGGTAAGTTTAAAGCATGTCCTAATTCATGCAATAATCCTCCAATATATTTTGTAGCATCTGCTCCTTTTTTAGTTCCATCTTTAAAATAATTGACATCCATGTGTTCATAATCTAGAGCAAAGCACCATTTTCCCCATCCATAAAATGGTACATCTGGATTATCTTGATCTTTAACTGGCACAACAACAATGGTATGCTCGCTTTTATTTTCTTCAGGATTTGTTCTAAAATATGCATCAACTTCCTCTTTAATTATAGCTCCACCTCCTTCATATGGATAGTTGCTTGTTGGGTATTTACCATTGATATAAATTATTTTTACTCTATTTTTTTCTTTGTCAGTTAATAAATTATATGTTTTATTTCCAAAACCGTAATGATTCATATTGCTTTTATAAAATTGCTGTCCGTGTAAAAAAATTTCACTGAGTCGTTTATGAGAATTTGGTAGGTTTTTAATATCTGATGGTATAAAATAAACAATATTAAGATTGTATTTTTCTGAAGAAGTATAATTAAAAGTTTCTTCTATAGGTTCAGGGTTAATAATAATTTCTTCAATTTCATTCTCTTTTTTGGAACAAGAAAATGCAATAGAAATTAACATTGTAAGAATGATAAATTGTAGGCTTCGATAAATTATTTTCATCTAAAATAAGGTTTAGTTTTAACTATTAATTTTAGTTAAAACTAGATTTTATTTACAGAGTTATGGTGGAATATTTTGTCAATTACAGCTCTTATTTTAATGTCAAAAAAAGAATAAAAAAATTAATTATTTAAAGGGTAAATAGTTACGCTATATCCAAGCCAGCTTTGTAGTTTATTGTAAATTTTTTGTTGATCTTCAGAACTAAAATTTTTGATTCTAGTGCTATGAGATCCTTTTTTCAGAACCATTTTTAGAGCATCTACATGTGGCTTTGGAGTTGGTGCACAAGCACCCCAAGTGTCATATTCGCCATAAATATATAAGATTTTTTTTCCTTTATTTTCAATAAAATCTCTAACATTTTTTATATAGTTAGGATTATAGGTTAAATCTACATTTTTAGGTGCAAATCTTAAATTTGTAGGCTTTAAAGCTACTTTTAATAAATCTTTTACAGGTGAAGTATCAAAGCCATAGTATCCTAACTCAGTCATGTGTTGATAATAAGAAGGTAATAAATCGTAATAAGTGGTATCATTATAAAAACTAATCCCTACAATTTTATTCACATACTCGAATAATTGTTTTGGACTTGCATTTTCATTTGGAATTTCATCACATTTTCCGCCCCATTGCCAAAAAGAAAAAGGAAATTCTAAAGTAGCATATTCTAGAGCTTCTTCAGCTGAAAGCTCGGTAAAACTCATATTTTTTTCTTCTGCATATTTAGAAATTTCATTCAAAACAGCCTTTCTATTTTTTAAAAGTAAGCGTTGAAACTTAGTTATATTCAATCTACATTCATCTGAACCTACAGTATTTATATGTTCTTGAGTTCTAATGTCTTCTGGAGTATTAATAAGTGGTGCTACATATGGAACAGCAACATCTACATCCCAAGGATATTTACTTTTATAAATTAATACGGTTTCCCCTCCTTTGCTTATTCCAGTTGAAATCCATTTTCCGGTATATAATCTTTTTAATTTGTTGACTAACTTGTGGTAATCTTCAATGGCTTGGTCATTTTTTAAATATTGCCATTGAATTGAATCAGGTCTAGATTTGCCATAAAATCGATACTCTACCTGTACTTGATTTCCTTTAAATATTTTACTTAATTCATAGGTTCTGGGTGTTGCATTATATCCTTCAGTAATAATAACCGTAGGTTTTGCTTCATCTATATGAGATAAATAAACATAATGTTTAAATGTTCCAGCATTTGGGTTTTTATGGTCAAGAGGTTGTTCTAATACAATTTGAAACGCTTTTGTAAAATGATCTTTTGGATCAAGTTTAGTAATTTCAGCTTTTGGGAAAAGTTTTTCTAATTGTTGTTTAAAAGTTAATATTTCTATAGGTTCTAAATTAACTCTACAGCTAATAATAGAAAAGCTTAAAGCTAAAAAAAACAAGAGTGATTTGTAAAATTTCATAAGAAAAAGCGTAATTTATAAAGTTTAAAGATACCTATTGCATTGGTGAATACGTTGTACTTTTTTAACGTTAATACCTAACATTTTATCAATAATGATAAGTGGACTTTATTATTTAGTCATTAGTGATTCAATCTCTTCAATTTCTATTGGCATAGCTTCTGTAAGGTTTTTAACACCGTTTTTAGTAATTAAATAATCATTTTCTAAACGACAGCCAATTCCTTCTTCAGCAATATAAATTCCAGGTTCGCAAGTTAATACCATTCCAACTTCAAATGGTCTTGTATATAAACCTACATCATGAACGTCTAAACCAATATGATGAGCTGAACCGTGCATATAATACCTTTTATATAAAGGTTTCTTAGGGTCTTGATTTTTAATTTTTTCTTTGGTTAATAGACCTAATTTAACCAATTGCTCTTCAACTAAGTTAACCATTTGTTTTTCATAATCAGCAGAAACTATTCCTGGTTTTAGTAATTTAGAACCTTCTTTTAAACAATGTAACACTGCTTTATAAACTTCTTTTTGGCGTTTAGTAAATTTTCTGTTTACAGGAAAACAGCGTGTGGTATCTGAGTTGTAATTTGCATAACAAACCCCAAAATCCATTAACACCATTTCACCATCTTTACATATACTATCGTTAGTGTTATAGTGTAATGCACAAGCGTTTTTACCCGATGCTACAATGGGCATAAAAGCATTTCTTTTAGCACCTTTTTTTAGTAGCTCATAAGTTAATTCAGCTTCTAGTTCGTATTCAAATAGTCCAGGTTTTACAGTTTTTAAAACTCTTTTAAAACTACCAACACTAATATTGGCTGCTTTTTGCATCAGGTTAATTTCTTCTTTAGATTTTATTTGACGTAATTCTCGAGTAATTTTAGCTGCTCTTTTATAATTATGAAGGGGGTACTTTTCTTTACACCAAGAAATCATTCTATCTTGGCGGGTATTAATTTCAGAAGTTAGCGTTTTTTTATGTTCATTATGACCTAAGTAAAATGCATCAGCTTCAAAAGCCATATATTGAATAGTTAATTCAAAATCTTGCAACCATTTTACATTTTTAATGCCAGAAACGGTATAGGCTTGTTCTTGGGTTAACTTTTCACCTTCCCAAATTTTAATGAGATCACTTGTTTCTTTTACAAATAAAATTTCTCTATTTTCAGGTAAGGCAGCATCTGGATATAAAACCAAAATAGACTCCTCTTGATCTACGCCACTCAAATAAAATAAATCATTGTTTTGTGTAAACCCCATAACATCGTCTGCATTATTAGGCATAACATCATTAGAGGTTAAAATAGCAATGGAATTGGGATCCATTTTTGCTGCAAAGTTTTGTCTGTTTTTTATAAATAAGGAAGAAGGTATTTGTTGGTATCTCATAATATAGTAGACTCTATAATTTTAGTTTTTAAATGCTAAATTTAGTGAAGTTTTTTTGTTCTATATTATTTTAGAATGATTTATTAGTGGCAGAGATTAAATTAATTTTTTTTCAATATATCTAGAATTCATAATTCTTAAAGCTCCCATATATTTCATTTTAAATGAAACCACATCACCAACTTTATATCTTTTTCTACTATTACTTAAATCCACTACCAGCATATCTGAACTAGCACCAATAAAAGTAATTTTTTTATCTACAGGTTGTAAAAAATCAGTTGTTGAAATATCTAATAAACCAATATCTAGAATTCCTCTTTTATGAGTAGTCCCATAGTCTTCAGGATTTATTTCTAACATTTCTCCTGATGGATTTTCCTCTAAATCCCCATAAGGTACAATGGGTTTTTCAGTAATTTCAATAATTTCTGCATGCAATAGAAAAACATCATTTTTCATTTTTGGAATGGTTTTATTTGAAAATAAATCAATACCAAAAAATAATGTTTCTCCAATTCTGAAATGGTTAACTCCTTTAGGTATTTGTTTTTTTTGCAAAAGAGGAATCATTACCGATGAGCCTCCGGTAACATTTTCAATTTTTTTACCAAATTTTGCTTCAATTAATTGTTCGTATAAACTTAACTGAATTAATTTGTCTTTACTTGGCATAACACCACTTAAACAGTTTAAATTAGCTCCAATACCCACTACTTTTATGTTAGGTAATTCAAATACTTTTTTGTAAAACTCCAGTAAGTGTTCCCCTAAAATGCCTTCACGTAAATCACCTAATTCAATCATAATAATAATGCGGTGAATTTTTTTTTGTCGTATGGCTTCTTCTGACAACCATTTTATGGTTGTATATTCCGTATTGAAACTTACATCGGCATATTTAACCACATTTTTAATACTTCTTTTTGCTGGTGGTTTAATATAAATAGTTTCAACTTTTGGATTTATAGATTTTATAATTTTTAAATTGGTAAGTCTAGCATCACAAACTTGTTCATCTCCTAATGAAAGTAAAAATTCTAAAAATTCTTTATGTCCACAAAGCATTTTTACTACTGGAGACCATTCTTTATCGTGTTTTTTAAAAAGTTGTTTTAAGTAATTATAATTGGTTTCTAAAGATTTTTTATTGAGTGTGACAAAAGCCATGAGTTAATTTTTAATTGATAAATAACTAATTGAAGAAAGAGAAATTCCAATTAAAATTGGATCTAAACCAAATGGAATTGGTGTTTTTAGTATGGTTAATATGAGTGTTGAAAAACCACCTAATAGCATAGCAACAAGAGCAGCTTTTGGCTTTCTTTTTTTTGAAATAAGAATACCAAGTACGGGTATAAGTAACCCTGAAACCATAAAAGAATAGGAGAGTAGCATTAATTCTAAAACACTTTGCATACTGCTTGCAATTAATATTGCTGTGCCTCCTACTAAAAATGTAGTAATTTGTGAAATTTTTATGGTATTGGGACTCAAATCTTTTAAGCCTAGAATATCAGTTACAAAATTTCCAGATGCCGCTAAAAGACAACTATCTGCAGTTGACATAATAGCTGAAAAATAAGCTGATAGCATTAAACCCATAAAACCTACAGGAAGTATTTTTTTTAATAATAAAGGCATTCCAATTTCAGGATCCATCATTAGGGCATTTTCAAAACCTTCAGCAGCAAATAAACCCTTTGCTGCTGCTACTCTAGCAAAAAGCCCAAGTATTACACCCATAAATGCCATAATTGGATATTCAAATAAACCTGCAATAAACCAAGCTTTTTTGGCTGTTTTTTCATTTTTACAAGCATATATTCGTTGATAAAGAGTCATTCCAACAAACCAAATAGGGACAATTATAACAAACCAATTTATTAACTGTACCCAAGATACATTTTTTAAAGAGTAAAATTCCTTTGGTAATACATTAATAATTTCTTGATACCCTCCTAAATAATTATAAGCAATTGGTATTCCAATAAAAATTAGCCCAGCCATTAGTATAATCCATTGAAAAGTATCAGTATATATAACGGCTTTCATACCTCCAAAAACAGTATAGAGTAGAGCAATACCTCCCATAATTAATAAGGCATCTAATAGGTCTAAACTTGGAAATGTACCAATTGCTAATTTAGCGCCTGCTAAAAATTGTGAGGAAGTAAACCCTAAGTAACCTATAAATGAGATAATTCCTGCAGCCATTGCTACAGTTACTCCGTAGTTATGTTTTAAAAATTCAGGAAATGTTAAAAAACCATGTAAATTTCCTTGTTTAACCACTTTAGGAATTAAGAAAACGGCACTAATCCAAGCGCCAATTAACCCTGTAAAAAGCATCCAAGAACCAGATATACCCATCATAAATCCTAGTCCGCCTAAACCGATGGAAAATCCCCCACCAACATCAGTAGCAACAACAGAAAGCCCTATGTGCATACTACTCATTTTACCTCCGCCAATGTAATAATCTTTAACATCTTTATTTTTCTTGAAGTAGTAAAAACCTATTCCAAGAACTAGAATCATGTATATTGTAAAGACAATTATGTCAGCAATTTCCATAAAAAATAGTTGCTATTTTTTTAAGCGCATTTCTAAATATTTATTTTCAAACCCAAGTTTTTCATATAAATGTTTCGCTGGGTTGTGAGGTTCAACATGCAAGGCGATGTCACCTTCAGCTATTTCAATAGCCTTTTGCATTAGTTTTTTGCCAACACCTTTTCCTCTAGTTTTATTATGGACAGCAATATATACTAATATGTTTTCAGGTATATACCCTCCCATTCCTGTATGGTTTATAATGGTAGCCCCTAATATACCCTCATTATCTTTTAAAACTAAAACAAAACCACCTAATGAATTTTTAGAATCTTTTACTGCAAAATTTAAACACTTTAAAATATCTTCTTTTTCGTCACCATATTCTTCTAAATGCTTGTATAAAAATTGTACAACTTCCTCTTTTTCTTTGCCTGTTGGTTTAGAAGCTTGGTTGTATACTTTAAAATTATTCATTTTTATTGATTTTCCTGATCTTGTAAATATTGTTTATATGCGGCTTTATCAATTTGTTTTCTTCTTCTAACCGATTTTTTTGTAAAATGTTTTTTTTCTCTCAATTGGTTTAAAAGTTTTGTATTTCTTGTTTTTCTTTTATAGCGTTTTAAAGCTCTTTCAATATTTTCACCTTCTTTTACTTCAATTATTAACATATATAATATTTAAATTTCTGCTAAAATACAAAATAGTTTCTATAGAAACAATTAATGAATTATATAATGTTTTATAATTATTTTAATTTTGAGGTAAAAAGATATAGGTATATCTATAAATAGTGGCTGATATTTTAACTATTTATATAGTTTCTGTAGGAATATTTTATAATTAAATAAAAATTAATTAATTGAAAATGAGGAGTGTTTATTCTGAAGGAAACTCCTCTGAAGTAATTATTGGAGAAGCATCAATTTCATCTACTTCCATAATATTGGTTAAAATATCAATTCCATCAATAATAGTTTGTAATTTTTCAGGTGGAAGTGCTTGAAGTTTTTCACTTAATTTTTGTTGAAAAGTTATTGGTGCTGATTGAAGTAATTCCATTCCTTTTGCTGTAAGAGATATAAGTGTAACTCTTTTATCAGCAGCTTTTGGTAGTTTAGCAATTAGCCCTTTATTTTCTAATCTTCTAATAATTCCTGAGATGGTACTAGCATTTAAATTTAAAAATGATTTAAGTTTAGATGCATTTGTTTTATAATCCTCTTGTTCAGCCAAAAATTGTAAGCATAATAATTGAGGGATACTAACACCTTGCTCTTTTTCAACACGCTTGCTTTCTAAATTAATAGAGCGTACTATTTTTCGTAGTTTTATTAAAATATCAATAAAAGTCATTCGCCAAAATTACATAAAAAATGCTTATTTAATTTTAAAAGCAGAAATATCAATCGAAGTTTTTGTATTAGAAACCAGCTCACTTACCAATTTGCCAGTTGCAGGGGCGAGACTTAAACCCATCATTGCATGTCCTGTTGAAATGATTAAATTATTAAATTTTTTTGACTGTTCAATAATTGGAAGTCCACTTGATGTGCAAGGTCTAAATCCAGTCCAAACTTTTTCTTTTGTGGGAGTTTGAAGGTTTATATCTGGATAAAAACTATGAATATTTTCAACAATACCTAGAAGTCGCTTAAGGTTTATTTTTTTGTCATTTGTAGTTGTTATTTCTAAAGTCCCTCCAAAACGTACAGTAGCGTTTAAAGGAGTTACTGCAACTTTTCCTTCACATAAAATAGCAGGAACCGAAGGCAAATTTTGTGTTCTTGAAACATCAAAACTATAGCCTTTTCCAGGTAATAATGCTAATTTTATTTCCAGTTTTTTTAAAAGTTGAGAGCTCCAAGATCCAGCAGCCATCACAAACGAATCTGCTTTTATGGAGCCAATAGGTGTTTTAACTTCTTGAATGGAGGTATGGTTTAATTTAAAGTCTATTATTTCTGTATTTGCTAACAATTTCACCTTCATTTTTAATACTTCTTCTTTTAAAAATTTTAAAAATAAATGAGGTGATAAATGCGCATCGGTTTTATAATGAACAGCTCCAAGTGCATGTACAGTTGTTCCTTTTTCTATATTTTGAACCTGTTTGTTGTCTAAAATGTCAACATTTACACCAAATTGTTGTGCTATTTTAGCCGTTTTTAGTTCTTCTTCTCCAGTTTTTTCATTTTGATAGAGCATTAATAACCCTTTTTCTTGATACAAGAAATTTTTATTGGTTTTAGCAAATTCTTGATACAATGCTTTGCTCAAAAATGAAAGGTTTTTTAAGTGTTGCATGGAGTTATTTACATGAGTTTGGGTGGAGTTTTTATAAAATTGATACAACCAATTAACAAGTTCTAAGGAAGCTTTAGGTTTAACATAAAAAGGACTTTTTGCATTGAACATCCATTTAATTCCTTTTTGAATAACTCCTGGTTGAGCAAGTGGAATTATATGGCTAGGAACAATCATACCAGCATTACCATAAGAAGCACCATCTAACATATCAGTTTTGTCAATAACCACAACTTGGTGTCCTTCTTTGGCTAAATAATATGCAGAACAGAGTCCTATGACTCCACCTCCAATAACCACTACTTTTTTACTCATTGTAATTCCACTTAAAATCCCAAATAGGTTGTTTATTTAAAAGATGTTCCACAAAATAATTCCATCTTTTTTTAGTAAAATAATTTCTATGCAAACCTTGATATCCGTGTCGCTGACTTGGTAAAATTAATAAATCAAATTCTTTATCTGCTTTTACTAAAGCTTCTGCTAATTTAAAAGTTGCAGAAGGGTTTACATTATCATCAATTCCTCCATGTACTAATAAAAGTTTTCCTTTTAAATTTTTAGCATTGGTAATATTTGAAACTTTTTGATATGTTGAATCTATTGGCCAACCCTGATACATTTCAGGCCACCAGGCTTTTTCCATTCTAAAATCGTGATCGGCTGAACTTGCTACACCAACTTTATAAAAATTAGGGAATCCAAGCATAGCTCTTCCTGTATCATATCCACCTGCAGAATGACCAAAAATACCTACTTTATCAATATTTATCCAACCATATTTTTCTCCTAAATATTTAATTGCTAACACATGGTCTTCCAAATTGTTTTCCATGTTTTTGTACGAAAAATTATGAAATTCTTTAGATCTATTTGAAGTTCCTAATCCATCAACCATCATAACAATAAAGCCAAGTTCAGCTAACGACTGATTCATAAAACCCCTGTCAAACGACTTAGGGAAAACTTGTGTATGCGGCCCTGTATAAGTATGGTCGATAATAGGATATTTTTTTGATGCGTCAAAATTTGTAGGTTTCCAAATAGCACCATAAATTGTTGTTTTACCATCTTTAGCTGTTAGTTCAAAAACCTCAGGAGACTGCCATCCTAAAGCAATTGCGTTATCTACATTTGCTGAAGTAAGTTTAGTTAGAATTTTTCCAGATTTTGAGCTTCGAAGTACTGTTTTTGTTGGAATATTAATAGTAGAATAATTGTCTATAAAATAGCTACCATCTTTAGAAAAAGAAATGTTGTGATGTGTATTTTCAGAAGTTAATAATGTTACTTTTCCTTTAAAATTTACTTTATAAAGTTTTTGATGATAAGGATTACTATTTGCTTCCTTTCCTGAAGCTAAAAAATAAATAAATTCTTTTTTTTCATCAATATATTCAATATTATTTATAAAATACTGACCGTTTGTTAATGAAACAATTTCTTCTGTTTCTAAGTTCAATAAATATAATTGTCGCCAACCAGTTCGTTCAGATAAAAAGACTATTTGTTTATGATTCTTTAATAATCTGTAATCAAAATTATCCACATTGGTTTCGCTTTGTTCTATAATTAAATTTTTTTCAGTGTGATTGTTTAGGTCTATTTGTTTTACATACTCTTTTTTAAAACCACGTTCGGCATAGTTTGCAAGTAACCTACCAGATTGCTGTAACCATTGTGTTGAAACACTGTTAATATGAGTGTTTTTTGGAAGTTGGCTTTTAACTTCCTTTTTTGTTTCTATATTAAAAAAAACAGGTTTTACATGAACCATTGAAGTATCTCCTGGTGAACCCCTGTAATAAGATAATAATTTGGGTTTGTAAAGTGAATCTATACTATAATCAAGCAAATACATTTTTTCAGCATTGCTAAAATCAACTACACTTGTAGCAATCCATTTTGAATCTTTTGACCAATTAACATAAAAATGCTTAGGGCGTTTCCCGTTTTCACCTTCCATAATATCGTACCAACCATAGTAAGTGGCATATTCATAATCTTTATCTCCATCAAAACTTAATTGATGATGTTCTTCATTGTTTTCTGTTGACTTTATAAAAAGGTTGTAATTTTTTGAATATGCAATCCATTTGCCATCGGGAGACTTAGTTTCAAACTGATTTTTCTTCTCCTTTAGGTCTTCTTCTTTTAGATGAATATTATAAGTTTTTAAATCTAGAAAATAAGTTTTTTTATCAAATTCAAATGTAAGATTTTCGTTTTCTGTTCTCTCTACATTTGATATTTCAATTTGATTTTTAGCAATATTTTTGCCTAAAAGTTTATTAAAAGATTCAACAAACTTAGCTTGATTAAAGAGTGGCTTTACTTTATTTTCTTTAAATGAAACTGTTTTGTAATACGCTCCTTCTTTACTATAATCTACAAACCAAATTCCCGAACCGTTTTGAAACCAATAAACATTTGTATTTAAATTAAAAGCAGTTTTATTGTTGTAATTTTCATACATAAAACTTACAGCTCGTTTGTAATCATCTTCAGTTATTTTTTGAGCTTGAATAGAAATTATTCCAATCAATAATCCAATTAGTGTACAATAAATCCGTTTCATTTTTTTTATTTTAAATTACTTGAAATCCGTAAGCATAAGGATCCTCTTCAGGATCTATAACAATAGTGTTATAACCATATATTTTTGCCCAACCTTGTATGCTCGGAATGATTGCTTTTTGATTATTTAAAGTTGTTTCTTGTTCAATTTTTCCAATAAATTTTGAACCAATATAACTTTCGTGAATATATTTTTCACCTTTTTTTAATTTTCCTTTCGCAAATAATTGTGCCATACGAGCAGAAGTTCCTGTTCCGCAAGGAGAACGATCAATAGCTTTATCTCCATAAAAAACTGCATTTCTACCAGATGATGTTGGATCAATAACTTGTCCTGTCCATAATAAATGAGTTACATTTTTAATGGTTTCATCTTCAGGATGAATAAAAAAGTTAGGGTATTTTTTATTGATTTCTTTTCTTATAATTTGTGAATACTGAATTAATTTGCTAGCTGTAAAATTTTGTATTCCTGAAAAGTTAGTTTGAGGGTCAATAATTGCATAAAAATTTCCACCATAAGCAACATCAAAAATAAGTTCACCTAACTCAGGACATTCAACAGTTAAGTTTTCTGCTGCTAAATAACTTTTAACATTTGTAAGTTTTACCCAATTTACTTTTTTACCTGTTTGTTGGTATTCAATTTGAACTAAGCCAGCAGGTGTTTCCATCTTAATTTTCCCTGGAGTTTTAGGATTAACTAACCCTTCTTCAATAGCAATAGTTACCGTTCCTATTGTGCCATGACCGCACATAGGTAAACAACCAGAAGTTTCAATAAATAAAATAGCGACATCATTTTCTTTATGGTTTGGCGGATAAAGAATGCTACCGCTCATCATATCATGTCCTCGAGGTTCAAACATTAAGCCTGTTCTTATCCAATCAAACTCTTTTAAAAAGTGTTGGCGCTTTTCACTCATAGTAGTTCCTACTAAATTTGGACCCCCACCAGCAATAACTCGTACAGGATTGCCACAGGTATGGGCATCTATACAAAAAAAGGTTTTTTTACTCATTTTTCACTTTCTCAATATAGTTGTCAATTCTTTTTTCTAAAATGGATAGTGTAACGGTTCCTTGTTCTAAAATAATTTCATGAAATTGGCGGATATCAAATTTTGTTCCTAAAATTTCTTCAGCTTTTTGGCGAAGTTCTCTAATTTTTAACTCTCCAATTTTATACGATAGTGCTTGTCCAGGCCACGAAATATATCGATCAATTTCAGTATTCACCTCATGTAGTGAAAGTGCTGTATTCGATTTTAAATATTCTATAGCTTGTTCTTTGGTCCAATTTTTTGAATGTATGCCTGTGTCAACAACTAGCCTACAAGCTCTCCACATTTCATAAGTGTATTTTCCAAAGTTTTCATAAGGTGAGGTGTAGATACCCATGTCATTTCCTAAAAATTCCGAATACAATCCCCATCCTTCTCCATAAGCCGAGAGATATAAATTTCGTCTAAACTGAGGAATAGTTTTACTTAACTCGCTGTTTAAACTAATTTGTAAATGATGTCCTGGAACCGCTTCATGTAAAGTTAAAGAAGGTAAAATATATAATGGGCGACTTGCCAAATTATAGGTGTTTACCCAATAATAACCTGGTTGGGTTTCACTACTTGGAGGGCTGTATCTTCCTCCTGTATATTTAGGTGCAATTACTTCTGGGACTGGAGCAACTCCATAAGGTTTTCTAGGTAATGTTTTAAAAAATTTAGGTAATTGCGCATCTATTTTTTTTGCTATGTTTCTAGCTTCTTTTAATAAATTATCACCTGTTTTTGCATAAAATTGCTCATCAGTTCTTAGGAAATGTAAAAACTCTTCAAAAGAGCCGTTAAAGTTTACTTGACGAATAATGTTCTTCATTTCGGCTTTTATACGAGCAACTTCTTTTAAACCAATTTGATGAACTTCTTCAGCAGTAATAGTAGAAGTGGTATAATAATTTACTCTATTTTGATAGTAGGCTTTTCCATTTGGTTGATTAGAAACGCCTCCTTTTTCTCTGGTTTTTATAAAATATTCATTTTCAAAAAAATCTTTGATGAGTTTAAATTGAGGAATTACTTTGGTTTCAATTGTAATTTTAGCGGCCGATAATAAAGAATCTTTCTGTTCTTGTGAACTATTTGAAGCTAAATTTTTAAATGGCGAATAGTAAAAGCTATCTTTATAATTATCAACTATTTGACTGTTGTATGTTTCTTCAAAATTGTTAAAAATAATTTTTGGTTGCGAAATGTCTTTTTTTAACCCCTCTTTCATTAAAGCAATATGTTGATTGACAAAGTTTGGCAAAGCATTAAGCTTATTTAAATAGTTTACAAATTGTTGATGTGTTGAAAAATCTCTAACATGATAAGGTAAACTTGTATGAAAGCCACTATCTGATAGTAAAGGGTTTAAATATGCTTCAAAATCATAAAAATCAATTTTATCTTGTAGGATAAATTTTAATAATTCTACTGAAATTTGTTCTGATTCTGTTAGCTCATTTAACTTTATGAAATTGAGCTGTTGAAGTTGCTCGTTTGCAAAATCAGCCTCAGATTTGTAAAATTCTTTGGTATATAAACCTAAGGGATATTCAGCTTTATCGTAACCTATATGTTCTTCATAAGTTTTTATGAGTGCTTTTAGTTTGGTTGAAGAGGAATTATCAGTTTCATTACCCAAATTACAGGAAATAAACATGACCATTAGTAGTACAAGTTTGGCTATATATTTCATAACTATTAAATTTTAGAACTTGTTAGTTTTCCATCCACCAAACGAGTAATGCCTAATGGGTTTTCATTTTTTAATTCATTTGGAAGTAACTCATTTGGCCAGTTTTGAAAGCTAAATGGGCGAACCCAACGTTTAATGGAATTAATGCCAACTGCAGTAAACCTACTGTCTGTTGAAGCAGGGTAAGGACCTCCGTGAACCATAGAAGGACAAACTTCAACTCCCGTAGGAACGCCATTAAAAATAATACGACCAACCCTATTTTGAAGAGCGTTAACAATATTTTGATGTTTAGGTAATTCTTCAGTTTCGGCTAAAATTGTACCTGTTAACTGTCCTTCTAATTTTAAAATAATTTCTTCTAACTGTGCTATATTCTCACATTGTACTACCATTGAAAATGGACCAAAAACTTCTTGATGTAAATTAATATTTGTTAAAAAGGTGCTCCCTTCAACAGTGGTAATTGCTTGACGCCCATAATTGGCTGAAACTTCTTTTGATAAATTTGCAACTGTTTGTAACCCTTTTTGAATGAGTATTTTAGCTTTGTTATTTTCGTAATTACCAATAATGTTTGGATGCAACATACAAGAGGGTTCAATTTTTACAATTTCTTCAGATAAAGCTTGAATGAAATTAGTTAAATCAGTGTTTTTTATTCCTAAAATTAACCCTGGGTTTGTACAAAATTGACCTGAACCTAAAGTAATGGAATTTGCATAAGTCTGTGCCCAATTTTTCCCTTTGTTTTTTACTGCTTTTGGTAATAAAACTACGGGATTTATACTTCCCATTTCAGCAAATACAGGGATAGGTTCTGGTCGTTGGGCTGCCATGTTGTATAAAGCTCTACCACCTTTAATACTGCCAGTAAATCCTACAGCTTTAACTTGTGGATGTTTAACAAGGCTTACACCTACATCAATACCACTACTATTTAAGTTTGAAAAAATGCCATTTGGCATTCCAGTTTTTTCAGCAGCTTGTATAATTGCAGAAGCAACCAATTCTCCAGTCCCTGCATGCATAGGATGAGATTTTACAATTACAGGACAGCCAGCAGCTAAGGCAGCAGCAGTATCTCCACCAGCAGTTGAGTAAGCTAAAGGAAAATTACTAGCACCAAAAACTACAACAGGTCCTAAAGCGACTAGCATTTTACGGAGATCTACTTTTGGTATTGGAGTACGTTTAGGATTGGCGGTATCTATAGATGCTTCAACCCAAGAGCCTTCTTTAACTAAATTTGCAAAACTTCGTAATTGAAAAACTGTTCTACCTCTTTCGCCCATAGCTCTTCCTTCTGGTAAACCTGTTTCATTACAGTATGTTGTAATTAATTCATCGCCTAAAGCTTCAATTTCATTTACAATTTCATTTAAAAATAGCGATTTTTTTTCGCCAGAAATTGTTTTAAAAGTTTTAAAGGCTTCAGTAGCCAAATTAATAGCTTTTTCAATTTCTATATTAGAAGCTTCAGTAAAAACAATTTCATTTTCAGCATTTATTTGAGGATTGAACGTTTTAAAAGTTACTTTTCCTAATGATGATAGTACGTTTCCTATATAATTTTTACCTGTAATCATACTTGCAGTTTTATGTTTTAATCTTGATGTTTTTAACTAGCGATGCTTTTAAATTCTAATTGAAAAAACTTTAATAAATAAAGAGGTTAATTTTTTTAATTTAATAACTTGGTAATGTTGGTCTAGTTTTTATGCTGTTATTAATAATTTTTAAAACTTGGTCTTTTTCTTCACCAATTAAGGGTAGGCGTGGTTCACGAACGTACTCTGTGCCTATTCCTGTTGCTACTTCTGCTAGCTTAATATTTTGTACTAATTTAGTGTTAATATCTAACTCTAACAATGGTAAAAACCAACGGTATATATTAATTGCTTCTTTTGTTCTACCAGCTGTAGCTAGCTTATAAATTGCAACTGTTTCATTTGGAAAGGCACAAACCAGTCCTGCTACCCATCCATCAGCACCCATAACTATACTTTCTAATGCTAAGGTATCCACACCACATAAAATAGCAAAACGATTTCCAAAACGATTACGCATTCTTGTAATGTTTGAAATATCTCTTGTAGACTCTTTTACCGCTTGAATATTTTTACACTTTGCTAGTTCTGCAAACATATCTAAAGTAACTTCTATACCATAATCTACAGGATTGTTATAAATCATAATTGGTAAAGTAGTACTATTGGCAATTTTTTTAAAATAAGTGGTAGTTTCCCTAGTATCTGCTTTGTATCGCATTGGAGGTAAAACCATGAATCCGTTGGCTCCATATTTTTCAGCTTTTTGAACAGCTTCAATAGCTTTTTTTGTGGATTGTTCTGCGATGTTAATTATAACAGGAATTTTTCCATCAACAATTTCTATAGTTTTTTTAATTAAAACGATTTTTTCATCATCGGTTAAGGTACTGGCTTCTCCTAAAGTACCTCCAAGTATAATTCCATTAACTCCAGCTTCAATTTGAGCTTTAATATTGACTTCAAAATTAACTAAATCTAATGTATCGTTTGAAGTAAATTTTGTAGTTACAGCAGGCATAACACCCTTCCATTGTATTGTCATAGTTAGTAGTTTTTTACAAATTTAGAATAACAGTTAAACCAAAGTAATCTGATTTTTATCGAATAATAGTATTATTTTAACTTATTTTACTATTTTTGAATAAAAATAGAATAATATTAGCTTATTTATTGAATAATAATGAAAGTTCTACCTTTTACAATACCAAAACCTGAAAATGTTACTTTATATACCGAACGTTATAAAGGGGAAACTTTTTATGAAAAGTTACATCAACATAAAGAAATACAAATAAGCTTGGTAATAGAGGGAGAAGGAACTTATATTATTGGAGATTGTGTGGGCGATTATAAAGTGAATGATATTTTTGTAATAGGTGAAAACTTACCGCACGTTTTTAAAAGAGATGAATCTTGCGAAGGGAGTTGTGAAATGATTTCAATCTTTTTTTCAAAAAACTCTTATGGAGAAGGGTTTTTTAAATTGCCTGAATTTGAACATTTTCAACCATTTTTTAACGATGCAGTACTTGGTTTTGAAGTACTGTCCAATAAAAGTGAAATTGCTAAACTTTTAACTAGAATTAGAAAAATTTCTAAGTATGAACAATTTACATCATTTATTGAAATATTAAATTTAATAGCTAAAGCTGAAACACATACGTTGTCATCCTTAATTAACTTAAAAAAATATGGAGGGAATGAAGGTAAAAGAATGAGTGATATTTTTCAATACACCATGGATAACTTTCAAAAAGAAATTACATTAAATGATGTGGCAGATATTGCTAATATGACTCCAAATGCATTTTGTAGGTATTTTAAACAGCGTACCACCAAAACTTTTGTGAATTTTTTAATTGATATTAGAATTGGAAATGCGTGTAAGCTTTTGGCTAGTAATAATGATTTTAGTATTACCGAAATTTCTTACAAATCGGGTTTTAATAATTTAGCGAATTTTAACAGAAAATTTAAGGCAATTAAAGGAATTACACCTTCAGAATACAGAAAAAAACATTAAATAAACCCAAGCTCTTTTTGAAGTTTTTTAGTAAGACTTTTTACTACTAAATTATACGAATGATCGATCAATTCTATAATTAATTTATTAGGAACGCTGCCTTCAATAGTAATGGTATTCCAATGTTTTTTATTCATATGGTATCCTTCAATAATGTCTACATATTGGGCTCTAAGTTCTATGGCTTTTTCTGGATCACATTTTAAATTTACCGTGGAAGGATGATGCTCTAAACCAGCTAAAGCAAACATTTTATTGGCAACTTTAAAAACCAAGGTTTGTTGATCAAAAGGAAAGCTTTCAGTTACATGTTTTTTAGCTAAACAACACTCTCTAAATTCTTCAATATTCATAGTTAGTTTAATTTATTTGTTTCAGAATTTGGTAAAACCAATTGAGAATAATTTAGTTTCCAACCAGATGTTTCAAGTAATTTTTCAATCATTAAAATGGTGTCTAAGGCTTCTTTTTTGGCAGAGTTTAATAAACCGCTTTCTGGAATTTTTTCAATAATAAACTTTTTTGATTCTTTATTGAGTTCGGTTAAATCAGTTGCATTAAATTTATTAAAAAAGCCATCAACTTTGTCATAATATTTCACTTCAGTTTCAACGGTTAAAACCTTTGGTTCTGGGAAATGAGTTAATATAATTTCTTTTTTATCCTTATTTGATTCTAATTGAATTTGTGATAAATCAAAACCAACATGTACTTTTGCGTTAATTAGTAAAATAGCTTTCTTTTTGCTCGAAATAATATTTAAGAAACGGTTTTTTGTGTTCTCATAATGATAAATTTCAGCAAAGTCTCCTTCAACTGAAATTAGCTTACACACACTTTTAATTTTTTCAATTAAAACAACAGATTGTTTTTCAGTTTTTTCGTAATCTTTCTTTTTGTAAAAAAATGAAAAGCCAAAATAGCTAAGAAATATACCAAATAAAGTTCCTAAAAGTAATTCCATAATTTTTTGAAGTTATTCAAAGATAAGAAACTTCATTAAACAATAAACAAATCACTTGCAATACCATCGGCTAAAAATTTTCCTTTAGCTGTTGTTGTTAAAATAGTTGTGTGTTGCTTGTTTTGTTGAATTTCTAAAAGTCCTTTTTTAATAAAAGGCACTGATTTTTTAGTTATAAATGCCAAATAGAAATTCCCAAACTCTTTTTCAATTAATTCAAAAGAAATTCCCCAAATGGTTCTTAAGCCTGTCATAATATACTCATTAAATCGGTTTTCAATAGTAAGTGTTTCTTTTTCTAAAGGTAAAATGTTTTCTGAAAGAGATTTGACATATTTTGCATTGTTTGAAATATTCCAAGCGCGTTCAAGTTTGTTAAACGAATGTGCAGAAGGACCAATTCCAATATATTTTTTACCTAACCAATAAGAAGTATTGTGTTTAGAGAAATAATTTTTTTTACCAAAATTTGAAATTTCATATTGAATAAGACCTTGTTTTTTGGTTTCTTCTACCAGTAGGTTAAAATGTTCTAAAGCCAAATTTTCATTAATTGGAGAAATTTTACCTTTTTTAATAAAAGTATGTAGTGCTGTTTTTTCTTCAACGGTGAGTGCATAACTTGAAATATGAGGAACATTATACTCAAAAGCAATATTTAAATTTTGTTTCCATTTTTCAATGCTCATGTTAGGCACTCCGTAAATTAAATCAATGGTTAAATTATCAAAATATTGAGTAACTTCTTTTAAGCATTTTTTGGATTCTTCAGCAGTATGCGCTCTATTCATAAACTTTAAATCGTCTTCAAAAAAAGATTGAATTCCAATACTTAATCGGTTAATAGGAGAGTTGGCAAGTTCTTTAATTTTTTTAGAAGTTAAATCATCAGGATTTGCTTCAAGGGTAATTTCAGGATTGTTAATTACCTTGTAGTTTTTATAAATAATTGATATTAAGTTTGCTATTTCTTTAATTGTTAAAAGTGATGGAGTGCCTCCGCCAAAATATATGGTTTCTATTTCATCATTTTCAAGTTCATTTTTTCTTAAAATTAATTCTTTTATTAAAGAAGCCATCATTTCTTCTTTTCTTTTTAAAGAAGTAGAAAAATGAAAATCGCAGTAGTAACACGCTTGTTTACAGAATGGTATGTGTAAATAAATTCCAGACAAAAGAGGTGTGGTTTTTAGTTGTTAAATGTACGTTTTTAAAAAAATATATAAAAGGTGATTTTTGTTACCTAAATTGTGAAAACTGAATTGTATTTTTGATTAAAACCCATAGTTATGTATGTACATATAGTTTCATTTAAAGTAAAAGATGGAGAAGGGATTTCTTTTGTTGAATTACAAAAATTTGAAGAATTAACCGAAGCAAAACCTGCAGGTCTAGATCATTTTCATATTTTTAAAGATAGAAATGAAGAAAATAGGTTTTTTTTGGTAGAATATTGGAATTCAAAAAAAGACAAAGAAAAAATAGAGATGTCAAAAGAATATCAACTTTTTAGAGAGCATCGAAAATTAGTAATTGATAAACGCTACGAAACTTTTGAATGTGATGTTGTAGTTTAATTATTTTTTACTCTATTTCCATTTTGTTTTACAAAAGCAGTCCAACCTGTATAGCTTTTACCAGCAGTTATTTTCCCACTGTTGTAAAAGTGACAAACAGCTGCTGCTAAACCATCTGTTGCGTCTAAATTTTTAGGTAAACTTTTTAATTTTAATAAACTCTGTAGCATTTTGGCTACTTGTTCTTTACTAGCATTTCCATTACCTGTTATTGCCATTTTTATTTTTTTTGGAGAATACTCTGTTATTGGTATTTCTCTTGATAAACCTGCAGCCATAGCAACACCTTGAGCACGTCCTAGTTTTAACATGGACTGAACATTTTTACCAAAAAATGGAGCTTCAATAGCAATTTCATCTGGGTGATAAGTTTCAATCAAATGTATGGTGCGTTCAAAAATTAATTTCAGTTTTACGTAATGATCATCGTATTTTTTAAGCATTAATTCATCTAATTGAATTAATTCCATTTTTTTATGAACTACTTTAATCAATCCAAACCCCATAATAGTGGTTCCTGGATCAATTCCTAATATGATTTTTTCTGAACTCAATTATTTGTTTATTTGTAAAATCAAATGTACAACATCTTGCATAAATATAAACGGACTCTTTTTTTTATTGTAAAACTAATCATAGTATTTGGTGCATTTTACTTTATATATCAAAAGTTGATGAATAATGGACTTTTGACTATTGGTGAATTGAAGTTACAAGTTTCAGTTTTGTGGACTCACAGTGCTTGGATGCTTCTTTTATTGCTTTTGTTGACAGATTTAAATTGGCTGTTGGAAATAATAAAATGGCAAAATTTGGCTTCTGTAGAAAAAAAAATCACATTTTTTGAAGCTTATGAGCAATGTTTTGCGTCCTTAACTGCATCAATGATAACACCTAATAGAATTGGTGAATATGGAGCTAAAGCTCTTTTTTATAAAGTTCCAAATAGAAAAAATATCATGGGATTAAATTTGTTAGGAAATTTGAGTCAGTTGGTTGCAACCTCTTTGTTCGGTGTTGTTGGACTGGTATTTTTTTTAACCAATTTCAAGGTTCAAACTCCAAAAATAACAATTCAATATAGCTTAATTTTAATAATTATAATTGTTTTAGTCATTCTTTTTATAAGAAACGATAATTTTAAGAAAGCAAAACTATTTTTAAGGCAAATTTCAAAAAAAACATACTTTTTAACACTGGTGTTAGCTGTTTTTAGGTACTTAGTTTTTACACATCAATTTTATTTTTTAATAATTTTATTTGAGTTGAATGTTGATTATTTTACCGCTATGTATTTAATTTTTAGTACTTATTTTATTGCCTCAGTTTTACCAAGTTTAACAATTTTTGATTGGGTGATAAAAGGTTCAGTAGCAATTTTTGTTTTTGGTTTTGTTGAAGTAAATGAGCTTACAATTGTAGCCATTACAACTTTTATGTATTTGCTAAATTTTGTAATTCCTGCAATTATAGGTAGTATTTTTGTTTTTAATTATAAACCCATATCTAACAAATGATTTATATTATTGGCATTATTTCTTTTAGTTATTTTTTATTGATAGCTTCATTTATCATTGGGTTTGATAAAATTAAGAATGTTAGTAATAAAGATTTATCTCCCAAAAATAACTTTTCAATTTTAGTTCCTTTTAGAAATGAAGCTGATAATCTCTCTAACTTATTACAATCAATTTTAAATATAAAGTACCCAAAAAATAAGTTTGAAATAATTTTAATTAATGATGATTCTTCAGATGATTCTGAATTGATAGTGTTCAATTTTATAAAACAGCATCCGCTTATAGGTAGCACTTTAATTAATAATGAAAGAAACTCAAATTCACCTAAAAAAGATGCGATAAATACAGCCATAAAAATTGCAAAATTTGAATGGATTGTAACTACAGATGCCGATTGTAAAGTTCCAACATTATGGTTGCAATTATTTAATCAAACTATTGAAAAAAACAAATGTCTGTTTATTGCAGCTCCTGTAAAATTTAAAAATGGTAAAGGTTTGTTATACCATTTTCAAAACTTAAATTTTTTAAGTTTGATAGGTAGTACTTTAGGAAGTTTTGGAATTAACAAACCCATAATGTGTAATGGTGCTAATTTATGCTATAATAAAGAAATGTTTATAAAATTAAATGGTTTTAAAGGAAATGAAATGGTAGCCAGTGGCGATGATGTTTTTTTAATGGAGAGAATTTTACAAACTTACCCCAAAAAAATAAGCTATTTAAAATCGCTTGATGCTACAGTTGAAACTTTGTCAGAGCAAAAAGAACAATTATTCTATAATCAGCAATTGCGTTGGGCAGCCAAAACAACAGCGTATAAAAACCAATTTTCCAAAATAGTTGGTTTAGTAGTTTTTTTTAATAATTTATTATTAATATTTTTAGGGATTTTAGCAATATTTTATCCAATTTATGGATGCTTTTTTTTAACACTTTTTCTTTTAAAATTAGTTTTAGATAGCATTTTAATTCTTAAAACGTCATTTTTTTTAAAAAGTACAGAATCTCTTATATATTATCCGTTAATAAGTGTTTTTCACCCTTTCTTTATTATTTTAATAGCTTTAATGTCATTGTTTAAAACAACATATAAGTGGAAAGAAAGACGGTTTGAAAAATAGTTTATTTGGCTTCAAATAAATTAGTAATTATACTTTCGGCATTAAACCATAAATAAAGTATAATAATTAATAATACTACCAACAGCATCCCTCTTTTATAATTTGGTTTTTTGCGTTTTTTAAATCGTTGACCTTCCATAGTATGTGCATTTAATAACTACTTTTTTATTGCTCGTAACATTTCTCTTTTTCCTGGAGGACCAGGTAGTTTTTCAACTAAAAAACCTACAGTTTGTAAAGCCCTTCTTACACTTCCTTTAGCACTGTAAGTTACTAAAACTCCATTAGGTTTTAAAGCATTGTACATTTTTTTAAAAATTTCTTCTGTCCATAATTCAGGTTGTACTCTTGCTCCAAAAGCATCAAAATAAATTAAATTAAAAATGTTTTTATCATTTATTTCATTAAAAAGCTGCTTTCTTTTGATTAAAGAAAATGATTTAGAGATGCGATGTTTTTCTTCCCATTTTTGCTGGTGTATTTGTTTAAAAATGCTATTAAATGTTATGGCATTTAATTGTGAAACATAATTTAATTTTTCAATTTCATCAAGAGCAACAGGGTAAGCTTCTATACCAACGTAATCTATTACCAAACCTGTTTTAGGTGCTTCTAAAAAAGTAATAAAACTGTTTAAACCAGTTCCAAAACCAATTTCTAAAATAGAAATGTGTTGTTTGGAAAATAATGACAACCCATTTTTTATAAATACGTGTTTAGCTTCTTGGATTGCTCCATGTTTTGAGTGGTATTGCTCATCCCAATCAGGCAAGTGAATGGTAGAAGATCCATCAGAGGTTATAATTATTTCTCTTTTCAATATTTAGTTAATAAGTAATTTTTTGATTCTAGGAATGGGACCTGTACACGTTGTTTTATGACACGCAATGCAAGAATTTACCATGAGGTTAAATTGTTCTTTAACGTTTTCTTGTGAAGCGGTAAAAATAGCTTGCTGATTTTTAATAAATGTTTTTGAAAAAACTTCAAAACTTTCAGTTCTATCTTTAGGGTTTGTTAAAACAGCAGAGTGAATATCTAAAAATTTAATCGAAAAATCGCCAATAGCTTCTTTGTTAACAATCTTTTGTTTAAGAGTCTCATTGGTTTTATACATTTCTTCCATCAGTAAAGCCATTTCAGAAAATTCATACATTACCAATTCTTCATTCGGATTTTTTAATTCTTTAGCTTTATTTGAGTTACAAGCCAAAAACAGTCCAAAACTTATAAATAAAATAATAACTTTTTTCATTATTCTTTCATTAACACACCGTTAGCCTCAAAAGATAAAGTGTATTTAGGTTCCGTAATTTTTGAAATTTCTTCTTTAGATTTACCAGCATCTTCAGCAAAATGGCGTAATTCTTCAACGGTGGTAGTAGTTACAAAAGCTTTTCCGTTAACAATTACTTCTCTTCCATCTGAATTAAGAGGCATGAAAAAGCCATAATCTTTAAATTTCACAAATGATTCTTGATTATTTCCTAAATCTAAATTCATCCAACAACCTTTGCTTTTACAAACAGAATTGATTTTAGAACTAAATTTTACATGGATAGTATCTCCTTCTTTTAGTCCTTTATAGTTGGTTGCCATTTGCTCTTTCGATATCACATTACTATCATTAATTGTATCTCCAAAAGAAAGGTAGGTAATCTGTTGTTTTTCAATATTTTTATTGTTTTCATTTTTACATGAAGCTAAAAAAAATAAAGCCAAAACTACTAATATGGTATTTTTTCTCATTTCAATTTATTTAAATTCAACATTTTAGGCAAATATATTAAAAATAAGCAATTAACTTAAGTGAGGTTTGAAATTATTAATTAAAAAAAATAAGTAATTTTGTTTAAATTAAATTTAGACGTGTTATGGCTTTACATATAGAAAAAATTGAAAAATCAAAAATTTCAGAAGTTGATTTTAACAACTTAAAATTTGGTCAGGTTTTTACAGACCATATGTTTGAATGTGATTATGAAAATGGTGAATGGCAAACTCCAAAAATTAGACCTTATCAAGCACTTTCTTTTGATCCTTCTGCTAAAGTATTTCATTACGGACAAGCTGTTTTTGAAGGAATGAAAGCTTATAAAGATGATAATGATGATGTTTGGTTATTTAGACCAGACCAAAACCAAGAACGAATTAATAAGTCTGCAGAGCGTTTAGATATGCCTCCTTTTCCAAAAGATTACTTTTTTGAAGGATTAACAACATTAATAAAAATGGATAGTGATTGGGTTCAAAAAGGAGCTGACAACTCATTGTACATTAGACCTTTTGTTATTTCAACTGAGAATTGTGTATCTGCATCCTCATCCAACAAATATAAATTTATGATTATTTGTTCACCAGTACAAGCATATTATGCAGGGGAAGTAAGAGTTGTTTTTGCAGATAAATATAGTAGAGCGGCTAATGGTGGAGTTGGTTATGCAAAAGCTGCTGGTAATTATGCAGCATCATTTTATCCTGCAAAATTAGCAGCGAAAGAAGGATATCAACAAGTGTTATGGACCGATGCAGCAAATCATGAATTTTTGGAAGAAGCTGGTACTATGAATGTGTTTTTTAGAGTTAATGATACCTTATTAACAGCTCCAACAAGTGATAGAATTTTAGATGGAGTAACACGTAAAAGTATCATTCAATTTGCTGAAGATAAAGGAATAAAAGTAGAAGTAAGACCAGTTAGAGTTACTGAAATTATTGAAGCTGCTAAAAAAGGTGAATTAAAAGAAATGTTTGGTGCTGGAACCGCAGCGGTAATTAGCCCTATTTTAGGATTTGCTCACAAAGGTGAAAAATTTGAACTCCCTAAGATTGACGATAGCTACGCTTCTTTTATTAAAAAAAGTATTACAGATATTCAACGAAATAAAGCTGAAGATAAATTTGGTTGGAGATTTCAAGTGAAATAAATCAAATCATTTTTAGAAATCTTGTCTAAAATAATAAGTTTTTATACATTGCATACGCTTAAACAATCGGATTTTTATCCGATTGTTTGGCATATTTATTGGTTTTAATTTAGTAAAATACCATTTATGACTACCTTAGAAGAAGCTAAAAATAAGTTACAAGAAAAAGGGTTTTTAGATGTAGAAACCCCAAAAGATATTAATTATGTTGAAGAAATTAATAGACTTAGAAAGGAAAAGAATGCAGTAATTTTAGCTCATTATTATCAAGAAGATGCCATACAGGATATTGCAGATTTTGTTGGAGATAGTTTAGCATTGGCTCAAAAGGCAGCGACTACAAATGCAGATGTTATAGTTTTTGCAGGGGTTCATTTTATGGCTGAAACAGCTAAAATCTTGAACCCGACCAAAAAAGTATTATTACCAGATTTAAAAGCTGGTTGCTCTTTAGCAGATTCTTGTCCTCCAGCTGACTTTGAAGCTTTTAAAAAACAACACCCAAATCATTTAGTTGTTTCGTATGTGAATACTTCAGCTGAAATTAAAGCTTTAACAGATATTGTTTGTACATCGTCAAATGCAGAGAAAATTATAAATTCGATACCTAAAGAACAACCAATTATTTTTGCACCCGATAGAAATTTAGGCGCTTGGTTAATTAAAAAAACAGGTAGAGATATGTTGCTTTGGGATGGAGCTTGTATGGTTCATGAAGCATTTTCAATTGATAAAATTTTAAATTTATATGCTGAAAATCCAGAAGCTGAAATTATAGCACATCCAGAGTCTGAAGCTCATTTACTAAAAGTAGCCAAATATGTTGGCTCAACTTCTGGGTTATTAAATTATGTAAAAACTAGTAAAGCTAAAACTTTTATTGTAGCAACTGAGGTTGGTATTTTACATAAAATGCGTCAAGAATCACCAGATAAAATTTTAATTCCTGCACCTGTAGAAGACGATAACTGTAATTGTAGTGAGTGTTTTTATATGAAGATGAATACGATGAAAAAATTATATTTGTGCTTAAAACACGAACTACCTAATGTTGATGTTGACCCAGAGCTAAGTAAAAAGGCACTAGTCTCAATTGAACGCATGTTGGAGCTTTCCAAATAACCATTTATATGAATGAATGCTGAAAAAAAGATACATAAAACTGATTTTTTAATTATTGGTTCAGGTATTGCTGGACTTACATTTGCTTTAAAAACAGCAACTCATTTTAAAGACGCCAAAATTACTATAGTAACTAAAAATGAAAAAAATGAATGCAATACCAAATATGCTCAAGGAGGTATTTCAACAGTTTGGGATAAAACAGTAGATTCATTCGATCAACACATAAAAGATACTTTAATTGCTGGTGATGGTATTTGTGATGAAGAAGTTGTTGAAATGGTGGTAAAAGAAGCACCTAAACGTTTACAAGAACTTATTGATTGGGGAACTAAATTTGATAAAGATAAAAATGGAACCTATTCTTTAGGTAGGGAAGGAGGTCACTCACAAGATAGAATTTTACATCACAAAGATATTACTGGAGCTGAAATAGAAAGAGCTCTTATTGAACAAGTTGAAAAATTTGAAAATATCAATTTTTTAACATACCATTATGCAATTGATTTAATAACTGAGCATCAGGTAAAAAAGAAACAAACAAAACGACAAGAGAAAATTACTTGTTATGGAGCTTATGTATTAGATGAGAAAAAGAGCATTGTTAAAACTTTTTCATCAAAGGTTACAATGTTGGCATCAGGTGGTATAGGTCAGGTTTATATTACTACAACTAACCCAGTAATTGCAACAGGTGATGGAATTGCTATGGCCTATAGAGCAAAAGCTGAAATATCAGATGTTGAATTTATACAATTTCACCCAACAGCACTGTACAATCCAGGAGAATACCCAGCGTTTCTTATTTCTGAAGCAGTTAGAGGTGAAGGAGCAATTTTAAGAGATTTTAATGGAAAACGCTTTATGCACAAATATGATGAACGGGAAGAATTAGCTTCGCGTGACATTGTTGCTCGAGCTATAGACAGTGAACTTAAAAAAAGTGGAGCTCCTTATGTATATTTAGATTGTACACATATTAATTTTGAAGAATTTCAGAAGCATTTCCCAAATATCACTGAAAAATGTATGAGTTTAGGGATTGACGTGAGGAAAGACTTTATTCCAGTATCACCAGCGCAACATTATATTTGTGGAGGTGTAAATGTTAATAAAAAAGGAAAAACCTCCATTAAAAACTTATATGCAAGTGGCGAAGTTACTAGGTCGGGGCTTCATGGAGCAAATAGATTAGCCTCTAACTCATTATTAGAAGGGTTGGTTTTTTCACATAATGCTTTTGAAAATTTAAAAAAACGTTTTTCAAAAATTAAATTTCCGAAGCAAATACCTGTTTGGAATGATAGTGGTGTTGTTAAAAACATGGAAAAAATATTAATTACTCATGATAGAAATGAAGTGAAGACAATTATGAGTAATTATGTAGGAATTGTACGTTCAAATGAACGATTATTACGTGCAGAAAGAAAATTAAAAGTTTTGTATGAAGATAATAAAAGATTATACGATCATTCCGAACTATCGGTAGATTTGTGTGAGCTTAGAAATCTTATTACTACTGCATATTTAATAACGCAATTTTCTAAAACTAGAAAAGAAAATAAAGGTGGCTTTTATAGTGCTGATTTGGTAAATGAGTTGTAAAATATAATTGTCAATATGTGATAATAAAAAAAACCGTTCATATGAACGGTTTTTTTATTTTTTATTTACTCATTTCAGTAAAATATTTATAAAATAATGGAATGGTTTCAATACCCTTTAAGTAATTGAAAACCCCAAAATGTTCGTTTGGAGAATGAATGGCATCGCTATCTAAACCAAATCCCATTAAAATAGTTTTGCTTTTAAGTTCTTTTTCAAATAGAGCAACAATTGGTATACTTCCTCCCGAACGTTGAGGAATTGCAGGAATGCCAAAAGTTTCTGTGTAAGCTTTATTAGCTGCTTGGTATCCAATATTGTCAATTGGAGTAACATAACCTTGACCTCCATGATGAGGTGTTACTTTTACTTTTACAGCTTTTGGAGCTATACTTTCAAAATGTTTTATAAACAAATCAGTAATTTCTTTCCAATCTTGATTTGGAACTAAACGCATAGAAATTTTTGCATACGCTTTACTTGCAATTACTGTTTTGGCTCCTTCACCAGTATAGCCTCCCCAAATACCATTAACATCTAAAGTTGGCCGAATTGAATTTCTTTCATTTGTTGTATAACCTGTTTCTCCATATATATCATCAATATCTAAAGCTTTTTTATAATTTTCTAATGAAAAAGGAGCTTTGGCCATTTCAGCTCTTTCTTGAGACGATAATTCTTCAACCTTATCGTAGAAGCCAGGAATAGTAATATGATTATTAGAATCATGCAAAGAAGCAATCATTTTTGTTAACACATTAATTGGATTTGCAACAGCTCCTCCATATAAACCAGAGTGTAAATCTCTGTTAGGGCCAGTAACTTCAACTTCAACATAACTCAACCCTCTTAATCCAGTAGTGATAGATGGTTGTGAATTTGAAATCATTCCAGTATCTGAAATTAAAATAACATCGTTCGCAAGTTTTTCTTGATTTCGTTCTACAAACCAAGCCAAACTTGATGAGCCAATTTCTTCTTCACCTTCAATCATAAATTTAACATTACATGGAAGATTCCCAGTTTTGGTCATGTATTCCAATGCTTTTACATGCATATACATTTGACCTTTATCATCACAAGCGCCACGCGCAAAAATGGCTCCGTCAGGATGTTTTTCTGTATTTTTAATAACAGGCTCAAATGGAGGAGAAGTCCATAATTCTATAGGATCAGCAGGTTGAACATCATAATGTCCATAAACCAAAACAGTAGGTAAATCTTTATTTATTATTTTTTCTCCGTAAACTATTGGGTAACCTGGAGTATCACATATTTCAACGTGGTTGCAGCCAGCTTTTTCCAAAGCTATTTTAATAGCATCGGCAGTATTTAAAACATCTTGACTGTAAGCAGAATCTGCACTAATAGATGGGATTTTTAGTAATTCAATAAGTTCATTTATAAATCTGTCTTTGTGTTGACTGACGTAGGATTTAATATTTTCCATTAAAATTAAAATTTATTTTATTCAAAAATACACATTTTTATCTGATTTAAAATTAATGAAAAAAATATGGAATAACTACTTTGCATTTTCTAAGTATTGTGTATATTTGCAGTCCAATTTCGCGGCTGTGGTGGAATTGGTAGACACGCTAGACTTAGGATCTAGTGCCGCAAGGCGTGGGGGTTCGACTCCCTTCAGCCGCACAAAAGCCTCTCAATATTGAGTGGCTTTTTTTATTCAGGTACAACATAGGTACAACATTTTGCTGATTTTAAAATCTAATTTAAATTGATATCAAATCTTAATCTTTAATACTTAATTAAATTATTAGAATGAAGTTGTAATTATAATTATTAAAGTTTAGGTCTTGATCGTATCCCAAGATTATTTTTTATTGAATAACTCTTTGTTTTTGGAGAGATTATAAAACCATTACCTTTATAATATATAACCTCATTTTGATTATCAAATCTTTTTCCATAAAAAGAGAAACCAAATAATGAATCAGTAAAATCTTTTTCAATTAAACCATACCCTTTATTGTTCCAAATAAGACCATTACTAAAAGAATCAATCCTATTAATTAAATACTCAACTCTTTCAATCTTTAATTTTTTATTATTGTAGTTTGTAGTTATTTGATTTAGATTAAGTTGATTATTTCTCTTACAAGATGTAAAAGACAAAGCAAGTAGAATTATTAAGCTATTTCTCATATCTTTTAATTTATTGTTTTTTTATCATTTTTAATACCCGATCAATAAGTACATCATCTATTGATGAATTCTTTTTCAGTTGTTATGATTTCAATACCTGGTTTAATGCCATGGTCTTCAATTAAATCTCCTTCAAGGGTATAGGCTTTCCATGATGGTAAGTAAACTTTAATGCCATTTGAGAGATCATAGGCCTTAGGATTTCCTGAAGCTCCATAGGTTGTCATACCCACTACTTTGGTGTTTGGCAATGTTTTCATCATTAAAATAAAAGACTCATTACTACTCATTACAGCCGAACTAGACAATACGTATACGTTCCCTGAATAGTTATGGTTTTTTTTGTTAGGATATATTTTTTATGTGACTTTTTTAATTCAAATTTAATAGGTGTTTTACTTGCAAAACCTGTCTCAGCTAAATTTGGTAAGAAAAATACTTTTATGGGTACTATGATTTTAGCTGTAATATTTAGTGTTGCTTTTTATTGGGTACACCCAAATGATGTGGAACTTACTTTTGGATTGAATATAATTATAGGAATTACAGCTGGTATAGTTTTACCACTTAGCTTATTTTGAAGCTTTTAAAACTAGTAATCCTGTCCTGATTAAATGTTACATATATTTTATAATTATCTAAAAATGACAAAATAATTAGGTGCTACATCTAACTAATGATAGATAATATTACAATAATTGTTCGAGAACTTTCTCCGTCTTTTGTTAGTTACATTTACTTAAAAAAATAATCTATATTTGTTAGCAACATTTAAACTTGATGAGTTATGAAAGCAAAAGAAAATCTATTTTAATTTTATTATTTTGTTTACCTTTTTTCACATAAGTTGTAGCCCTAATAATGATAAGACAGAGGAATTTAAAGAAGGTAAACTTATTAATAATATTAGACCAAACAATATAAAATGATTTTCGATAAGAAATCTTATTCACAGTTTGCTGTAATTCTAAATCAAATATATAGGGTACTTCTTATGAGACTATATACCTTCTGGTGGAGCAATACGAATCAAAGGCTCAAATCTAGTCATTGTGTCTGACTTAGATGGTGATATTGTATTCTCTGATTATAGGGAATGAAAATTTAAAACAAAATAATTATGTTTGGAATAATAAACTTTGAAACTTTTTTAATAGCTGGACTAATTTTGAATTTAACGCCTGGAGCAGATACAATGTATATACTTGGAAGGAGTATTTCTCAAGGGAAAAAGGCAGGGGTTTTATCTGCGTTGGGAATATCAACAGGAGCAATTTTTCATATAATTTTTGCAACGTTAGGGCTCTCTATAATTCTTGAAAAATCTGCCATAGCTTTCGAAATAGTGAAGTACGTTGGTGCTGCATATTTGATATTTTTAGGGTTTAAAGCGATTCTTAAAAAGCCAGATGAGAACTTTGAATTAAGTAAAGAAAATCAAGTTACTAATTATAGAAAAATTTATATTTCTGGAGTCTTTACTAATATTCTGAATCCTAAAGTAGCATTATTTTTTCTTGCATTTTTACCACAATTTATTGATCCAAGTTATGAGGTAAACTATTTACCTTTCTTGATTCTAGGAATTACATTTCTAACAACAGGAACAATTTGGTGTCTAATTTTAGCTTTGTTCGTGTCCAAATTGTCGAATCAAATTCGAAAAAACTATAAAATAAAAAATTGGTTGGATAAAATAACAGGCGTACTATTTTTAACACTTGGGATAAAGCTAGCATTGACAAAAAAATAATTGTTAACATGAATGATAGAATGATATGTAATTGGATTGAAAGTATAAAATAAAGCTCAGTCTACAACAAATATTTATATAATTTATACTTAAATTTGAGCTAATAAAAAACAATAAACATTCAACAAACGGTTTGTTATCACTGAAAACCTCCGATTTTTCAGTCGTGCAAATCTTATAAGAAACTAGTTGTGTGTTATTTAATCAAACTGAGTGAGCTACCAAGAAAAACATACCAAAGGATTTATTTCCAACTTCATAAAAAGTTTTTGGGAGTTTGAGACTTGCGAAAATGAATGCTACTATGAAATACTTCCAGACGGATTTTTTGACCTGATTTTTGAAATTAAAAATGGGCAAATTACCAAAGTATCGTTGACAGGAGTTTGGACAAAACAAATTCAAATCTCGATACCAAAAAATATCAAATTGATTGGCGTTTGCTTCAAACTGATTTCAGCTGAGTATATTTTTAAAAAGTCAATCAAAGAACTTAAAAACACAACAACAAACTTGCCAACTAATTTTTTTGGCTGTGAAAATTTCGACTTTGGAAATTTCGAAAAATTTACCGATTCAATAACCGAAAAATTAAAATACGGACTCAAAAACCTAAAAGAAATTGACAGTAGAAAATTTGAACTTTTCAAGATTATTTATGATCGAAAAGGTGAAATTTCAGTCCAAGAAATTTCAGAAAGGACTTTTTGGAGCAAACGGCAAATTAACAGATATTTTAACAGTCGTTTCGGTTTTTCACTTAAAACATTCTGCAATATCTTAAAATGTCATTCATCATTAAAACATATTGCAAATGGTAAACTTTTTCCAGAAAATAATTATTACGACCAAGCCCATTTTATCAAGCAGGTAAAGCAGATTACAGGCTCGACACCAACTAATTTGTATTTGAACGAAAATGACCGATTTTTACAATTGACCACCATTCAGACAACGTAAATTTGTGTTTTCAACTAAAAAATAAAAAAATGAAAGCAAACAAATTAACCCCCAATTTTGAGGTAAAGAGTATTAGAGAAACCATTGAATTTTATCAAAACGTTTTAGGTTTTTCATTGGTAATAGTGGTTCCCGAAACGCAGGATGGAATTGAACAATCATTGACAGGCGGAAAGAATTATGTTTACGCCTTGGTGAGTAAAGACAATATAGAAATGATGTTTCAGCGGACTGACAGCTTCAAACAAGATGTTCTTCTAGCAAAAGACATTTCAATGGGAGCAAGTGTATCGTTCTATATGGAAATTGACGGAATTGATGACTTTTACAAGCAAATAAAAGACGAAGGTTTGAATCCAACCGAACTGAAAACGGCCTGGTACGGAATGCGTGAATTTTATCTAAAGGACAATAATGGTTACATACTTGGATTTGCTGAAAAAAGTGAGTAATGGACATAGAAACTTGCTGAAATTTATTGTCTTTCGCTAATAGGATGATAGAAAAAATGTCATTTTATAAAGTTACTTTGGTGTTTTCTGTCGAAGACAAAATATTCACTTCAACCAATGTGGAGACCTTTGAATTTATCAATGTAAAATGCAATCCAAAAATATTTTGGAGTTTAGGGAAAAACATGAAGAAGTAATCCCAGGCTGCTATACGAACAAAACGCATTGGAATAGCATTTTGACTAATGGAAAAGTAATTGATTACAAATAGAAAAAGAGAGGGAATTATCAATGTTGACGAGATGAATTTCTCTACGTAATATCATAACCCAATCCCTCTCTTTTGTTCTTTCTGATTAGTAGTTGAAATTAATGAATTGTTAACTTAGGCTATATAAAATTTACGCTTACATTTAAGCTAAAATTGAAAGGGTAAATGCATTAATAAATTTTATAAAAATACATTAATATTAATTTGAGAGCAAAAAAACTTTAGATTATGATTTTATCAATTTTACTAAGTACTGTACTAATTGGACTTGGACTAATTCATTTTAATTGGGTTGTTGGAGGTAAATTTGGTTTTGAGGCATCATTACCGACAAAAGAAAGTGGAGAAAGAGTTTTGAATCCAAAAAAAATTGATAGTGCCATAGTTGGAATTGGATTAACAATATTTGGAATTTTTTACATTCTTAAATCTGGAGTTATTGAGTACAATCTACCTAATTGGATTATAAAATATGGAAGTTGGATAATTCCAATAATATTTCTTTTGAGAGCAATTGGAGAATTTAAGTATGTTGGGTTTTTTAAAAGTGTAAAGAAAACAGATTTCGGGAAATTGGATACAAAATTATTTTCGCCTTTATGTTTTATAATTGGAACAATTGGGATTTTAATTGAACTTATGAAATAAAACTGGTACTACCTAAAAGTGATAACTCTATTTATTAGTATAATGCATGCTTCAAATTCTGGTGTTTGTAATTAAAATTATATATTATGAAAATTTCAATTAGAATTATATTATTTGTATTTGTCATTATCATTTTTTCAAACTTAAGTTTTTTAAATTTAGGATATAATAAAATCCTTAATTTATATAATTTTCAAACAAAAAACAATGAATTTAATTTTATTTTATTGAAAGAAAAGGGGAGAAACATAGAGTTGATGAATAAAAAATTCGAATTATTCAAAAAAGAAAACCCTTAGACATCAGACACAGTTATTTTTAGAGTATTTGAAAGAAAACCAATAAAGTTTTGGAATTGGTATAAATATTTAACGGATGAAATTTATAAATACCCTCTTCTCAAAGAAGAATAATTCTAAAAAAATAAATTTACCAATCAAACAATAAACAAATATAAAAGTACCTTATTTTTGAATTAAAATAGGGGCAAATGTATATAATATAAGCATATAACAAGTAGGCATAATTTAAAAAAAGAAAATCGTAACTGTAACAATTTAAATAAACAATTGTCTTTACAAAAAAACTTTAACTGTTCAAAAATGAAATATAATTTTTTATTAATTGTAATCACAATACTAATCAATTCATTAAAAGCTAATTGTCAAAATGAAATAACAAAACAGTTAGAGTATGGCGAATACCCCGTTGGCTACAAAGTCATTCATACTTATGACCAAAGTAGGTCTTATTTAAACAAATATGATTACTATAAAGCAAGAACCAATAACCCTATTGGAAGGCCAATGCAAATATCTGTTTGGTACCCTGCAAAAAAAATTAATTTTTCAAAAAGAATGAAGTATAAAGATTATATTGGATATTGGGCATCAGAAACTGATTTTAAAAAAAACACTCCTAATAATAAAATAGATGCAATTAAGAACTTCATAAATCAAACTGAAACTACAAAGCAAAATGTTATTACTAATCTTTTAAATGAAAAAACTCATGCTTTTTTAAATGCTGAAGAGGTTGAAAAAGATTTTCCAATAATTATTTATGCTCCACCTATGAATAGCTCTGCTTCAGATAACAGTATTATCTGTGAATATTTAGCTAGTAAAGGGTATATTATATTTTCTGTTATGGCTAAAGGTGAATATACTTTATTACAAACCAGAACACTTAGAGATGTACATACGCAAGCAGAAGACTTAGCTTATCTACTAGGCTTTGCTAAAAGAAAGCACAAAAGTGAAAAAATTGGCACTTTTGGCTTTAGCTTAGGGGGATTATCAAATATCATTTTTGCTTCAAAAAATAAAGACATTGATGCAACTATTTCATTAGATGGATCAATTATGTCTCAAGGATGGTTAGATTTAATTAAAAAAAGTGAATTTTACAATCCTTATGATTTTTCTTCAAATCTCTTATTAATTGGAAAAAACCTAAAGAACCCTGAACAAAATCCTTCTACTTTTTATGATAAGGTTAAATATTCTAATAAAGCCTTAATAAGATTTAATCATAACAAACATAGTTATTTCTCTGGCTTAAATTTATTGTATGAGACGACTACAAATGACTCGCTATCTTTATCTGAAAAAGGAATGATCTATAACTTTTATATTGAAATGACTAGTTATATTGGAGACTTTTTTGATGCAAACTTAAAAGGCTTTGATTCATTCAAAGAAAAGGATAAAAAATTATATGAACACAGTTTCACTTTTGAGAAAGGACTAAAGAAGCCTTTAAACCCATCTTCTATAGGTCAACATATTTCTGATAATGGATTTTATTACACTGAGAAAATAATAAATGAGATACTTAAGCACGAAAAAGAGTACTTAACAAAATTAGATTGGCGAGAATTACTTCAAACTAGTCTTTATCTTCAAAATAATGCAAGATTAGATGAAGCTATTGAAACCCTATTATTATCTAATAAAGCATTTCCAAATTGGTATCTCACCAATTATAACTTAGGAAGGTTATATCTGGAAAAAGGAAACAAAAACAAAAGCGTTAAATATTTTAAAATAGCATTAGAGGATAACCCAAGACATTTGGAAAGCTTAAATTCACTAAAATTATTAAATGAAAAAATACCTGATTATCATCTTAATAAAATAAATAATATTACACCTTATCTAGGAAAGTATATTGTAGATAAAAAAAGAAACCGAAGAATTTATTTAGAGGATAATAAATTATATTTAGAATCTAATTATTGGGATGAACCTCTTGAAATATGGCCATTTACTAGAACCTTATTTTTAGTTGAAAGTGACAACCCTAGATATAATATGCAAATTTTATTTGAACTTGATGAAAAAAAAGCTGTTAAATCTCTTTCAATAAGAGGGCTAAACTCTGGCAGAATCAATTCCCCTAATATAAAAGAGTAATAAGTTATTATGGATAAAACTATTGCCAACACCGTATATAATTTATTGATAGTTCTAGTCTACTTACGAAAATCTTCGCGAATTTTCTATTCGGTTTGTATTTGCTAAATTAGTTGCTTAAAGCACGCAACTAATTTTATATAAACACGTTACCACACATAATGACCCGTCCTGAATTAGTAACTGATACTTATTGTTTGGAATTTATTACAATAAGAGGAATAGGCAGGGTGTGTGAAATTGACAATCAAATTGTTGGATTTTCATTAGTGGACTTAATAGAAAATAATATTTGGGCACTATTTGTACACCCTAACCATGACAAACAAGGAATTGGAAGACAATTACACGACTTGATGTTAAATTGGTACTTTAATAAAACTTCTAAAAATGTTTGATTGGGAACTGCACCAAACACAAGAGCAGAAATTTTTTATAGAAAATCGGATTGGAAAAAAGTTGGAACTCACGGAAAAGGAGAAATAAAATTTGAAATGACATTTGAAAACTGGAAAAATAAAAGTACAGCAAGTAATAATGTATAACCAAAATTGTTGGATTCACTAAAATAGAATAATTCTAAACCTTAAAATGAGTATATTTAACAAGCAAAAAATTGCACTATTAAAACAATAAGCACCATAAAAAGTACATTTATTCTTTAATTAAAATAAGATAAAAAATTATTTGATATAAGTATATATCAGGTTGGTATAAATTATGAAAAAGATATCCATATTAATAATATTACTCAGTCTCTTTAGCTGTAATTCAGAGAAAAAATCGAACAATGAAACAATAGAATTTGATTTAATTGGATTTTACGAATATAAAAGTAACGAGTTAGCTGAAAATCATTACATAGTAATTGACACATTAGACAACAAATTAAATGGATTTTATTTCGGAACTGAAAGTTCAGATGAACACGGAGTCTTTTTCTATAAAGTCAAAATGAGTAAACTGATTATTAAAAAAAATAATATTCAATTTGAGATTGGAGAAAGGAAGCTTTATGAGAACTCTCAAATGAAAATAATTAAAACACAAAATCAACTTGACAGAGAAATTTTAATTGGAACCTCAAAAAATATTTTAAAATATAGTGGAGTGATAACTAAAAGTGGATTTGAACTAAACTGTGAATCTGAATTTAATGATTGTTTGGGAGTCAAAATGAACTTTATAAATAAAACAGAATAAAATTAACGTATGCCAACAATACCTAATAATTCAGTGTGGCTTTTCGTTTAATAAAAAAAGTTTGTTGTATTTTTAACCACCTTGATTTCAACAGTGGAAAAGTCTCCGACATTTTCCATGCCGAAATCAGAGCTTATACTGTTGTACACAAGCTGAATCCAGCCGTATATTTTAGCACTTTTGGTTTTTCCCTTTGCTAAATTTCAAAGTTCAAAAACTAAAAGAGTTAAAATTCCAACAACATTGAATTGCTAACCTTAGTATGTAGTAAGAAATTAATATTAAACTTACTTTGTGCTAACTATAGTATACTTAATGAACACAGAATTATCCCTGAATTTTGGAAAAATAATTAGGGAACTTCGAAAGGAAAAAGACATCTCTCAAGAAGAACTAGGTTTTCGTTCAAACTTACATCGAACATATATTAGAATGATTGAACGAGGAGAAAAAAACATTTCTCTCGAAAATATTGACAAATTAGCGAAAGGGCTTGATGTATCTATGAAGATAATATTTGAAAAACTTAACAAAATACATCAATGAGAATTACTTTTTTAGGACAAGGAATAGAACCCATTGGACGTTTTTTTGGAAAAGATTGCAATGTAATGGGCGAGGTATTACTTTCTCGTCACGATTTATTTTTAAAATACCGATTTAAAACGCATTGCACTACCAACTTGAATGCTAAAGAACTTGAAGAACATTATGGAAATCGAGTGCGTTCAAGAATGCAACAGTTGTTTAATTTGGTAGCTTTTGATAGGGGGAGTGGGGATAAGAGAAACTAGTCAAAGGTTTGGCACTAAAATAATGTATTGCCAAATCTTTGAATTTTAATTTACGAAGACTCTCAAATAAACAATGTTGAAAAACTCCAATGCTTTTTGTAACTTAATACCAGTTTTATACCTTATAGTAAAATGTGTAATTGGATGGTTCAGTTTAATTAGTAATTAGATAGGGATATAAATAATAGGGTATTTTAAAATTTATCTAAATATTGCGGAATATAATCCCTAAAAAATAGTATATTTGGGGATTACAATCGCTAATTATGATAAAAAGAGACTTAGAAAAATTAATTGTTAATCGTTTTGGTAAAGGTAAAGCTATTCTTTTAATTGGTCCTCGCCAGGTAGGTAAAACTACTCTTTTTAATAAATTATTAGAGGATGAAGAACATCTATTTCTTAATGGCGATGATCCAACGGTTAGAAAACTACTTACGAACCCTAATATAGAGCAGCTTAAAAATATTATAGGAAACTATAAAGTTGTGTTTATTGACGAAGCCCAACGTATTGAAAATATTGGTCTAACACTAAAGTTAATCACAGATCAACTTAAACTTGTTCAACTGCTGGTAAGTGGTTCGTCTGCTTTTGAGCTCAATAACCAAACACAAGAACCCTTAACTGGAAGAAAATGGGAGTATCAATTATATCCTATTTCGTGGAATGAGTTTGAAGATAATGTTGGTTATTTAAAAGCACAACAACAACTAGAGCTTCGCGTTGTATACGGAATGTACCCAGATGTTATCAATAACTTTGGGGATGAAAAAGACATTTTAAAACAATTAACAGATAGTTATCTTTATAAAGATATATTGAGTTATGGGGGTATTCGCAAACCTGAAATTTTAGAAAAGTTATTGCGCGCATTGGCATTTCAAATAGGCAGCGAAGTGAGTTATAATGAACTTGCTCAATTACTAGGTATCGATAAAAAAACTGTCTCTAATTATATTGATTTACTTTGTCAAGCCTATGTCGTTTTCAAATTGCCAAGTTTTAGTAAAAACTTACGAAATGAAATAAAAACCAATCAAAAAATATATTTTTATGATACAGGCGTTAGAAATATGATTATTGGTGATTTAAATCCGTTAGAAGTTCGTCAGGATAAAGGTAATCTTTGGGAGAATTTTTTAATAGCAGAAAGATTAAAATACAACGCCTATACTAGTTCATTATCTAAAGGCTATTTCTGGCGAACCGTGCAGCAACAAGAAATTGATTATGTGGAGGAAAATGCAGGAAAAGTTACAGGATTTGAAATAAAATGGAATCCAAAAAGTAAAATTAAAATTCCTAAAACGTTTGTAAATACCTACAATACAGAAGTGAAAGTGATTACGAAAGAGAATTTTAGGGAATTCTTAAAATGATAAATTAATTTTTTAAAAAATCTTAGGTTTTTGAAACCAATTTCCAAACATACTTAAGTTAAGAGACAGCTTATGAAAATTTTCTTGGATTAAACCCCTATCGGTTGTTCCTTCTTTCCCATAGGAATAGTTTAAATTTATAAAAGATGAAAAGTTACTTTTTGAGGTGGGAAGACCTAGACCTAAAGAAAAACTATAACGATTAATATTTTTATTATTGATGTTTAAGTAGCCAGAATCATAATTTATACCAGCTCTGTATTTGATTCTACCAAAATAGCTAGTATGATTAGAAGGAGATTTAAATTCAATTCCAATAGCATATATTGATTGATTGATATAGGTAGATGCATTATTGGTTTGATTTGTGTTTTCCCAATATTTTATTCTGTAATCAACGTTTATTAAAATTTTTTTATTTAATTGAGAGCTAATTCCGAAACCCAATTTTAAGGGTAAGTTAAAATCATCTGCATTTTGGTTAAATTCACTAGAAATTATCCTACTTGATTTTGTGCCTACAGTAGCTTCAGCTCCTCTTAATATGGTTGGGAAATTAATTGTAGCACCAAAGGTTGTTTTACTGCCTAAAGTGTATTGAACTCCTAAAGTTGCACCTAAACTAAAATAAACATTTTTATCATTTAAATAAGTAGAGCTTAAACCGTAATTTAACCACTGTTCTTGACTTATTGATCCGAATAAACCAACGAATTCAGTTCCGAATGATAAATTATTGTTAATTTTAAATCCATGCCCCCAAAAGATTTCATTAATGCCTCCTGAACCAATAATTTTTGTTTTGTAATTATTAATACTGCCTTCAATGGGTTGTATTATGTCTATTTCATAATTAACTTTACTATATGGTTGTATGCCTATGCTCATATTCCAATATTTATTAATTGGAAAAGCCATGGCTAAATGAGTAAAATTAAAATTGTTTTCTTTTTGACTTACATCACTATCAAATTTCAATGAATAAGTGTTGTTAAAACCTAATTCATATAAAAAAGAATTTTTTTTAATTGTTGTTAATGAGGAGGGATTTGATTTATTAATTGTGGTTGAGGAAGACCTATAAGCAATACCTGAATTTCCCATTGCTGAAAATCCTCCAAAAAAATTTAAATTCTCTTTTCCAATGCCATAAATTGAATATGGAGAGCTAAAATCACTTTGTGCATTTAAAGTTAAGTTTATAGAGAAAATAAAATATAAGAGAATAGTTTTGGTTTTCATAGAGGTTAATACAGTAAATAAATTAATTCAATTTTCATTCTACTTTCTTTGTTTGATGCACTATCATATATTGAAAGTTTATCAACTGATTTATTATTATTAGGCATTTGAAATAATAAAGCATAGTTGGTTAAATAAGTACTTGTTTGAATTTCCTCAATAAAAGAAGTAATATCTGCTGAATAATAATAATCAAAATTTAATTCTTCATCATAAGATTTTAAGGTAGCATAAAGAGGATTACCATCAGGTCCAATTACTTGTTTTATAATTCTGTTTTTATTATCGATAATAAGAACTTTAAGAGAATCTATTGCTGATATTTTTGAACCATGATTATCGGGATTAGGATACATTTTCAAAGTAGCATTCATTACCGTTCCACCATTTTCACTTTCAAGGGAAGTTAAATCCCTAATGAAGGGAACTTCAAGTCTCATATTGAGACTTGTACCTGCTTGAATATACATTTGATTATTAGTATCTATACTTGGTAAAATATATTCACTATCTGTTATAGGGCTTAATAAGGTGGAGCTTTTATTATTTGAAATATTATTAAAAATTTCACGAATTTCAAAATCTATAAAGCGATCATTGTCAGAATTTAGACCATCATCTAAAGTATAATACATTCTTATTACTGAAGCACCCAACTCGCTATTAATACGAGTTTTAAAACCTAGGACATTATTACTAGTTTTATTAGGAATAATTGTAATCCCTTTAAATATTTTTTCTAGATCATTTATATTTTCAATTGTTTTATTTTGAATTTTTTTGAAAATATTTTCACCAAAACTATGATTTAAGATTATATTGATGGAGTCTTTTTTATTAGGGTAAGGAATGAATGATTTTTCCCCTAATATTTCATCCTTGAAATTTAAATATGACGTATTGTAAAATTGTGTTTGATCTTTGTCTTTAGGCTCAAAATCATCAATAATTTCATGTACGTTATAAGATAGTGGGTTAATTGTATCACCATAATAATACCTATCATAACGTAAAATAAGTGCAATTGAATCATAAATTGAATTTTCATCAATATAAAATTCTTTTGGAGCTAATGTAAAATAACTTTGTGATTTTAAATCTCCGAATTCATGATCTTTAATGGCTCCAATTAATATTCTATTTGTTCCAGAAGTTATTATAGAATCAGATTGAATTGTTGCGGTAAGTAGGGTTAAAGTATCAATTAGGACAAGTTTAGAGTCTAAATTAATAAAATCTTCCCCAACTAAATATTCTTTAGAATCATCATTGCAAGATATTAGAATACAAAACCCTATAAATAACAAAATTATAGTATTTCTCATTATTTTTTTTGGCAAATGTATTTTAAAGGTAAAATTTTAAATAATAAAATATATAAAATTTAAAAAAGCATCTACAAAAGCGTTAATTAAATGTTAAAGTGCTGATTTACAATACTTATGAAGTTTAGTAGAAGAAGTATGTAGGTAGGTAGATAGATTTTTGCAGTTTGTATATCTTATTATCCTTAATTAAATGGTACAACATATTTTTGTGTCATAATAATAAGTTTTAGATCAATGTACTTAAGGTTAGGGGTATTTTTATTAATGATTGTTTCAACTAAAGGTAAAGCTCAAGAAGTTGAAACTTTTGAAGCTAATATTAGTTCGACACTTAACAACTCCAATTCAGTTGGATTCAAAAACGCTTCCATTACTATTAATTTACCCCTTTCTTTAAAAAAAGGAATATTAACCAACAGCTTATTATTTTCAAATTATAATTTAGATTATAATTCAGATGAAACTATAAAAACTAATACTATTGAAAATCTTAAAACCTTTAAATATTCATTAGGATATTCTCATCTAATTAATAATAAATGGAGTATTAAAACTAGGATTTCTCCAACAATATCTTCAAATTTTGAATCTGAATTAACCATTGATGACTTTTTTATTAATGGTAGTTTGATTTTTAACAGATTGAATAAAAATAATCACATTCATATAGGAATAGTTTATAATACTAGTTTTGGAACAAAAAAGGCAATACCAATTTTAAGTTATTCAAGAAATTTGAATAATTCTGTTTCATACACATTAGGAATGCCAATTACAAAAATTGAATATTTCATTAATAAAACAAATAGTGCAAACCTTTATTTAAAGCCAAAAGGATTTTATTCAAATATTAGTGATAATTTAATTTTTGACGCAAATAAAAATGGTGATAAAATAAAATATCAATCGATGCTGTCTGGGTTTAAATATTCTCATGATGTTGATGAATTTTGGAATTTATCTTTTGATATAGGTTATCAATTTTCTTCAAAATATGAGTTGTTAAATAATAATAAAAGCGTCTATAAATTTAAAACAAATGATAGCTTTTTTATTGGGTTTAATTTGAAATTAGATTTATTATAAAATTAAAAATAAAGTTTATGAATTTAAAAAAAATGATTTTTAAAAGCACTATACTATGTATATTGATAGTTCTAGTAAGTTGTTCAACAGATGATGATGATGATATGGGAAATTGGTTAGAAAGTTCATCTTTTGATGGATATTCAAGAGCTAATTCTGCTGCATTTGTTATTGGAAATAAAGGATATATTGTTGCTGGTTACGATGGAGATGATTATATGTATGATTTATGGGAATATGATAAAGATGGAGATTATTGGGTTCAAAAAGCGGATTTTCCTGGAGTTCCTAGAACAGCCGCAGTAGGTTTTGCACTTAACGGAAAGGGGTATTTCGGGACAGGTTATGATGGAGATGACGAATTAAAAGATTTTTGGAGTTATGACCCAGTCTCTAACTCATGGATACAAAAAGCAGATTTTGGAGGTACAGCTAGAACAGGCGCTATTGGTTTTTCAGTCTCTGACAAAGGTTATATAGGTACGGGATATGATGGTAGCGAACTTAAAGATTTTTGGCAATACAATGACATAACAAATGAATGGACTCAATTATTAGGATTTGGAGGTAACAAAAGAAAAGATGCAACTGTATTTGTAATAAATGAAAAAGCATATATAGGAACTGGGATACAAAATGGAGCGTATCAAAATGATTTTTATGAATTTGATGGAATTTCTGAAACTTGGAAGCGTTTAAAAGATTTAGATGATGAAGATGAAGATTACGTAATATTATTATCAAATGGGGTTGGTTTTTCTTTAAATGGTTATGGATACATAACAACAGGTGAAGCATCAGGTATTACAACTAATTTATGGGAGTACAATCCCTTAACAGATACTTGGGAGGATAGACCTAGCTATGAAGGAACTGCAAGACAAGATGCTGTAGCCTTCTCTTTTTCTGATAGAGCATTTGTTTTGATGGGTAGAAGTGGAAGCTACTATTTTGATGATAATTGGGAATATCGTCCTGATTTAGAAAGTGATTTAGACGATTAAATACTGTTGTGATTGTTTGTAAAGTTATTAAAGTAACCCATAAATTCCATATGAGGATGCTTAAATAACTTTTATTTTTAAGAATTCAATTTTATTAAACTTTATTTTATAATTTTTTAAATGAAAAAATATGTAATTATTATAGTATTAGTGTTATTATTTATTCTTAAATTTTATAATACATTTGAAACAAAATATCATTTAGAAACTTTTAAATTAACTAATGGTTGGGGATATAAAATATCAACTAAGAATAAAATAATTATTAAACAAGATATTATTCCAGGGATAACAGATAACAAACCTTTTAAAACTGAAAAAGAAGCAAAAATTATAGGAGAATTGATAATTGATAAATTAGAACATAATAAAATACCAAGTGTTACTAAAAAAGATCTTGAAACTAAAGGAATTATATTTGACTAATTTTTACTATTATTGATTTAATATATAACAAACTATGGGATGTTTAATATAAAAAATGCACCTTCAGTTATTTTACATTTACTATCTTGGTTGATTGTAGTTCTAATTGTTTTAAGTGCTTTTTATAACAAATTTAACTATTTACCCAACGATGATTTTTTTTATTATAGATTATTTTTAAACATAGTTATATTTTATTTGAATTTCAGCTTTTTAGTTCCAAAATTATTACTTAATAAAAAAATTGGATTGTACATATTTACTTCATTTACTTTTTTTTTATTTTTTTTATTTATTTATTTAAATGTTTTACCTTCTATTAAACTGATTTCTAACGTTGAAAAATTTTCTGATTTTCAAAATAAAAAACTTTTTTTTGAAGGCTTTATTCAAGGAATTGTAATTTTTTTATTATTTGCGATTAGTTTAAGTATTAAATTATCAATGGAATGGTATAAAAATGAAAAAATTAAAAATTTAATAGAAACTCAAAAACTTAATGCTGAATTATCGTTTTTAAAATCACAATTAAATCCTCATTTTTTATTTAATTCATTAAATAGTATTTATTCTTTGGCTAATAAGAAGTCAGATCTTACAACTGATGCAATAATCACATTAGCTGAATTAATGCGCTATATGGTTTATGAAACAAATAAAGGACTTGTTTCTTTACAAAATGAAATTGATTATATAAAAAATTATATTTCTTTACAAAATTTAAGGTTAAAGGATTCAAGTGGAGTTCGTATTAATATTCAAGGAAACCTAGATCATAATATTGAACCATTGCTACTCATTACATTTATTGAAAATGCTTTTAAATATGGAACAGATTTTACAGGAAAAACATTTGTTGATGTAAGAATTATTGTTGAAGGAAATAATTTAAGCTTAAATGTTAGTAATTATATTTCTCAAAAAGAAAATAGTAATTTTAGTTCAGGAATTGGACTAGAAAATATTAAAAATAGATTAAATTTATTGTATCCAAATTCTCATAATTTAATCATTGAAAAATCTAATAACTTATTCAATGTTGCGTTAATCTTAAAATTAAAAAAGTAATGAGATGTTTAATAATAGATGATGAACCATTGGCAATTGAATTGTTGGAGGATTTTATATCTAGAATTTCAAGTTTACAATTAATTAGTAGTTGTTCCAATGCATTTGAGGCTGTTACAGTTATTCAAAACAACAAAATTGATTTAATATTCTTAGATATTGAGATGCCTGACTTTACAGGAATTGAATTTATGAAGTCTTTAAAAATAACTCCTTTGATTATTTTTACAACTGCTTATTCTCATTACGCAGTTGAAGGATTTAATTTAAACGCGCTTGATTATTTGGTTAAACCTATACCTTTTCATCGTTTTTTGAAAGCTGTTAGTAGGGCACAAGAAATCTACTTATTAAAAAATGAGGAAAGGGAAGTTGACATTGAGAAAAAAAACTTTCCAAGTTTTATTTTTGTGAAATCTGAATATGAAAATATAAAATTAAATTTTGAAGATATAAAATATTTTGAAGGTCTTAAAGATTATATAAAAATATTTACGGTTTCACATAAGCCAATATTAACATTAAGTAACTTTAAAAATATTGAAGAAAAATTACCAGAAAATTTATTTATTAGAGTACATAGGTCATATATTGTTTCATTTAAATATATAAAATCTGTACAACGAAATAGAATACTTATTGATGAGATAAGAATACCAATAGGGCAAAATTACAGAGAGGAATTTATAAGGAGAATTGGAGTATAATTTTTTTAATATAATTTAAATTTTATTGGTTTAGAGTGTATAAAGTATAAGTAATCGTGGTGATTAATCCAATCAAAAAAACAAAGACTGATAAGGTTAAAATTTTTTGTTTTATAGAAATAACTTTTCCTAAAAAATAGAGATCATCTATCATCTCATCATAAATATTTTGCCCTCTCTTCATGATGCGTTTGAATTCTTGTTTGAATTCAGTTAAAGAATTTTTCGAAAAATTTTCAGCATATAAAGCCCCTTTATAACCACTTTCATTAAATGACTTTCCAAAGTAGCGGTGAGGTAACATACTAAGTAGAGCAAAAATCATTGATAGCATACTACTGATTACCAGTATTTTGGATCCCAAGTTAATTATAATATCTCTAGTGTCATAACTTACAAAGTGAAGGCCAAAAAATAAAGAGGTTATTATAGAATTTACTGTTAAAATAATTTTGGCTTTATTATCAACCATATTTAAAAGTGTATAATGATTTCTTGAAACATTTCTAAAAAGAGTTTGTACGCCACGAGCATCAAATTTTTGTAACTTTTCTTTTTTTACTTTTAATAAATCAATTTTATTTTCTTCGTTTTTCATATTTTGTAATTTTCATGTCACACAGTTTTTCTGCTTCCTCAATTATTTTGAGTTTATTATGATATGAAATTTTTAAATCATCTAAAACAGTAGGTTTTGTTATTATTTCTTTAACTAAAATCACATTATTTTTAATGAGTTGTATTTTTTCATTCTTTTTTAAAGATGTTAAAACAGTGATAGGATACAAACCAAATTCATCAATATTTTTTCTTATTCCATTATTTTTAGGGTAATCCCAAGACAACATTTTTAGGCCAATACAATTACCATAATTAATGGCATCTTGGGTAAATCTTGTATTAGTCACTAACCAACCTTGTTTTAGATGAGTTTTGTTTTTCACATTTGAATTCCACTGTTTTTGAATATCCCAAAATCTGGAATTAATATATAATGGAACTTTAATATTACTTACGGCTTTTGAGTTCGAATGAAACTTACACTCAATGGCATAAGAATTTCCATTTTTTTGTGCTAGAATATCAATTTCATGTGTAACACATTCACCGTTTAATGTAACACCGACTTTAGTTTTAAAGCCTTTTTCTTTTAATAAAGCCCCTACTAATTTTTCGAAAGGGTATCCTGTTGGTCCTAAATCAAATAAGGCTTTTTTTAAGCTATATTTTGAAGCGGATACATTATTGATTTTTTTTAATATAAAAAAAGCTTTTTCATAGATTACATCAGAAGAAATATTGTTATAAATCATAGGATGTACACTTTTTATTATTGTACTAACTTCTTGATTAGACGCACCACAATTTTTTAATGACTCTTCAAGTTTTTGTATCTCAAATGGTTCTATTTCTCCTGAACTTTTTTTGACAGATATTAAATTTTTTTGCATGTTTTTTTATTTTAATACTTATAAAAATAATTTCAGGAATTGTTAATAAGTTTGCCATCGGTCATTTCAATAATTCGGTTGGAGGCTTTGGCAAAATCATTATCATGAGTTACTGCAATAATAGTTTGTCCAAATTCTTGTGATAATTGGTGAAATGTTTCAAGAACAATACTTGTGTTTTTACTATCTAAATTTCCTGTAGGTTCATCACACATAATAATTTTTGGATGATTAATTAAAGCTCTTGCAATAGCAACTCTTTGTTGCTGTCCTCCAGAAAGTTTAGATGCTGGTTTTAAGGCTTGGTTTTTTATTCCTAAAAGATCTAGCTTTTGATAAGCCTGTTCTTCTATTTCTTTGGAAGATAATATTCCTAGTTTTAGTGCTGGAATCATAACATTTTTTAAGCATGAAAACTCAGGAAGGAGATAATGAAATTGAAATACAAATCCAATATTTTTATTTCTGATAGTAGCAAGATTATTAGGTTTTTGTCCGGTAATTTTTTCTTCATTTATAAATAATTCTCCTTTGTAATCTGTATCCATTGTGGAAAGAATATATAATAAAGTTGATTTCCCACTACCAGATTTTCCAACCATCGTAATAAATTCACTGTCAAATATTTTAAACGATATATCGTCTAAAGCTTTAAACTTTATTGGTTGGTAAAAAATTTTACTTATTTTTTTGGTTTGAAGAATAACTTTTTTTTCCATTATTTTCTAAATATTTCAATGGGATCAATTTTGGCAGCTCCAATTGCAGGAAAGTAGCCAGCCCCTAAAGTGATTAAAACTCCTAGGATAGCACCAATTATAAATATCGGAGTCTCGTAGCCGATAGGGAAATATTCTCTATCGCCACCAATATAAATACCGCTCACAAGTTTAATTAAGCCAGTAGCCATTAATAGTCCAAATGATGTTCCTATAATTCCCATAATCAACGATTCTTTTAAAAAGATATTTATCACATCTTTTCCCGAAAATCCTGTTGCTTTAAGAATGGCAATATCATTTAGTTTTTCTTTGATAGTCATATTGATGATATTATAAATTCCAAAAGCTGCAACTAATAAAATAGCCAATGAAATTGAACCGAACATAACCTGCCTTGTTTTTTTGTTAGACATTGATTGTTCATTTGCAGACTGCCAGTCTTCTACTTTATAAATTGTTGAATTTTGTAGTTGTTTTGAAAATTTAGGAGCGTCGTTTGGGTCTTCAATGTTTACCAAAATATCGGTCAAATAGCTTGAGCTTTTTTTCATTAGCTGTTGTGAAATGGCTAGATTTATATATGATTTTGTTAAATCAATATTAGAATTACTAGTTTTAAATATACCTTCAACTTTCATCATTTTTACCACTCCAATTGAGGAAGTAATATTTATATTATCATGTAATTGAATGTTTAACTTTTCGGCAATCCCTACCCCAATCAATATTCCATTAGGTGTTGACATAAGGTTTCTAACATTTCCAGCCAACATAGTAGATTGTATATCAAACATAGCGTTGGCCTCCAAAATATTTACTCCGGAAGAAACTCCATTTATTTGAGAGATCCCATTATTATAAAAAATATTAACAGAAACCTGCGGAGTTACGGTAACAATATCGTCTTGTTTTTTTAAATCGGCTATAATTTTTTCAGGATTAACAAGTGTATTAGATAAATTGGCAATTTTGGGATTAATTATAATTGTTGTGTAGTTTGGTTTTATTTGTTTTATTAATGGTCTGCTTAAAGTATCATCTTGATATATTCTTAAATGAGGTTCAGCTTTAAATAGTGCTTCGTCAGAATAGCGGTTAAAACCAACAACTAATGAAATCATAAAAATAAATATTCCTATCCCTACAGTTACACCTAAAGCAGCTATTATGGTTTGCTTTTTGCGTGTAATTAAATGTGTATAAGCAATTTCTGAATTTATATTTAGTTTCATTTTGTCTTATCTGCTATAATTATGGTGTTTTCATCTAACCCGTTAACTATTTCTGCCCAATCATTAGAAATAAAACCTGTTTCAACAATTGTTTCAGAGCCACCTTTTAATTTAACTTTATTGCCATATCCAAGATAATTTCTCGGTATAACCAAAACATTATTTTTACTTTCAATAATAATATTTCCTTGAAGTTGCGTTCCAGAAATATTAAAGTCTAGTTCACTTTCAAATACTACTTTGCAATAAAACGATTGTGTTTGTTCATCAAATGATGGATATATTTCGGTTACAATTCCATTGTAATTTTTCTGTAATTGTGTATTTAGTTGAATGATTACTGTTTGCCCAAGTTTTACTTTTGAAATATTACTTTCATCAACACTTAATAAAGCATACAATTTTTCCTCATTTCCTATCACTGCGATAATATCTCCTTTTCTAATATAATCTCCTAATTCTTTTTTCAATTCATATACTTTTCCACTAACAATGGCTTTTATTTCATTGTATTTTTTAGAAACATTATTCGCATCTTTTTGAGATTTTTGTATAATTAATTGTTGATCTGCTTGTTGCTTAAGTAGTTTGTAATTCTCTTTAAGTGATAGGAAATTGGTTTTAGAATTCTCTAAGTTTAAAGCAATGTTTTCATACTCCAACTTTGAAACACTGTTTAATTTATATAATTTTTTATAGCGGTTTTCTTGTTTTTCATCCTGAATAAGTTTTTGTTTGGCAAGTTCAAGATTAATTTCCGCTTGTTTAAGGGCAGGTGCATTTGGATTTGTGTTGGCAGCTGCAATGGTTAATAATTTATCAGCACTTTGGGCGTTAATAATGCTTTGTTCATTATCAACAATAGCCAATAGTTGATTTGTAGTTACAATATCTCCTTCATTAATATTCAAATTTTTGATATATCCATCAGACAATGAAGTTAAATTATATTGATTCTCTGGCACAAGAACTCCCGAAGCAAAAACAGTTTCGATAACGTCTTTACGAATTGGTTTGGTTTCAGTTATTTGTTTTCCGCAAGAACCTATTAAAATCAGGCTTGTAAAAAAGAAGATGGTTTTTATTGAATCTCTCATTGTATAGAATTGTTAATTTCAATTTTTGATTTTGTATATAATAAATTTGCCAAAGAAGCACTATAATTAAATCTGCTGACTAACATATCGTCAAAAGCAATTAGAAGTTTATCAGAAGAAAGAATAGAAGCGTTAAATTGATTTAATGCCATTTGATAATTTTCTTCTTTTAACAAAAAAATTTGTTTAGCTGTTTTAAATTGAGAATAGGCTTTTTCATAGTCTAAAATCAATTGAATATTAGCAATCTCATTTTCTTGTTTTGTATGTTCAGCTTCTAATTCTAAAATTGTTTTATTTATTTTAGCACTTTTTGTAAGTGTAAACTTATTAATATCAGGAAACGGCATGCTTAGTTTTAATCCAATATATTGAGAGTTTACCCAATTACTGTTTGGGTCAAAAAATTCATTTTTACTGTTCTGCTGCCAACCATCATAAGCCACAATAGAAACGATTGGGTATTGGACCAATCTATTTGCTCTCAAATCCTCTTTGGCTAAATCGGCTTTTAACAATGATGATTTATGTTTTAATTGATTGTTTACTTGTAGCCCAATTTTATATGACTGGTTATAATTTGCATTTTCAGTAATGGAGAGCTCTTCATTTTGTGGAATGTCACAAAGAACTTTAAGAGAGTAATACTGTTGGTTGAGAGATATTTCTAATTGTTTTAGCTTATCTTCTAAAGAAAGTTTGTTTATGGTAGCATCATTTAAATCTTGTTGGCGTACAATTCCTTCGGTATATTTATTTTGCATGATGGCTTGTAAAGTATCGGCTGTAAACAGGTTTTTTTGAGAGATTTCAATTTGTTCTTTTAAAGAAATAATATTGTAATAGCTTGCTGAAATGGATTCAAAAAGTGCTTTTTTTACAATCAAATTGTCTATATCGGTAAGTTTAGAATTAATTTTAGCACTTTTTAACTTTGACCAACTTATAGGGTTGATAAGGTCTATTTGAGGAGAAAAATTCAAATTTCCTTTGAATTTCTGTCCAGTTGTTACTTCTTTAAAAGTACCAGGCTCACCTCCAAATGCTTCTGAAGGAAAATATGTAATAGGTAATTTAACATTGTTTGTTAATGAAAAAGAAGTTTGCATTCTAAAATTTACCAAACCAGCTTGTGCAGATATTTTTTGCCATTTTGCTAAAAGAACTTGTTGTTCTCCAGTTTTTATTTTAAAACTATAGTTTTCGGCATATTTAAAAAGGGAATCAACTGAGTTAAACTCCAATTTTTTTTGAGCGATTAAAAACAGGTTAGCTAAAAGAAAAACAAAGAGCATTAAAATTTTTTTCATTTTATTATATTAGATTTATTGATTCTAAAAAATTTTATAATTTTTTGATGATTTATTATGAGGTTTTAATCATTTTTAATTTTTAGAATCTTAGTATTTCGGTCATTATGCCGAATCGAATAATATCAATTTGTTTATTGAAATAAATATTGTAATAATCCATACCATGGTAAAATTGGACAAACAATCCTATGTCTTCCAAAAATTTTGGATGATAGTAAAATGTTAGGCGAGCATTTAACCTTTTTATATCAAAGGTATCTTGATTATTTATATTATCTAACATCAAGCTAGTTTCAGCCTTTAATGAAAAATTTGCCTTTCGACTTTTACTAGCCCCATCATCTATAGGAAGTTTATAGGCTATAAAAGTATTGTGCCAACGTAATCCGCTGTATTTCCCCTGCATTTCATCAAGCATCCAGCTTTTTGGGTGCATTTCAATAGAACTTTTAAAAAACTTGAAAGCATTTAAACGTTTGCTAAAAGATGATTTGATTAGGCCAAATTCTACAAAATTAGTGGCAAAGTTTCCAGTCATCAAATTTACTTCTCCATCTTCTTCATTATAGAAAGTTCCATTTTGGCCATTTGAATGGTGTGCGAATCGACCGAACAACGTCAGTTTCTTTGAGGCTAGCTTGTTTCCTGTTAAAAAATAAAGTGTGAGTTGTGGTATATAGCTAGGCGTTCTTACAGGATACGAGGTTTCATCATACATCCTGATAATAATTTGGCTTGTAAGGACACCCATTAATTTGGAATCCTTACGTTCCCGAATTTTAAAACTTGGACTTACATTTGCTTCAAACATAAGCGGTTCTATATTTCCGAAATCAAACGGAAACGTTACATAGCTATCGCCTTGATTAATCTGTGCCATTTTATCCAAATTAAGGATTGATGTGGCATCCCCATTTGTTTGCGCCAGCGCAACGTTTGCGACAAAACCAATGATAAACAGTAGACGACTAGCTAATTTCATTACAGATAAATTACTTTTATAACTTTTTGAATATCAGATTTTACTAGAAAACTCGCTTTAGAAAAATTAGGGCGATTTGACATTCCAATGGATTCATAATTTGAAAATCCTATGCCTTCACTTGGAATTGGTAGAAGAAATTTCTTGTCAATTTTACCATTTTTATTTTCATCATGTAAAATATTTACAGCATAACTTCCTTTTGGTAAATTTGTAAAAGTATAAGTAGTAGTATTATCTTTATCAATTATAGAAACTCCCTTTTTAAAATATTTTTTATATTTTTCATCAGGAATGGAACCATCTTTATTGTATAATGCAAAGATAACTTCTCCATTAGAGTTTCTAAGCCCTTCTGCTTTTACTGTTAAGGAATACGTTTTTTCAATTGTTGATGTGTTAAAAGACAACATGGAAAAAATAATTATTACAAATAGCGTTTTTTTTATCATTTTTAATTCGTTTTTTTATAACTCCAAACGGCTAAACCATTCATAATTACTGCATAAAAGAGTGTTTTTATTAATAGAGGTATGATGTCTACAAAATTTGATCCTTTTAGCATTACCATTCTCATAATTTCTACAAAATATTTTATGGGGTTAAATTCAGTTAAAATTTGTGCCCAATACGGCATACTCTCAATTGGAGTAAAAAGCCCACTCATTAAAATAAAAATTACGATAAAAAACCAGGCAATAAACATGGCTTGCTGTTGTGTATCGGTAAAATTTGAGATAAATAGTCCCATACCCAAAATAACCAAAAGATAAATTGCTGTATAAAAATAAATCAACCAAAGACTTCCTACCATAGGAGTATTAAATATGATTTTTGAGATAACAAGTCCTATGGTTAATAAAACAAATCCAATAATCCAAAAAGGGAACAACTTACCAATAATAAATTGAGATTTTTTTATTGGCGTTACGTTCATTTGTTCTAATGTTCCTATTTCTTTTTCTCTTACTATATTCATTCCAGATAGAAATAAAGTAATCATAGAAACTAATAAAACCAGAATACCAGGAACCATAAATGTTTTATAATTCAATGTAATGTTATACCAAAAGGAAGGAATAGACTCAATAATTTTAGTAGAACTTTTGTTTTCTGTTGGGGTTGATAATGATATGGTAATATTTTTGTTAAATGTTTGTACAATTTGATTGATATATACACTTTGTACTCCTGCTGCTGCCCCATCAATTGCATTTATTGTTATGGAAAGATCTGTATCTTTATGATTTGATAATTGACGTTCAAAATTAATTGGAATTTCTAAAATTACTTCGACTTCTCCTTTTGACATTGCCGCCTTAGCTTCCTTTATTGAAGAAAAATTAGATATCACATTAAAGTATGTAGAAGCATCAAATTTTTCAATTAACAATCTTGAATTTGAACTTTTATCATTATCAATATAAGAAAATTTTATATTTTTTATTTCAAAAGTTGCAGCATTTGATAAGATTAATAGTTGTAGTAGAGGTAATATAAAAATAATAGGTAACATCCCTTTATTTCTAAATATTTGCTTGAATTCTTTTTGAACGATGTATAAAATTGTATTCATTTTTCTCTTGAAATTATTTGTTTAGAATAGAGAAAATAGTTCTCTCTATTCTTTTAAGTCAATATTATTCCAGTCTAATTTTATATTTTTTAATGCTTATAGTTATAAAAATTAGAGTCATAAATAATATGATTAGAGTTTCTTTCCAAATAAAACTCAACCCAACTCCTTTAAGCATGATTGCTTTAATGATGATGATGAACCATTTTGCAGGAATTATATGACTAATAACTTGTAATGGGAAAGGCATGCTTGAAATTGGAAAAATGAACCCTGAAAGTAAAATTACAGGTAGCATTAATCCCATTAATGAAATCATCATAGCAGTTTGTTGTGTAGAAGAGATTGTAGAAATTAAGATCCCCAACGATAATGCATTTATGATGAATAACACACTTTCAAATCCCAGTAAAAACAAACTTCCTTCAACTGGCATTTTAAATATGAAAATACTGAGTAAAACAATAACTACAGCGTTAATTACTGATAAAAATATATAAGGGAATACTTTACCCAAAATAACTTGAAATGGTTTTATTGGAGATACTAACAATATTTCCATTGTACCCATTTCTTTTTCTCTAGTGATGGATATTGAAGTCATCATTGCCGAAACCAACATTAATATAACTGTCATTACTCCAGGTACAAATGTGAAAACACTTTTTAGCTCTGGATTGTAAATTAGCCTAGTTTCAGGATTTATTTGAGGAGAATGTTTAATTTGATGATTAATTACCAATTGGTAGTTTTTCAAAATTGAACTAAGATAATTGTTAATAGTGTTAGCTGTGTTTGGATCTGTTGCATCGGTAATTATTTGAACCGTAGTTTTATTTTCTTTTGTTAGCTTTTCGCTAAAATCCTTATCGAAAATTAAAACAGCTTTTACTTTTCCTTTTTTGAATACCGTTTCAATCTCTTTATCATTTTTAATGATTTGCTTATTGGTAAAATATTTTGAAGCTGAAATTTTATTAATAATTTCTTGAGTAGTGACATCTTTTGATTTGTCGAAGAACGCAATATCAACGTTGTTAATTTCATTAGTAATAGCGAAACCAAAAAGCATTACTTGTGCAATAGGCATTCCAAAAAGAATGAATAATGAGCGCGTATCTCTAAAAATATGGTAAAATTCTTTTTTTATAAATCCGGTAAATCGTTTCATATAGCTATATTGTTATCATTTAGATTGAAACGAAGGGCAATCTAAATTTTTAAATAGGAGATTGCCAAACTTCATTATGTTAAGTTCTCAATGACATTTCAATTATTATTTTTCTTTATTTTTACTCGATATTTCGTGCCAATTTTAAAAACACATCATTCATAGAATTTACTTTAAACTTTTCCTTTAGTTTTTTGGGAGTATCTAGAGCTTCAATTTTTCCCTCAACCATAATTGAAACACGATCACAATATTCAGCTTCATCCATATAATGTGTGGTGACAAAAACTGTAGTGCCATTGTTGGACGCTTTATAGATCATTTCCCAAAATTGCCGCCTAGTGATTGGATCAACACCTCCTGTTGGTTCATCTAAAAAAACAATTTTTGGTTCGTGTAATAACGCTACAGAGAATGCTATTTTCTGTTTCCAGCCCAATGGCAAAGATCCAACTAGTTCATTCACAATATTCTGTAGACCTAATTCTTCCACTAACAATTGTCTTTTTTCTTCAATCTTCTTACGAGACAAGCCGTAAATTCCTCCAAAAAATGTGATGTTCTCTTTCACAGTCAAATCGTCATATAAAGCGAATTTTTGACTCATATAACCAATATTTTTCTTTATGTCTTCAGAATTCGTAAAAACGTCAAAATCGGCTACTTTTGCATTTCCAGAAGTAGGGCTTGAAATTCCAATAAGCATTTTCATAGCTGTAGTTTTACCAGCCCCATTGGCGCCAAGAAAACCAAATATTTCACCTCTTTTTACTTCAAAAGTAATGGCATTTACGGCAATAAAATCGCCAAATTTTTTAGTTAAATTCTCAACTTGGATTACATTAGTTTCTATCATCGTTTTAATTTATGTCAAGTAGATGTTTAGATATTAGATTTATTTAGCTAACTCCATAAAGGTGTCTTCAATTGTAGTTTCTGTTGGCTGAATAATAATATTATTTAATCCTTTGTCTTTTAAAAACTGAAAAAGCTCTTTAGTGTCAAAAGCATCTCTTTTGTCGGTATAATGAACAAATTCACCAAAGGGATAAACACTATAACTATGTTTATACTCTTTTAAAGCTAACAGCAGTTTATAAATATTATTAGCCTTTATATCGTAGATTGTTGTTGGAAAATGTTTTACAATTTCTTTAGGGTCATCTATTTGTAATATTTTGCCATTCTGAATTAAGGCTATTCTGTCGCATAAAGCGGCTTCATCCATATAGGGTGTAGACACTAATATTGTAATGCCTTTTTGTTGTAAGCGTTTTAACATTTCCCAAAATTCTTTTCTTGAAACTGGATCAACACCTGTGGTTGGTTCATCTAAAAACAGCACTTTGGGTTTGTGGATTAATGCACAGGATAAAGCCAGTTTTTGTTTCATTCCTCCAGATAATTTCCCTGCTCTTCTATTTTTAAAAGGCTCAATTTGGATATAAATGTCTTTTATTAAATCGTAATTTTCTTCAATGGTTGTTCCAAAAATGGTAGCAAAAAAAGTTAAATTTTCTTCTACAGTTAAATCCTGATACAATGAAAACCGACCAGGCATATAACCTACATTACTTCTTATCTTTTTATAGTCTTTTATAACATCAAATCCAGCAACTTTGGCAAATCCCTTATCTGCAAATAATAAAGTAGTAAGTATTCTAAAAATAGTTGTTTTTCCTGCTCCATCAGGTCCAATTAACCCAAACAACTCACCTTTTTTAACTTCAAAAGAAACGTCATTTACCGCGATTACTTGATTGAATGATTTATTGATATTTTTTATGATAATACTCATAAACCTTACTCAAAATAATTTTTGTATTCTGTTAAATGTGTGTGTAATTTTTCAAAACTTTCTTTGTTTATTTTGATAGGTTCTGCTGTTAAACCATCAAATAAATCTTTCATCGGAACTAAAAAAATATGTAATTGGTTATGGGCTTCACCTGTCATAGTACATTTGGTTATAATAGTACTAAATTCTGTTTCTAAACTTTTTTTAAGCTGAGCGTAAGCTTCTGGATTGTCTTTTTCTGTAAAGTTGCTCATTATTTGGAGCATGGCATGAATGCCTTCAGTTGTTTCTTTATTGGCTTTCCATAATTCTCCATCGTTTAATTGTAATTCTTCTGAATTAGTGTGCTGATGTTCCTCTGTCTGTTGAGGTTGCTTTGGTGGTATTTTAGACTTTTTTTCTGTTGAATTTTTACAAGAAATTACACTAAAAAGTACGGTTATTGCTAAAAATAGTTGAATAGATTTTTTCATGGTTTTTTAATTTTATGATTAATAATTAAGAGAAAAATAATAAGCCAAACTCCTACTCTAAAAAGCATAGCTTTAATACTTTCAGAGGCTACACTTTTATTTAAAAAATAGAGGTATAGCAATATTGAGCTATGTGATATAAGTATAAAAAGAACAGCTTGTTTTAATAATTGATGTTTTGACCAAATTAAATATGAGGTTATAATTGAAATAAATCCAAACACAACATTATATATTACCAGCCATTTGATAACGGTGTATGCTTTTATGTCAATTTCAAATAATACTTTTGAACCTGCTATTATTGATAGCAACCCTAAAATAAAGGCTAATATTGATGCTATTTTAAACTTAAATTTCATTTATTTAATAATTTAATAAAATTGTTATTCGGATTTATTAGTTATCCACATTTCTGCTGGCATTCCAATTTTTAAACTGCCATCATTTTTTACATCAACTTTTACAGCATATACTAAGTTTACACGTTCTTCTTTGGTTTGAATAATTTTTGGCGTAAACTCAGCTTCTGAAGCAATCCAGCTTACAATACCAGAGTAATTTTTCATAGCATCTTTTTCATCAATTTTAATAATTACTTCTTGCCCAATTTTAATATTAGATAGTTGATTTTCACTAATATAAACGCGTAATTTCATGTTGGTTAAATCTGCTATTTTGTAAAGAGGTTTACCAAAGGATGTGATTTCCTTAGATTCAGCATACGTTGATAAAATTGTTCCATTGACTGGGTTTATTATATAGCTTTTTTGAAGTAAGTCATTTACTTGTTTGAGTTGTACATCAATGCTTTTAAGTTCATTAATTATTGGTAAATTTTGACTTTGAATGCTTTTAATTTGTTTTTGAATTACCTCAATTTCACCATTAATATCATCTAATTGTTTTTGAGTTCCTGCATCTTCTCTAACTAAATTTTCAATTCTATTTTTGTTAATTGTTGCAGTTTTTAATTGAGCATTAAGTACGCTAATTTGAGATAGTACATTACTTGATTTTGAACTGATAATTGTTTTTTGCACTAATAATTGATCTCTTTTCAAACTCAATGGAATTGTATCTATAAAACCAACATAGGCTCCTTTTTTTAGAATTTGTCCTTCTTCTGCAGTAAATTGAATTAATTTTCCGCTATTTTCTGCTGAAATCGTTATTTCTGTTGCTTCAAAATTTCCATATCCATCTGCTTTTTCATTTTTTTTACAACTTAAAAGAAAGGTTCCAATTAGAAATAGTCCAAATATATTTTTATTAATTTTCATAAGTGTTAATTTTTAGTTCCTTTAGTGGTATTATAATTTGCTTTTGAGTATAACAGTTGTGTGTAATGTGCTTTTAGGTTATTTTCAGCTTCATAAAGATTAGTTAACTCAGTAATGTAAGCTGAAGCTGTAATAACACCGTTTTTTAATTGAGATGCGGATGTTTTTAATATTTTTTTTCTTAGGCTTATAATTTTTTTATCGGATTCAATAATTTCTGATATTTTAATAATTTCAGCTTCATGTTTTGTTAATTCAATAGAGGTGTTAAGTTCAAAAACTTCTTGTTCGGTATCAATAATTTCTTTATTTACTTGTAATGATTTAAGTTGTTTTTTATTAGAATTCCAGTCAAATACGTTCCACTTTAATTTTATTCCTGCTAAATAGTAAGCTTGAAAAGAATTGTCGAGCATATTTAATCCGGGATTTCCATATCCTCCTGTGGCAAAACCTAAAAGTTTTGGACTATTTTTTTTAGATATTAATTTTTCTGAAGCTTTAATTTGACTTTTTTTCAATTTAAATAAATCCAATTCTGGACGATTAATTTCAGTATTAAAATCTAATGAAATTTCAGGATTGTCTAATGTAATCTCTGAAGAAATGTTTTCTCCAATTAATTGAGAGAGAGATTTGATGTAGCTAAATTTATCTTTATCTAACTCTATAAATTGTTGATCTACCTTAAGTAGTTCGGCTTCTAAAACACTTTCAGAATTTGGGAGTAAGGTCCCAAATTTTACACCAGCATTAACCTCTTTTAATGTTGATGCTAATTCATTTTTTTTAGCGAGTAATAAGGCTTTCTTTTCTTGCAACAATAAAATTGAAAAATAAAGTTGATTCACCCGTTCTTTTAGTTGATATAAATTTACTTCAACTTGTTTTTGTTGAGTTTTTAAAGAAGCTGTTTTTTCTTCAAGTGCTGCATTTGTATGCCCACCATCATAAATTAGTTGATTTACGTTTAAATTTAATTGATATTGATCATTATTAGGTGGTGTAATGTTTACATCTGGTAAACTTATGGGTAATTCTATGACTTCGGATTGGTAAGTAGCTTTTGATTCGAAGTCAATTTGTGGTAATTTACCAGTCTTAATTATTTCCTTTTCCAAAATATTTTGTTTTGTCAAAAGGTCATTCTGTTTTGATAAAGGATAATTCTTTTCGACTAGTATATAGCATTCTTTTAAGCTTATTTTTTCTTGTGCAAAAGAATTAATAGCAAAAAATATCATTAGGAGTGTAGCTATTTTTTTCATCTGTTTATAATTATTTTTTGTTTGACAAAACATCTATTTGATTTTTATAGAATTTAAAATGAAATCCACTACTTCAGTCTTTCTTTCTTCCATTAATTCTTTAAAAGTAGTTTTATCAACTTTTAAAAATCCTTTTAATAGCGGTGAAGCGATAAATGGAAAAATGTTCAATGCTATAATATTAATAAATAAATGCTCAGCCTTTATAGGTCTTATATGTCCGTCTTTGACTGCATTTTCAATTTGATTTCTAAACTTTTCAATATTGGGTAATTTATTTGAAAGTTGTTTTTCAATAAATTCTGGATTTCTATTAAGTTCTTGTATAATAAAATTTGGGAGATAAGGGTGTTTTATAATAAATGTTATATAATTATGAGTAAAGTTTTTTATTTTATCAAATAAACTATTATCTGCATTTATAATATCATTTAACTGTGGAGCTAAAGTTGAAAACGCTTTTTTAAAAACAGCTTCAAAAAGTAATTGTTTACTTCTGTAATAATAATGCAGCATTGCTTTATTAATACCTGCTTCATCTGCAATTTCTTGCATTCTAGCAGCTGCCATTCCTTTACGCTCAAATATTTCTTTAGCTGCATTTAAAATATTTGATTCTGTTGAGCTATGTTTTTTTAAATTCATATATAAACTAATTAGTTTAACCATTTAGTTAACAAACGTAACAACTAATTTTTAATTTTCAAAATAAGTTTTGTTTTTATTAAAAAATTTAACAAATTATTTAACTAAATGTTTAAAGATAAGAAGGAGAAAGTTAATTTAAGGAGTGTATAATTATCGTTTACGAAGTTAAATTCTTAGATACTTTTATGTTGTACTAATAATTTTTTAAGCACTTAAATTTTGCCATTTATTTTCTTAATGATTTTTTTGCTGGAATTGGTACATCAGTTTAACAATACGATCAATTTCCGTTTCAAAATCCTTGTATAAAGGTTCATATTTTGACACTAGTTTAACTCTCAGATTTAATAGAGTTTTATTAGGTTTCAAGCCGTTGTTATAATCTAATTTTACTTGTTTCCAAACACTTGATAATAAATTAGCGTCTCGTATCACTGACTTTAGCGTAGTTACATTACCATGTCCTGTTAACACAATAGTTGGGTTTAATTTTATTATGGTATTAAGTGTGTTGATCAACCCTAGAACATTTCCATCACTTGTAATCATTGGCATCCAATCTGAACTCAACACATCACCTCCAAATATAATTTTTTGTTCAGGTAGCCACATTAAAATATCTCCATGAGAATGTCCATTATTAGCGAAAATAAACTCAACTTCCACACCTCCAAAAGTACGCTTTTGAGGATAATTCAATAATAAATTAGGATAAATAAGATGCGTAGTACCAATTGTGCCTTTGGTCACTTTGGAATAAAACGCTACATCATCTTGGCCATACTTTTTCATTGTTTCCAGGGCTTGACTACTGGCAATAATTTCAGCATCAGCAAATGCTGCATTTCCTAACCAATGATCTGCATGGCTATGTGAATTAACCACCCAACGAACAGGCTGATTTGTAATAGATTTAATTGCTTTCTTAATTTTATTACCAATTAACTCAGAAGATCCTGTATCAAAAAGTAACACCCCGCTTTTAGTAACCACAAAATGAATGTTGGAATTCCATCCTTTGTTTTCAGGAGTAGGTAATCCAATGGATGGTGATATAATACTATAAACATTTTCAGCAATAGAGGTTACTACAAAATTGGAGTTAGTATTTGTTGACCAAGCGCATTGGACAATTAATATGATTAAGCTGAAAAAGGAAATAATTTTTACTTTAATACCCATAGTCGTGGTTATTTTTTTAGTTTTTTTACTGTAGCTCTTGCATTTTCATTGTTAAAGTTTAACTCCAGTGATTTTTTATAATTCACAATAGCTAGTTCGGTGTTTCCATTAACCATATAGGCTTCACCCAAACTATCAAATGCATTATATGAAAGAGGATAAAGTTCTGTATTTAAAAGAAATATCTCAATTGCTTTATTTCTATCATCTTCACGATTACTTTGTAACATATGGTATCCAATTCGATTTATAAGTGATTCAGGAGGGCTAAAATCCCATGAAAGTCGTTCAGAAAGCTGATTGAAATGTTGGAGTAGTTGTTCTTTACTTGTGATATTACGATAGGATATTCCGTAGCCATTGAAAATTGCAGATATACCCTTATAGAATGCAATGAGGGGTACAGATCCGTGGTTTTCATTTTCAAAATATTCCAGTTTGGCAGGAAACTCTCTTTTACATTTACTATTTAAAGATTCATATAATCTTATATGTCGATCGCGATTTCTAATATTTCTTTTGCCCCAATTGGCTGAGGCGATGTAAAGAAATCTTTTGAATGAATTTTCAGTAACAGCTGTTAATTTTTTATCCATCGTTTCTGCATTCCAAGTACCTAAACTTGGATCAACAGCAATAAAAGAGTTGAAAAGTGTTTGTTCTTTCATATAGGTATGAGTAACAAACAAACCACCTAGTGAATGTCCAAAAAGTATGCGATAGGGAACTGTTCTATATTTCTTGTCCAGCTCAGGAATAAGTTCCTCCTCTATAAAACTTAAAAAGTTTTCTCCACCACCAGAATCGTTTTTTCTTGTTGTAATAATTTTATCAGGTGTAAAATCTCTTCGCCTGTTAACGTTTTGAATTGCCACTACAATCATTTCAGGAATTCTCAGGTTGCCATTGTATCCAGAACTCATATAGTTCACCATACCTGTTACAGGTTTAAAGTGAACATGTCCATCTAGCACTATTAATACTGGGTACTTTTTATATGATGAACCTTCCTCGTAATAAGAATTTGGAAGACTTACCCAAAATTCTCTTGTTTCGTTAAGTGTATGGGAGTAGAGTTTGTCCTTAAACCCTATATTAATTGGATTGTGTTCTTGTGCATAGTTAGTACTTATAATTGTAAGCAAACAAAAAGCAGTAAAAATAAATTTATTCATGATATAAGAGATTTAATGAATGTTTTTCCTAGAATCTTTATAGAGCCATAGCAAATTTACTATTTTCCATTGTCCATTAATTTTGATAAGGTGTAAATATTCATACCAGTTGTCTGATACTAGTTTTACAGAAGCCGCTTTTTGATATGCATCTAAAATGGTAACCTCATTTTTCGGGTTTGTTGGAAATTTTATTCCAGATTTATTCCACGATTCGGCAAAATCCAGCATCTGTTTATAGGTAGTTTCTCTTATTTTTTCTTTTTTATTTTTAAAATCGAATTCGATGGTACGCTTTGCTAGTTGTTCGTGCATTACCTTTTTCATAAGTTTAGGTTTTAACTCTTGTAATGCGATTAAATAGCCCAAGGATATTCGCTTAATTTCAATTGAATCTTTCTTAGAGATAGGAGAAGCCAACTTGGTATATACATTGGAGAAATCTATTCTTTCATTGAGTAAGGTTTTGTCAACATCATGTACCGCTCTGCCAATTTGATTTCCGTTAGTATCATACTTCTTCACGCCGTAAGCAAATCTCCATTGATTTAAAGTTAATTTACCATCTTTATTGTGATACTCATATTTAATGTGGTTTCCATTTTCGTCATAAGTGTCATGATAAGAGGCGACGCCTGTTGCATTTTCAATAGGCTTAAAATTGTTGTCCAGATTGTAATTGGCTTTAGGATAACCTTTTTTATCGTAAACTATTCCTGTTGTACCAAACTTAAAGTATGGTGAAATTGTTACTGTGGAATCATTTAAATTATACCGGTTTTCTACTACCATTTTTTTATGCTTTTTCCATTGGTAATGAGCAATTCCCCAATTGGATTGCATGTGATTGTCTTTTAGGTCGTAAAAATTTAAATCGGTAATGAAACCATTTTTATCCTTTGTAAAGATCTCTTTAAAAACTCCTCTATCGTTAGTTATACGTTTTCCATTGGGGTCATAAAATGTTCGTATCTCCATATGGTTGTTATACAAAAATTCAATTCTGTAAGCACCAAATGTTGTTAGCGGATGTTGCTGTTGTGTGTGATAGTGGTGGTTAATAATTTCTACAAGTTGTTTGTTTTTATATGTAAATACATAATGAGAAGAGGAATCTGCCTCCAGTTTTGATATTGGGTATATTCCCAAAATGGGTACGTGTGGTGATACATGATTGTACCTAATATGTCTAAAGTATTTTTTATTGTTTTGGTTTTGAGCTTGTAGTCCAAAACTAAAACAAATTATTATTAGTAATGATATGTGTTTAATCATTTTGTGAGTATTTAATGAAATACAAATAAACCCTATATTGTCATTCAAAAATAAAAAGTAGATAAATAAGGGATTTTAACTAACAGAAAAGGGGATTCTTATAAAAATGGTTTTCAGCTTTGTAAACTATGTTTTTATCTGCCTTAAATGCTTTTTTGTCTACTAAAGTAGTGGTATAAAAGAAAATTCTTTATGTTAGATGTTTGGTGTAAATTTGTCTGATGCTACTTAATAAAAAACACTTACTGAATACAGTTGTAAGTCATGCCATTTTTTGGGTACTATTGTTCTTGTTTTTTGTGCTACCAACATTGGGGTATCAAAGCATGAAGCTAGCTTACGTAGCTGCGTATGCAACTAAAATTATTCCACAAATGATGGTTGCCTATGTAATGATTTATGTGCTAGTACCATATGTGCTTAATCGATATGGAAAAATTCTTTTCGGAATAAGTGTGTTTGTTCTGCTTTATTTAGCATTTGTACTGTACACCTTTTTTAGGTATTATGGTTTTGAGATTATCTTTCCTGAGTTTTATCGTTTATCTCGTAAAGTTGATTTTTGGTGGCGAGCTACAGATTTTCATTATTTTGCCCAAAATATTATTTGGTTTCTTTTTCCTGCTGTTATACTTATGTCAGTTCGTTATTACAAGCATCAGCGTGAAGCACTAGAGTTAAGGGAACAAAAGAAAGTTGCAGAGTTGAGTGCATTGAAAAATCAACTTAATCCTCATTTTTTATTTAATACCCTTAATAATTTGTACGCATTGGCAATTAAAAAATCAGACCAAACCCCAGAGGTGATTGCAAAATTGTCTGAAATTTTAGATTATACCCTTTATAGATGTAATAAAGAATTCGTAGCTCTTAGTGATGAAGTTAAGTTGTTGAATAATTACATAGCACTAGAGAAAATTAGGTATGGAAAAAGGGTGTATATAAGTTTTGAAAGTAATGTGGATAATACGGTAAAAATAGCACCTTTACTTTTACTCACTTTTTTTGAAAATGCTTTCAAACATGGGGTGAGCCAAGAAATAAGAGAAGCCAGCATTATTGCTTTATTAAAAACAGAGGGTAGTAAGATTTATTTTAGTATTGAAAATACAATTTCCACTCATAGACATGATGAAGAGAGTAGGGAAGCAATTGGGCTTAGTAATGTTCAAAAACAGCTTGAGTTACTTTATCCAAATAATCATAAATTAGTGGTGCGTAATGAAGATCAAAAGTATAAGGTAGATTTAAAAATTAAGACAGCATGAAGTACAAGTGCGTAATTGTAGATGACGAAGAACTTGCTAGGGAGCTAATAGAAACACATCTTTCTCAATTTGATGAATTTGAGTTAGTGGCATCTTGTGAAAGTGCTTTGGAAGCCACTAAAATACTAGCAATTAATTCCATTGACCTGCTATTTTTAGATATTGAAATGCCAGTACTTAAAGGAACCGATTTTTTAAAAAGTCTCAGTAATGTACCTAAAGTAATTTTTACAACCGCTTACCGAGATTATGCCATTGAAGGGTTTGAACTTAATGCCGTTGATTACTTACTTAAACCTATAGTTTTTGAGCGGTTTTTTAAATCCATTCAAAAATTCTTGGAAAGCATTCAACCAAAAACTATAAAAGTAATCAAGGAAGAAGCATCGGAATTAAGCAACTATGTTTTTGTTCAAGCAAACAGAAAAAATATCAAAATAAAATTTGATGATATTTTGTATATAGAGAGCTTAAAGGATTATATAAAAATACATTATAAGACCCGTAACGTAATGACCAAATATAGCATTACAGCCTTTCATGAATTGCTTGATAATCGCTTCTTAAGAATTCACCGATCGTTTATTGTAAATAAGGAAGCTATTACAGCATTTACAAAGCACGATATTGAAATTGGAAAAATTGAGATTCCTATTGGTCATAGTTATAAACACCAAGTAATGGAACGTTTAATTTCTTCTTGATGAAATTTATTTTTGTAAGCTTGAGAAACTCTTAATTGGATGAACCCATTCCCATTCAGATTTTCCGAAATTACCCGAATCTTCAATTACTTTAATATGTGTTTCGTCAATTATTTTTATGGTTATTTTCCCATACAATTTGTCTTTACCTACAGGAATATCTGCCCATGAGAGTTCTATTTTATCTTCATTTATTATTCCATGACCCACATGGCACCAGTTTTCTCCTAAATTAATATCGTTAGTTTTTTGATTCATTCCTAACCAAAACACATGATTATCAACAACGTTTATCCAAAACGGATTTTTGCCAGCAGATTGCCAAAAGCCTGGTTTTATTAATGAATTTGAATTTTGCATAGTATTGTTTTTTTCAATTGTTCCTTAAAATAATTCTGTTGCCTCAAATTTAATGAAATTTATGAAGTAGGCTTTAGAAATGATTTTTTTGAAAAGCTCTTCAATATTGATTTGAATAACATTGATATTTTTTTAATTAGTATTGGTTTATTCTTAAATTTACAGATATTAAAAAGTAGATTGCTACATTTTAATTAAAAATAATATTTTATACATGCATAAAATCAATACTTCAATTTTATATAGCGGTCAAGAAAAAATTTTACTAGCAGTAGATTGTATAATTTTCGGATTTGATTCCCACAAACTAAAACTCTTATTATTTAAAAGAAAAGTAGAACCTCTCAAAGGAGAATGGTCATTAATTGGATCTTTCGTTAATAATCAACAAACTTTACAAGATGCAGCTAAGGAAATATTATATAAATCAACAGGATTATCTAATGTATATTTAGATGAGTTAAAAACCTATAGTAAATTAGATAGAGATCCTGGTGAAAGAGTAATTTCTGTTGCTTATTTTAGTTTGATTAGAATTAATGAATTCGATATTGAGAATGTTGAAAAATATGATGCTCATTGGTTCGATTTTGACAATATTCCTAACTTAATTTTAGATCATAATGAAATGGTAAAAGATGCAATTTCTAAGCTTAGATCTAAAGCCATATACCAACCCATTGGATTTGAATTACTTCCAGAAAAATTTACCATCCCACAATTACAAATACTCTATGAGTGCGTTTATCAACAAAAACTAGACGATAGGAATTTTAGAAAAAAGATTTTATCATTTGATATTTTAACAAAAACTACAGAAAAAGATAAATCGGGATCAAAAAAAGGAGCTTTTCTATATATGTTTGATAATGAGAAGTATAAAGAGTTTGTTGCTAAAGGTAATAATTTTGAGCTTTAAATAATTATGTATTATTTTGACTATATTGAATAATAAACGTATATTTAACATTTATTATTTTTAAATTATGTCAAAATTAAATGGAAACATATTTAAAAGAGCAACCGCACAAAAGATTTAATATTTTAACTGGAGAATGGGTCTTAGTTTCTCCGCACAGAACAAAAAGACCTTGGCAAGGAAAACAAGAGGTCACTGAACCAAAAGATAAAATTTCGTATGATTCAGAATGTTATTTATGCCCTACAAATAAGCGTATTAATGGGGTGAAAAATGACGATTATAAAAGCACCTATGTTTTTTCAAATGATTTTGGTGCGCTTATGAACAACTCTGAAAAATTCAGTTATAAAAAAGGTCTGTTAAGGGCTGAAGGAGAAATAGGTATATGTAAAGTTGTATGCTTTTCGCCTAATCATTCCCTATCAATACCAGATTTAGAGATTTCAGAAATTGAAAAAGTAATTGAAACTTGGCAACAAGAATATTCTTTATTAGGCAATCTTAAAAATATTAATTACGTTCAAATATTTGAAAATAAAGGGGCAATTATGGGTTGTAGTAATCCGCATCCTCATGGACAAATATGGGCGCAATACTCTATCCCAACTGAAATTCAGAAAAAAACAGCCACACAAAAAGAGTTTTATCAGAAAAATGGTACTAGTTTATTAAAAACCTACCTTGAGGAAGAATTGAAGGAACAAACTAGAATTATATCCGAAAATAAACACTTTGTAACATTGATTCCTTTTTGGGCTGTTTGGCCGTATGAGGCTATGATTATACCAAAACAAGCAATGCCAAATATTAAAAACTTAACAGATGATCAAAAAAATAGTTTTGCTCAACAGCTAAAACTTTTAACACAAAAATACGATGCACTTTTTAATACATCATTTCCATATTCAGCAGGGATCCATCAAGCACCTACCAATAAAATGGTTTATGAAGAATGGCATTGGCATATGAGTTTTTATCCACCATTGCTTAGATCAGCTACCGTTAAAAAATTTATGGTAGGCTATGAAATGTTTGCCATGCCTCAAAGAGACATTACGGCTGAATTAGCGGCTGAAAAATTAAGATCATTATAATTTTAAAATGATACATATTAATTAAATAAAGACAACGTAACTTTATGAACTCAACATACGATTTATGTATAGAATCTCCAGGACGTATTAATATTATTGGAGAGCACACAGATTATAACAACGGATTTGTTTTACCAACAGCCATAGATAAAAAAATAAAGTTTTCTTTTAAGAAAAATGAAAATTCAACAATTTGTAATGTCCGTAGTGTTAATTTTAATGCAAGTTTTTCTTTTGATTTAACTAAAGTTGAACCAAGTAAACATCAATGGGAAAACTATATTTTAGGAGTTGTTTTTGAGCTACAGCAACTTACAAACAATTTAAAAGGATTTGATTGTGTTATAGAAAGTGACATCCCTATTGGCTCAGGAGTTAGCTCTTCAGCCGCTTTAGAATGTGGTTTAGCTTTTGGTTTAAATGAACTTTTTAAATTAAAACTTTCGAAACAATTAATTGTTGAATTATCGCAAAGAGCTGAGCATAATTATGTAGGTACCAAGTGCGGTATAATGGATCAATTTGCCTCTGTAATGAGTAAAAAAGACCATGTAATTTTGTTAGATTGCAAATCTTTAGAATTTGAATACATTCCTGTTTCAATAAAACCATATAAAATAGTACTTTTAAATACGAATGTTTCTCATAATTTGGCTTCGGGAGAATATAATAAACGTAGAGTGCAATGTGAAACTGGAGTAAAAATAATTCAAAAAGAACATCCACATGTTGTATCTTTAAGAGAGGTTACATTAGATCTATTAAATAAATTTGAAAGTACATTGGATCCAACCATTTTTAATAGATGTAAATATGTGATAGAAGAAAATGAAAGAGTAAAAAAGACTGTAGATGCATTAAAGAACAAACAATTAACAACTTTAGGAAAATATCTTTACGAAACACATGAAGGCTTAAAAAACCTATATGAAGTAAGTTGTTCAGAGTTAGATTTTTTAGTAGAATTTTCAAAAGATTATAAAGAGGTTTTAGGAGCCAGAATGATGGGTGGAGGTTTTGGAGGGTGTACTATTAATATCATACATGAACATAAAATTGAACAATTTATTGAAGATATTTCAAAGGCTTATTTTAATAATTTTAATATTAAATTAACTGCTTTTGAAGTTATGCCTAGTAAAGGAACATCTATTAAAAATTAATTAAACTTAAATATATTTTTATGACCGCAAATTTTGAATTTTTAGATTATTTCATATTTATAATCTATGCACTATTAATTTTAGGTGTTGGTTTATGGGTGTCAAAAGATAAAAAAGGACATCAAAAAAATGCTGAAGATTACTTTTTAGCGAGTAAATCGCTGCCTTGGTGGGCAATAGGAGCATCCTTAATAGCTGCTAATATTTCTGCAGAACAGTTTATTGGAATGTCTGGTTCAGGATTTGCTTCTGGTTTAGCAATTGCTTCTTATGAATGGATGGCGGCTATCACATTAATTATTGTTGGGAAATACTTTTTACCCATTTTTATTGAAAAAGGATTGTATACAATTCCTGAATTTGTTGAAAAAAGATACTCCACCAATTTAAAAACCATATTAGCAGTATTTTGGATTGCGCTATATGTATTTGTAAACTTAACGTCGGTACTATATTTAGGTTCTTTAGCACTTGAAACAATTATGGGAATTCCTATGATGTATGGTGTAATTGGTTTAGCTCTTTTTGCAGCGGCCTATTCATTATATGGCGGTTTATCAGCGGTAGCTTGGACCGATGTAATTCAGGTAGTGTTCTTGGTTTTAGGAGGTTTAGCTACAACTTATCTAGCTTTAAACACCGTTTCTGATGGACAAGGAGTTGTAGAAGGAATTAAAACAGTTTACAATGCAGTACCTGAAAGATTTGCAATGATATTAGATGAATCAAATCCAGAATTTAAAAACCTTCCTGGACTGGGAGTTTTAGTTGGAGGAATGTGGGTAGCAAATTTATATTATTGGGGGTTTAATCAATATATTATTCAACGTACTTTGGCTGCAAAATCTTTAAAAGAAGCACAAAAAGGGATTTTGTTAGCGGCTTTTTTAAAGTTAATCATTCCTTTAATTGTTGTAATTCCTGGAATTGCAGCTTATGTAATGGTAAATGATCCTGAAATTATGATGAGACTTGGAGCTGAAGGATTACAAAATTTACCTTCGGCAGAGCAGGCTGATAAAGCCTACCCTTGGTTGTTACAATTTTTACCAACAGGTTTAAAGGGTGTTGCTTTTGCTGCATTGGCAGCCGCTATTGTATCTTCTTTAGCCTCTATGCTAAATTCAACTTCAACAATATTTACAATGGATATCTATAAACAATATATTAATAAAACAGCAAGCGATAAAGCAACGGTTAATACTGGAAGAATTTCTGCTGGAATTGCATTAATCATTGCTTGCATTATGGCTCCTTTGTTAGGTGGTATAGATCAAGCTTTCCAGTTTATTCAAGAGTATACTGGAGTGGTGAGTCCAGGTATTTTAGCGGTATTTATGTTGGGATTATTTTGGAAGAAAACAACTAATAAAGGTGCTATTATTGGTGCTCTAACTTCAATTCCAGTGGCAATGTATTTTAAAGTTGCTCCAAAGGGTTGGTCAACAAATTCAATCTTTGTAAATGTTCCTTTTATGGATCAAATGGCATATACTTTAATTATTACCATGATAGTTATTGCTCTTGTAAGTTATTTTCAAAACAAAGGAGCAGATGATAAAAAAGGAATTGCTATTACTTCAAATTTGTTTAAAACAAGCCCAATATTTAACGTTGGAGCCTTTGCAGTGATGATAATTTTAGTTGTTCTTTATTCACTATTTTGGAAATAATAATATAAGTTTAAGTTAAAAAAGAGTTGGCAGTTGTCAGCTCTTTTTTTGTATATTTGAGATGAATTCATCTTTTATATATGAAAACTTTTAAAAATAGTACTACTCATACAAAATCTTACAGACAGTTATTTGAGTGCCTTATGTTTTTTACTGTCATTTCATAATTATTTTTAGAGTTTCCTCAAGCATTTTTTTAGAGACCTTATCCAATACTTTTTAATTATGAAATCCAAATCTGTATTTATACAACCAGAAAGACCAGCTTCAGTACAAGGTAATTTTTATCAGCCAATAAATAATAACATTGGTCCAGGGATGAATGAACGAATTCAAAAACTGAGAAAATTAAGTTTTGAAACCGAACCTACCTTATCAATAGAAAGAGCATTAATCCAAACAAAATTTTATAAAGCTAATTTTGGAAAATATGCAACCCCTGTACTAAGAGGGCTAAATTTTTTAGAACTATGTAAACAAAAAAGTATTTATTTAGGAAATGATGAATTAATTGTAGGTGAACGAGGTCCAAAGCCAAAAGCAGTTCCAACATTTCCTGAACTTACCTGTCATAGTGTTGAAGATTTCCACGTGTTAAACACCAGAGAAATGCAACGATACACTATTTCTAAAAAAGATATTACTACTTATAAGAATGAAGTAATTCCTTATTGGAAAGGGAAATCAATGCGCGAAAGAATTTTTAGTCATGTTCCAAAACAGTGGAGTAAATTATACGAAGCAGGTTTGTTTACTGAATTTATGGAGCAAAGAGCTCCTGGACATACAGCTTTGGATGGAAAAATTTATAAAAAAGGCATGTTGGATTTTAAAAAAGAAATACAACAACAAATAAATCGTTTAGATTTTTTAAATGATCCAGAAGCTACTGATAAAAAAGAACAATTAGAAGGAATGAAAATTTCTTGTGAAGCAGTCATTATTTTTGCCGAACGACATGCCGATTTAGCGGAAAAGCTAGCGAATGTAGAAACTGATTCGAAAAGAAAACAAGAACTGTTAAAAATAGTAGAAGTATGTAGGTGGGTGCCTGCAAATGCACCTCGTAATTTTTATGAAGCCATACAAATGTATTGGTTTGTGCATTTAGGAACTATTACAGAATTAAATGGTTGGGATGCTATGAATCCTGGTCATTTTGACCAGCATTTAACACCTTTTTACGAAAAGGAATTAGCCGAAGGTACTTTAACAAGAGAAGAAGCAAAAGAATTATTAAGTTGTTTTTGGATAAAAGTAAATAACCATCCTGCACCTCCAAAAGTAGGAATTACAGCCAAAGAAAGTGGTACCTATAACGATTTTACCAACATAAATATTGGAGGTGTAAAACGCGATGGATCCGATGGCGTTAGTGAAGTTTCATATATAATGTTAGAAATTGTTGAAGAATTGCACGTGTTACAACCTGGAAATTCGGTACATATAAGTTCTAGAACTCCAGATCGGTTTTTAAAAGAAGCATGTAAAGTAATTCGTCAAGGGCACGGTTATCCTTCCATTTTTAATCCAGATGTATACATTCCTGAGATGTTACGACAAGGAAAATCTCTAGAAGATGCTCGTGAAGGAGGTTGTAGTGGTTGTATTGAAGTTGGCGCTTTTGGTAAAGAAGCCTATATTTTAACAGGTTATTTAAATGTTCCTAAAATTATTGAAATCACATTGAATAATGGTGTAAATCCATTAACAGGTAAACAGGTTAGTATTAAAACGGGAGATCCAAGAGATTTTAAAAGTTATAATGAATTGTATGAAGCTTTTAAAACGCAACTAAATTATATTGTAAATCAGAAGATTTTAGTAAGTAATTATATCGATAGGATGTTTGCAAAATATAGTCCTGCAACTTTTTTATCAGTAGTTATAGACGATTGTATTACCAATGGGAAAGATTATTACAATGGAGGGCCTCGTTATAATACAAATTACATTCAATGTACAGGTTTAGGAACGGTTACAGATAGTTTAGCAACTTTGAAAAAACATGTTTTTGAAGATAAAAATATATCAATGGATACCATTTTAAATGCAGTTTCAGTAAATTTTGAAGGAAAAGAAATTTTGCGTCAAACGATATTGAATAAAACTCCTTTCTATGGAAATGATGATGATTATGCCGATTCAATTGCGCTACAAGTATATAACGATTTATTCGATGCCATTGACGGAAAACCTAATACAAAAGGAGAGAGTTTTCATTTAAATATGTTGTCAACAACTTGTCATGTGTATTTTGGAAAAATAATGGGAGCAACACCAAACGGACGTTTAGCTCACAAATCTATCTCAGATGGAACTTCTCCATCACATGGTTGTGATACCAATGGACCTTCAGCAGTTATAAAATCATTAACCAAAATTGATCAAGTAAAATCAGGAGGCACCTTATTAAATCAGCGGTTTTTACCGAGTTTATTAAAGCGTGATGAAGATATTATGAAACTGGGTAACTTAGTACGGAGTTATTTTGCTTTAGGAGGGCATCATATTCAATTTAATATTGTAGATACAGCAACCTTATATGCGGCTCAAGAAAATCCTGAAGATTATAAAGATTTATTGGTTAGAATGGCGGGTTATAGCGATTATTTTAACGATATGAATGCCGATTTACAACAAGAAGTAATTGATAGAACAGAAAACGAATCGTTTTAAATGAGCACAGGTCTAATTTTTGATATTAAAAAATATGCTATAAATGATGGTCCTGGAATTCGATTAACCGTATTTTTTAAAGGATGTAATTTGCAGTGTAAATGGTGCCATAACCCAGAGAGTATGTCACCAAAAGTGCAAAAAATGTACAATGTTAAAAAATGTATTGGAGCATTAAGCTGTATTAAAAATTGCCCAAATAATGCTCTAAAAATGACTTCAGAGGGTATATTTACAGATTATACTATTTGTAATTTATGTGGTAAATGTGCTGAAGTTTGTCCAACTAAAGCTTTTGAAATGTTAGGTTCTACAATTTCAATTTCTGATTTGATGCAGAAGATTGATAATGAAGCAATCTTTTTTGATCAATCAGGTGGTGGTGTAACATTTTCTGGAGGAGAACCTTTAATGCATTCAACATATTTATTGGAAGCTCTAAAAGAATGTGGAAAAAGAATGTATCATAGGGTAGTAGATACTACTGCTTTTGCAAGTTTAGAAACCGTGTTGGAGGTAGCCAAACACACGGAACTTTTTTTGATTGATTTAAAAGTAATGGATTCTATGAAACACAAAGAGTTTACAGGTGTTTCTAATCAAAAAATACTTTACAATATTGTAGAATTAGCAAAAACTAATTGTGAATTAATTTTTAGAATGCCCTTAATTAAGGGAGTAAATACGTCTAAAAAAAATATTATTGAAACTGCAAAATTTATGAATTCTTTAGAAGGAAACAGAACCGTTATTAACCTGCTTCCTTACCATAATATTGCTGAAAATAAATATAAAAAATTAGGAACTCCAAATAACAATCACGTATTTGAAGCTCCTAATATAAATGAAATAACCAATATTATTTCAATATTTAAAAATAATGGTATTTCTGCCTCTGTTGGGGGATGATTAATATCTAAACGTATAAGGATTTTATTATTCAGCTTTTGTTTTAATTATATCAACAAATACTAAAATTTGTTACCCTATTTTTAAAAATTTCTAAAATTCCAATTAGTGTAGTTGGAAGATTTTTCGAGTTTAGATTCTATTTCATCAGGTAATTCTGGGAAAAAATCAATTCCGGTTAAGTTTTCAATTTCATCAATAGTAACCACAAAGTTATACAAACCTTTTTCTGAAGCTTTGTGAGGAATTAAAAAAGCAATAGCTTTAATTTTTGGTTGATGGTAATCTAATATAATTTTATAAAATTGTGTTGGAACAGCTACTTTTTCACTGCCAATTGTTTTTAAATTTTTAGATAAAACTCCACCAGTAATCACATATAATTTATCATATTTTTGTACCCAATAACGTACTTTTTGCTCCAATCTGTTCCATATACCAGCATTAAATTCATACAATTGAGGAGTAATATTAGAAGTTAAAAAAGTTTCGTTAAAGGCTTCTTTTGAAAATTTACGATCACCAGCTGGACATAAATGACCTTTGTTATAACCAGAGTTTTTATAATTTTTGTAGTTGGCACTTTGAGTTTTTACTTTTGAATCTTTTTCAAAGTACGGTCTTTTAAAATTTTGGTTTGAAAGATGTTCCAAAGTTAATTCATAAGCAACCCATTCAGCTTGTTCAAATTTTTCATTATAAGAAAGAGAATAATAATTGTGATGTATTATTTGTCCAGTGGTTGACGTAGGTAAATAGTTGAAATTTGAAGAAAAAGAAATGTTTTTTTCTTCCACATCATAATTATCATAGATATATAATATACATGCAAATAACAATGCAATTATGGCATAAATAGTTTTCCTATTTTTCACTTTTTAATGGAATTTCTTTAAAGTTAGAAGTTTTAGGTAAGTCTTCAAAAATCTTTACAAATTCAGCAGGAGGAGAAGTTAATTTACGTTTTTCTAAATCTATCCAAGCACCATAAACTTTTATTTCGGCAGAAAGTTTTCCAGCTTCATTAAAAATTTGATGATTAAAACGCCAACGTTCAATCTCTTTTGAAACTCCTTCTAATTCCATTTTTACTGTAATATTTTCACCTATATGAATTTCTTTGTAAAAAGAAGTTTCTTCTTTAAATAAAATAGGACCAATATTTAGTTTGGCAAATTCATTAATAGACAGCCCATGTTCTTGAAAATACCGAACTCTAACTTCAGCAGCATAATCATTATACGCTGTATGTCTCATATGACGATTTGGGTCAAAATCAGACCATTTTGTTTTAAATAATACTTCGAAATTCATTTGATATTTTTTTGAAGTTGCTAATTTAAGGTAAAACGTAAAAAGAGTCGAGAAATTTCTCGACTCTTTTAAAACAATTATAAACTACTAATTTAGTTAATTTAAGGTTCATTTAAAACGAACCAATCCTTTTTTTTAATTTTTTATACAACGTACAGAAAATCCAGCACCACGATTAGGAACCATTCCCCCATAAATATTAGCATTCGCATTAAATATACGTAATGATTTAGCATCGTTTCCACTTATACTACTTGACCAGTAATAGCCTTTGTTTGAGGTGTCTAAAGACCCATTTTTGTTACGTGCACCTGCCAAAACCCATTTTAAAGGAGAGGCAAAAGCTCCAGCTGCATCATTGGTAACCCAAGTTAAACGTTCGGCATTTAATTCGGCTTCTGTAGGTAGCCTATAACCAGATGGACAAGGGTTGTTAGTTCCATTTGAGCCTTGCCAAAGTGCGTTGTTTTTAGAACTTCGCCAATCAGATTGTGAATTGCTTGTTGTTATAAATTTCCCATGTCCAGGGATGTCAGAATTGCTTAAAGTGCCTATGGTATTACTTGACCTTTTTTCATGTCCATCTGTTAAACGTCCCCATTGATATAGATCTCCAAAAGCTAAAGCATCTGTTGGACTTGTGGCTACCCGAGTTGCTCCAAGGTTTTTATTCATCCATGTTTTACCTGTTTTGGGGTTATATACACTGCCAATCTTGTTTGGAAGCTCATAAGGAATACCAATAGGTCCCGGTTCATATTCAATAAATTTTTCAATATTGACATAAATTATACAAGGTTCACATCTAATTCCGCCACAAATTGGTGTAAATATTATTTTGTAAGTTCCATAGCTAGTAAAAGTATAATTAAAAGTTTTACCATTATCAGATAGTATAATGCCATCTGGATCTACAACTGTCCATTTATATTCAACATCACAACTTTCAGGATTACAAACATAATTTGGTGCTGTAAATGTGTAGTTCATGGTTGGCTTTAATTCAATTTCATTTCCACATTCAATTTTTTTCTCAAAATTTGATTGAAAATAGATTTTTTGTTTTGGGTTTTTTGGAATTTTTTTATGATATCCTTTTATAGAAACACTGTTTTCTATCCATTCACCACAATCACATTCACTTTGCTGATCACAACATTCAATTATAAACCGATCACTTTTATCTAAACATAAACGTTCAGCATCTTCAACAATAAAAGACCAAACTCTTGGAGGGTCACAAGGTATTGATGGTGGTATTGTATAAGTAAATGAACCTGTATTAGGAATTCCAGTTGCTAAAACTGAATACACTACTCCGTTTGTATTGTCAAATAATGAAATATTAACTAGACCAGTTGGAGTAGTACCAGACCAATTTAAATTTATGGTTTCACCTACACAGTATTTCTTATCTGAATTGAAAGGTTCAATATTAATATCACAAGGTTCTGGTTCAGTTTGTTGATCGCTTGAAAAACATATTATTTTTTCACAAACATTACAGTTAACATCTTTAACTTTTACTTTTAAACAGAAATAAAAATCAACATCGCAACATTCTAAATTTAAAACTTCTGGATACAAAATATCTAAATTAACTACTCCATTTATAATGGATGGATTTCCAAGTTGCCAAGTTAAACTGCTGGTACCATTATCTCCAGTATTTAAAATTAAATTACCCAGATTTGTAGTTGAAGTAGTTAAGGTTCCAAATAGACCTAAATCATCTGGTTTACAGGCTCGATCAGAATATTCGATATGGTAATCTACCATAGAAATTTCTACTTCTTGTATTGGAACACTTCCTCCGTTAATACTAACATTAAAAGTCCCATTATTTTCTTGAATAGTTGCCTCAAAATCTTCAACATCACAACATTCTGTTCCGGTTACACATGCTGCAGGAGCTTCTGGGCTTCCATAATTAGCACTTAATTCTACACCAGAAGTTGTCATTTCTGCAGTAGCCGAAACACTTTCGTTACAACAGTTTCCTCCGCCAGATTTAACTACTGGAATGGTAATGGTAAAATCGTTTCCAGGGAATATTTGAGTTGTTGGGTTAATATTAATTATCAATCCGCCAGAAGTTGTAAACGGAATTGGAGTAGCATAAGAATCTTCAATAGCTATTTGTCCGTTAACTGAAACACAGTCAGGTAGCATATCAGTAATTACGATGTTATCTAAAGGTACACTTCCATTATTAGAAACTGTAATAGTATAATTGAAGGATTGACCATTTTCAACAATCTCTGTATTAGCTTTTTTAAAAATACCTAAAATACCAACTTGATCTATTGTATAATTTACAGCGCTAGAATGTGTCCCAAAACCGGTGGTACTTGGAATACTTGCAACATTAGTTTTAGTTCCATAAAGTTGTGCTAAAACTTCAGCATTAAATTTTATGATTAAGAAATTTGATCGGTTGTAATCACAAATACCAGGCATATTGGTAATATTCCAAAACGGATTTTGTAAATCTGTGGTGTTAGCTGTTACTGGAAAAGGAGGTGAAATTGGAGCTCCAAAAGGTGGGCTGCAACTATTTCTATAGCCTCTGTTTTGGTCGGCATAATATTCATACGTAATAGTTCCTGGTAGTATTTCTAAATTTTGACCTGGCATACCAAAAACATCGGTTAAGGTTGTAGATAAATTACCTGAGCCAGAATTTCCAATCATAACACTAAATTCAATGATATCTCCAATTTGATAAATTGGTGGAACAATGGTGCTTGGAGGATTTAAAATACATTTTTTAATAGAACCTCTTGGTTCAGGTGTAGCAACATCAAAATCTACAGAAGTTGTTTTATTTTGAAGCGAGGTATCTATGGTAGGACAGTTGATAGCTGGACAAGGAGATGAACCTCCTCCAGAACCATTTCCACTTCCTGTTCCAACTGCTTGATAATCTATATTAGCTGAATTTGAAATAGTTGTACCTGAACTAGTTGTTAAATTCACTTCAAAATCTACCCATATATTAATTTCTTCGCCAGGATTTAAAATAAAACCAGAAGGCGCTGTAAATGTATAAAAGATGTTTGAATAAGGTGGTATTGAAGGTGTAACAGACCATCCTATAGGTGGGCTTATTCCTGTAATTGTTATTCCGGGAATATTAAAGTTATCTGTAATAACAAGGTTTGTCCAAGGTACATTTCCATTGTTTTTAGCCTGAATTCGATATTTTCCAGCACACCCAGGAGGAATGTTAAAATATGGATGTGTATATGGATATCCATTATTATCGTAAGCATATTTTACAAAAGATAAATCTGTATTTGGAGAAACTAACGGATCTGAATTGGCTGATATGGAACCAGACATTGTACCGCAAGTTCCATCTCCTAAGGTAAAATTATAATTTGCAACATTAGTAATTATTGAACCTTCTGGTGCACAATTTTGAAGCGTTATATATTTAGTGTAAAAAGAGTTACTAGCCATTGAATAATTTACCGTATGTACAGCTCCACTTACTACAGGTACAGAAGGACTTTCTGTTATGGTTCCTGACAGTTTATAAGTTCCTAAACCAGACCCATTTGGATTATTATGATGTAGTTTAATTTTCCAAGTGGAAAGCCCACAAGTTAAATCACCAGTTACAAATTCTTTAGAAATTGACCAATAATTTGCAGCCCTTGCTATAACATTTACAGAAGTTGTACACGTAGTAATAACACCAGCACAATCTAAAGTTACTGTAACATCAAACGTTCCAACAGTTCCATTACAAGTTATATAACCAGGAAATTTATAAAATACATTAAAATTATGACCATCATTACCGTTTAAAGTAGGGGATGGTGCATTTTGGTAGGTGCCTCCTCCCATATCAGTAAAAGGAATGGCACCAGAACTTTGAAATATTAAGTTCGATGAATTGGTTATACTAACCGTTTTTACGCAGCCAGCATCATAACTTCCTGGTAAAGTAATGTTTAAAGGGATGTTGTCTCCTGTTAAAGCTTCTGTTGGTACAGAAACTGTAACATTGTCACCGTTTAAATTGCAAGTATTTGTATTAGGTGAAGTATTTACTGCAATTTGAGATTGTATTATGGTTGTTGCAAATAAAAATACTAGCAACATATATGTTTTGAATGGATATAATATATTTTTCATGATAGTAATTTTTATTGGTTATTAAAGGTGAAACAATGAGTAAATACACACGATTTGCAATTGCTTTCTTCATAAAAGACTTTAACTTTTATACAAACAGTATATTCAATTTCACAACAACTTGGATCGAAACCAGAGATTGGGCCTGGTAAACCAATAGTTAAGTTTACAGGAATTGCACCTGTTAAAATCGAATTACTTGTATATTTTACGTTTTTTGTGGCATTGTTATTAGAACTTAGGCTTCCAGAAGCAGTTTCATTTATAAGCTGTAAAGATGTTGATCCATTAATAGTGGTTCCTGGCATTAAAAACATGCCCGATTCTTCAACAGTACTAACACCTTTTGAACAAGCTGAAGGGTTGGCTGAATAACTATAAGATTGTATTTGAAATTCAATACCATATATAGGAACACTTACATTAATATCGCCATTAAAATTAAATTGATTACCATTTGTTCCATTCAATGAAATATTAAAATTATCAAAAGAAAGATCCATTTCTTCGCATTCTTCGCAAATGCAATTAGGTAATTCATCAAAATTGACACTAACGCCTGGTTGGCATAAAATAGGACTTGGATCTAAATCATCTCCTTGTAAACCAAAACCAATTGAGGTTACACTTGCAGAAACAGTTACTTCAAAACAGTAGCTTATTGTGGTGGTGCTTGCTCCAATTTGAGTTAAAAGTGTGGGATTTGGACTCACTAAAGTATAAGATAAAGGTGAATAGGTTTGGTCGAAAACAGATAAACCTGAACTAGGGTTTGTATATGTTAAATCACCTGATGTACTTGAATAAGTTGAATCAAAACAAATTTTAAATTTTCTGTTTTCGCCTTCATATCCTAAACATTCAATTTCTTCATTTGAAATGGTAAAATCTATTTCGCAATTACTGAAAGTAAAAAACATTGGTGCTGATGAGTTTCCTGTGGATGTTTCAGTAACTTTCCATCGGTATTGACCATCACTTAATTGGTGATCTTTAAAAATTTGCAATGTATTTAAAGATGTACTTGAAGTTTTTTCAATATATATACGTTGTGATTTTTGGTTATTTCCAATTTTAGTAACTTCAATAATGTATTGAGGGTTTAAAATTTTAGTGCCAATTACTTTCCAAGTAAAATTTTTAATTTCACTTGAATTTTTAAAAACACTGTTATTTTTTGGTAAAACACCAATTATTTTTTGTTGTTTCTTGTCTTTTTTTGAAGGATTGGTAAATACAACAGAGCCACTATTTTTAGCAATCATTTTATCTTTTAATTCATTAGAAACAAAATATGGGTTTGAATTCTCTCTTGATGATTGCTTCTTATTTTTATTAGATGTGGTAAGCTTTTTGCCAAAATTATAGCTTACGCCAAAACCGTAATTAAATACTTGTGGTTGGATGTTTTTTTCGGTGTATTTGAACTCAATTTGCGTTCCATCTTGTCTAATAATATCTACTTCATTTATTACACCATCTTTATTAATATCAATAAATTGTTTACGACCATCTATGGCAGTAATTCCATCAGAAAAAGCTGACAAATAATTGGCTGTTGCATACAAACCCCAATTTGGATGTAATTTATAACCCAATCTAATACCAGCATTATAAAAACCAATATTTGATGTTTCGTTTGTATTATAATTGTAAACAGGTATGGTAGTGGAAACATCTACATTTTCGGAAGTAAAATTACCTTCTAATGAAATTGGTTTGACAAGCATGATTCCGGCTCGACCAAAAATAGTTGTTTCTAAACTGCCAAAAGTTGTTTTGTAGTTTGGACCAATGCTATAGTATGAAGTTTTCCATTTTTCAGAATTAAATTTAACAGGATAAGAAACTTCATTGGCAAAATTCCGTAAATTTCCTTCGGTTGGGTTTGAAAAACCTCCTAGAGAAATTCCTAATCCAATTTTAGAAAAATAGTAAGTTGAAGATAGTTCGATAAAACTACCATCAGCAGCATAAGAATTGTCACTAAATGTTGATGTAGCAGAAGAAATGCCAGTAGTTATCAAAACTTCAACTAAACTAGAGTTGTTTTTTTCTAGTTCTGTTATTTTTTTTTGAGAATACCCAAAGGTAACACATACAAAAAAAACAAGAATACCTAATTTTTTCATAATAAAATTTGACTTTTTGTTAATAGCTTCCTTACCATTTAATAAGGCTTTTAGTGATATATCAAAAAAAACAAAAATTGTTACCCTTATAGAAAAAAATATGAGTTCAGTATATTTTAAATTGTATTTATTATAGCATTAAAATTAGGGTTAATAATGAGTTTGATTTTTTTGATTTAATAACAAAATACAAAAAAAAAATAACTTATATTTTTTGAAGTCAAAATAGGTTGCATTAAAAATCTAAGTTTATAGGTATGGAAAAATTTTCTAATAAACATAAAAACAACCCCTTTCAATGTTTTTTATCAACGAAAGGGGTTTGATTATTAATATAAAAAGTAAAAATTAATTTTTAACTAAATGATGCTGAGGTTTAATTTTTAATTCACTTAAAACATTCAAAGCTTCTTCAACGTAAATGTCTTTTTTTAAATTTTTATGCCAAGTTTCTCTTTTTTCAGCTAAATCTTTATCACTTTCTATTAACGGCTTTTCGTATAAAGGAGAGTTAAAGGTTAAGTTAGTGGTATAATTTCTTATAGATTTATATTTTAAAGATTCATTTTTGTTGTTTTCTATATCTTTTTTGTATTCATTTAAATTTAAATAAATGATAGTGTCATCTTGAGATTTTTTTAACCATTTAGCATTTTGATTTATTAGTTTAAAATAATGGTTACTTGCTACTCGTTTTTTACTATTATTTATAGCAGTATCATAGTTTTGGTAGTTATTCCAAAGTGAGTAATTGGCTTGAGGAACTTTATCAAATTTTAAAGGGTTTTCTAAATCACGTTCACCAATTTCCATATAAGTAAATCTGTCTGGTAACATAATATCAGAATGAACTCCTTCAAGTTGTGTTGAACCTCCATTAATTCTATAAAATTTTTGAATAGTCATTTTCAAAGCACCAAAATCTTCTTTTAAACTATGATATCTATTTAAGTCTAAAACACTTTGCACTGTGCCTTTTCCATAGGTTTGTTTACCCCCAATTATAACTGCTCTTTTATAGTCTTGCATAGCTGCTGCAAAAATTTCTGAGGCAGATGCTGAAAGTTCATTTACTAATACTACTAAAGGACCATCCCATTGAATTTTTGAATTTTTATCTTTTTTTATATCTGGAGCTCTATCGCGGTACTTTACTTGTACAACAGGACCTTTATCAATAAACAATCCAGTTATTTCTATAGCGGTTTGAAGAGAGCCTCCACCGTTGTTTCTTAAGTCTAATACTAATCCTTCAACGTTTTCTTTTTTCAAACGTTCAATTTCTTGCTCCATATCAGTAGCAGAATTTCTAAAGTTTTTCTCGTCAAAATCTATATAGAATTTTGGCAAATGAATCACTCCAAAAGTTCGACCTTCTTTTTTTACAATACTAGATTTTACAAAAGTTTCTTCCAATTCAACAACATCTCTAATAATTGAAATTTCTTTTATGGTACCATCTACTTTTTTAACTGTTAGCCTAACTTCAGTTCCTTTTTTACCTTTAATATACTCAATGGCATCATCTAACCTCATTCCAACAATGTCAACAGGGTCTTCATCACCTTGAGCAACTTTAGTAATTAAATCTCCTACTTCAAGTTCACCTTGTTTCCAAGCTGGACCTCCAGAAATCAATTCACTTACTTTGGTATAATCATTTTTCTTTTGAAGCCTAGCTCCAATACCTTCTAATTTACCCGCCATTGAAATATCAAAACGTTTTTTTACACTTGGATCAAAATACGTGGTATGAGGGTCAAACTCTTCTGCAATACAATTGATGAAAGTTGAAAACCAATCAGAATAGGTCAATTCATCAAATCTTTCAAAAGATTCTTTCATGCCTATTCGTGTGGCTTCTCTAGATTCTTTTTCAAGCTCATTGATAGATTTCATAACATAAGAAGCATCTTCTTTTTTCTTATCTTCTTCATCAGTTAATTTATCATATAAACGAGAAAGCGTACTAAATTTAAGTTGTTTATGCCAAACATTTAATAATTGATTTTTATTTGTTGCATATGGAGCTTTTTCATAATCAACATTTAAAATTTCATCTTTACTAAAATCGAAAGGATGTTTTAAAATTTCTTGATAGTAATTTTTAGATTCATTTGTTCGTTGTTTAAAACGCTCATAAACTGTAAAGAAAAATGTTAAATCTTTATTATTTATTTGATCATCAATTTGTGTTTTATATTTTGAAAACTCATCAACGTCCGATTGTAGAAAATATCTTTTAGCTGGATCTAATCTATCTAAAAAGTCAAAATATATTCTTTCAGAAAAAGCGTCATTAATTTCATGAGGTTCATAATGTCCTTCTGTCAAAACATATTTTAAAATGGTTAATAAAATTTTATCTTTTGGGTCTGGGTTAGCTACAGTTTGAAAACTTGTAAATAAGCTAACAACAAAAAATAAGGATAATAAAATTTTAAATTTTCTAATCATCATCTGTCAGGCTGTTTAAGATTGTTTTGTTAGTAACTACTAAAATAATGCCATTATTTTAGCTAGTGGTCTAATTTAACTTTTTTTTATAAATACTAAGGAAAGATTCAGAAATTTTAATGTTTTTTTATTGAACAGTTTCCTAAGTTGTATTCAAACACTATTTTATGTGTTATTTGTTTACGGTTTTTAATACATTTTACTTTTCTACTCAAAGATTAAATTGAAAAGTTAAAAGTATAACTACTTCAAATTTTGTTTATAAAAAATAAGCATTATTTACTACAATATTAAAAAAAATTAAGACCGAAGTTTCTTTACAAAATGTTAAAGTTTAAGTTATTGTAACCAAATAAAATATAGTAGTTTTGTTATTTAATAAAATAACCATGAGTAAGAGACCTTTAATTTTAGTAACAAATGATGATGGAATAACAGCTCCAGGCATAAGAACCTTAATTTCTGTGATGAACGAGATAGGGGATGTTGTAGTAATTGCGCCTGACGGACCACAGAGTGGAATGGGACACGCAGTTACAATTAATGAAACGTTGTATTGTAATGAGGTAAAAATTGATGAAGGTCCACAACGCGAATTTAAATCTTCAGGAACACCAGCAGATTGTGTAAAATTAGCGGTTAGTGAAGTTTTAGATAGAAAACCAGATTTATGTGTTTCAGGCATCAATCATGGGTCAAATTCCTCTATCAACGTTATTTATTCAGGAACTATGAGCGCAGCAGTTGAAGCTGGTGTAGAAGGGATTCCAGCTATAGGGTTTTCATTACTGGACTATTCTTGGAATGCAAATTTTAAACCTTTAAAAGAGTTTATTAAAAAAATTGCTCTGAATGTATTAGAAAATAGCCTGCCAGAGGGTGTTGTGTTAAATGTAAACTTCCCAAAAAGTGAAACATTTAAAGGAATAAAAGTTTGTAGACAAGCACGTGCAAACTGGGTGGAAGAATTTGATAAAAGAACCAATCCGCAAGGAAGAACTTATTATTGGTTAACTGGTAAGTTTGTAAATATGGATAAAGGTGAAGATACTGATGAATGGGCTTTAGCAAACAATTATATTTCAGTAGTACCTGTTCAGTTTGATTTAACAGCACATCATTTTATTCAAAAATTAAACAATTGGAATTTGTAATTTAAACGAATGAAAAAAGAAATGCTTATTGGCTTTTTAGTAGCTTTAATAGCTACATCTTTTGGGTGCTATATTTTTATTGAATTTTTTTCAAATTTTGGATTTTACAAAAGTTTAGAATTAATTAAAGAAGGAAATTTAGAAGAAAAAGTATTAATGTTAGGGGCTTTAGCAAACTTTTTTGTATTCTTTGGGTTTTTAAAAAAGAAACAAATATATAGAGCTAGAGGTGTGTTATTGGAAACGTTTTTCATTGCTTTTTTAGTCTTATTTTTAAATATATTTTCTAAATAATTTATAATGAAATATTACATAATTTCAGGCGAAGCTTCTGGTGATTTACACGGGTCAAATTTAATGAAAGAACTATTTGTAAATGATTCTAAAGCTGAAATTAGATTTTGGGGAGGTGATTTAATGCAGCAAGTTGGAGGAACTTTAGTAAAGCACTATCGCGATTTGGCGTTTATGGGGTTTGTGGAAGTTTTATTGAATATTAGAACTATTTTTAAAAATATAAATTTTTGTAAAAAAGATATTTTACAATTTAAACCTGATGTTTTAATATTGATTGATTATCCAGGTTTTAACATGCGAATTGCTGAATTTGCAAAAAAAGAAGGCATAAAAGTTCTCTATTATATTTCACCTCAAATTTGGGCTTGGAAAGAAAATCGCATAAAAAAAATAAAGCGTGATGTTGATGAAATGTATGTGATTTTACCTTTTGAAAAAGAATTTTATGAAATTAAACATCAATTTCCAGTTCATTTTGTAGGTCATCCACTAATTGATGCAATTGCAAGTAGAGCTCAAGTAAATGAAATTAAGTTTAGAAAAGAGCACCACCTGTCTAACAAACCAATTATAGCGTTATTGCCAGGAAGTAGAAAGCAAGAAATAAAAAAATTACTTTCTGTAATGTTGAAAATGGTGGAAAAGTTTGAAGGTTATCAATTTGTAATTGCTGGAGCTCCAAGTCAAGATTATAAGTTTTATCAGCAGTTTATAACTAAAGATAATGTCAAATTTATTGGAAATAAAACCTATGATTTATTGTCAATTTCTTACGCAGCTATTGTAACTTCTGGAACTGCAACTTTAGAAACAGCGCTTTTTAAAGTTCCTGAAATTGTTTGTTATAAAACAAGTTGGATTTCTTATCAAATTGGAAAACGATTGATAAATTTAAAATTTATTTCATTAGTAAACTTAATTATGAAAAGAGAGGTTGTTACGGAACTTATTCAAAATGATTGCAATGAAATTAGATTAGAAAGTGAACTTCACAAAATTTTAGAGACAAAAAAACGAAATCAACTTTTTTTAGAGTATTTTGAATTGGAAAAAAAATTAGGAGGTAAAGGAGCTTCAAAAAAAGTGGCAGAATTAATTATAAAACAAAACCCTGAAATAAATTAATATTTCAGAGCTTTTCTAGATAATTAATTGAATAATAAATGTTGTAATATTTTATTTACAAACAGCTTCTAGAGCATCTTCGATATCTCCAGGTGTGCTCATAATTTTCATAAATGTACCCATAGTCAACTCAGGCCAATGTAAGGCAAGTCTATACTTACCGTGTAACATAGTTGCTGTTTTATTTTGTAAAATAATTTCATAAGGCATTGCAGCAATATGGCCTTCACCAATTATTGGTAAAAAATGATTTTCACCTTCTTCTTTATTTTGCAATCCAATTCCAAATACTGCAACCTTTTCATTTTTATATACAATTTTATACACTTCAACTGTTTGCCCTTTTTTTGCTTTTAAATTATTTTCAATGGTTTTTAATCCTTCTTCAAAAGATGAAAATTCATTTAAAGTTATTGGATCTGTAAAGTAAGGCATCATTATTTTGTAATGATATTTTTTTAATTTATCAGCTTTTAAACCCCCACCAAAAGGTTTAAATTCTACTCCAATACTGGATAGTGAAGATTTTAAATCTGAGTTAAACTTTTTAAAAGTGCTACTAAAAGTGTTGTAGTTGTCTCCAAGATAAGCTCTTAAAATATAATCAGGGTTGGTGTAAGAAATTGTAATTTTTCCATTTTCTTGTACTAATCCAATTTTAAAAGCTGCAGCTAATGCTCCTCTATCAGTGACTTTCACTACCGTGTTTTTTAAGTCTGTTCTAGTAAATACAAGTACCTTTAATCTAGCTTTATTTGAAGGACTATAATTTCCTATAATATTAAATGAATTATTTTGTAAAGCCTGTGTAACTTTTTCAGTTACTTGTTGCATAGATTCACTAGACTCTCCCACTTTTATGTATGGTGCTACCTCTTGTCCAAAGGCGGTAAATGTCATTAAAATAATTGTGATACTACTAAAAATTAAGTTCTTCATAATTTTGATTATTAATTACTCAAAATTACTTTATAATGAATTTCACTTAGCTGATATAAGTCATTCTGTAACTATTGTTACAAGTTCAAAATATTTTGTAGTTTTATATCGCTATGATAAAGTTTTTGAAATTTGTACCTTTTCAATTAACCATATTTTTGGTGTTGGGCATTTTGGTTGGTAAATATTTTATAATCCAACCCCAACTAATAACACTACTTAATTTTTTTGCAATATTAATTTTAGCGATAGTTTATTATTTTGAAAATAAACGGTACTTCCCTTCAATTAAGTTTTCCATTGCAGCTTTTTTAGCAATTTTTTTTATAGGAATTAATGCCATAGTTTTAAGTACTGAAAGCCATAAAAACAATCACTATTCAGTTTATACCAAGTCTTCAAAAAATCAAAAATCTAAGAAAGTCATTACAATTAAAAAGGTTCTTAAACCTACGATGTTTTATGATAAATATGAAGCTGAAATTCTACAAGTAAATAATCAAATAACCTTAGGGAAAATTTTGGTTAATTTGGAAAGAGATTCTTCAAATGTAATTTTGAATGTTGGTGATACATTTATAGTTAACTCTGGTTTAAAAGAAATAAAAAAGCCTTTAAACCCGTATGAGTTTAATTATAAAAACTATTTGAAGAATCAACAAATCAATCATCAAATTATTATTTCTGAAAGAGAACTATTTTCCATTGCAAAAACAAATATTACCTTAAAAAATATTGTTGCTAAAATTAGAATAAAAATTATAAAATCATTAAAAAAATATGGGTTTAAAAATGATGAATTGGCAGTTGTAAATGCCCTAATTTTAGGTCAAAGACAAGATATCTCAGAAAGTTTATTGGAAAGTTATACAGGTGCTGGTGCCATACATATTTTGGCTGTATCTGGTTTACATATTGGTATTATATTAATGTTGTTAACATTTATTTTTAAGCCTATTAGTTATTTTAAACATGGTAAAACTTTGACTGCTGTAATAATTATACTATTGTTGTGGATGTATGCAATTATAGCAGGCTTGTCTCCATCGGTTGTAAGAGCTGTTGCAATGTTTACTGCCATTACTATTGGAATGTATTTAAATAGGCCTTCAAATGTTTACAACAGTTTAATAATTTCAATGTTTTTTTTGCTGCTTTTTCATCCTTTTTATTTGTTTGAAGTAGGTTTTCAATTAAGTTATTTAGCGGTATTTTTTATTGTGTGGATTCAGCCTAAATTATTTAATATATGGATTTCAAAAGTATGGATATTGAGAAAAATTTGGCAGTTGTTTACAGTTTCAATAGCTGCACAAATAGGTGTATTACCATTAAGTTTGTATTATTTTCACCAGTTTCCAAGCTTGTTTTTTATTTCTAATTTGGTAATTATTCCTTTTTTAGGAGTAATTTTAATAGTAGGAGTTATTATAATTGTTTGTGCTATTTTAAATATTTTACCTTCTATTGTAGGAGATTTTTATATTTTAATTATACAGAAGATGAATTTTTTTGTGAGCTGGATTGCTCATCAAGAAACATTTTTGTTTAAAAATATTCCATTTTCATTCAGCGCAATGCTCGCCAGTTATTTAGTTATAATTCTTTTTGTTAAATGGCAAGAAAAAAAATCAGTAATTCGTTTTAAATTTGTTCTTTTTTCAGTTATAGTTTTTCAAATAGTTGTATTGCTTGAAAAACAACAACTTGAAACCACCAATGAATTTATTGTTTTTAATAAAATAAAATCAGGTATTATTGTTCAGCGTTATGGAGATGATATCATTTTATTCTCTAAGGATTCAATTTCTAAAGAAAATTATCCAGTAAAGCCCTATCTTATAGAAGCTGGGATGCATAAGTTGAAAGTTCAAGCGCCAAGAAATTTTTATCAATTTTTAAATACAACAGTTTTAGCTGTGGATAGCTTAGGAATTTATAATATTGAAACGATTAAACCAACGGCTATTTTATTACAATATTCCCCAAAAATTAATTTAGAGCGTTTGTTAAATACATTACACCCTAAGTTAATAATTGCAGATGGATCCAATTATAAAAACCTTGTGAAAAATTGGGAAGAAACTTGTTTAAAAAACAAAACTCCTTTTTACAATACCATGCAAAAAGGAGCTTTTATATTAAGAGGATAAGCTTTTAAATTACTCTTTAAATTCAGGTTTAAAGTTGGAGGCATATTCCGTAAAAGCTTCTTGCGATTTGATGTTTTTATAATCTTCTTTTTTAATCAGCTTTAAAAATAATTCTAATTGTTGAGGTGTTTTATAACCTACTACGGGTGTTATTAAATTATTTTCTTCATCTAAAAATAACATAGTAGGGTAAGCTCTTACACCTAAATATCCAGATAATTGATGAGAGCTATTTCTTCCTTTTTTATTAGAATCAAAATTTGGGTTGGTAAAAGTTTCGCCTTTAAAATTTACTACTTCATTTCCTTCAGCATTAAACTTTACGGCATAAAAATTATCATTAATATACTTTACAACATCTTTATTTTGAAAGGTGTTTTTATCTAGCATTTTGCAAGGTCCACACCAAGTAGTATAAGCATCAACAAAAATTTTCTTTGGAGTTGTTTTTTGAGCGGTTAACGCTTCTTCAAAACTCATCCAATTTATTTTTTGGGCATAGGTTGTAATGCTCAAAAGCATTATTATTACTATAATTAATTTCTTCATATAACTATTTTAAATTCTATTTTTTAGTTTGACGATTAGTTTTTTTAAAAATTACACTTTACTTTAAATTTATTTAACACCATGCATTAGTTTTTTCAATACAGGGTTTAATAACAGCGCAATAATCCCAATAATTATTGGAACAAATGTAAATATTAAAAAGAAAGTTGAAATGTCATACTTAGCGGTGATATCATCAATCATTGAACCCATTTTACCCGATGTTTTGTTTCCAATTGCCAAAGCTAAATACCAAACACCAAACATAAAGGCAATCATACGAGCAGGTACTAATTTACTAACATATGATAAACCTACAGGAGAAACACAAAGTTCGCCTAGAGTGTGGAAAAGATATGCAAGAATTAACCAAACGATACTTACAGAAGCTGTTTTAGCACCTTGAGGTATGCCCGAAGCACCATAGGCTAAAAAGGCAAAACCAATTCCTAAGAAAAAGAGCCCTATTGCATATTTGTTAGCGGGTTTAGGATTGTATTTGCTTTCCCACCATTTAGAAAATAGTGGTGCAAATGCAATGATAAATAAAGAGTTTAAAATTAAAAACCATGTAGCAGGAATTTGAATTTCATTTTCTTTTTTCTTAATAATAGTTGCGGAAATATTGGTATCAATTAATTCAGCTTGTTCGTCTGTTAGGTACTTGTAGTTCACTCCTTTTTTATCAATATCAATAATAGCTATTTTATCATTTTTCACAAAATCATTGGCTGATCTAATCACTGTGGTATTGTCAACTAAAACAGCGTTTTCTGGCAGTTTTGTATTTGCAGTTATAGCGTATGTTTTAGTAGTTTCTTTACCTTGATTATTTGTCTCAGATATTTGATAAGTTTGATATGAAATTTCATAAGAATAGGTGTTGAAATTATTGTAAATTTTCCAAACAACAATTCCCCAAATTAATACAAAACTAAATCCTAAAATTAAGTTAGAAATCAAATATTTTTTAAAAGTTTGACGGAATAATAAAAATAAGACCCAAGTAATAATGGCAATTGGAACTACGGTTATAATGACATCAACAATATTAAAAATTAAGGCGGAATTTCCAGATAATATTCTACTAGTATAATCTTTAGCAAAAATACTCATTGATCCACCAGCTTGCTCAAATGATGCCCAAAAGAAGATAATAAAGAATGCAAAAATGACTACTGCAATCATTTTATCACGAGTTATTTTACTGTATCTTACAATACGTGATCCAAGTAAAAAGACAAATAAAACGAGAGTTACTAAAATGGTTTGACCTGAATAATCTGTCCCTCCAAACTCTAAAAAGTTTACCTCTCCAATTTTAGAAAGAGGATCATTAATAACCCATGTTAAACCTAGAGCTGCTACAATTACGATTATTATTTTATCAATTAATGTAAAAGGGTTTAATTTATCTTCAATTTCGGTATGGTCATCAGCTTCAATTTTTTTATTGTCTTTGTTAGGTTTACTTCCTGCTTCTCCAAAAATACCTTGTGCTAATGTAAATTGTAACAATCCAAGTAGCATAAAAATACCTGCCAATCCAAATCCCCAACTCCAACCTAAAATTTCACCTAAATAGCCACACAGCATAATTCCTAAAAAGGCTCCTGCATTAACTCCCATGTAAAAAATAGTATACGCGCCGTCTTTTTTCTCTGGAAAATCTTTGTAAAGAATAGAGATAAATGAACTCATATTAGGTTTAAAAAAACCAGTTCCAATAACTAATAAACCTAATCCTAAATATAAAAAGAAAGGAGTTTCTATTGCCATACTTGCGTGACCAAAAGTCATAATTAAAGCACCAATAATAATTGCTTTTCTATTTCCTAAATATTTATCGGCTAAAGTTCCACCAATTATTGGAGTTAAATATAGCAAAGCTAAATAAGTACCATACAATGCTAATGCATTTTCTCGAGGCCAATCCCAGCCCCCAATTCCCAAGGCACTTACTAAAAATAATACCAATAAGGCACGCATTCCATAAAATGAAAAGCGTTCCCACATTTCGGTAAAAAATAATACAAAAAGACCCGAGGGGTGCCCTAAGACTTGCGTGTCGAAAAATTCGTTTCTAGATTTACTCATATTGATAAGTGATGGTAATTAAGATTATTTAACAGTTCCAATAATAAATTTATCGTATAAATACAAGCAGATAACAGTTCCAATACCAATGGCACTAAATAGCATCCAAATTTTTGAGGGGTTGTAACTTGTCCATAAAAAATCTGTTAATTGTTGGTTGGTCATCCCCATTAATTCACCTGCTTTTGCAATATAATCGTTTTGAGAAAACCCATCTCCAATTTCTTGAATTTCTAAACCACGTTTGGCAACTTCAGTTTGTAATAGGCTTATTTTATCTGACCAAGCTTGGTACACATCTCCAGATAAAAACCCGGTAACATAGTTTCCTACGGCAACAGGTAAAAATGAAGTCCCCATATATAGTGCTTCTTTACCTTTTGGAGCAATTTTACCAACATATTCTGTAAATTTTGGAGAACTTGCCATTTCACCTAATGCAAAAATGAAGATACCAAGAATTACAAAGAAGCCATTGCCAGTGCTAAATGCCAATCCAATACCAATAGCATTAACAATAATACCAGAAATAATACCATTAAGTGGTTTAAATCGCATTACTAAAGTAGAAATTAGTATTTGAAAAAGTATAATTGCTCCAGCATCTAAATTTACCATCATTTCTGGTGCAATTGTTCCATCTTTGGTTCCTATAGCTGCTGCTAATTTTGGAGAAATATTAGCGATAGAATCATAAATTACACTGGTATTTACCCATTGATCTATAAAGTTTGGAAGTGTATAAAAAAGTTGATTAAACATGGTCCAAAAGCCAACCATAATTAATAAAAACAAGGTTAGCTTTTTATCGGCTAAAGCTGTAACTATATTGGTTAATGACTTTTTTAAAGTAGTTCCTAAACTTTCGGTTGACTTTTCTCTTTCAGGTTCTTTATAAAAGAATAATACTAAAATTAAGTTAACAGCTATTGCAGATGCAGCCATAAGGAAAACAATTTTCCAACCATAAGCTTCACGTAATTTTGATGAGAATATTGGCCCAATAAAACCACCAATGTTAACCATCATATAAAAGATACCAAAACCAATAGATGAAGTTTCATCATCAGTAGTTTTTGTGATTGTAGCAGAAATAACAGGTTTAAATAAAGCAGCACCTAATGCAACCCATAAAAAAGCGAAGTAAACCAATCCGTAAGAAGACACTTCACCCATAAAGAAATATCCTGAGCCAAGGATTATATATGCAATAATCAATACTTTTTTATAACCAATTCTATCAGCAATAGCTCCTGTAATTAATGGTAATAAATAAAGAATACCAGTTACAGTACCCATAATACTACCTTTTTGACTTTGAGTAAATCCTAAAGCACCGTCATCAGTTGAATTGGTTAAGTATAATGCTAAAACAGCAAATAATCCATACCATGCCCAACGTTCAAACAATTCCATAGTGTTCGCTACCCAAAATGCTCTTGGAAACTTCTTAAAAACCTGTGTAAATTTCATATTGTAAATTTATTTATATAAAAAGCCCAAATCACATGTATTTGAGCTTTTTAAAGTTATATTATATATTTTGTAACATTTAACTAGTTAAATAAGTCCTAAACTACTCCGTGCATTAATTTTTTTAGAGGTTTGTTAAAAATTATAATCAGTAATGAAATACCAATTAATACAAATCCAATAGTTGAAAAGATTGAGATGTATTTATCTAAACCTTCTGCAGCGGTTAATACTTGTCCGCTATCACTATGCCCTCCAGTTAATGAAGCAATTTTACCTCCGACATAATTAGCAATTGCAAAACTTAAAAACCAAGCTCCCATTGCAGTACCAGCAATATTTTTCGGAGATAGTTTAGTTACCATTGATAATCCAATTGGGGATAAGAATAATTCACCAGTTGTATGCAATAGATAAAGAACTACTAACGTAATTAAAGGTACTTGATAAGCTTCATTTACAAATTGTAAACCAACATTAGTTACTAAAAACCCTAATGCCAGTTGTAAAATTCCGAAAGCAAATTTTAAAGGAATACTTGGGTTTTTACCTATGTTAGCAAGTTTTACCCACATTACTGAAAATATTGAACCAAAAACAATAATAAAGAATGGGTTAAAAAACTGGGTCATAGATGCAGGCATTTCCCAGCCAAAAATACTTCTATCAACATTTCTGTCAGCAAACAATGTTAATGAAGTTCCTGCTTGTTCAAAGCAAGCCCAAAAGGTAATGTTAATAATCATAAAAATTAATAAAGCTATCATTCTATCTTTCCAAATAGAAACTTTTTGTTCAGCGTCTGCGGTAATTCCTGCTTTGATTAATGTAAATGAAATAAATAAAAACAGACCAATTAAAATATAGTCCATCCAACTATTTTGAAGTATTAAAAAATAGCACACTGGGATTAAAAGTAACGATAAAATTCCGACCATATGTGCTTTGTTTAAAGGTCCAAAAACTTTTTGCTTACCTTCTTCGGTAAAACCTAATCCTTCTGCAGCTGCATAATTATTTCTACCTGTCCAAAAGATGATAAGTCCTAAAAGCATACCAATACCTGCTAAGCCAAAGCCATATTTAAAACCATAAGTTTCACCAACGTATGCAATAACGGTTGTAGCTAAAAGTGCTCCAATATTAATTCCTATATAAAAAATAGTAAATCCAGAATCTCTTCTTGGATCACCATCTTCATATAATTTACCAACAATTGTAGAAATATTTGCTTTAAAATAACCATTACCTATAATTAGTGCTCCCATACCAATCATTAAAAATTGTTCAGAACCTCCTAAAATTAAAAACTCACCAATAGCCATTAAAATAGCTCCTAATAAAACGGCATTTCTATATCCCAAAAATTTATCAGCCATTTTACCCCCAAGTATTGGAGCAGCATAAACCAATCCAGTATATGCTCCATAAATTAAAGCCGCATCCGCATCGCCTTTCATTAAAGATTTTACTAAATAAAGTGTTAAAAGTACTCTCATTCCATAGTAACAAACTCTTTCCCACATTTCAGAGAAAAACAGCGTCATTAGCCCTTGTGGATGTCCTTGCTTAATTTGATTATTTGTCATAATGATTATTTAAATTAAATTATTTAAAACAGTTTTTAGTTTTTGAAGCTTATTAATCTATAAAAGGCTTCATTGTATGTTCTTTTTTTCCTAAATTTTCTTTGATAAAAGTAGTCATTTTATTGTACAAATGTAATCTTGTGTTTTTACCTCTGTATATTCCATGTGTTTTATCTGGATAAATAGCTTGTTCAAAAGGTTTATTTGCTTCAATCAGCGCATTGGTTAAACGCATGGTATTTTGCACGTGTACATTGTCGTCCCCACTTCCATGAACTAACAAAAATTTACCTTTAAGCATATTAGCATAATTAATAGGAGAATTTTCATCATATCCTGCAGGATTTTCTTGAGGAGTTCTTAAAAATCGTTCTGTATAAACCGAGTCATAAAATCGCCAACTGGTTACAGGTGCAACTGCAATTGCCATTTTAAAAACATCATTTCCTTTTAATAAGCAGTTAGTACTCATATGTCCTCCAAAGCTCCATCCCCAAATACCAATTTCATTTGCATCAATATACGGTCTTTTAGCTAATTCTTTTGCAGCATCAATTTGATCTATAGTTTCGTATTTAACTAAATTTAGATAGGTTGATTTTTTAAATTCGGCACCTTTAAAACCTGTTCCTCTTCCATCAACACAAACTATAATATAACCTTGTTGAGCTAAATGTTGAAACCAATAATCGTTAGTTCCATTCCAACTATTACTAACAGATTGTGAACCTGGGCCAGAATATTGTGTCATAAATAGCGGATACTTTTTATTGGCATCAAAATTAGAAGGTTTTAATATCCAAGCATTAAACGCACCATGTTCAGTTTTTAAGGTAAAAAATTCTTTTTTGGAAAGCTTATAGGTGTTTAATTTTTCTAAAAGTTTTTGATTGTTTAATACCTCTTTTAATTTTGTGCCTTTTGCATTATGAAGTGTATATATAGGCGGCATATTAGCGTCAGAAAAAGTATTGATAAAATAATTTAAATTTTTACTAAATGAGGCATAATTGGTTCCTGATGCATTGGTTAATCTTTTTTTATCTTTTCCATTTAATTTTATAGAATAAATTGTTCGGTTGATAGAACCATCTTCAACAGATTGGTAATAAAGAGTTTTTGTTTTTTCATTAATACCATAAAAATTAGTGACTTCCCAATCACCATTTGTAATTTGGTTTTTTAGAACTCCTTCATTTGAATAATGATAAATATGATTAAATCCATCCTTTTCACTTGTCCAAATAAAGCTATTGTCTGTTAAAAAAGTTAAATTGTCATGAATATCTACATATGCTTTGTCCGTTTCATTTAAAACAACCTTAGCAGAATTATCGGTAGCATTTATAAAGTATAAATTTAAATTGTTTTGATGGCGATTAAGTGTAGTTACGCTTAAAATATTAGCTTGATTAGTCCACTTTATTCTAGGAATGTATTCATAATCACCAACATTTATTTTTGAAGTTTTTTTGTTAAAAATGTTATACAAATGCAAGGTAACAACCGCATTTTTTTCACCCGCTTTTGGGTATTTAAAAACTTGTTGTGTTGGATAAAGGTTTTTACCTGTAATATCCATTGAAAAAGTTGGAACTTCAGTTTCATCAAAACGTAAAAATGCAATATTTGTACTATCTGCACTCCAATCAAAAGCTCTTACAAATGAAAATTCTTCTTCATATACCCAATCGCAAATACCATTAATAATAAAATTTTTCTTCCCATCAAAAGTCACCTGAGTTATTTCATTGGTTTCTAAATTTTTAATAAAAATATTATTGTTTTTTGCGTAGGCTACTTTTTTGCTATCTGGTGAAAAAGTAGGTTCTTGTATTTTGTCTTTATCAACTAATTGTAACTTTTTTGTAGCCAAATCATATACGTAAAAAACTCCTAAACTAGATCTTCTGTAAATAGGTTCTGAGTCTACACCAAGTAATAATTTTGTTTCATCATTATTAAAATTATAGCTTTCAAAATATTTTAAACCTTGTAAGTTTTTACTATCAACAATAGTTTCTACTTTTTCTAGTGTAGCATAACTATATTTATCAACTGAAGTGCTGCGTGAATTTCTATCAAAATTTAATAGGGAATAAAAATCTCCATTCATAGAATTTAAAGAATTCATTCTTTGGGTGCTAAAAGTGCCGTTCCAAATTTCTTCTAATGAAATGTCTTGTTTTTGCGCTGTTGCTAAGGAAGTTATACTAATAAATAGAATAAATAATTTTTTCATAAAATTATGATTTCTTAAAATAAGTGTCAAGTTTAAGAAAAATTTCGCAAAACGGACCTGAAAAAAATCATAAAAGTACTCATAAAGGATATTTGTTAAATTTTAATATTTAAAAAAATTATCTTTGTCAAAACAAAAAAACAGCACCATGCCCAAAACCGTAAATGGATTTTCAAAACTTACAAAACTGGAAAAAATAGATTGGTTAGTTTCAAATTTTTTTGATAATGATATTAAAGTGAAGCAAGTTTTAATGCAATATTGGAATGCAAATCCAATATTACAAGATTTACATGATGATTTTATTGAAAATACGATTTCTAATTTTTATGTACCCTTTGGAATTGCTCCAAACTTTCTTATAAATGGAAAGGATTATGCAATCCCTATGGCAATTGAAGAAAGTTCGGTGGTGGCTGCAGCCTCTTTGGTTGCTAAATTTTGGAGTACTAGAGGTGGGTTTAAGGCAAAAGTGATTTCTACAAAAAAAGTAGGTCAGGTCCATTTTATGTTTCAAAATAATAAGGGTGAACTTCAAACATACTTTAATCAAAAAAAAGAAGAGTTGTTGAAAGCTACAGAGACCATTACTCAAAACATGAAAAATCGAGGAGGTGGAATTTTAGATATTGAACTTCGAGATAAAACATCGGAATTAGCCAATTACTATCAGCTTCATGTCACATTTGAAACTGTAGATAGTATGGGCGCTAATTTTATCAACTCTTGTTTAGAAGCCATCGCTCATGAATTTGAAAAAGAAGGAATTCAAATAGTGATGAGCATTTTATCAAACTATGTTCCAGAATGTTTGGTTTATGCCGAGGTAAGTTGTAAAGTAGAAGAGTTGTATGCAGAAAATGCTGAATTGTTTGCTCAAAAATTTGTACAGGCTGTTCAAATAGCCAATGCAGAACCTCATCGAGCAGTAACTCATAATAAAGGAATTATGAATGGTATTGATGCAGTAGTAATTGCAACAGGGAACGATTTTAGAGCTATTGAAGCCGGTGCGCATGCCTACGCTTCAAAAAGTGGAACTTATAAAAGTTTAACAAATGCTTCTATTGAAAATGGAGTTTTTAAATTTTGGATTGAAATACCATTAGCGCTTGGCACCATTGGAGGATTAACATCTTTACATCCACTATCTAAACTTTCATTAAAATTATTAGGAAATCCATCCGCAAAAGAATTGATGGAAATTATTGCTGTTGCTGGTTTGGCACAAAATTTTGCAGCTTTAAGAGCCTTAACAACTACTGGAATTCAAAAAGGACATATGAAAATGCACTTAACTAACATTATAAAGCAGTTAGGTGCTAGTGAAGAGGAAAAGCAGTTTTTAATTAATTATTTTGAAAATAAAACCATTACTCATAATGCGGTTGTTGAAGCATATAAAAAATTAATAGGAGATAATTAACATGGAGTATTACAGCAATGGTAAATTATTACTTACAGGTGAATATTTTGTACTTGATGGAGCAACTTCATTAGCGGTTCCAACTGCTTGTGGACAAAATTTGCAAGTAACATCAATAAAAGAGCCTCAGTTAATTTGGAATAGTTTCACTAATGAAGGAATTTGTTGGTTAGAAGTAATTTTTGATTTACCCAACCTTCGTTTAGTAAGTGCAACTTTTGAAGCTAGTGAAGACGGAGGAAACGATACTTTAGCTGAAAATTTAAGAACTATTTTACAAGAAACACAAAAATTGAATCCTTCTTTTTTAAATTCAAATAATGGATTTAAGGTAAAAACCAATTTAACATTTCCAAAAAATTGGGGTTTGGGCACTTCTTCAACTTTAATTAATAACATAGCCAATTGGGCAAAAGTTAATCCATATCAATTACTTGAAAATACATTTGGTGGAAGCGGTTACGATATAGCTTGTGCACAATACAATACCCCAATTTTATATAAGAGAAATGGTGCTAAACCATTAATTGAGCAAGTAAATTTTAATCCAGTTTTTAAAAATCAATTGTATTTTGTGTATTTAAACAAAAAGCAAAATAGTAGAGAAGGAATTATACGTTACAAGAAGTTAAAAGGAAAATTAACTTCCGAAATTCAATATATTTCAAATTTGTCAACTTCATTTTTAACTTGTGATAAATTACAAGATTTTGAACAACTTTTAATTGAGCATGAGCAACTAGTTTCAAAAATTATTCAAATAAACCCAGTTCAAAAAGAATTATTTACCGATTATTTTGGGCAAACTAAAAGCTTAGGGGCTTGGGGAGGTGATTTTATTTTGGCAACAGGCAATAATGATACTCCTAACTATTTTAATAGCAAAGGTTTCCAAACAGTAATACCTTATACAGACTTAATTTTGTAATGAAAAAGAAATTTATCATTATTGGAGGTGGTGCTGCTGGCTTTTTTGCAGCAATTAATGCTGCAGAATTCAACCCTAATTTGGAAGTAATAATTTTAGAAGGGAGTAATAAAGTATTACAAAAAGTGAAAGTAAGTGGTGGTGGTAGGTGCAATGTAACACATGCTTGTTTTACACCAAGTGAATTGATAGAATTTTATCCTCGTGGAAAAAAAGAATTATTAGGCCCTTTTCATCAGTTTATGACTGGTGATACTATGGAATGGTTTGAAAAAAGAGGGATTTTGCTAAAAATTGAAAACGATAATCGAGTTTTTCCTGAAAGTAATTCTTCTCAAACTATCGTAGATTGTTTTTTAGAAAGTGCAAAAAATGTTGGAGTAAAAATTTTGACAAGTACTAGGGTTAATGCAATAGATAAACAACAAGAAAAGTATCAAATTACTACTGAAAAAAATAATTTTGAAGCTGATTACCTGTTAGTAGCTACAGGAAGTAATTCTAAAGTATGGAACATGGTTGAAAAATTAGGACATTCTATTATTGAACCAGTACCATCGTTATTTACGTTTAATATTTCAAATCAATTATTAAAAGATATTCCTGGTATTTCTGTTCCAAATGCATCCATTAAAGTGTTGAATTCTAAATTATTTGAACAAGGTCCTTTATTAATTACTCATTGGGGGTTAAGTGGACCAAGTATTTTAAAGCTTTCAGCTTGGGGAGCTCTTGAATTGAATGCAAAAGAATATCAATTTGAAATTGAAGTAAATTGGCTATCTAAAAAATACGAAACTATTCTAGAATTTTTAAAATCCACAAAGAAACAACAATCAAAAAAACAAGTTATAATAAGGTCTATTTTTGAAGAAATTCCAAAAAGATTGTGGGAAAAATTAGTAACAGCATCTCAAATACCAGTAAATTTTCAATGGGCGCAGCTTAGTAATTTACAGTTAGAAAATTTAGCTAAGCAGCTTACTCAAAGTGTTTTTAAAGTTACTGGAAAAAGTACATTTAAAGAGGAATTTGTAACAGCAGGAGGAGTAGATTTAAAAGAAATTAATTTTAAACGCTTTGAAAGTAAGCTTCATAAAAATTTATTTTTTGCAGGTGAAATTTTAAATATTGATGCAATTACAGGTGGTTTTAACTTTCAAAATGCTTGGACTAGCGGTTGGATTGTTGCTAATACTATTTCTACTTTATAAAAAATGAAAATACAAATAAGATATAAAAGATTGCACCTGAGATGGATTTTTGTTTTCGGATTATTTTGGCTGGTTTTAGGGATAATAGCAATCACAAATAATTTTGAAAACTATTTAAACTATGGCTATTTAATAGCGGCATTGCTTTATTTTGGAATTTATTTTTTTAAAAGTAAGAAGCAATACCTGACTTTTGAAAATAATGTAATTACGTTAAATAAATTAATTCCTAAAAAAATAAATTTAGCAGATTTAAAACAACTTAAAAAAAATGGTAAAGACTACATTTTGAAATCAGATATTGAGGTACTATACATTAAAACTCGTTTGATTGATAAAAATTCACGTAAAGATTTGAATACAATCTTGAAAAATTGGAAAGCTAATTAAGCCAATTGTCCACGGTGAGGTTTTAAAGCATCTCTATAAATTTTCATAGCTGTTTCATCTATGGTTATAAATGTAATACTATGCATTTCAGAAATTGCAATAAAATTGATTTCATAAAAATGTAGTTTTTTAATATTGGCAAATTCTTTTAAATGAATGCAATGGTGTTCAGCAGTTTTTAATGAAGTTGAACCTTTAAAATCCCAAATGAGTTTTAGTTTTTTATTCAAGAGTATTCTTTTTTATAGGTGACTTATATAAATTAATAAATTTCCACTTTTATATGAAATAACTACCGTTTCTTCATCGGCTTTATTTCTAGTTCCAATTCGTTCGCCAAAAGTTAAATCTTCATTTTTAAGTGGGTATTTTAGCCCTTTAGTGCTTATTCCGTAAGCATTTGGAAAAGGAATTAAAGAAATATTCCTGCCTTTTACTTTAGTTAACTCAATGTGTTCTTTAATAAAAAAATATTTTCCAAAGTCATCAAAAAATGAAATAGATACATCTAATTTCCATTGTAAAGCAGTACTTATATTTCCTAAAAAATGGTCGTGTTCTTTTCCACTTCCTCCATAAACATCAATATAATAATAACCTCGTTGTTTTAAAATTTGTAATGCTTTTTCAAAGTCGGTATACTCTTGGTTAGGTGTTTTAATTACCTCAACAGTTGTAGGTATATTGTGTATAGAGTCAAAATCTCCAGTAACTAAATCTGGTAATATGTTGTTTGCTTCAAAATGGTTGTAGGCACCATCAATGGCACATACCATATCGTAATATGATAAGTTTGGAATTTCTTTTGGAGCATCACCATTAAGTAATAAAAAAGCCTTTTTAGTTTTCATTAAAGCAAAAGTAACTAAAAAGGCTTTCCCAGTAGAATTTTTATTCTTTAGATTTTAGATCAATCATTCGTTGCTTGTGATTTACACTTCCACTCAGCTCGTAAGCTTTTGTTATAAACTTTAAAGCATTTTTGTAATCTTCCTGAGACTCATAGTATTCGGATAGTGAATCATATGCGTTTGCACTATCAGGATAATATTTAACCCCCATTTCAAAGAATAGCTTAGCCTTTTGAGGTTGACCCATTTGTAGGTTCATATAACCATAACCATTGAGCATTTCTTCAAGCATAGGTGGAACTGTATACCCAAAGTTTTTAGCATAAATATTCGTTTGTTCATTTAGCATTTCCTTGATTTCATCAACAGTAGTTTCAGGGTTATTGTATTTAGGTGGGTTTTTAAATTGAAACCATTTAAAAATAAAAACTAATCCATCTCTAATTGATGGCAAAGGAACAGTTCCGTGTAAATCTTCAGGATATATCTTCCATAAAAAGTTTAATTGGTTTTCATTTTGTGTTTCTGCAAACCTTGAAAATTCTATGATTGAACGCCCAAACAGCGTAAACTCAGATGTGTTGTTCATTACATTTTCAGTAGTAATTGTTTCATCCATCATATGCAATTGTTCTGCTGCAAGTGATACAAAAAGAGATTTCCCTTTAAAATTTTCAATAGCTAATTTTTGTTTGGCTTCTTTTAATAGTTTTTGATTGTCCCAATCTAAACTTGGATCAATTGCAATGTAGTTTTTAAAATTTTCAGAATGATTTAACAACATATTTATGGTAAACAATCCTCCGTAAGAATGACCAATTAAAGTTCTATAATTAGTCGTTTTGTAATTTTTATCAATGTAAGGTATGAGTTCAGTTTTAATGTATTTAGTAAACTCTTCAGCACCACCAGTATCTTGTTTGAATGCTGATCCACGTCGCGTTTTTATTTTTGAAGTGGTTAAATCTCTAGTTCTATTTGTTTGATTAGAAATTCCAACTAAAATCATATGTGGTAAATAATGTCCCCAATAGTTTGATTGTACAGTTTCTAAAGTGCTTAAAAGCATACTTCCATCTAAAATATAAACAACTGGATATTTTTCAGAACTGTCGGGGTTATAATTTTCAGGTAGTTGGATCCAGAATTTTTTGTGAGTTTCAAAAGTGTTGGAATATAGGCTGTCGGATTTAACAACGTGATTTAAATAATAATTACCTTTTGAAGATTGAGAATAACCTGAAAAGGAAATTAGAAGCATTAAAATTACCTTAAAAGTTGATGACAAAATTTTGTTCATTGATGTGATTTTAGATTTAGTAATAAGAAAAGCCTTTAGAGTAGTATTTTGCATTAAACATTACTTTAAAGGCGTGTTAGTTTTTTATATGTAATGGATTGAATAATTATTTTTTTAGAACTGATAAAAGTATAATTCCCGCTCTACCAACTAAGAATATCACCATTCCAAAAGTTGGGCTCAATAGCGCTATCTTTAATCCAGCAGCTAATACCGAAGGAGCAACATCTCCTGCTGCTTGAATTGAATCAAAAGCACCGATCAAACCAATTAGTTGTCCTAAAAAACCCCACACCAAAGCGAATAAACTTATGTGGCTAATTAATTTTTTAGTTTTTCCTTCAGCGTCACCTTTCAAAAATGCTTTAATAATTAGTGCTATAACTATTAAAAACATTATTAACATTGGATACGTAAAAGTTGGTCCTCCATCGTTTAAAAGATTGATAATTAAAAAATTCATTTTATTTATTTTTTAGTGTTAATACACTTCAAAAGTATTCCTTAAAAAGTCTGATGGATTCAAAATTCGATAGAATACAAGAAATGAATTGTTAACACCCAAATTAGTCCATTTTTTGGTAAACTTGATTAGTTTATGTCAAATATCGCTACTTTTTTGAATTCTATCGCAAAAGGAGTTACTTTTAACTGAAAAAGCTTGATATTGCACCATTAATGAAACTATCAAAAGAAGTTTATAAAGGGTTAATTACAGTTGTTTCTCATTTAGTTTTCTGGCTGATTATATATTTCATTTATACCTATTTTTTAGGATATGGAAGTAATAATACGGAATATGTAAATAAGTTTTCAATTTATTTAATGCCAGTAACTATATGTGTTAGCTATTTCTTTTTATACTTTTTAATTCCCAAATATTTACTCACTAAAAAACAAGGACTGTTCTTGCTATATAGTGTTTATACATTTATAGTTTCAGCTTTTTTGATTATACTATCCATACTTTATGCTTTAGTTTTTTTAATTGAATTAAACTCAAAAGGAACACCACCACTAACTAAATCGTTACCATTTATAATTTTGGGAGTTTATTTTGTGGTTTTAATGGTGATTGTTTTTGGATTGGTTTTATATAATTATAAATCAATTGTAAAAAATGAAGATTTAAAAAATAAGTTTTTGCAAACCCAGTTACAATTAAAAGAGCAAGAGTTGAAGTTTTTGAAAATGCAGATTCACCCACACTTTTTATTTAATTCATTGAATACGATTTACGGATTTGCACTTAAAAAAGGAGATGAAACTCCAGATATGATTTTAAAACTCTCTAATTTGTTAGATTATATTTTATATCAGGTTAAAAAACCGACTGTAAATTTAATTGAAGAAATCAATCATATTAATGAGTATATTGAGTTAGAAAGAATTAGGTTTCAGGATACTTTAAAAGTTAGTTTTAATTCAGATATTGAAAATGAGTCAATTCAAATTCCTCCAATGTTACTAATTCCTTTTGTTGAAAACGCTTTTAAACACGGAAGTATAGTAAATGGTATTTTAACTATTGAGATTGCTATTGAGCAATATAAAAATGAATTTAATTTCAGTATAAAAAACACAGTAAAAGAATCAGTCAATAATATTGAAAAAGGAATTGGATTGGAAACAGTTAAAAAGCGATTGGATTTATTATTTAACAATGATTATGAGTTAAATATTGATGAATCTAATGATAATTTCAATGTTCAATTATTCATTAAAAACTTATAAAAATGACAAATAAAATAAATTGTTTGGTTGTTGATGACGAACCAATGGCCCGTGAAATTCTGAACAGTCATTTAAAAAAAATTGAAGTTATAAAAGTTATTTCAACATGTAAAAATGCCATAGAAGCGTTTAATATAATTAATACAAATCCAATTGATTTGATATTTTTAGACATTAATATGCCCGAAATTTCAGGGCTTTCTTTTGCAAAGTCAATTAACAAAAACATTAAAGTAATATTTACAACAGCTTATAGAGAATATGCAGTAGATGGGTTTAATTTGCAGGCAGTAGATTATTTATTAAAACCCATATCATTTGAGCGTTTATTACAAGCAGTAAATAAATATGTAGGTGAAAATACTTTTGAAATAATTGAAGAAAAAGTTGAAATTAAACAGAAAAAAAGTGAATTTATATTTGTGCGTGCTGATAGAAAAATGGTAAAAGTAAACTTTTCAGAAATTCAATACATAGAAAGTTTTAGTGATTATTTAAAAATTCATTTATTAGATAAGCTAATTGTAACCAGAGAAACCATTACAAGTATTGAAGCAAAATTACCTCAAAATGAATTTATAAGAATTCATAGATCATTCATAGTTTCAATTTATAAAATAAACTCGTTTACTAACGAATTTATTGAAATAAAAAATAAAGCACTTCCAATTAGTAGAAGTTATAAAAAAGAGGTTTTACAAAGGTTAGAAAATGTTTAGCTAAAACAATTATCTTTGTCAAAATTTTTTATTTTGATTGAAACCGATTTTATTTTATCCGATTTTTCTTTATCCAAAATACAAGAAGGCGCAGTTACATGGAAAACACCAAGTAATATTGCATTGGTTAAATATTGGGGGAAACAAGAACCCCAAATACCTAAAAACACTTCTATCAGTTTTACGTTAGATGCTTGTTTTACCTTAACTACACTAGAATTCAAGTTGAAAACCAAGCTTCAACCAGAGTTTAATTTTGAAATTTATTTTGAAGGAGAAAAAAAAGATGATTTTAAGCCAAAAATTGAAAAGTTTTTTGAAAGAATTGAACAATATGTGCCTTTTTTAAAACGATTTGATTTGGTAATTAAAACTCGCAACTCTTTTCCTCACAGTAGTGGAATAGCTTCTTCAGCTAGTGGTATGAGTGCTTTGGCATTGTGTATTATGAGTTTAGAAAAGCTAATTAAACCAACAATTTCACAAGAATTTTTTAATAAAAAAGCTTCTTTTTTAGCTCGTTTAGGATCGGGGAGTGCCTGCAGAAGTATAGAAGGTGAATTAATTGTTTGGGGAAATCATTCTAAAATTGAAGGAAGTTCTAATTTGTTCGGCGTAAAATATCCATATAAAGTTCACAAAAATTTTAAAAATTATCATGATACAATTTTGTTAGTTGACGAAGGTGAAAAACAGGTATCAAGTACAATAGGACATCAATTAATGTTGAACCATCCTTTTGCTCAACAGCGATTTAAACAAGCGAATGATAATATTTTAAAAATATCAGAAATACTTCAAAATGGAAATCTAAAGCAGTTTATAGAAATTGTAGAAAGTGAAGCATTAAGTTTACATGCAATGATGATGACAAGTAATCCTTACTTTATTTTAATGAAGCCCAATACTTTAAAAATTATCAATAAAATATGGGAGTACAGAACAATAACCAAATCAAATGTTTGTTTTACGTTAGATGCTGGTGCAAACGTTCATGTATTATTTCCAGAAGAGGAAAAAGAGAGTGTTAATAATTTTATAATAAATGAGTTAGTTCAATTTTGTCAAGAAAATCATTATATTTGCGATAGAATTGGATTAGGGGCAAAACGATTATCCAATATTTAAACTTATGAAAGGACCGCTTTTTTACGCGAAAATTTTACTTTTTGGAGAATATGGAATTATTAAAGATTCCAAAGGCTTAGCCATTCCTTATAATAGTTATAAAGGAGCATTAAAAAAATCTGAAAATTTAACAGATATTGCTGAAAAATCAAATCAAAATTTACAAAAGTTTTACCATTATTTACAAAATTTAAACAATGAAAACTTAGTAAGTTTTAGATTGAATGAGTTTAAAGCAGATATCGATGCAGGAATGTATTTTGATTCAAGTATCCCTCAAGGTTATGGGGTTGGAAGTTCAGGAGCTTTAGTTGCTTCAATATATGATAAGTATGCCATTAACAAAATTACCGTTTTAGAGAATTTAACTAGAGATAAATTGCTTAAATTAAAAGAAATATTTTCTTTGATGGAATCTTTTTTTCACGGAAAAAGTTCTGGTCTAGATCCTTTAAACTCTTATTTAAGTATTCCAATATTAATCAATTCTAAAGATAATTTAGAAGCTACAGGCATTCCTTCTCAAAGAGAAGGTAAAGGAGCTGTTTTTTTATTAGATTCAGAAATAATTGGTGAAACCGAACCAATGGTCAATATTTTTATGAATAAAATGAAGAATGAAGGCTTTAGAAAAATGTTGAATGAAGATTTCGCTAAATTTACAGATGCTTGTATTGATGACTTTCTGCATGGCAATGTAAAATCTTTATTTGAAAACGTAAAGCAATTGTCAAAAGTAGTTTTAGATAATTTTCAACCGATGATTCCTAAACGTTTTCATACAATTTGGCAAAAAGGCTTAGAGTCTAACGATTATTATTTGAAACTATGTGGTTCTGGTGGAGGTGGTTATATATTAGGGTTTACGGAAGATTTTAACAAAACTAAAAGTATTTTAAATGAGTATAAACTTGAATTAGTTTATAGATTTTAAAACTTAAACGTTATCATTTTTCAAATGATAAAAACGATTGCTTACTTTTATGGATTTACTTGAGATTTCTAAAAATAACAGTAAAAAAAACGCTCCGTTTTATGTTAAAATGTTAAGTTTATTTTCTGTTGTTAGAGGCTATAATATATTACTTATTATAATAGCTCAATATTTAGCTTCAATTTTTATTTTTTCTCCAGAAAAATCTCTCAAACATGTACTGTTAGATATTGATTTGTATTTTATTGTTTTGGCAACTACTTGTGTTATAGCTGCAGGTTATATTATCAATAATTTTTATGATTATGAAACAGATAAAATAAATAAACCATTAAAAACTAAATTAGATGCTATAGTTGACCAAAAAATAAAACTTCCTATTTACTTTATTCTTAATTTTCTAGGATTTATTTTTGGATTGTTAGTTTCTTGGAGAGCAGCGTTGTTTTTCTCGGTGTATATTTTCTCAATTTGGCTGTATTCACATAAGTTAAAAAAATACCCATTAACAGGTTTATTCTCTGCGGCCATATTAGCTTTACTTCCTTTTTTTGCTGTTTTTGTTTATTATAAAAACTTCTCCGAAATTATTTTTACACATGCAGCGTTCTTATTTTTTGTCTTATTAATTAGAGAATTGGTAAAAGATTTGGAACGAATTAAAGGCGATTTTGTTAAAAATTATCAAACAATAGCTGTAAAATATGGGGAGTATTTTACTAAAATATTAATTTCTTTTTTAGTAGTATTAACATTAAATCCTATTTATTTTTTATTAAAATATCCTGAAATAGGAGGGATGAAATATTACTTTTATGCAAGTGTTTTAATTTTAATTTTATTTTTATGCTTTTTATGGTTTAGCAAAAGTAAGCGAAACTATGTGTTGCTCCATTGGATGTTAAAATTACTAATTCTAGCAGGAGTATTTAGCCTCGCTTTAATTGACTATTCAGTATTAATTGAGCGTATTATTCCAAATTAAGATAATTTTGGTATTAGTTTTTATTTGGATCGCCTTGTTTATTGCTTTTTAGCACTTCAACTCTTCTTCTTTTTTTGCTAGTAGTTGTGGTAAGTGAGCTTTCTTTCATTTTTTTATTAACCCACCATCTTTTTAAATTTGGGTTTTTACGAATTGGGTTTATAATAACTCTTTTTATTGAAGTGGATGTTACTTCTCCTTTAACATCATCAAATTTTATGTAACCAAATGCTTTTCGTTCCTTTTTTTTAATGGTTTTAGTTTTAAAAGCCACCTGTTTTTTAAGCTCATTTTTTTCTTTTACTTGAGCAAATGAGATGGATGTAATTAAAAATAGTGTGATAATTAATGTAGTTTTCATAATACTTAATTTTTAGTTTATATAATTATATAAATGAACCTTAAACATTGTTACCCATTATTTTATAAGAATTTTGATGTTATTAATATATTAAAGCTATTTTTGCAAAAAATATAACATATAACAATGAATTCAAGTAAAAACTCGTCGAGAGGACGACAACAAGGGAAAAAAAATCCTCAGAAACCTACCCACAATAAGTTTGAAGGAAAAAAGAAGTATTCAACTTCTAAAAATGAAAATACCAAGAAATCTTTTAAGAAGCCTTTAGATGTTGAAAGAAAGGCTACTTCAAAAAATACAAGCTCAAATTCAGAAGGTATTCGCTTAAATAAATACATTGCAAATGCAGGAATTTGTTCTCGTCGTGAAGCGGATGTCTTTATTAAAGCTGGAAGTGCCACAGTTAATGGAAAGTTAGTTACTGAAATGGGATACAAAGTATCTCCAACTGATGAAGTGAGATTTGACGGAACCTTAATAAGTCAAGAAAAAAAGAGGTATGTATTATTAAATAAACCTAAAAACTTTATTACAACTATGGATGATGATAGAGGCAGGAAGACTGTGATGGAATTAATAGGAAATGCTTCCAAAGAACGAATTTATCCAGTTGGTAGACTTGATAGAAATACAACAGGATTATTGTTATTTACTAATGATGGTGAATTGGCAAAAAAATTAACGCATCCAAAACATAATATTCAGAAAATATATCATGCAACCTTAGATAAAAAATTAGCAATGAGTGATATGCAAAAAATTTCAGAGGGTTTTATGTTAGATGATAGACGTGTGATTGTAGATGAAATATCATACATACAAAACCAGCCAAAAAATGAGGTTGGAGTAAAAATACATTCAGGAAGAAATAGAATTGTGCGTAGAATTTTTGAACATTTTAATTACAATGTTATAAAATTAGACCGTGTAATTTTTGCAGGTTTAACTAAAAAAGATTTGCCTAGAGGTCATTGGAGGCATTTAACCGAGATGGAGGTAAATACTCTTATGATGTTGTAATACAGTAATTTATAAAATTTATTTTCAGAATAATTAAATTAATTTTATTCATAATAATATTTTTATATATTTGATTTTTATAGATATTAAATCATAAATAAATTTTATTTTAAAAGTTTAATTATAACTAGTTTGTTTTGAAGAGAATAATAGTAGATTATAAAAAATTAACACCTGAAATTTTAAACTTATTAGTAGAAAAATTTCCTGATGGTTATGGCATTAGAGATATCGTTAAATTTACAAATCATAAAGGTCAATATATAGAAGCAGTAGAAGTTTCTACAGAAGATACTATGTATTTGGTAAAAATTAGCGATGAATTAGTAGATAGTATGGAAAGTCATGAAGAAGATGAAGAAGATATAGTAATTAGTGACGATTTAAATATTGATGTAGATGATGCCGATTTAGAAGTTGATTTAGATGATGATTAACAATTAAAAATTTATACAAAAAAGCCGCGTGGATTTACCTATCGCGGCTTTTTTATTTAGTAAAATAAAAAAGCCTAAACAAATTTGTTTAGGCTTTTATGGTGGTGCCTCCAGGAATCGAACCAGGGACACAAGGATTTTCAGTCCTTTGCTCTACCAACTGAGCTAAGGCACCATCGCTTTAGCGGTTGCAAATATAAATGTATTTTTTATACAAATCAAAACAATTTTTAAAAAATCTATTGTATTTTTGATACTTATTAAAAATTTTGAATGAACTTAATAATTGACGTTGGTAATACAAGAATTAAAATAGCAGTTTTTAATAATGCTGAAATAATTCATAATGAAATAATTACAACCGAAGAGTTTTATTTTAAAGCACTAAAACTACTTGAAGTTTATAGTTGTAAAAACGCTATTTTATCTTCTGTAGGAAACTTAAAAAAATCTCAAATTAATGAACTAAATAGTAAAATTAACTTAATTCAGTTAGATTACATCTCCAAAATTCCTTTTAAAAATTGTTATAAAACACCAAAAACGTTGGGTGTAGACAGAATTGCGTTAGTTTCTTCAGCAGCTTCCCAGTTCCCAAATAAAAACGTTTTAATTATTGATGCTGGAACCTGTATCACTTATGATTTTATAAATGAAAAAGGATGTTATTTAGGTGGAGCAATTTCACCAGGTATAAAAATGAGGTATCAATCATTGCATCAATTTACAAAGAAATTACCATTATTAGAAACAAAACAACCTGAAGGCTTAATTGGGGGATCAACAGAAGAGTGTATTCATTCTGGAATTGTTAATGGAGTTATAAATGAAATTGATAGTAATATTGAAAGTTATAGAAAAAAAAATAAAGATTTAACAATAGTTTTAACAGGTGGAGACGTTAATTTCTTGTCAAATAGATTAAAAAATGGCATATTTGCCAATCCTAATTTTTTATTACAAGGATTGAACACAATTTTGACTTATAATTTATAATAAATGATAAAAAAAATAATAGTAGTTTTAACTCTATTGATATCAATTGTTGGTTTTGCTCAAAAAAACAACACTTCTGCATATTCTTTTTTTGGTATTGGAGATAAAAATAGTTCTAGTACTGTTGAGCAATTAAGTATGGGAGGAATTGGAACTTCTTTAAGTGATGTCTATCACTTGAATTTATCTAACCCCGCTGCATATGCTTCACTTAGATTTACGGTGTATTCTTTAGGACTTGAAAACAAAAATACTTGGGCAAAGGATAGTAATGATAAGCAAAGTGCTGCAGCTACTTATCTTTCTTATTTAGCAATGGGGATTCCTTTAGGGCAAAAAGGAGGACTCGCTTTTGGCTTACTACCTAATACTACTGTTGGGTATTCTTTACTAGCTAATCAATATGATACTAGCGGAGAAGTAATTGAAGCCTCTGCATATAGTGGTGATGGTGGAACTAATAAAGTATTTTTGGGTTTTGGCTATAATTTATTTAAAGGTTTTGATATTGGACTTCAAGGGAGTTATGTATTTGGAAAAATAGAAAACAGTATTATTAATCAGCAAAAGGACGTTGCTTTGGCAACTAAATATGAAACTATTTCAAATGTTGATGGTTTTTCTTTAAATGCAGGTTTTCAATATAAAACAAAATTAAATGAAAAAATAAATTTAAATGTAGGAGCAAATTTTGACTTTGAAAATGAAACGGAAGCTGATGGTAATGAATATTTATATTCTGTATCTTTGATTTCATTTGAGTCTCCAAGAGATACTATTTTAAACCGAGAAAGTAAAGGCTTTTTAAAAGCACCATTAAAAACTACTTTAGGAGTTGGTTTAGGAAGTGATAATAAATGGTTTGTTGGTGCAGATTATAGTTTCCAAGAAGCTCTTAATGTTCAAGGGGGAGTATTTAATAATTATTCAAAAATTAAATACGATGTATATAATAAAATCGCTTTAGGAGGTTTTTACATTCCAAAATATAATTCAATAACAAGTTATTGGGAGAGAGTAACTTACAGGGTAGGCGTGAAGTTTGAAAAGACAGGATTGATGGTTGATGCTTCTGGGAATGGAAATGATTTTACAGCGATTGATGATTTTGGCATATCTTTTGGAGTAGGCTTACCAGTTGGTCAACAATTATCTAATTTAAATTTGGGTTTTGAGTTTGGTAAAAGAGGTAAATCAACTAACGGATTAGTACAAGAAAATTATGTAAACTTCAGGTTAAGTTTATCACTTAACGATAAATGGTTTAAAAAATTAGAAATATTTTAATTAAAAGGATAAGAAGATGAAAAAAATGAGACAAATTATAGCTTTATTATTTTTTACAGTTTCTGCACCAATGGTTTTTTCACAAGCTAATGATTGTAATATAAAATACAATTTATTTAAAGGGGATGTAAAAGCTAAAAAATACGATGCGGCTTATGAAAATTGGATGTGGTGTATGGATAATTGTCCAACGCTATCAGTTAATATTTATAAGTTAGGAATAGATATTGCAGAACACAAGTTGGAAACTGCAACAGAAGCTGATAAAAAAGTTGCACAAGATTTGGTAATGAGAGTGTATACTCAAAGAATGGAACATTTCCCAAAAGATAAAGCGGATATTTTAGATAAAATTGCAAGTTTTAAAGCCGAAATTGGAGCTTCTGATGAAGAAGTTTATAGTTGGTTAGAAAAAGCGTTCAAAGAAAATCCAACTGAATTGTCTCCAAAAAATATTTATAGATACTTTGATGCAATACTTCAAAAACATAAAGATGCAAATCCTCAAATAGTATTTGATACTTATGATGAAGTGGGTGAAGCTTTAGAAAAAAGTAGAGCTGAATATTCTAAAAAAATAGATATTATCAATGCTAAAGATTCTACTTCATTAAGTTCTAGAGATAAAAAAAATAGAAAAGTTTACCAACAAATATTAACCAATTTTGCAATTGTTGAAGGCGGTTTAGATGCTAAATTATCTGCTATATCTACTTGCGAAAACTTAATTCCTTTAAATAAAAAGAATTTTGAAGCTAATAAAAACAATGCTGTTTGGTTAAAAAGAGCAGTGTCTAGAATGTACAATAAAGAGTGTACTGATGATCCTTTTTATGATACGTTAGTTGAAGCTTATGTTCATGCAGACCCTTCACCTCAAGCATCTGTATTTTATGCAGGTATATTGATGAAGAAAAATGAAGTTAACAAAGCCATGGAGTATTTTAAAAGAGCAGTAGATCAGGAGACTGATTCTTATAAAAAAGCTGGTCACTTATTACGTGTTGCGCAAATTTTAGGAAAAAAAGGAAGAAAGTCTGAAGCAAGAAGTTATTGCTATCAAGCTTTAAAGGAAGCTCCAACAATGGGAAGTGCATACTTATTAATTTCAGGCTTATACGCAACCAGTGCAAATTCTTGCGGTGATGACGTTGTTTCTAAAAGAATGGTATATGTTGCAGCCTTAAATATGGCAGTTAAAGCAAAGTCTGTAGATCCAAGTATTGCTAGACAGGCAGACAAATACATAAACACGTATTTAACGAACTTGCCTTCAAAAAAGGATTTATTCATTGCGAATGTGGAAGTTGGCTCTACATTTAAAATTGGATGCTGGATTAACGAAACAGTAAGAGTTCGTTCTAAAGATTAAATTTAAAATATTATAATTGGTATATTTGTTATATGACAAAATCAGTTATTCATATAATTTTAAACATTGCTGTTGTTTTTTCAACAGCAATGTTTTTTTCTTGCACTAATGATGTAAAAGAAGTTCGTGATTTTTTAGCAGATAAAAATTTACCTTTAGGAAGAGCTGAAAAGATTAACCATAAACATACTGATTCTGGACGAATAAATATTAAAATGAAAGCTCCGTTAATGCTCGATTTTGATAACAGAGAAGAACATCCGTATTCTGAATTTCCTGAAGGAATAAAAATTACAACCATTGAAGTAAATGGAGATTCTATCACCATTGAGGGCGGTTATGCAAAAAGCTTTAAAAAAACAGAAGTTGCAGAAATTAGAAAAAATGTAGTAATTTATAACTACGCTCAAAAAAATAAATTAGAAACTGAGCAAATTTATTGGGATCAAAAAACTCATTATTTTTTTACAGAAAAGAAATTTACATTTTACACCCAAACCGATACTATATATGGAACTGGTTTTGAAGCTACGGAAGATTTAAAAACTTGGTGGGTGAAAAATCAAACAGGAATCATTAATATTAAAGAATAGAGATGCAAAAAATTTGGAAAATATTTGAATACGGTTATTTAATTGTCGCTATAATTTTTATTGTAGAAACAGTTTTAAATTGGAATACCAATAGAGAAAGAGCTTATTTATTATTAGTGTTCGCTGTTTTGGCAGTTTTTATGTATTTTTTTAGAAAAAGATTTAGAAAGAGAATTGAAAAAAGGAATTCAAAATAAATGGAACTTGAATTAGCCATCATATTTATTTCAATACTGTTATCTGCTTTTTTTTCAGGAATGGAAATTGCATATGTATCGGCTAATAAATTTCAAGTTGAACTGCAAAAAAAGAGGGAAGGTTACATCGCTAAAATATTAACTAAACTAACCTCAAAATCATCCAAGTTTATTACAACTATGTTGGTTGGTAATAATATAGCATTGGTAATTTATAGTTTTTTTATGGGAAAACTTATTGTAAGTTTATTACCTTTAAATACTTTAAATGAATTTGCTATATTACTCATTCAAACAGTAATTTCTACCTTAATAATTTTAGTAACTGCTGAGTTTTTACCAAAAGCAATTTTTAGAATTTATGCCAATGAAACCTTGTGGTTTTTTGCGCCGTTGGCTTATGTTTTTTATATACTATTTCATTTTATTTCAGATTTTATTACACTTATTTCAGATTTTGTATTAAAAATGTTTTTTAATACCTCAAAAGATATTCAGCAAACTGAATTTAGTAAAGAAGAATTAGGAGATTATATCACAAAGCAGTTAGAAAATGCAAAAGATACAGAAGAGGTAGATTCTGAAATTCAAATTTTTCAAAATGCACTTGAATTTGACAATTTAAAGGCTCGTGAAATCATGATTCCTAGAACAGAAATTGTAGCTGTAAATATCAATGAAAGTTTATCCAATTTAAGAAAGTTATTTATAGAAACAGGATATTCAAAAATATTAGTTTATAAAGGTTCTTTAGATGATGTTTTAGGATACGTACATGCATTTGAGCTGTTTAAAAAACCCAAAACCATTAAATCAATACTTTTACCAGTAGAGTTTGTTCCTGAAAGTATGTTAATTAACAATGTGCTAAATAGTTTGATAAAAAAGAAACGAAGTATTTCAGTAGTTTTAGATGAATTTGGAGGAACATCAGGAATCATAACAGTTGAAGATATTGTAGAAGAATTGTTTGGAGAAATTATTGATGAACACGATACTGTTGAATTGTTAGAAAGTATTTTAAATTCTCGTGAATACGAATTCTCTGCAAGGTTAGAAGTAGATTATTTAAACGAAACCTACAACCTAAACCTTGAAGAAAATGAAGCCTATGAAACTTTAGGAGGATTTATCGTATATCATAATGAAGACATTCCTAAACAAGATGAAATTATTGAAATAAACAACCTTCATTTTAAAATGTTAAAAGTTGACTCTTCAAAAATTATGGAGGTTTATTTAAAGGTTTTAGATCAAGCAGATTAATTGTTAATAAAAGCATAAAAATAAACAGTTATTTAGCATTAATTCTAATCATTTCACTTTCATAATTAAATACTAAATCGTATTTTCGCACACTGTAATTAAAAGAAATATAATAATGGCAATTTTATCAAAAATTAGAGATCGTTCAATGTTCTTAATCCTAATTGTAGGTTTAGCACTTTTTGCATTTGTACTTGATCCAAGCTCAATTCAACAATTTTTTAGTTCAAGTAAAATAAATTCAATTGGTGAAGTAAATGGTCAAGAAATTGATAGAGAAGAATTTGCTCGTCAAGTAGAAGCTTATAGAACACAAAGTGGAGGTAGAGCGACTCAAATGCAAGCTGTAAATGCAGTTTGGAACACAATGATTAGCGAAAAAATATTTGAAACGCAATTAGAAGAGGCAGGTATTGTAGTGGGTGAAAAAGATATTTGGGATGCTATGACTTCTTTGCCTGAAATTCAAAACTCTCCATTATTTAAAAATGAAGCGAATCTTTTTGATGAAGAAAAGCTAAAAGAGTACATAGCAAACATGAAAGATGATGCTGAGGCTGGTAATACTCAAGCTTGGATGAACTGGTTAGCTACTGAAAGAAGTATTAAGCAAAACCTTGAACGTCAGGCTTATACTAATTTGGTATCTGCTGGTTTAGGGGCATCCTTAGAAGAAGGGAAAAGAGATTATTTATATCAAAATACCAAAATGGACGCTCAATTAGTGTATGTACCATATACTACAATTGCTGATAGTTTAAGTGTTGTGTCTAGAGAAGAAATTAAGAAGTACCTTGAGGATAATACTAAAAGATTTAAACCAGAAGCTACACGTACATTACAATATGTAAAATTTGATATCGTTCCTTCTGAAGCTGATGATGCAGACGTAAAGGCAACTGTAGAAAATTTTATTAATGATAGAGAAGAATATAGTAACGCTGCAAAAACTACTGTAAAAATAGTAGGTTTAAAAAATGCCACAGACTATGAAGCTTTTTTAAATGATAATAAATCGGATCTATCATTAGATAATGGTTATAAATACAAAAATCAATTACCAGCAGAAATAGCCGATGAAGTTTTTAATGCAACTGTAGGAGATGTTGTTGGTCCTTATAAAAATAATGGTTATTATAAAATTTCTAAAGTTGTTGAAACCTTAGAATTACCAGACTCTGTAAAATCAAGTCATATTTTAGTTCCCTATGTTGGAGCAACAAGATCAATTTCTTTAAAAACAAAAGAAGCAGCTAAAAAATCAGCTGACAGTATTTTTACTTTAGTTAGAAATAACAAAGCTAAATTTAATGAAGTTGCAGATGAAATAAATACCGATGGTACAAAAGGAAAAGGTGGTGATATTGGTTGGATAAGAAAAGATCAAGCTTTTTCACAAGGATTTGATCGTGATTTTGCAGATTATATTTATAAAAACAAAAAAGGAAGTGTTGCTGTTGTAGAAACTGCTTTTGGTTACCATGTAATTAGAATTGATGACCAAACTGAAGCTGAAAAAGCTGTAAAACTAGCTACTTTTGCTCGTTTAATTGAAGCTTCAGAAGAAACAGAAAATAATATTTTTGAACAAGCTGAAACATTGGCAGCAAGATTGTCTGAAGGTGGAAATATTGATGAATTAGCTAAAGAAGATGATTTAAATGTTCAATCAGCTGTTAATTTAAAAGCTTTAGATGAAGCTATTCCAGGACTTAATACACAACGTCAAATGGTAACATGGGCTTTTAACGAAGAGAGAGAATTAGGAGATTCTAAACGTTTTGATATTGATGTGTTAGGAAAAAGAGCTTATGCAGTTGCTGTTTTGAAAGGTAAAACAGACAAAGATGGTTTAGTGATTAGCTCAGATTTAATTACACAAATTAGACCAGAGTTGATTAATAAGAAAAAGAGAGCTTTAATAGAAAAAACATTTAAAGGAAGTACTTTAGAAGAAATAGCTTCTTCAGCAAATACATCTGTACGTTCAGTATCATTAGTAACTTTAGCGAGTCCATTAATTTCTGGAGTTGGTAACGAACCAGCTGTTGTTGGAGCAATGTCTACATTGCCGATTGATCAAGTTTCTGATGCAATTGAAGGAGACAAAGGCGTGTTTGTTGTTAAAGTAACCAAAAGAGAATTACCAGCTGAGCTTGAAAATTATGAATCTTTCAGAAAAAGAAAGGTTACTCAATTACAAGGAAGAGCTTATCAGCTATATAAAGTTTTAGAAGAAACAGCTGATATAAATGATAATAGAAGTAAATTCTTTTAAAGAACAATAAAATAAATAAAAAAAGCGAGCTATTAAGCTCGCTTTTTTTATTTATAGGTTTAATGATTATCCATTCATAGAAATCAAAAATTCTTCATTTGATGTGGTAAATTGGATTTTATCTTTAATAAACTCCATTGCTTCAACAGGGTTCATGTCTGCTAAATATTTTCTAAGTACCCACATACGTTGTACGGTTTTAGGATCTAATAGTAAATCATCTCTACGTGTACTTGATTTAACTAAATCTATTGCTGGATAAATTCTTCTATTAGCAATGTTTCTTTCTAATTGAAGTTCCATATTACCAGTTCCTTTAAACTCTTCAAAAATAACTTCATCCATTTTTGAACCAGTTTCAGTTAAGGCTGTTGCAATAATTGAAAGGGATCCTCCATTTTCAATATTACGAGCGGCTCCAAAAAATCTTTTTGGTTTGTGTAATGCATTGGCATCAATACCACCAGATAAAATTTTACCAGATGCTGGAGCAACTGTATTATAAGCCCTTGCTAAACGCGTAATAGAATCTAACAATATAACAACATCATGTCCACATTCAACTAAACGTTTAGCTTTTTCTAGTACAATATTGGCAACTCTAACATGTTTATCTGCAGGTTCATCAAACGTTGAAGCAACTACTTCGCCTTTAACATTTCTTTGCATATCAGTAACTTCCTCAGGTCTTTCATCAATTAAAAGAATAATTTGATAAACTTCAGGGTGATTAGACGCAATGGAATTTGCAATGTCTTTTAATAACATTGTTTTACCAGTTTTAGGTTGAGATACAATCATACCTCTTTGACCTTTTCCAATTGGGGAAAATAAATCTATAATTCTTGTAGATAAAGTGCTACTTCTACCAGCTAAATTAAATTTTTCTTGAGGAAATAAAGGTGTTAAGTGTTCAAAAGAAACACGGTCTCTAACTACATTAGGACTTAATCCGTTAATTTTTGAAACACGAATTAATGGGAAATATTTTTCACCTTCTTTAGGAGGTCTTACTACACCTTTAACAGTATCTCCAGTTTTTAAACCGAATAATTTAATTTGTGATTGAGATAAATAAATGTCGTCAGGAGATGATAAATAATTATAATCCGATGAGCGTAAAAATCCGTAACCATCAGGCATCATTTCTAAAACACCTTCACTTTCAATAATACCATCAAATTCATAATCAGGATCTCTGTATCTATTTCCTTGTTTACGTTGTCCTTTTTCTCTTGGTTGCTTATTGTTGTTTGGTTGTTTAGATCTGTTTTGTTGTTTTTGTTGATGATGAAGTTTATTGTCGTTTGGTAATTTATCTTTTACCTCATTTTTATCATCTTTATCAACTACTTTTTTTGTTTCGGTAGTGTTGGCTGGTTTGTTAATCTCTTTTTTAGCGTTATTTTTTTTAGAAGGGTTTTCACCTTCTTTATTATGCTTTTGTTTAGGAACAACATTGTCAGCTTTTTGAGCAATAGGAGTTGATTCTTTTTTAGTTTCAGAGCTCTCTGAAACTTTTGGTTTTTCTACAATCTTTTTTTTATCCGTTGATTGATTAGGATTTTTAGATTGTTTATCAGAATTCACTTTTTTTACGATTCTTTTTCTTTTAGGCTTATCGCTCTCAGAAGAATTTGTTTTAATAACTTTTGATGGAGTTGAAGCTTGGATATCTAAAATTAGATAAACTAAATCTAATTTTTTTAATTGACTATACTTTTTTGCTCCAATAGTTTTTGCTATCTCTTGTAATTCTACAAGAGTTTTCTCCTTTAGTTGGGAAATTTCAAACATCTATGTCTATTTGTAAAATTTGTTAATGTATAAATATTTTGTTCTTATTTGTTAAGAATTTTTTGTGAAATAATCAAAGTGGTGATTAATTGTCTTAGTTGTAGCTTTCGTATACTATTATGTAGTAGACTATTGCAAATATATAAATTTATTTTGTAATATAATCTTTATAACTTTAAAAATAAAACGTATTTTTGCGTTCAATTATTATAAATATGATTCAAAGAATACAAACTGTTTATTTATTACTTGCTACAGCTTTTTCAGGAGGAGTAATTTTTCTCCTAAATTTATGGGTGCAGGAAGAAGAAATTAAGTTTTTTGTAATGGATTCTTTTAATTCTGACAATCTTTTATTAAAAGGGCTGTCAGCATTATTTTTTATTTCAGCGATACTAACTTTGGTTGCTATTTTTCAATATAAAAATAGACAATTACAATTTGTTTTAGGACGTTTATCAATTTTAATCAATTTTATTTTATTAGGAGTTATCGTATATTTTACGCAAAATTTATCTGGAGAAATTAACGTTTCTGAGAAAGGTATTGGGTCACTCATTCCTATCGTTACAATTGTTTTAGTAGTTTTAGCTAATAAAGCAATTAAAAAGGATGAGGAACTTGTAAAATCTGTAGATAGATTACGTTAAACCTAACATCTTAGTATATTTAGTGCATAAAAACCATTTCAATGAATTGAAATGGTTTTTTATTTCTAACGGTTTTCAGGGATATTAGAAAATGGCTATTTTTGGGTAATTATAAATAAAAAATAATAAATAACTTTGATGATGAGGAAAATACAGGAAAAGATTAAAGTTCATATTGCAGATGATCATCAATTATTAATTGATGGTATAATTGCAGTTTTATCTTCAGAAGAAAATATTGAAGTTGTTGGTTACTCCCTAAATGGCAACGATGTATTAAGCTGGTTTGCTTCTAATGAAGCCGATATATTAATTTTAGATATTAATATGCCACAAATAGATGGAATTGCTGTATTGCAAAATTTTTTAAAGCATAAATTTCAACAAAAAGTGATTGTTTTATCAAGTTATGATGATACAAAACTTATTAAAGAAGTGTTGAAAATTGGTGCAAATGGGTTTTTAGCTAAAAAATGTGCTGCTGAAAATATTGTTGATGCTATAAATAAGGTTTATAATAATCAACAGTATTTTAGTGAAAGTATTCAAGAAAAATTATTGGCTACTTTTACAACAAGTTTGGTTAAGAATGAAACACCCTCACAAGATGGCTCATTTTTTAGCTCTTTAACCCCTAGAGAAATAGAAGTTTTAAGGCTTATTACCCAGCAATTTAGTTCTAAAGAAATTGGTAAAAAATTACATATAAGTGTTAATACTGTTGAAACTCACCGTAAAAATTTAATTAGTAAATTGCATGTAAAAAATGTTGTTGGATTAGCTTTATATGCTGTAAAAAACAATATAGTTTAATTACTTTTTGAATAATGAATTACGATGAACAGGTATAAAAAAATAATTTTTTTCTTCATTATCATAAGCTGTAGTTATCATGGTTTAACTGCATTTACTTTTCCAAAAGCTAATTTTATTGAATATGATTTTAATTTTTCAGATGATGAAAGATTGAAACAAGTAAAAGATTTATTGGAAACTAATAAGACTGAAGAAGCTATTCAAAAGTTATACCAATTAATTGCAGAAGCTGAAAAATTAAAAGATACCAATTTGATAATTGAAGGGAGCTTGTTGTTAGCAGATGTTTATAGAGACAATGGAGATTATAAAAGCTCAAATAAACAATTTTATAAGTTGCTTCCCTTAATTAAAGAAAATAATAATTATTTGCAAATTTTATATTTTAAAAAAGGAGGTAATTATCAAAAAGAGGGCGAAATAGATAGTGCAATGGTAAACTATAAGAATGCCCTTTTTTACAGTAATTTTTTTAATAATAATGAAGATTTAAAAGCTAAAATTAATGCCAATCTTGCAGGAATTTACTATTTAAAAGAAGATTATGGAAAGGCTATTGAGCATTCCAAAATAGCAGCTAATTATCAAAAAATTCTTGGAAATATTGAAATTGAAGCAGGAATATTAAACAACCTTGGTTCTATATATTTTATGCAAGGGAATTATAAAGAAGCTTTAAATGTATTTCAGCAAACATTTAAATTAGTGGGGTTTGGACAAGAAGATTTACAAAAGCAAATTAGAAGGTCTTCATACATCAATAGTGCTTATGCATATAGTGGTTTAAAACAATTTCAAAAAGCATTCGAATATCAAGATAAATATATTTCTTTAGATGACTCAATAAAACAAGAGTTAAAGTATAAGGAAATAGCTGAAATTGAATCAAAATTCAAAGTAGCTTCAAAAGAGAAAGAAGCAGAAATTGAAAAGTCTAAAAGGTTAGAAGCTGAATATTTATCATATGGGTTAGGTTTTTCAATATGTATTTTATTAATATTACTATTTGTACTTTATAAAATGTATAAATTGAATAAAAAAAATTACACTTTAAAAATTGACCAAAAAAGGTTAATGCATCAAAGTAAAATTGAAAAGCTAAAAAGTGATTCTCAAACAAAAATTTTAGCAGCAACTTTAGACGGTAGGTTAGAGGAAAGAAAGGTGATTGCTTCTGTTTTACATGATAATGTAAGTGCATTGCTCTCCGCAGCTAATTTACATTTATTTGCAAGTAAAAAGCAATTGAAAGACCAAGTACCAGTTGAAATAAATAAATCTCAAAAAATATTAAACGAAGCATCGGAAAGTATTAGAGATTTATCTCATAGGTTGGTTCCTTCACTTCTTCTAAAATTTGGATTAAGTATAGCGGTACAAGATTTATGCGAAAAATCATCAAATTCAACGATCGAATTTTCTTGTGACACTAAAAATATCACACGTTTTGATCAAAATTTTGAACTTAAAATATTTAATATTATTAGTGAATTAGTTAATAATATTTTAAAGCATAGTAATGCAAATAATGCAACTATTAAATTAGAACAATTAGAAGGTCAATTACAGCTCGTTATTTTTGATAACGGAAAAGGCTTTGATTTAAATGAAATAAATGATGGAGTAGGGTTGAGCCAAGTTAAAGCTCGAATCAATGTATTAGAAGGTATTATAAAAATAAAATCTTCAACTGAAGGGACAAGAATCTATATTTCAACGCCAATAGTTTACTAACGTTTTTCTAACTCAATAACTTCTAAATTGCTTATTTTATCCTGGTTAATTTCAAACCTTAACATAGTTCTTATTTTATGAAAGCCATATTTGCCAGCAGCTCCTGGATTCATATGCAATACATTTAATTTTTTGTCAAAAATTACTTTTAAAATATGGGAATGACCACTTATAAATAATTGAGGAGGCTCACTTTTAATTAACGGTCTAATTCTAACATCGTAATTAGTTGGATACCCGCCAATGTGAGTCATCCAAACAGTTACATTTTCAATAGTAAATTTTGCATCTAAAGGATATTCATTTCTAATTAATTTATCATCAATATTCCCATAAACAGCTCTAACAGGTTTTAATTTTTGTAAGGTGTCTATAACTTCTATAGATCCAATATCTCCTGCATGCCAAACTTCATCAGCTTGTTTTACGAATTTTAAAATTTGATCATCAATATAACTATGTGTATCAGAAAGTAGTAGTATTTTTTTCATTCTTTATAAAATTCTTAACTGGTAAATATGCCTTATATTTGCAAGCATACAAAAATAACATTTCAATTGAGATATTTTTTAGAAATAGCCTATAAAGGAACTAAGTATCATGGTTGGCAGTTACAACCAAATGCTATTTCAGTGCAAGAATTAATTAATAAAGCTTTAACAACAATTTTAAGGAAACCGATTAATATTGTTGGAGCTGGCAGAACTGATGCAGGTGTACATGCAGAACAGTTATTTGCACATTTTGATATTGACAGTATATTTAATATAGATGAAGTAGTTTATAAAACAAATGCATTATTACCAAATGACATAGTGATACTGAATATTATGAAAGTAATAGAGGATGCTCATGCGCGTTTTGATGCCATACAAAGAAGCTATCAATACAGAATTTTTTTAGGAAGAAACCCTTTTTTAGTTGAAACAACATGGCAGTTAATTAATAAAAAGTTAAATGTTGTTAAAATGAATGAGGCTGCTAAAATTTTACTAACTTACACAAACTTTAAGTGTTTTTCTCGTTCTAACACCGATGTAAAAACTTATGATTGTGACCTTAAAAAAGCATTGTGGGTTCAAAATAAACAGCACCTAATTTTTTATATTACAGCAGATCGTTTTTTACGTAATATGGTAAGAGCAGTTGTAGGAACTTTATTAGATGTTGGTACAAATAAAACATCACTTGAAGAGTTTAAAAAAATAATTGAAAGTAAAAATAGGAGTAACGCAGGACCATCTGCGCCTCCACAAGGTTTGTTTTTAACAGAAGTAACCTACCCAAATAGAATTTTTATACATGAGTAAAAAATTAACAGGAAAAGCTTTTGACGCAAAAATATTTAAGCGTTTAATGGGCTTTGCAAAAAAATATCGATTGCAATTTGTTATTGGAACGCTTTCAGCAATATTATTATCGTTGGTTTCAGTAGCAAAGCCTATTTTATTACAAGAAATTGTAAACACCTATTTTGAAACTAAAGATAAAGAAGGTATTCTGTATTTTTCATTACTAATGGTTGTATTTTTAATAGCAGAAGTTTTTTTACAATTCCTTTTTATTTATAAGGTAAATTGGTTAGGTCAAAATATTATTAAAGATATAAGGGTAAAACTACAAAAGCATATGCTTCAATTTAAAATGGCATATTTTGATCAATCTTCTGTAGGAAAATTAGTTACTCGTTTGGTTTCAGACACAGAAACAATAGCACAATTTTTTGGACAAGGATTGTTTATGATTATTAGTGATCTTTTAAAAATGTTGGTAGTAGCCATTGTTATGTTATGGATGAATTGGAAATTGGCATTAATTGCTTTTATTGTATTGCCAATATTAATTTATGCTACAAAATTGTTTCAAATAGCCATTAAATCAGCATTTCAGGAAGTTAGAATTCAGGTAGCAAATTTAAACGGTTTTGTGCAAGAACGAGTTACTGGGATGAACATTGTTCAGCTTTTTAATCGAGAAAAAATTGAATATGAAAACTTTGTGAAAATTAATGAAAAACATAAAAAAGCTCACATTAAAACGGTTTGGTATTATTCCATATTTTTTCCTATAGCTGAAATTTTATCATCAATAGCAGTAGGGTTATTGGTTTGGTATGGAGGTTTAGATATTGTCGATTCAGGAGTAACAAACGCAGGTCAAATTATTGCATTTATTATGATGTCTCAGATGTTATTTAGACCGTTGCGTCAAATTGCAGATAAATTTAATACTTTGCAAATGGGAATGGTTGCTGGAGATCGAGTTTTTGAAATTTTAGATACACAAAGTCAAATTACTAAGACAGGAAATGTTGAAGCAACTCATTTTAAAGGGAATATTTCGTTTAAAAATGTTCGGTTCAGTTATATTAAAGATGAAGAAGTTTTAAAAGGAATTTCGTTCAATGTAAAGGCAGGAGAAACCATTGCTATAGTTGGAGCAACTGGAGCTGGAAAATCAACCATCATCAATTTAGTAAATCGCTTTTACGAAATAAATGATGGCGAAATATGTATAGATAATCATAATATAGAACAATACACACTCACTTCTTTAAGAAATCAAATTGCTGTAGTATTACAAGATGTTTTTTTATTTTCAGATACCATTTACAATAACATTGTTTTGAGTAATGAAAATATTACTTTAGATGAAGTGAAAAAAGCGGCTAAAGAAATTGGTATTCACGAGTTTATTATGAGTTTGCCAAATAATTACAATTATAATGTGAAAGAGCGTGGAGTAATGTTGTCTTCAGGACAAAGACAGTTAATAGCTTTTTTAAGAGCTTATGTAAGTAAACCAAGTGTGTTAATTTTAGATGAAGCAACTTCTAGTATAGATTCGTATTCTGAACAATTAATTCAAGAAGCTACAGATAAAATAACTCAACATCAAACATCTATTATAATTGCGCATAGATTAACAACGGTTAAAAAGGCGGATAGAATAATTGTAATGGATAAAGGTAAAATTGTTGAACAAGGTTCGCATTTAGAACTACTTCAAAAAGACGGTTATTACAAAAATTTATACGATATGCAATTTGTTAATGAGGCGGCTGTTTAATTTTTTTAATTAAGATCGTATCGAATAGTTTCTATTAATTCGTTATGGTTTTTAAATAAGATAAATTCACCATCTTTTATATAAGAAATTTTACCTGTTTCTTCAGAAACAACTAAGCAAAGGGCATCTGTTTTTTCTGTAATTCCAATAGCTGCCCTATGTCGTAAACCAAATCTAGTAGGTAAACTTTTTTTAGATAACGGTAAAATAATTCGAGTGGCAACTATTAAATTTTCTTTAATAATGATGGCTCCATCATGTAAGGGGCTATTTTTATAAAAAATACTTTCTAAAATAGGTTGATTAACTTCAATGTTCATTTTATCACCTGTTGGTTTTACAAAGTCTAAATTATTAGAGCGTTCTAAAACAATTAAGGCTCCTGTTTTTGTTAAAGACATGCTTTCACAGGCAAGTAAAATAGCTTCTACATCCATATCGGTATATATTTCAGTTTTTAAAAATTTAAGTTGTTTTAAAAAACTTCTTTTACTTGTAAAATTGGTAGATCCAAGCATTAATAAAAACTTTCTAACTTCTGGCTGAAAAACGATAAGAATGGCTATAGCTCCTAAACTAATTAAAGCACCCAATAATCCGCTTAGCATTTCCATTTGTAATGCTTCGGTAATTTTCCATATTAAAACTACTAAAGCTATTCCAATAAAAATATTAATAGCAACGGTTCCTTTAAGTAATTTGTATACATAGTACAGTAATACTGCAACTAAAACAATGTCTAAAATATCTAAAAAAGAAAAGTCTAAAAAATCTAGCATTCAATTAGTTTTTGTAAAAATAGGAAAAAGATTGCACACAAAATAGTTATTCACAACCACAATCAGGAACTTTTATTTGATTAAAAATAAATTCGATGTGATTGGTTAGAATAGCGGTATTATTTAAATTAAATAACATTGTTTTGTAAGCTAGGTAATCTTGGTATAATAAATTTTCATTAAAATTTAAATGAAGCATGGTTTGTTTACCTTCTGAGGTAAAGTCAATAAATTCAAGCAATGTTTCTTTAAAATCTCCTTTTTCAATTTTAGAATCATTTAATAATACATTGTTTGGATTAAAAACCAAGTTGATGTTATTAAAATTCAAATAGTTATTTCTGTTTTCTTTGATGAAGTATTTGGATAAAATACTGTCTTTTTTATAAACAACATTGTCAAATTCTAAGAATGATAATTTTTGGGAAATGGTATCAGAAAAACTAAAATAGTTATGCATTCCTTCTTTTGAATGTATGGAATTTGCATGTTTGTCTTGAAGCGTTATAATATCATCAATAAATGTTTTTAAAGGTAAACGTTTATCTATGTTAAATATCCAATGTGTTGAACTTATGGTGTTTTTTCTATTTAAAACGGCCAAAGTATCATTGTTATTAACTTCATAAAAAAACCATACTTGTGAATGGTCAAATACTTCTTGAATTCCTTTTTCTGCTAGAGTTGGAATTTTTAGTTCTTTTTTAGCACAGCTTATCATTAAAAAAGGGAGGATAAATAGTATTTTTTTCATTGTTTATTCTACATTTTTAAGCAATTCAACAATTTTAATAGCTTCAACAGCTTCTTTTACATCATGTACGCGTAAAATGTTAGCACCATTTAATAAAGCTATTGTATTTGCAGTGGTAGTTGCGTTTAAGGCTTCTTTTTGTGTTATTTCTAAAGGTTTAAATAACATAGATTTTCTTGATAAACCTGCTAGTGTTGGAACTTCTAAGCTTTTAAAAAGTTCTAAATGCTTAAGCAGTTTATAATTGTGTTCTAATTTTTTAGAAAAACCAAATCCTACATCAGTTATAATATCATTAACGCCTAATAGTCTTAATTCGTTAATTTTTTTTGAGAAGTAAAATATAACATCATTCACAACATGATTGTATGTGCAATTTTTTTGCATATTTTGCGGTGTGCCTTTCATATGCATAATAATATAAGGAACATTGAGTTTTGCAACTGTTGTAAACATATTTTCGTCCATATTTCCAGCTGAAATATCATTAATAATACATGCGCCTTCATTTATACATGCTTCTGCTATTTCACTTCTAAAAGTGTCAATTGACATTAGTATTTGAGGAAATTCTTTAGCTAAAAGTTTAATCACTGGTAAAATACGTTCTTTTTCTTCTTTTTCAGAAATATGTTTAGCACCTGGTCTAGAGGAATAAGCTCCAACATCTATAAAAGTAGCTCCCTCACTTAGCATTTTGTCAACTTGTTTTACAATGCTTTGGGGGTTGTTGTATTTTCCACCGTCAAAAAATGAATCAGGAGTAATGTTTAAAATCCCCATTACTTTTGGTGATGATACATCGATAAGCTTTCCATTACAATTAATACTAAACATTATTTTACTACTTTATTAATTACTTTAGTCATTTTTGGAGCTTGATAGTTGAACATTTTTGAAACAAGTTCTTCTATAGAGTCGCTTATAATTAACATTTCTTTGTTAGATTGTTTTAAGTATCCTTCAGTTACCATAACTTCTAACTGTTTGATTAAATGATTAAAAAAACCATTGGTATTTAAAATTCCAACAGGCTTTTGTTCAATACCTAATTGTCCTAAAGTTAAGGCTTCAAAAATTTCATCTAAGGTGCCAAAACCACCAGGTAACGCAATATACCCATCAACAAGTTTACTTATTTTTATTTTTCTTTTGCTCATAGTTTTAGTAACAATCATTTCAGTAATTTCAGTATGTGCTACTTCTTCATGACGAAGCAATCCTGGAATTACACCAATTACTTCTCCTTTTTTTTCAATTATTGCATCGGCCAAAACTCCCATCATTCCTATCTTTCCACCTCCATACACTAAACCAATGTTGTTTTTGGCAAAGTGAAAGCCTAATTTAATAGCTTCATTTTTATATATTTCATTAAACCCTAAGCTTGAGCCACAAAAAACAGCAACTTTCTTCATAAATAGATAATTGATTTTTTAATTCATTAAATTTGTTCGAAATTTACGGAATTAATTAAAGTTACATGCAACAAACTTCAAAACAATACGATGAGGTAATTGAAAAATGCCGATCACTATATATTAATAAATTAAAAGATTACGGAACGGCTTGGAGAATTTTAAGATTGCCATCGCTTACAGATCAAATTTTTATTAAAGCACAACGAATTCGTCAGCTGCAAGAAAATGTAACAAGAAAAGTTGATGAAGGAGAAGTTTCAGAATTTATTGGAATTATAAATTATGCCATAATGGCTTTAATTCAATTGGAAAAAGGAGTTGCTGAACAACCAGACATGTCTAATGACGAAGCCGTAAAACTGTATGATACACACATAGCAACAACCAAACAATTGATGGAAGACAAAAATCACGATTATGGGGAGGCTTGGAGAGATATGAGGGTAAGTTCTCTTACAGATTTAATTTTACAGAAGCTATTGCGAGTGAAACAAATTGAAGATAATAAAGGAAAAACATTAGTATCTGAAGGTATAGATGCAAATTATCAAGATATGATTAATTATTCCGTTTTTGCTTTAATACATATTAATGAAAAAGAATTGTAATATGAAAATAGTAGTTCAAATATCAAGGCTTATAGTTGCCATAACGTTTATTTTTTCAGGATTTGTAAAATTAGTTGATCCGCTTGGTTCAGCGTATAAATTTCAAGAATATTTTGGTGCTGACGTTTTAAATTTAGAATTTTTAATTCCTTATGCTTTGCCTTTTTCGGTATTTTTAATTTTAGCTGAAATAATGTTAGGGGTTTTCTTGTTGGTGGGTTACCTTCCAAAAATTACGGTTTGGAGTTTGCTTGGAATGATTTTAATTTTCTTGTTTTTAACTTGGTATTCTGCTTATTATAACAAAGTTACTGATTGTGGTTGTTTTGGTGACGCCGTAAAGCTATCGCCTTGGGAAACATTTTATAAAAACGTATTCTTAATTTTACTAATTATACTTTTGGTTGTAAAATATGAATATATTAAACCGTTTCCAAGTTTGAATTTAGCAAAATGGGTTTCCTTTTTGTCGTTTACAGCTTTTTTATACATAGGGTATTATGTATTAATTCATCTACCAATTATTGATTTTAGACCTTATGCTGTTGGAAAAAATATTAAAGAAGGAATGCAATTTGTTGGAACAGAATTACCACCAGTACATGATTTCTTTTTAGAAACAAATGATGGAAACGATTTAACAGAAGAAGTCTTATCAGCAGATAATATAATGTTAATTGTAGCGTATAATTTAAGTAAGAGTGAAAAAAGTGGTTTAAGTAAACTAAAAGATTTAACAGATAAAGCTATAGAAAATGGTTTTAAAGTTTATGCCTTATCTGCATCAATGAATGAAGAATTTTTAGAAATTAAAAATAAATATAATTTAAATTTTGAAATGTTGTTTTGTGACGAAACTACACTCAAAACAATTATAAGAGCTAATCCAGGCATTGTTACTTTACATAAAGGTACTGTTACAGGTAAATGGAGTTGGACAGATGCTGATGAAGTTCAATTAATACTTAAATAAGTTAACATGAAGCAGGCATTTCTTGTATTTGTTGGAGGAGGTTTTGGAAGTGTTTTAAGATTTTTATTAGGAAAATGGCTGAATAATGTTGAGAATTATATTCCTTATGGCACATTTTTAGCAAATGTACTTGGTAGTTTACTTATTGGTTTTATTATTGGTGTGCTATCTAAGTCATCAAATATTCCAGCCAATCAATCATTATTACTCGCAAGTGGTTTTTGTGGGGGCTTTACTACTTTTTCTACTTTTGCCTACGAAAACCAACTTTTCCTTAAAAATGGAGACTATTCTCAGTTTTTGTTCTATACTTTAGGATCGTTAGTTTTTGGTTTTTTAGCAGTTTTTTTAGGCTTATATCTTTCCAAACTTGTTTAATTTGTCTGTTTTTTAATAAAAAACAAATTTTCAACAATACCAATTTACTTAATACAATAAAAAACTCAATAAAATTTTAAAAACCCTATAAAAAATAGGGTATATTTTATTTAAAATAATAAAAATTATATTTATACCCTATAAAAAACAAGGTTAAAGTATATTTATATATATTTTTGTGATAAAATTAATTAAAAAATCATTTTATCATGAAAAAAATCGAAGCGATTATTCGAAAGTCAAAATTTGATGAAGTAAAAGAAGCTTTACATCAAATTGAAATTAACTTTTTTAGTTACTGGGATGTAACCGGTGTAGGAAATGAAAAACAAGGACACGTATACAGAGGTGTTAGTTATAGTACTACAGATATTCAGCGTAGATTTTTATCAATCGTAGTTTCAGAAACTTTTTTGGAAAGGACAGTAGATGCTATTTTAAAATCAGCATTTACTGGAAGTGTAGGTGATGGAAAAATATTTATATCAAATATTGAAGAAACCTACAGAATAAGAACTCGAGAAAGAGGTGCTAACTCATTAAAATAAATAACTACTAACTTTTTTATTATGGAAAACACATTATTTACAGTGAGCAATGTTTGGATGATGATTTGTACTGCACTAGTATTTTTAATGCATTTAGGATTTTCATTGTTAGAAATTGGATTAACAAGACAAAAAAACACCATCAATATATTATTTAAAAATGTATTTATTATATCAATTGGTTTGGTATTGTATGCCTTGGTAGGGTTTAATTTAATGTATCCAGGCTCATTCATTTTAGGAATTATTCCTGATTATTTTTTCGATTTATTTGGGTTGTCAATACCTGAAAACGGTTTAACAGCAGAATATGCAAGTGGAGGTTATACTTATTGGACTGACTTTTTATTTCAAGGAATGTTTGCGGCAACAGCGGCAACCATAGTTTCTGGAGCTGTGGCCGAAAGAATAAAATTAGGCGCTTTTATGGTGTTTTCAATTTTTTATATTGGAATTGTGTATCCTATTACAGGTTCTTGGAAATGGGGAGCAGGTTGGCTAGATGAATTGGGTTTTTATGATTTTGCAGGTTCAACCTTAGTACATTCTGTAGGTGGTTGGGCAGCTTTAGTGGCGGTTTGGTTATTGGGAGCCCGAATTGGAAAATTTAAAAAAGATGGTTCTATTGGAGCCATCCCAGGTCATAACATTCCTTTAGCTACTGCAGGTGTGTTTATACTTTGGTTGGGCTGGTTTGGTTTTAACGGAGGGTCTGTTTTATCTGCAAATCCTGGAAGCACTTCTTTAGTTTTAGTAACCACTTGTATTGCCGCAGCTTCAGGTGGCTTAGCAGCTTTTTTTGTTTCATTATTTAAACATAAACAATACGATTTATCAATGTTTTTAAATGGAGTGTTAGGAGGATTGGTCGGAATTACGGCTGGAGCAGATTTAATGAGTGTTACCGATTCAATTTTTATTGGTTTTATAGCTGGTACGCTTATTGTTTTAGGAGTTGGATTTATTGATAGTATGAAATTAGATGACCCTGTTGGTGCTATTGCTGTTCATTTAATATGTGGTATTTGGGGAACACTAGCAGTAGGAATTTTTGGAAGTATGGCTGGATGGGGACAGTTTGGAATACAATTGATTGGAGTTTTGTCAGTGGGTGTTTTTTGTTTGGTTTCTGCATATACAATCATAAAAATATTAAAATCTACTGTAGGGATTAGAGTTTCTTTAGAAGAAGAACAAGACGGTTTAGATATTCATGAACATGGTATGGATGCTTATCCTGATTTTCGATTAAACCAACATTAATTGCATTTAATTAATGTACTTAATTGCCAATTTTGAAGATTTTTTTAAAAGCATATAATGTTTAATAGGATTGCTATGGAATAAAAATGATTACTAACAGTTAAAAATTTACTGTATAAAATCAATTAAAAAAAATACTAATACTATTTACAGTCATAATAAGTGGTAACTTAATGCAAGTTTTAAGAAAATAGAAGTTAGATATTGGAGTTGATTTTACTAATAGATATATTTGGGATGGATTAGAATTTTAAAATTCTCCTGTGATGTAACCTAATGTAAAGTTTATTTCAGATGACTTTACCTTGGATGCTTAGATTTCTTTTAACGTCCTTAAAAGCTGAGATGCCCAAATAGGTTTTTTAATGTTTGTTATAGGCTTTTACACCAGCCAAAATCTCAATAGGAATTGTATTTTCTTTTGGTGGAATTGGACAAGAGTATTTGTGATTATATGCGCAATAGGGGTTGTATGTCCTGTTAAAATCAATGCGAATCATTGTAGTATCTTTTTCAGGAATCTCTAAATCAATATATCTGCCACCTCCATAAGTACTTTTACCGTTTGTAGCATCATTAAAAGGTAAAAATAAATGATTTTCATATCCAATACTCGTCATTAATTGTTGATTTTGATAAATATTTAACTCAATTTTTTTTCCATTTAAAGTAAAATATGCAACTCCGTATTTTTTATATAATGGCAATCGGTCTGTGGTTGTTGGCATTTCAAAAACAGGTTCATTAGGAGTTCGTGTAAACTTAGCTGTAATGTTGTATTTTTTATCAATGGGGAAAAAATCTAAAGTCTTAAAACTTTTTAAATCTTCTTCTGTTAATGGTGATTCTTCAGCATCAGCAAATTGAGTATTTAATTCGTATTGAAAATTTTTAATTTCATCTTCATAACCAATTTGTTTATGGGTACAACCGATTAATAATGATAGGATACTTATAAGTAAAAACGTTTTTTTCATGCCAAAAAAGTTTGTAACTCAAAAATACAAAATATTACATTTGTAATAAAAAAGATTGTTGTTTAAATAATTTTTGTAGTTTTGAAAAAAAATAAATTAAAAAATGATGAATTGTTTCACATACAAGGTTTCCGTAAAGAAGAGGTTTTTAATAAACTGTCGGAGTATGTATGTGTTATAATTATGTAAATATAAAATATAGTTATCCAATATAAACCCGGCTTTTTGCCGGGTTTTTTAATTTTGAAAGTATGGTAAAAAGAACATTTATAACTTATCAAGATTCATTTAGAGGACTCTCAAACGAGGTTTGGTGGTTGGCACTCATAACATTTATTAATAGGGCGGGGACTATGGTTTTGCCATTTATGACGCTTTATTTAACGAAAGATTTAAACTTTTCGTTAGCGCAAGTAGGAACTATTATGAGCTGTTTTGGAGTGGGTTCATTATTAGGTTCTTGGTTAGGAGGTAAATTAACCGATAAAATTGGTTTTTATAGAGTTATGTTTTGGAGCTTATTAATCACAGGTTTTTTATTTATAGCATTACAATTTATACATTCATTTATTGGGTTTGCATTGGCAATTTTTATAACCATGTCTATAGCAGATACTTTTAGACCAGCTATGTTTGTTTCATTAAAAGCCTATAGTAAACCTGAAAACCAAACGCGCTCACTTACCTTAATTAGGTTGGCTATAAATTTAGGATTTTCATTGGGACCTTTCTTGGGAGGAATTATTATAGCGACTTTAAATTACTCTGGACTTTTTTGGGTAGATGGTATAACTTGTATTACTGCGGTGTTTTTATTAAAATTAGTATTGAGTAAAAGAGAACTAAGTAAGAAAAGCGAAGCTATTGTAGATACTTCAGAAACACAACGTTCGGTATATAGAGATAAACCTTATTGGTTGTTTTTGGTGATTGTTTTTTTAATGGGCTTTATTTTCTTACAATTATTCACTACCATGCCACTATATTACAAAGAGGTGCATGCATTAAGTGAAGTACAAATAGGCTTAGTTATGGGGTTAAACGGATTTTTAATCTTTTTATTTGAAATGCCTTTAATTCATTATATAGAAAAAACATTACTAAACAGAATGAAAATTATTACTTGGAGTTTGGTTTTATTTGCACTAAGTTTTATAATATTAAATGTAAGTAGTTGGGTGGGTGTTTTGATTATTGGAATGTTGTTTATAACTTTTGGTGAAATGTTAGCGTTTCCATTTACTAATAATTTTGCGATGAATAGAGCTCCAAAAGGTAGAGAAGGCCGTTATTTAGCACTATATACTATGGCGTTTTCTGTTGCACATATTTTTAGTGCCAAAACAGGGATGGAAATTATTGATAGATTTGGATATATTACTAATTGGTTTGTAATGGGTGGCTTAGGGTTTGTAGCAGTTATTTTAATGATTTTTTTAAGAGATTTATTACATAAAGAAAAAGAGGTGATAGGTAATTAATTGCCTCTTTTATAGTTTTTGTTTTCTAAAAATATTTTTTAATGGGGTGTTTTTACAATAGCATATAATATGTTTATCAGAAAATAGAGCTATTATTTTTGATGTTTATTTATATTTAATTGTATTTTTTGACAAATTATTTTAACCTTTAATTAAAGAGGTTAAAATATCAATAGCTGTTTTAGAAGTTGTTGTTTTGGAACTGATAATAAATTTAACACCAGTACGAAGCAAGTACTCATAATTTTGAGAAGGAATATTTTCATGAATAACAACCATAATATCTTCTCTTCCATACAATTTTAACTCATCAATAATTTGTTGAATAAATACTTTGTGATTGGTTGTTGATAATAAAATATTTAACGAATGTACATCATTCTCAATAGCTTGTTTCACTAATTTTTTTGAAGTTTGAAATAAAAATCCAATATCAACATCAAATCCTAAATCGGCATACCTTGTGGCTACTATTTTTAAATTATTATCTTGTGATTTTGACCCAAGTTCAGCAATCATAATACGAGGTCTTCTGCCTTCTAATTCTGCAAATGTATTGGCTAAATCGGTAGCTTTTTTAAACTCTTGATCGTTTGGTTTTTTATTGAACATTATTAGAATTTGTTAAAAAGATTGCTAAATTTTATTCAAATACGTTTTCTAATGCATTTGATATTTCTCCTAAAGTGGCTCTTTTTTTGGCAGCAATTATTGCTAATTCTAATAAATTTTCGTTCCCAGTTTTGGAACAAGCTGCTAAGTTATTGAGAGCTTCAGATATTTCAGTTGTATTTCTAGAAGCTTTTAATTGCGTTAGATTATTTAGTTGATTTCTTCGTATTAACTTGTTGTCTTCTTGTATCGAAAGATTGATATTTGACTTAACTTGTATATTAAGAATTCCATTTTCAATGGCTTTATTTATCCCTCCAAATTTTTCAATTTCTTGCAATAAAGCCCAAGTTTTGGTGGTTATTTCTTGGGTTTGTTTTTCAACAAATGAACTTCCTGCCCAAGGATCAACAGTGTTAGTAATATTTGTTTCTTCTTGTATAAAAAGCTGTGTGTTAAGAGCAATTCTATCAGAAAAATCTTCGGATAATTCATTGGAGTTGTCAATAATATTGGTATCAATACTTTGTGCACCTCCAAAAGCTGCCGTTAAGGCTTTAATGGTGGTTTCAGTAATAGTATCAAAAGGGTGTTGTTTAGTTGAACTCCAGTTATGAGTTTGACAATGTACTTTTAAAGCTAAAGATTCTTGATTTTTATGGTTGAACTGTTTTACTATTTTAGCCCAAAGCATACGAGCAGCTCTCATTTTAGCAATTTCAATAAAATGATTCCTATCAATGTTCCAAGAAAATGATAATTTTGTAGCAAATGAATCAATATCTACACCGCTATTAATTGCAGCTTTAAGGTATTTTAAACCATTTGCTAAAGTATAAGCTAGTTCAATTTCTGGTAGAATTCCTACTTTTTGTAAGTGATAGTTTGAAATTGATATAGTATTAAATTTAGGCAGATGTTTATTGGTGTAATCCAAAATATCTGAAATTATTCTCATAGGAGGCTTAGGTAGTTGCATAGTAGTATTATGCAATGTAAGCTCATCAATTTGAAGAATGCCAGAAAGTAAGTTCTCATCAATATTTTGTTCTTTAGCAGCTACTATGTAAAAGGCAAGTATGGGTAAAACAGCTTTATTTATAGATATAGAAACAATTAATTGTTCTAAAGGAAGCTTTTTGAAAAGGATCTTCATATCCTCTACAGAATCTATGGCAATCCCATTTTTTCCAATATAATTTTGTACATGCTCATAATCAGAATCATAACCGAGATTTGTTGCTAAATCAAAAACAACCGAAATATGTTTTTGATTAGCGGTTAGGTTTTTGCGATAAAAGGTATTACCTTCTTCTGCTGTTGAAAAACGAGTACTTTGTATAATTGTCCAAGGTTTTTTTACGTACATAGTTGAATGAATACCTCTTAAAAATGGCGCAATACCAGCAACATAATTTTCATGGTTAAAATTAACTTCCTTAGTGCGCTGAGTGCTAATTGCTAGTTTAGAAAAATCTTTACGTTTCATTTTTCAATCTTTTTTGTTCCAAAGTTTTAGAAAGCCGTTTTGCACTTATTGGAATAATTAATGTTTTGTACGGTTTCCTTTTAATAAAAGGACTAATTTCTATATTGTTTTTAATGTTTTCTTGTTCATTTAGGTATTTGTTAGAACCAACTAAAACAAGCTCTCCACTATTAAATTTAATTTGTTCCTTTTGAGCGTTTTCTGCTATTTTTCGTTGGATGGTTCCTTCTTTTAATTGATGTAAAAAGCCACCTCCTTTTTCTATATCTTTAAAAATAGCCAATGCTTTTTCTGCAATTTCTTTAGTAATGGTTTCAATATAGTATGTATCAGTTACTATATGTTGTGCATTTTTAAAATTATTTTCTTCTTTTAAAATTAGTAATTGATTTTGTGCAATTTGTTCTCCAAATTCATTAGGATGATGAAATAAGGTGTCAAATGAACAATTAGAAATAGTATTGGCTCCTCCTAAAATGGCACTCATGCTTTCAGTTGTGGTTCGAAGCATATTCACATGTGCATTGTATAAAGTTTTGTTTCTTAGACTAGGTTCAGCAAATATTTGTGCAATAGAATTGGTGTTGTATTCTCCTAAAATTAAATTGTATAAATAACGAAAAGCTCTTATTTTGGAGATTTCAAAAAAATAATTACTACCCATTGCAAAATTAAATTGAATTTTTTGAGCAATATCATCGCCAAATTTGGTTAAATATTCATTGGCATGTGCTAACGTATAGGCTGTTTGTTGAACGGTATTTGCCCCAGCGTTTTGATAAATGTTAACATCTACACTTAATAAAAATTGTTTTTTGTTTTGTTGAAGTAGGTTTTCTATTACATTAAAATCATTGGTTAATGAGTTAAACCAATTTCCAGTTTTAGCTAAATTGCCTACAATATCTAAATTGTAATAAACGGTTTCATTTTTAAGAAGTTTGAAAAGCTCATCGATAAAAGTTTCATCTAAAAAATAAAATTGAAAATGGAATTCGAGCTGTTTATTTAATAGATTTTTAAACAGTATTTTGGAGTTAAAAGGTTGATTAACAATAAATTTAATAGAGGCGACTCCATTTTTTATAGCATTTGTAGCTTTTAAATTTGCTTCTTTTTCTGATGAAATAGTTATTTTTTGGCAAATTTTAAAATCTTCTTGAGGTGTTGGAATCTTTAACTTTTCAAAATTGTCTAAGTGGTAAAATGGCTTTATAGTTATTCCTTCATTAGTTGTAGTTAAAAGAGTTTTGTTATAATCTGCTCCTTTTAAGTCAAATTGGATTTTTTGTTTCCAAGCAGCTGCCGAACTAGGATTAAAATCTTTGGTTATAAAGTCACTCATAATTTATAGTATTTTGAAAGCGAAATATGTTGAATAAAAATAGGAAAAGTAACTTTAAAAATGGTAGCATTACTTTTTTAAAGTATCATATTCAATAATATAAATTTCTTCATTCTCTTTTTTCATGTAGTATTCTTCTCTAGCAAATTTCTCTAACTGTTCTTTATCTTGTAATTTTTTTATGAGTTCTTTATCTTTTTCAATTTCAGTTTTAAAATGTTCTTTTTCACTTTGTAGTTTATCAATTTCTTTATTGAATTCTAGATGATTCAGCAATGAATTTTCATCAAAAAATACCATCCATACCACAAAAATGGAAAGTATAATTACATACCTATTGGTAATAATTTTAATGATAGGTTTATTTTTTAATTGATGAAATGTCATAAAAAACTATAGTTTGTTAGTTATTACAGTTCTAACGATATCTATAGCAACCGTATTATATCGATCATTAGGAATTATAATATCTGCATAGTTTTTGGTAGGTTCAATAAACTGTTGATGCATTGGTTTTAAGGTGGTTTGATATCTTGTTAATACTTCATTTATATCTCTACCTCTTTCTTCAATATCTCGTCTAACTCTTCTAATCAAACGTTCATCTGTATCTGCATGAACAAATATTTTAATGTCAAAAATATCTCTTAATTCTTTGTTATTAAAAATTAAAATTCCTTCAACAATAACTACTTTTTTGGGGTGAGTAATTAGCGTATCTGAAGTTCGATTATGCGTTACAAATGAGTACACAGGTTGTTCAATTACTTTTCCTTGTCTTAATAAATTTAAATGGTCAACCAATAACTCAAAATCAATAGCTTTTGGGTGGTCAAAGTTTATTTTTGTACGTTCTTCATAAGATAATCCAGTGGTAATATTGTAGTATGAATCTTGTGAAATTACACAAACTTCATCAACAGGTAATTCATGTAAAATTTGATTTACTACGGTTGTTTTTCCGCTTCCAGTACCTCCAGCTATTCCAATTATAAGCATAAATAGTTAGTTTGATGTTAGCAAAATTAAGGAATAAAAATAAATATATGTGAATTCAATTTTTTATTATTTAGGAGGAGTGTGATAAATAAAAAAAGCCTCTTCAAAATTGAAGAGACTTTTTTGAGCCGATGGAGGGACTCGAACCCACGACCTGCTGATTACAAATCAGCTGCTCTAGCCAGCTGAGCTACATCGGCTTGTTTGCGGGTGCAAATTAAAATACTTTCTAGATAATAAACAAGTATTTTTTTATTTATTTTTTAAGTGCAATTTAATGTCTTGAATTTAAGAACTATTTTAAAGATATTTTCAACTGTTCTTTTTTCTTCATAATGTTTTCAATGGTATTAAAAATGTCCTTTTTTAGTTTTTTGTAATTTTTAAAATAGGTATTTATTTCTCGTTCTAATTTTTTATGAGACTCTAAGAAATTTTTATTGCTTTTAACACTATTGGTTTCAATTAAGTCAACCAATATTTTTTCGTGTTTGTTTATTAAATTTATAAATGTGGAAATTAATTGCTTTTCAGTGGCTATTTTTTTTACAAAATCTTCAATGTTTTTTTTAAGACCCAAATCTAAACAGTCTATAAAATACATGCTTAATAAATTGTCTAAAAAGCGTAATTCATCATTAATAAATTCAATTTCTGAAATCCATAATTTTGAATCGTAGTGAAGCTCGGCGATGCTTTTTTCTCTGCCAAACCAGTCCTTTTTTATTTTGGTTTCCATCGTTTGTAATTTTAGATTATTTTTTATTCTTGTTTTAAAATACTTTCGAGATATTCAAAAATTCTAATTTTAAAATTTTGATAAGTTATAGTGTAATTAAAAATCTTTTCTGCCAATTTTTCATAAGCAATTAATTGAAACGATTCATAATATAACTTTCCACTTAAATTGTTATGTTGCTCGGTTAGTTTGTGTAAAATTCTTTGATTGTTTTTTAGTAAAATGTCAATTTCTTGAATAAAAAGCTGTATCCGTTCATAAAGGTTTGGAATTCTAGATTTAAAAGAATTGGATTGAATTAGTTTTTTTAAAAAGGCCAATTCTGTTTTAATAAATTCAAATCTAGAAATCCAAATTAAAGTATCATACTCTAATTCATTAATGCTTTTATTGTGTTCGAATTTTTTATAGGTAAGTTCGCTAGTTTCCATAGTTTTTCAATTTAAATGCTCTTCTAATTAAATTGAAATTTGTGAGATATAAAATGATATTCCTCAAACGTAAAATTTATTTCATTCATTCATTGATTATAAAAATAAAGCAATCAATTGGGCATTTAAGCTATATAATAGGCGCTTTTTAATTTAAAATTCTTTAAAATATAGATAATTGATTATTTGAAATTGAGGAATATCATTCCAGTTTATAAAAGTCTGTAATAACTTTAAAGTAAATAAAAATGTATGAACCATGAAAAAATTAATTATTTTATTAGTTTATTTATTTTTTACTACAGAGAATTTTGCACAAATGATTTCAAATATAGACCAAATTTCTCCTTTTCATGACAATTTAGCTGCAGTAAAAAAAGATGGAAAGTGGGGGTTTATTAATAATGATGGTGTTTTAGTGATAGATTACAGAGACGATTTAGTATTAAGTAATTTGCCTGATGCCAATTTTTTATATCCTGTATTTAAAGATGGAAGGTGCTTAATTAAAAAGCTTGTGGATAACAAATATTTTTTTGGATATATTAATAGACTTGGTGAAACTGTAGTAAATCATCAATTTTTAAACGCTACAAATTTTTTTAATGGATATGCAATTATTGTTCAATTTACCAATGATACCATTGGTTATAATAAAGTGTTAAAAAAAGCAGTAATTGCTAATAAAATTGAAGAATACATTATAAATACCAATGGGGACAAAGAAGCTTATTTATACAATATACGAACTTATATTCCTTCAGAATTGACTATTCAATTACCTCCAAGCATCCGCTCTAAATTTATTGCTCCAAATTTAGTTGCTGTAAAAAAGGATGATTATACCTGGAGTATTTATAAACTATAATTAAAAAGCTTAACTATGTCACTAAACTTTAATCAATTTGCAATAGATGCCAATAAATTTCTAAAGATATATACAAAGGAATTAAATCTTGGCAATGATACCGAACAGGCAGGACGTATTTTATCTTCTATATTACATGGCTTACGAGAGGTTATATCTACCGAAGAATCATTACAACTAATTGCTCAATTTCCAATGTTTTTAAAGGCTGTTTATGTTAATGGATGGTCATCTCGTAAAAAGAAGAAAGTAAAAAGTATGACCGAGTTTATTGATTTAATAAGGGTTTTTGATGGAAAAACTTCAATTCATGATTTCGGATCAGATGCCAAAGCTGAGAATTATATTAAATCAACATTTATGGTGTTAAGAAAGTATATTTCTTTAGGTGAATTAGAAGATATTAGAACAGAACTTCCTAAAGACCTAAAATTTATAATATATCAAAATATAATGTTTTAATGCTTTTAATATGGAAACAATATCACCTTATAAAGTAGTAGAAATTAAACTCGATAACATTATATTAAATGCTAATTTAAGAATGACCAATCCTTCAAAAGGAATCATATTATTTTCTCATGGAAGTGGTAGTAGTAGATTGAGTATACGAAATAATTATGTAGCAAGTTTATTATTTAAACAAGGGTATTCCAGTTTGCTATTTGATTTATTAATGCCTGAAGAAGATTTAGTTTATGGAAATCGGTTTGATATTAATTTATTGACTGAACGTTTAGTATTAGTTACCCATTGGGTTTCTAATTATAAAGAAACTAGCAATTTACCTATTGGTTATTTTGGATCTAGTACTGGAGCAGCTTCAGCATTAAGTGCAGCATCTAAAATAGGTGAAAAAGTAAAGGCTATAGTTTCACGAGGAGGTAGACCAGATTTGGCAATAATAGAGTTAAAGTCTATAACTATTCCAACTCTTTTAATTGTTGGAGGAAATGATGGGGTGGTAATTGAATTAAATAAAAAAGCAAAAGAACAAATAAATGGCGTTTGCGAGCTAGAAATTATTGAAGGTGCTTCACATTTATTTGTTGAGTCTGGAAAATTAGATTTAGTAGCACAAAAAACAATAAGTTGGTTTAATACTTATATAAAAAATAAATGAACTTATAATGTTTATTAATAGAGAACAGGCTGGTAGTTTATTAGCAGATGAATTGTTAATTTATAAAAACAACAAAGATGTTGTAGTAGTGGCAATTCCTAGAGGAGGAGTGCCAGTAGGGTATGAAATAGCAAAAAAATTAAACCTTCCTTTAGAAATTGTACTCTCAAAAAAAATTGGTCATCCATTTAATAAAGAATATGCTATTGGAGCTGTAACTTTAAAAAGTAAAAGTTTAAATGAATTTATTGAAGGAGTAACAGCACATTATATTGAAAGTGAAATTAAAAGAATTAGAGAGGTTTTAACAAATCGTTATAAATTGTATTATGGAGATAGAATTCCTATGAATTTACAAAATAAAACAGTGATTGTTGTGGATGATGGCGTAGCTACTGGAAGAACATTACTTTCAAGTATAGACCTTATCAAAAAAGAAAATCCAGCAAATATTGTTGTAGCTCTTCCTGTATCATCCATAGTTGCATTTAATACCATTAATGAGTTGCCAATAGTAAAAGAGACAATTTGTTTATTAACCCCAAAAAATTTTAGAGCAGTTGGACAATTTTATAAAGATTTTAGACAAGTTTCAGATGAAAAGGTAATTCAATTATTAAAATAATAATTTATAATGCAGTTTTATAAACAGAAACAGGGAAGTGAAAACTTCCCTGTTTCCTTTTAAAGAATTTAATTCAACAATTTAATGTTGTACAATTTTAAAATTGCTTTATAACTCAAGTAATTTTAGAATCATACGAATCCAAACCATTTTTAAATTCTTTAACTAATTTATACTTTGTTAAGTATAAATTTTTCTTTTTCATGGGTTTTTTGTTAGAAACAGGAAGCCTAAACTTCCTGTTTCCTTTTTAAGAAAGAATAAGGTAACTTCTTGATATTGAAATAATCTTTCAAAAATTTTTATTACTAAAAATTAGCTAATAAATTAAAACTGTCAAAAAGGATATCTTAGCCTTCCTAATTTATAATGTTTTAAAAAACATCATGAATTTATTTTTTAGATTTATTTTTTAAGAAATCAAAGAACTTAAATTTTATGTTGTAAATGTATATGGGAAATTTTATAAATAAAATGATTGCCATCAATTTACGATATGATTGTTATCAGTTTAGTTTTAATAAATAATAATGCCATAGGCAATACTTAGTAAGTAAACACCAATTAAAAACAATAAAATGTAAAACACTTGAACAAATTTGATGTTTACAAAATTTAACCATTTAACAGTTTGTTTAGGTATTATAAAAAGAGACAAACCTAATAGTAAAGAACACCAACCAAATAAAGTTATTATAATTCTATAATCTGCTTTCCATATATTGTGAAATAAAAGATTAAGCAACCCAATAATTATGGCTAAAAATGAAATAATTATGGTAAACTTTTGATCTTTTAAATCTATTACAATTTGCCTTATTCTTTTGGGGTTAAAACTTAATATTAAAAAGAAAATGATTAAGTACCACCCCCAAAACTTTGCTAAATAAATTGAGCTATTTTCCATAAGTTAATATTTAAATTCTTCATGTAATACTAAAAATGGGATTTCTGTATGGTAACTTATTTCTTCAACAGTTGGTCTAAATAAAATTCGTTGAAAAAGATTTAAGTTTTTGGCTATCATAACAATCATATCTATATCTCTACTTTCTGCAAAGCATTGAATTCCTTCTTCAGTTTTTTTATTGGTTATTTTATGAAAAGTACATTTTTCATCTGTAAAAAAAGTATGAAGCATTTCTTTATTCTCAACTTGATAAGGGGTTAAATTTTCATCTTTTTTTGTAATATGAACCACTCTTAAAAAAGCATCTTGTAATTTCATAAATTCTAAAATCTCTTTTAATACTTTTGTTTGATAAAAAATATTATAATCTGTTGGAAAAGCAATTTCTTTTAAAGGTTTGTAAATTGAATTTTCGGGAACAATTAATGTCGGACATTGAACTTGTGTTATTAAATCTCCAGTATTACTACCAATAAGAACTTCATTTAAACCAGATGCGCCTTTGGTACCCATTACTATAAGATCAATATTTTTTTCTTTTAAATGATTTTTTACAGAATCAATAAAAAAGTCATAACTAGTAATTGTAAAAAAATTGTGTTTTGGGTTTTTGGTAAGTGATTCACATTTTTTTAATTGTTTTTTTATAGTTGTTTTGGCTTGTTTTAATAAGGTATTTTCAATAATACCTTGTGTAGCTACTAAAGGATAATCACCGCTGCTTGAACTATATGAAATTAATGTAACATGCAATAAATAAAAATTACAAGCAGTTTCCTTAAATAATGAAATTGCGTATTTAATTGCATTCCATGAGTTTTCAGAAAAGTCGGTAGGGAGAAGTATATTTTTCATAATGCTTAATTGTTTAATAGCGTTTATACTCAAAGTTAAAACGCACATTTAAAAAGCAAAATGATATATATCAACACTTTGTAGTATTAATTTATTTTTTGTAGTTTTTCTAAATTCAGAATTTTAATATTTCTTCCTTCAATATCAATAATTCCATCTTTTTTAAAATCGGAAAGAGTTCTAATAAAAGTTTCAGTAGCTATTCCAGCAATACTAGCCAAATCACTTCTGGAAATTTTAATGGATTCTTCGGGTCTATTTTTAATTTTTTCTGAAAAATGCAAAATGGTATTAGCCGTTTTTTTTCTTACAGAACTGTAGGCCATTTCAAGCAAATGATCTTTAATTTCTTTGACATTATCTGTTAAATGGTCTATTAACTCTAAAGTAACTTCATGATTTTGTTCTAAAATTTTTTTTAATTCACTCTTAGACATTCTAAAAACCACGGTTTCTTCAATTGCGGTAGCATATTCTTGATAAGGGAGATTATGTAAAAATGAAGTTATCCCAAAAAAATCATCTTCTTTATGTAAGGCTGTAATCAATTCTTTTCCTTGTTCATCAATTTTATAGGTTTTTACTACGCCTTTTTTAATTAAGTAAACATAATTTGAGTTGTCTCCTTTATGATAAATAATTTTATTCATCTCAAATGAGATTTCTTCTACATTTTCAATAAAAAATTTCTTTAAATGATTTAAGTTTTTAAGTTCATATTTTGAAATTATTTCTTCATTAAAATGATTTTCTGTTTCAACAGAAACCTCATTTAAAATGGCAATTTTAGCAAGCCTGCTTTCAATTGCGCTAAACAATTCAGATTCGTCAAAAGGCTTTGTAATATAATCGTCTGCACCTAAGTTCATCCCTTTTCGGATATCTTTATGCTCGGTTTTTGCAGATAAAAATATAAAAGGAATTTTTTTGGTGGCATCTTCTTTAGATAAAATTTGTAATACACCATAACCATTTAGTTCAGGCATCATGATGTCACAAATAATAATATCAGGTAGGTGTTTTTTTGCTTCAATTATTCCATGTTTTCCATTTGAAGCGCAAATAACAGTATAGTTGGCTAATTCTAAAAGTTCAGCCGTATTCTCTCTTACAACAGCATCATCCTCTATTAATAAAACTTTTTTCATGAGTTTATGTTTTAATATTTAGATAGTGCAAGGGGAATTTGAATGCGCTATTTTTTGCCTCCTTAAATTTAATCATTTTGTTTATCAATAAATAATTTATTGATTGTTATTTTTGTTTTCTTTAGGAAGAATTAATACAAATTCGGATCCTATGTTTTCTTCACTTGAAAAATTAATTTTTCCTTTTAGATTTTCTATATGAGCTTTTATAATATTGAGTCCAATGCCCGTTCCTTGGATATTTAATGCATTTTCAGCTCTAAAATATCGATTGAATATAAATTTTTGATCGTTTTGAGGAATTCCTATTCCTTCATCTTTTATTTTAAAAATAATAGTACCGTTATTTTGGTAAACAGCAATTTGAATTGTGGTATTTTCTCCAGAATATTTAATAGAATTGTGTATTAAATTAGAAAGTATTAACTCTAATATGCGTTCATCTTGTTGAAGAACAAAATCATCAATATTATCAGGGATTATAATTCGTTGCCCTGTTTTTAATAATAAATTGGCATTATAAACCACTTCATTTATAACTTTACTTAAATGAAATGTTGAGAATTTATAAACTATTTTATTAGAGTCTAATTTTTCAATGGATAAAAAATCATTTAAAATGTCATTTAAGTAATGAACTTTATTGGTAATAATTTCAATATGTTTGTCACGTTTTTTTTGTTCTTCATTGCGTTGGTATTTTTTTAAGAGCATTGAGGAAGTTAAAATTCCACTTAAGGGAGTTTTAAATTCATGAGAAACCATAGATAAAAATTTTGTTTTAAGGTCGTTAAGTTCAATTTCTTTTTTTAAGGCAGCTTTAATTCTAGTTTCGGCAATAATTCTTTTTTTAATTTCTTCTTTGTAATTTAAATTTAGCTCTTTTAGTTGTTTAATGGTGTTATTGAGTTCAGCAGTTCTATGCTTAATTTTTTTTTCTAACTCGTCGTTTAATGTTTCAATTTGTTTTTCATTTTTTTTTCTAGTAGTAACATCAATAATTAAAGCAATTACAAAATTGTCATTTCCTACTTTAAATGGGTTTAATCCAATTTCAACAGGAAATTCTTTATTGTTTTTACCAATGCCATATAAGTCTGATCCATGTTCAATTTTTTTAATATGGTTTGTTTTTATAAAATTGTTAAAATGTGCGATGTGATTTTTGTGAAATTTAGAAGGAATTAAAATGTGAAGTGCTTTATTGATTAACTCACTTTTACGGTAACCAAACATGTTAGCAGCTGAAGAGTTAGCGGCAACTATTATTTGTTTTTGATTAACAATAATAACTCCTTCAGGAATAGCTTCAAATAAAATGTCAAAAATATTTTTATTTTGATGAAACATAGAATTTTAATTAAGAGAGATTTTACTATTAAATTTCGGAAAAAAAGTTTAATTATTTGATTTTTAATACATAAAATGTACATAAACTGATGGGAGTCATTATTTTTTAGAAGAAATAAAAGTAATTTTAAATTGATGGATGTTATAAGAAATAAGAAATTTGATTTAAAATAATGCTTACGTTTAAAAATTACAATATAGCTGATTGGTTTTCATTTTATAGAATTGCTGCAGCTCCATGGTTAATATGTCTATTACTATTAGATAATCGAAACCTATTTACTTGGTTTTTATTAGTTAGTTATAGTACGGATATGATTGATGGGTTTTTAGCTCGGAAATTAAATATTGCAAGCGCTAGAGGTTCTCAATTAGACTCATTTGGAGACCAAATTACATTTGCTATTGGTTTGTTAGGTTTGTTTGTTTTTGAATACGAATTTTTAAAAAAAAATTACCTGCTAATTCTAATTGCTTTTTTGCCTTATGTTATTCAAATGCTACTCGCATTTATAAAATATAAAAAAGCAACTGCCTTTCATACTTATTTGGCAAAATTATCGGCCATAGTACAAGCAGTTTTTATTTTATGGTTATTATTTTTTGAGCCTATTTATTGGTTGTTTTATGGAATGATTATATTGGGGGTTTTAGAAACTATTGAAGAAATTACACTCATATTCATGTATGATTCTTGGGTGACAGGCGTAAAAGGAATTTATTGGGCTTTAAGAGATAGAAGAAGATTAAAATTGTAATAGTTTATGAAATGCGGAAATTTTCTTTTTTATCAATAATATGGTTATGTATAGCATTTTTAATTGTTGATGTTTTAACTTTTTATTGGCTACAGGCTATCACAAAATCAATAGAAATTCCTTTTTTTAGGCCAATAGTTTATACGGCTTTTTGGGTGTTTACTTTTGGTTTAATAACTTCAATAATTACTTTAAGAGTTACTTTAAATTCAATACATCCCAAACGTAAACAATTGTTTATATCATCGCTTTATGGACTTACAGTAACTTCTTTTTTTCCAAAAATAATTTTTGTAATTATTATTAGTGTACTCTATTTTTCTAATACTTTTTTTACTGAAGAAGTTTCTCTGATTGTTATTCCGTTAATTGGAGTGTTTTCAGGAGTTTTACCGTTTTTTGTAATACTTTATGGAATTTTTTTGGCAGTATATCGATTTAAAGTTTATACAGTGAAGTTAAAGTTTGAATGGTTGCCTAAAAAATTTAATCATTTAAAAATTGTCCATATTTCAGATCTTCATTTAGGAAGCTTTAATTACCGATATCAAATATTAGAAAGAGCAGTAAATATGATAAATGATTTAAATCCTGATTTTATTTTTTTTACTGGAGATTTAGTGAATAATTATGCTTGGGAATTGAAAGGTTGGGATACTGTTTTTAACAAATTAAACGCAACCAAAGGAAAGTTTGCAGTTTTAGGGAATCATGATTATGGAGATTATAGCACTTGGGAAACAGCTAGTTTAAAGGAAGCTAACTTTAAAGCTATTTTAAAATTTTACCAGAAAATAAACTTTAAAGTATTATTGAATGAAGCTGACATTTATGAAGAAGAAAATGAAAAAATAGCCATTTTAGGCATCGAAAATTGGGGAGTTCCTCCATTCAAACAATATGGAGATTTAAAAAAAACATTGACTATAACCAAAGGTGTTTCTTTTAAAATTTTACTTTCACATGACCCAACGCATTGGAGTGAAGAAGTAGTAGGTAAAGAAAATATTGCGCTTACACTTTCTGGTCATACCCACGGAATGCAAGCTGGAATTCAGTTTAAAAATAAAAAATGGAGTCCTATAAAATATAAATATAAACATTGGGCAGGTCTTTATAAGTTTAATAATCAATATTTATATGTAAATAGAGGTTTGGGTTGGTTGGGCTTTCCTGGTAGATTGGGAATGCGACCAGAAATTACATTGATAAAGCTTGAAAATTAGTAGTATAACGTATTTACAAATAGGTAATTAATTTAATGTTTAATAGCCTTTTTTTCATCACGTTTTTTTTGACGTTCTAACTTTTTAAAGTAGCCTCTAAATAAAAAATTGTGTTTTAAGGCTTCTAAATCTTCATTTAGTTTAACACTACTTTCTTTAATATTAAATATAGTTTCATCAATGTTTTTAACCAATATAGTGTCTTTAACTAAATAGTTTAAAGTACCTTCGCTATGTTGTAGCATTGTAATAAAAGCATTTAAATTAGTTATTACAGAGTCCATTTTTTTACTTGATGAATCTAAATTTGTAATTACCGATTTGAATTGGTTGGTAGCAATAGAATCGTTAACAATTAAATTTGCAATACTTTGGTCAAAATTAATTGAAGTAACGATGGTATTTAATTTTGAAAAAGTTTGAGATGCTTCAGCACTTGTTTTGGTTAAATTTAAGATGGTTTGTTTTAAATTTTTTGACAGTTCATCATCTTTAATTAGCATTCCTAAAGTACCTTTTCCTTGATTAATAGCTGTTGTGATTTTTTGAAGATCTGAGGTAAGTATGGCTGCATTTTCATTTGTTGTGTTTAAGGTTTCCAGCATATCATTTGTGTTAATTTTGCTATAGGATTGAATGGTGTCACCTGGTAACAAAGCTCTTGATAAATTTTTATTAGGGGCAATATTTATCACCATACTACCAACCAAACCATCTGAGCCTATGGCAGCTATGGCATTTTTTTTCAGGTGTTTAAGTATTTTTTCTTCAATAACCATATCAACGCAAATAGTGGTGTCATTAATCATAACGATACTTTTTACCGTTCCTACATTGATTCCTGAATACCTAACATTATTACCAAGTTGTAAACCATTTACATTATTAAATACAGCACTTATTTTAAAGGTATTTCCAAATAAATTTTGTTTGTTTCCAATAAAATATAGGGTTAGGATTAATAGTAATGTACTTATTACAATAAACAGCCCTAAATTAAATTTTTGTGTATTCGTTTGTTTCATCATAGTATTATTTAAAAAATGCTTGAACCTTTTCATCTTTTGAAGAGACTAATTCTTTAAAAGTTCCTTCAATATAATTAACACCATCAATTAATAAAATCATACGTTCTGAAATAACTCTGGCACAATCAACATCATGAGTAATAATTAATGATGAAGTACCTTGTTTGTGTTGGATAGCTCTTATTAATTGAATAATTTCCTTTGCAGTTATTGGGTCTAAGCCCGTTGTTGGTTCATCATAAATTATAATCTTCGGTTTTAAAATAATAGCACGTGCTAAGGCTACTCTTCGTTTCATTCCACCTGAAAGTTCATCAGGCATTAAATCAATGGCGTCAATTAATCCTACATTATCAAGTGCCTGTAATACTAGTTCTTCTGTATCAAAATTTTTTTCAATACTTTTTCTTAAGGGAAATTCTAAATTTTCTCGGACAGTCATAGAATCATACAACGCATTTCCTTGAAATAAAAATCCCAGTTCAGTGCGTAGGCTATTCAAATCATTTTGACTTAATGTAGAAATATCTTTTCCCATAATTTCTATAAGACCTTCATCGGGTTGCATCAATCCAACCAAACATTTAATCATTACAGATTTTCCTGAACCTGATTTCCCCATTAATACTAAATTTTCACCTTTATATAATTCTAAATTAAATCCATTAAGCACGTGGTTAGTTCCAAAGCTTTTTTTAAGATTTACAATTTTTAAAATTGGAGATATGTTTGTATTTGGTTTCATAATTTAAATTTCGAAAAAAATGTCAGAAATAAATACCGCAATAAAATCTATAATAAATAATAACATTGAAGAGTAAACCACTGCTGTATTAGATGCTCTACCTACACCAACAGCAGATAATTTAGTATACTAAGTTCAAATAAGAGCTTTAAAATGGACGCTGTAAGAATGCGTTCTTTTGATTTGATATACATTATTTATTAATAATTTATGTTATTATAAAGTATAGATATTTGGCATTTGTTTTAGAGTGTATTTTTCTGGCATATTCTTTAATGCAAAATTTCTGAAACTTGAACCATATTTTAAAACGGCCATTTTAGATGTTTGTCTTTACAATTTAACCAATTTTTCAACTTTTGTTTTTCGAGATTTATGAAAATCAACAAAGGCATCTTCTTCCTTTTTTGAATTGCTAATTGCCTGTGTTAAATAAAAAGCATCTTCAATGGCTTGCGCTTCACCTTGCCCTAAATCTGGAGTCATACTGTGGGCAGCATCTCCAATGAGACAGATATTACCTTTGTGTCAGTTTGTTTAATTTTTGTCAATAGTTTTGGATTTATCTAATCAAATACCTGAAGTGCATTTGGAGGTAACCAAATACCAGCACCTACTGCATCAATAGTTTTAGCTTTTTCGAATAATTTGTATAGGGTTCTTAATTTTTCAAATACTAAAGCTGTAGTAAATCCTCCTATTCCTCCTCCAATTATTGCTTTCATGATTTCTAATGTTTTATTTTAGTCTATCAATCAATATGGCTTTTTCAACAAATTTTCTATGGTCTAAGCTGGTTAGTTTTTCTAATAGATCAAATGATGCAATATAACTTACTAGACTACCATTTGAAGAAATAAATTTTCCATCTTGAACAACCGAAACTTTATTATCGTCTGCCACCATTATATTTGGATAGATTGATTGTAAAGATTCTCCACCACCGCAATAGGTTACAATTTCTTTTCCATCAGCAATACCTGATTCACCAATTAAAAAGGCTCCTGCACAATGACTTGCAATGTAATCAGTTGTTTTATTTTGTTCTTTTACAAAATCAACTAATTTTTTATTGGATGTTTGATCGGATGGATTATAGGAACTAGGAACAACTAAAACTTTTAAATTAGGTATCGCGTTAATCAAATAATCTGGTGTTATCCTTAAACCGAGAGCACTTTCATATACCTTGTTTTCAGCTGCTATTGTTATAACATTGAAAAGATGTCTTCCTTGAATATCTGGATTTGAAAAAACATCTAAAGGTGCTACAACTTCATTAATGATTACTCCATCAAATACTAATATTCCTATTGTTGGCAGGTTTTTGTTAATCAATTTTTCTGTCATTTTTTCTTGTTTTGATGTTTTAGCATTTGTTGTCTTTTCAGAATTATTTTTTGTTTGTTCAGAACAGCTTAAAAGCAGAAAGGTAAGCAGAGTTAATAAGGTTATTTTTTTAATTTTATTATTTTTAGTTTCCAATTATTGTTAATATTCCTATTATTAAAAGCACTATCCAGCCAGGATGTTTTCCCTTTGTACCAACTAAAACCAATAAAGAACTAATGCCCATGGTATAAACGATTGATTGTAAAATAAAATCAACAAATTCTATATTTTGTTGGTTTTTTGTTAATGCTACTTTTATTAATACTGTCCCAATACACCAGCCAAAAATAGATGCCAAATGCCAAGTAGCCCATAATAGTATTCTTAAATGTCGTTCTTTTAATTCACTACTTTCTTTTGATGGCACTAATTTTCCTTTATCCCTTTTGTCGTTAAAAATTAAATACTCCCCAAGAATTGAATGAACAATCCCCAATAAAAAGCATAAAATTCCAGCAGATAAAAAATAGATATTCATTTATTGTGTCATTTTACCAAGGTTATTTTTTTCAGCTTTTTCAAAATAAACTTCCCTTACAAATTCCATGTTCTTCCATAAATAAGTATTTCCCTTTAATCCTTTGGTAGCTCTCATTCTTCTGTTTAATCTTTCTAATTCCTTTTTTGTAGCCTTTCTTTTTTTGTCTAATTTTCCATATAGTTTTATTGCAGGTGGGTTAGGAAATTTTCTTTTGAACAAGGATTTAATCCAAAACCAGCGATTACTATTAACGCCTAATGCACAAATATTTTTATTTAAGTTTTCACATAATGGTAATTTTGATGGAAATTTTTCAAAATAGAAACCTGTTTGATTATCATTTAAAAAAAGCGACCCAATAGGTGTAACTGTTGGGTTGTTATTGGTGTCAACGGACGCAATAGATACGTGAAAATTTGATTTAAAACTTTTATTAAAATGTTGTCGAATGATATTCCAATCCTTATTAATGTCCATTTTGTTTTTTGTTTATTTACGTTTTAAATAGAGTATTGTTATAATAGTTGGTAATAGGAATCCTTTTAGGGGTTTTAAACCTGAAAACATTGAAAGAAATAGTTGGTCAGTTGATTTTGAAACTAGCCAAAATTGTGATAATACAAGCAAGCCAATTCCTAACCACATTCCTATTATTCCAATTTTTTTGTTTTTAACAATTAAAATGAAGGCTAAACTTACTAATATTAATACTCTAAAAATTTTATAATTAATCTTTCATTAAAAGTGGTAGATAAAGTGCTTAAAAAGTTTTCTGAAGCCATAAAGTCAATTCCTAAATAAACATTATAGAGTTTAAAAGAATGATATAAGAAAAGAAAAACAATCAAAGAATATAATATAATCGATGGTATAATTTTTTTTAGCATACTTGATGAAGTTTTTAATCAGTAATTAAAACTTAATAAATGTTTTAATAAGGTCAATTCCATCATCAATGTCTTTATCATTATTTGATGATTTATTTATTTCGTACCAACCTATATAAAATAAATATAGAGTTTCTGCTTTTTGTATTGCCTCACTTTCAGAATAGCCTAACTTCTGAATTAGTTGAGAACCATATATGATTCTTGTTTTTTTAAATTCATTTAATAACTGTTTTAGATTGGAATTTGTTTCGGATTCTTTTCTTAAATAGAACATTAAATCTTTTCTCGATTTATCTCGGAAACCTAAAATTAAAAAACGCTCAAACCTTAATTTGGGATCTCTAATACTATCAATTTCAGTTATAATTGGCTCCATACTTTTGTTATACCAGTACTGAATTATTTCATTTAAAAAATTTTTCTTGGTTTTAAAATGATGGTAAAAACTAGATTTGTTACAATTAAGTTTTTTTGCCATTTGCTCTACATTTATTCCTTGTTTTCCTATAATAGAAAAGTACTCGATTCCTAGTTTTAACCATTTTGTTTTTTCAATTTTAAGTGCAGGCATAGTATTAGACGTATTCGTTTAATGCAAATATATAAAAATTATTGAACGAAAGCGTTTAATTTTGTGAAATTTGGAGACTTTTAATTTTTTACAATAAAACAAGCTAGTAGATCATTTTTTTAACTAAATCAATTCAAATTAAATGATAGTCGTAAAACCACAAAAACTTGATAATCTTACGACTACCAAGTTTTTGTTACTAATTGATTTGTTAAAAAGTCGGGGTGGCAGGTTTAACCACCTTTTTATACTACACTGTTAAACAGTTATTTATATTGTTTTCTGTAATTATACACACCTAATTGCGCACTAAAACTATAAAAAGAACTTAAAAGTTATAATTTGTTTCTCTTTTATATCATAAGTATACAAATTTTACCCAATAAAATTAAAAAATACTTAATAGGTCTATAATTGTTGTGCCAAATAATATTGAAGAATTTACTTGTTTTTTAACTCAGTTCTTTGTTGTAGCCAGTTAATTTTTTTTATTCTGTCTGTAATATGCAAAAAAAGCTTTTATAAGTAAGAATGGAAAGATAATAATAACCGAACCCCATAGGTTGCTTGGTGTAAATGTTTCGGGAAAACTACGTACAACAAAAAACATTAATAAAGCGCCGAGAATAATTGAAATATGAAGTATGAGCATATTAGGTGTGAATATTCCAAAAATAACTATTACTGATTGTTGTGTTCTGTGAAGTAGTATGCGTTCTATAGCTACAAAAATTAGGTTAAGTACAAAAAATGTATTTTTAAAAAACAATATTTGCATATTCATTAACGTAATTTCCTCATTTTTCCAGCTGGATACAAAACCAAAAAAGACTACAATAAATACAAAATATATACCCATTGGGAATAACGAAGGTAAAATAGAGGGCTTTTTAGATAATCCTAAAATGGCATTTGAGTTACTTTTATAAAGTAGGCGGTCAATAATAATGCGCAATACTTCATTGCACCAAAAGAAATAGAGAATATAAAATATGGTGGTTTTTCCATTTAAAATGGAAATAATTGTAAAGAGTGTGAAAACCAAAAAATCCCATTGCGAATAGTGTTTTAGATGTTTTTCAATAAAGGAATGCATTGTTTAGACTAGTTTAAGAATTGATTTTTAGTTTTCTTCGTTTAAGCATATATTGTATAAATAGTATTATTAAAAAAGCAATTATAATACCTGGAAGATACATTACAAAATAGGTTAATAGCATTGGTAAAAAACCATCAACTGTGGGTTTTACCTTATAAGGGTTGCCTAACTTTATGGCTTTATATTCGAGGCCATTTTTAGGTAAAGTTCCTAAACTGTCAATAGATAAGTACAAAGCATTGGTGTTTGAAAGCGTATTATGAAATGAAAATTTAGCTTCTTGAGTATAATAGTTAATCACTAAATTGTCTTTTGGTGTAGGTGAAAAGTGCTGTTTTTCACCTACAAATAGTTTATGTTTTTTGCTAAATTTAAAATGGAAACCTGAAGACATTTCGTTTATATCTGTTGGCAGCAATCCATCCATTAATTGCACATAAAACGTTGCTTTTTCAATTGGTGACTGCCATACACTGCCACTTTCTAACAAGTAAATAAACGCATTTTTGTTATCCACATTATAACCCTTTCTTATTTGCGCATTATTGGTATTTACTATAAAATATACTTCGACAATTTGTATTTCGTTGGGTTGAAACGTCATTTCCCACACTTTCCAATTGTCGCTATATGGCATTGTATTTTTATCATTATTATTAAGCTCTGGATAAGATTGTTTAAGTAGTGGTAGCCAGTTGCCTTTGGCTTTTATTTTAAACGCATTTAATGAATCTATACTCACTTGGTTTAAGTTTGTTTCTCCGCCAGCGTAAATACCATTTACAGGGTATCCCATTTTAAACTGTAAGCGGTCTTTAGTAGTATTGCGAAACCAGTAAACGCCTTTTACAACCGCAAAGCCTTTGTACAACTGAATGTAAATTTGCTCTTGTTGCATTTGCACCTTTTTAAAGCTAAGGGAATCTTCGGGATGTAGCATTGTAAAAACAGTGCCGCCTGCGTTCCAAATACCAGGTTGAGCTGCATTGCTATATAGCTTATGGCTTATAAAAAATATAAGGATGATGCTATATGCTATTTTGAAAAGTCCGGCTTTCATAAATTTTCTAAATATTGTGTTCCTTCATCAACACTAACACCTACTAAGTATTTAAGAAAAGTTGCTTTGTGTAATTCTATTATAGCATTTGCCTTTAGTTTCTTGTATATTTTTTCAGAAACATTAATACTTTCAACATTGGTTGTCACTCTAAATTTAGTAGAGCTAGTATTAGAAGTCGTTGTTAACTTGTCGATTACTTGTACTGTAGTTATTTGTTTTAGATTTCCGTTTCTATTGAATTTTGCATACTTATTAATCAGAATCAGCAATTTAATTGAAGTATAAATAAAGGCGATTATTACAGGAATTAAAAAAATGAATATTCCTTGCCATAGGGTAAACAATAAAATGCTGTAAATAGCTATGTAAATTAATGCTCGTCTTACTTTTTTAAAAAATATTTCTTTTACTAAATCAATTTCACTTTGGCGCATTGGCTTAGTAATGCTTTTACTCTTAAACGGGGAAGAATAAGATGTTTTGGCAGTAATTGTAATTAGATTTTGATTTTTTTCTAAAATAGTAAAAGCTAAAACTTCTTTGTTTTTTGGGCTAGATTCTAAATACACTTTATCGTTAACGTTTACTTTAGCATATTCTGAATAGGGTACACTATGTTCGTTGTTATCAATACTTATATAATAATAGGTTCTGCTAGACTTGTGTCTTGTATTTGTGCCCATTCTTGTATTATAACTTCTTGATTTAGTAGTGTGTTTGTCAACACGTTTATCGGTAATAATACCTGTGTAACAGTGTTTAATACCGCGTTTTAAATCGATATACGTACTCCAGAATAAATAAGAAAAAATACCAGCAAAGAATACCAGAAATATAGAAAACATCACTAAAGGAATCCCACTAAAGTTATCTGGTTTTATAACAAAAAAATAGATGAAAGAAAATATAGCACTTGCAACACCTAAGAACAAAACAGCAAATAAGTACTGTTTTCTAAGTTTATTTCTGTCTTGAGAGGATAGTGGTTTTATTTCAAAATTGTTAGTTGTCATTTTATAAATGTTATGGGATATTTATAAATGTAATATCTTCTTTAAACTCTGAAAATAGGTTTTCATCGAAAGCTGTACTACCTACAACACTGTTATTATTAAAAGTTGTTTTATAAAAACTAACGCTAGAAATGGTTTTAGTTTTTATATCAACTATTGCTTCAGCATATTTTATTTTATTACCCGAAGCATCTTTTTTGTACTTGTAAATTTTTATTTCAAAAGGGATTACTTTGTCTAAATTTTTATTGTAAAATTGCCAAGTTTGGTTACAATGTTGTTGTAAATTGAACGGAAGATTATCTTTGGGTGCTTCTTTGTTAAATCGTTGTATTCCTTTATCTAGTTTGCTTTTAATACGCTCGTCGTCTATAAGTTCAAAACCAATGTATACGTTTTCGTTATAGATATGTGCTTTATAATGGTTTTTTGGCACTATGTAAGAGAAAATCTCTTTATTCTCTAAGTAAAAATGATTGGAAACAAGATTAGGTTTGCCAGCTTGTTTCATAGCATATACCTTTTTATATAAATGTCCTTTTTGGGTATAGTGATGTGTGATGACAGTTTCATCTAAATTACTGCTAATTTTGTGAAGCAAATTGTCTTTATATTCGAATTTTACGGTATTCGTATTTCCGTTATTTAAACGAATTTGCTCATTGCTTAGATGAACATTGTCATCATAGGTGTAGTGATGCTTTTTATTTAGGACAGAATTACTATACTTCCCAGTTTTTTTGTGTAATCTCCCCTTTTTATAAGTGTTTTTTTCTTTTTCCCAAGACTTGTTTTGCTTATTTCGGCTTTCATAGCTTTCCATAGCACCTTCACTGTTAAAGCTGTAGCTACTAATTTTTGATACCACTACACTATCATTTTCAATATTGTAGGTGGTAATTTCAACTTGTTTGGTGTTTGATTCAAATTCATAATCCTTAGCGTTTATTTGTGGTAGGGATTGAGCTAAAAAGGCAGGTGAATTCAATAATAGAATACACAAAAAAAATGGTTTATTAATATATATCATTATTGTTGCTTTTGATTATTCATACGTTGAAAATATTTTGCTTCTTGTCTAAAATAGTCTCTCATATCTTTTGGAGCATTAGCTATTACGTAGTCTAAAGTTTTCTTATCTACTGCCATAACAGTTCTAAAAGCCAAATATTTATTTACATTATAAATTTCGTTCAAAACTCTTAAAAACACTTTGCGGTCTGATTCACCTTCAGCTTTATTTTCTCTAATAACTTGTCCTAAATCTGTTATATGTTTTGAGATATTATCTTGGTTTTTGTTAAATGAATTAATAAATGTCCTGACTTCTGGCGATACTTTTCTACTACCTATATCTACCTTACCTATATACTTGTAATTGCTTTTTTTGTTTGATGTGATATTTGTACTGTTAGTGGATGTATTGCGATTGGCATAATCAACCACTAATTTTCCTTCTTTAAACTCTCCATAGGTAATTAGATTTGTTTTTTTGTCTAATTTTACACCAAGTCCTGTAATAAACCCATTATGTGCAAAAGCACCCTTATAAACAAATGAACTGGTGAAAAATTGTCCAGAATTATTAATTTTACCTAAATCGTCCCAATCGCCCATATAACTATTGCCGTTAGTCCACATATAAGTACCAGCTTTGTATGGCTTACCGTCTTTAAAGAGTCCTTCATAAACATCACCTTGATTGTAGGTGATAGACCCATAGCCATTGGTACAATCTCCTAAACAAGTACCGTTGTTTTTTTTGTTTTGAAAGGCTGTGAGTAAATTGGTAGTTAGTTGACCATTAGTATAAATACCAGCTTCAACAGTTTCTCCGTTTTTCACAAAATATCCATAACCGTGTTGTTTTGTATTTTTCCAATGGCCATAATAGTGTAAGTTGTTCTGTTTCCAGTGGTAAATGCCATAACCATCGAGTTGACCTTCAAGGTAATTACCACTATAAGTGTCGCCATTGGCGTAAATAAACTCTCCGTAACCGTTAAGTTTTCCGTTTTTAAAAAAACCTTCTACTTTTGCACCGCTTTCATAAGTATATGTCCCATAACCGTCTGTACAATTTCCTGATGTGCACGAAGTGGTTGATGATTTCTTTTGAGATGTGTTTATATTATTGTTAATGGTGGTTGTAGCTAGCTTATCATTAGAATAATCAAAAATGCGGCCTTTGTTAAATTGCATTGGTTTTGCATTGCTATAATCTTGAGCAACATAAGTAGCTACGCCATTTACAGCATATACTTGGTCTTGTGAGTTAGCAATAAAACCTTTGGAAGTTACAGGTACTTTTTTTCCCTTATGATAAAATGCAATGCGTGACTTATCTTGGTTTAGTATATACCATACTTCACTGCCTTTATTTGTCATAGAAATGGCTGGGTATGCCGTGGTTCCATTATTTGCACCATTACCAAAAGCATTTTCAGCAAAGTATACGTCATCACTTTTGGCATCAGTTATAATAATATTTCTATATTCGGTTTTAACCTCCCATTTCCTATTGGAAAACATACCGGTCTTTCCTTCTTCTATACAAATTGCAGTTTTTCCATCGCTCACAATTATGTTTTGTACGTTAATTAAAGGCTTAAAGGGTATTGAATTATTTAAGGAAATACTCTCATCAAAGGCATTTGGGGCAATGTAATAGGTAGACGTTAAAGGATTGAAAAAAATATAATCATTATTGAATCTGCCAAATAAATTTGTGTTGTCTAATTTTCCGTTAATATATAAATAAGGTATTGCAAGCCCTCCTTTTAAATTTTGATCTCCTGTTGTCTTTTTTAGTATTGCATTTTTGTTAAAATCCTTATATTCACTATGGTAAATAATACTTCTTGTGTATTGTTTTATTAAATTACCTGCAGCAGAGGTTTCTGTCCTATTAATCCAGTTGCCTTTTTCATCGTATTTGTATTTAAAAAAGGTTTTCTCACTGTTTAGGGTTAACTTTCTTGCAGTTAATAAGCCATTTCTGTAGTATTCTATTTTAGTGGTTGGTGCCTTATCTGTTGTTGTAGACACGATAGTTACCATAAGTAAGTCATCTTGTTTTTGGTAACTGTATTCGATAGTTTGGTAGGAATATGTTGCTTTTATTATTCGGTTATAGTTGTCATATTCATAAATTCTATCCTCATCGTTTATTAAATTTCCATTTGCATCGTATGTAGCCACTGTTGTTTTTCCATCAGAATAGGTATAAGCAATAGGTCTGTTTTGTTGGTCTCTTTTTATATGATAAATGTTATCAAAATCTAGCGTATTACCATTAACATCGTAAAAGGAAAAATATTCTTGAAACACATCTCCTTTTAGTTGCGTAGTTTTTAAGTTAGCACCTTTTGGTAATGGGTTTACTGGGGCATTTTGCCAATCTATATTTTGTGCAAATGCAAATGAGAATAAATTAACCAGTGCAATTAGTAAGATACTCTTATGCTTCATAAACGTTTACTTTGGGTTGGTAATTTAAAGTAGTTATGTGGTTTGAGAAATACGATATATTACGTATTTTTCTGTTTATATAAATGAAATTCTTTTTTTTCATTTGTTCATTTTTTAGTTTGTTTTGTATTATACTGATATAGGTTGACCATTTTTTTGTTAATTATTTTTTTCTTAAATAGTCAGATACTGTAAATTTTG
>NZ_CANLRG010000007.1 GCF_947493565.1 uncultured Lutibacter sp. | reverse complement strand
GATGTATTGCTATACCATTGGTAGCTAATCGTTCCTGTGCCACTTGCCGAAACTGTAAGAGCTCCTATCGGTGACCCCGCACATACTGGTGATGGATCTGAAACATCTGTCGTAATTACAGTATCAACACAACAACTCTCAATTGTTATTACTGTATTTTTTACAGCAACATCGTTATCTGAATCAGTTACTGTTAAACTAATATTTTTCGAACCTCCTGATGCAAATACTACAGTATGAGGTCCTTCATTTGTAAGAGGTAGATTAGAAACTCCTCCATCAAAATCCCATAAATAGGTTAAAGTACCATCACCTCCTGTTGATGTATTTGTAAACACAACTTTTTCATAATCACCTCCATCACAATTTTCGTTAACAGTGAAATCTACCGAAAGTGGCGTGTTAACTACTATAGTTTCAAGGTTAGCTCCTGAACATTTACTAGATTGTGTAGCACAACCAGGATCTCCAGATGCATTTCCTGGAGTTTGCCATGACAAATAAATATCTCTTAATTCTAATACCTCACCACATAAATAGGAAGGTAATTCAAACATTCTATAATTTGCTAGTTGAATAGCTCCATTATCACCTACACTTATTTTATTTGGTGACAATGTAGGATTACCATCTAAACCAATCTTAACATTATCTTTATACAAATTAAATTGCATAAATAAATCGTGTTTTGAACTGGTTTTAGTTACTTCTACCCAAATATAATATCCAGCAATTGGGTCACCTGCTGTACAGGTAGCTAATTGATTTCCAGAAGAATCGGCTAAAAACACTTTCCCAAATTCAACATCATTTGCATTACAACCATCAATACTACAATCTAATGTGGATTCGGTAGCTGGAAAATCTGCAATGATTTGAGAAAACCCTATGGTTGTTGTAAAAAATAATAACAAAATAATTGTTAAACGCTTAAAAGTAATTTTTTTCATAATTTTTTTATTTTAAATTCAAATACTGCATAAATTAATATACAATTACAACTTAAAAAGCTTTTTTGTCATAAAGACAATTTAACTAATTATAGGGGTCTAACTATCCAAACAATGCTTTTTTACACTGTTGTTTTAAATCTGTGGGGCCAAAAAATAAATGAGTTTTGTGGGGGACATCTCTCAATTCAATAACAAATATACTCCAGAAGTTTTGTATAAATAAATTTACAAAGCTCAATTTTTAAGGTTTTTAACAAATGGATCGTTTTTGGTAATAAATGGTGATAAATATCATACAATTTAACAATTCTTTTTTTATTTTAAATAGAAAATAGATTTAACATATTGTTTTTCAGTATCTTATGTTTTTAAAATTTAAAAAAAACAACCTTATAAATCCTTTTCAATGTTTCTTTTAATCAGGTATTTATTATTCAATTCATAAAATATCCTATTTTTGCAACTCAACATTACAATACAATTATGAATAAATATGATGTAGCTGTTATAGGCTCAGGACCTGGAGGATATGTTGCCGCAATTAGATGTGCTCAATTAGGTCTTAAAACTGCAATTATTGAAAAATACAATACATTAGGTGGAACCTGTTTAAATGTAGGCTGCATACCTTCAAAAGCTTTATTAGATTCCTCGCATCATTATTATGATGCAACCAAACATTTTAAAGCTCACGGAATTGAAGTTAAAGGTTTAGATGTAGATTTTGAACAAATGATTGCTCGTAAAAATGAAGTGGTTTCACAAACTTCAGGAGGTATTAACTTTTTGATGGATAAAAATAATATTGATATGTACCAAGGTGTTGGTAGTTTTGCTGATGCTACACATATTAATATTGCAAAAAATGATGCTACAACAGAAAAAATTGAAGCAACTAAAACCATTATTGCAACAGGGTCAAAACCTGCTAGCTTGCCTTTTATTGAAATTGATAAAAAAAGAATTATTACTTCAACCGAAGCTTTAAGTTTAACTGAAATACCAAAACACTTAATTGTTATTGGTGGTGGTGTTATTGGTTTAGAGTTAGGGTCGGTTTATAGCAGATTAGGATCTCAAGTTTCTGTGATTGAATATATGCCAACTATCACACCTGGAATGGATGCAATGCTTTCTAAAGAGTTACAAAAATCTTTAAAAAAGCAAGGTATCAAATTTTTTACTAGTCATAAAGTTACCTCAGTTAAAAATCATGGAAATGAAGTGGTTGTTACAGCTGACAATAAAAAAGGTGTTTCAACAGAGTTTAAAGGAGATTATACGCTAATTTCTGTGGGCAGAAAACCTTATACCGAAGGATTAGAATTAGAAAATGTAGGTATAAAAGTTACAGACAAAGGACAAATTGAAATCAATGAACATTTACAAACCAATGTATCAAATATTTATGCCATTGGTGATGTTGTAAAAGGGGCTATGTTAGCTCATAAAGCTGAAGAAGAAGGAACCATGGTTGCAGAACTAATTGCTGGACAAAAACCTCATATCAATTACAATTTAATCCCTGGTGTTGTTTACACTTGGCCAGAAGTTGCTGCTGTAGGTAAAACCGAAGAACAATTAAAAGAAGCTGGTGTAAACTATAAGTCTGGAACTTTTGCAATGCGAGCTTTAGGTAGAGCAAGAGCAAGTATGGATTTGGATGGACAAATAAAGGTATTAGCAGATGCCGAAACCGATGAAATTCTTGGTGTTCACATGATTGGTGCCAGAGCTGCAGATATGATTGCCGAAGCAGTTATTGCCATGGAGTTTAGAGCATCTTCTGAAGATATTGCTCGTTCATCACATGCGCATCCAACATTTACTGAAGCTTTTAAAGAAGCTTGTTTAGCGGTAAGTAATAGAGCAATTCATAGTTGATACATTTCAATTCTGAATGAATCAGAAAACATATTTATAAAAAAGTCCTTTCAATTTGAAGGGACTTTTCTATTTTTGCGACAATGCAAAGAACTAGTTATCAAATTCAGATTGAAAATAGTACTGAGTTTAAAACACAACTCCTACTCTGGTCACAGCAATTTAAAACTGCTGTTTGGTTAGATAGTAATAACTACCAACAAAAACATTCAAATTTTGATGCTGCTTTAGCTGTAGGCGCATTTTCTAAAATTGAAACCAATTATAAAAATGCTTTTAAAAAGCTTAAAGAATACCAAACTAAAATTAACGATTATATTTTTGGTTATTTAAGCTACGATTTAAAAAATGATGTTGAAAATTTAACTTCTTCTAATTTTGATGGACTTAACTTTCCAGAGTTGTTTTTTTTTCAACCTTCAAAAATTATATTCATTAAAGGAACTATCATCACTTTAAAATACCTCAATCAATTTAAGCATGAAATTGAACAAGATTTAAATGAAATTAAAAAAATAAAAAAAACTGTACCAAAGGCTGCTACTGAAAATATTAAAATAAAACTTCGAATTCATAAAGATGAATATTTTAAAAAATTGAATACAGTTTTAACACATATTCAAAAAGGGAACATTTACGAAGCTAATTTCTGTCAAGAATTTTATAGTGAAGACTCCGTAATTAATCCGGTAATAGTTTACCAAAATTTAAATGAAATTTCTAAACCTCCTTTTGCTACTTTTTTAAAATTAAACGATAAATTTCTATTATCCGCTTCACCCGAACGTTATCTAAAAAAAGAAGGTGATTTAGTTGTTTCTCAACCCATTAAAGGAACCGCTAAAAGAGCAGCTAATAAAATTGATGACTTAAAACTTATTAAACAACTAGAACAAAACCAAAAAGAACGTGCAGAAAATATTATGATTGTTGATTTGGTTAGAAATGATTTATCTCGGTTTTCAAAAAAAGGAACCGTAAAAGTAGATGAACTTTGTAAAGTTTATACTTTTATGCAAGTACATCAACTTATTTCTACTGTTTCTTGCACCTTAAAAAAAGAGGTTCATCCTGTAGATATTATTAAAAATACTTTCCCAATGGGAAGTATGACAGGTGCTCCAAAAATTTCCGCAATGAAAATTATTGAAAATTTAGAAGAAACTAAAAGAGGGTTATATTCTGGTGCAGTAGGCTATTTTACACCTCACGGAGATTTTGATTTTAATGTTATTATTAGAAGTATTTTATACAATGCTTCTAAAAAATATGTTTCATACTCTGTTGGAGGTGCAATTACAGCGCAATCTAATCCTGAAAAAGAATATGAAGAATGTTTGTTAAAAGCTAAAGCTATGAAACAAGTTTTAGTAAACTAAATAGTTATATTTACCATAACTTATGAAAGCGGAATTAAAAGAACATATCGATAAAAATTTACCTTTTTTAAACCATAAAAAGTTATTAATAGCAATCTCTGGAGGAATTGATAGTGTAGTACTTACTCGCTTGATGAAAAAACTAAATTTTGATATTTCATTGGCCCATTGCAATTTTACTTTACGTGGAAAAGAAAGCAATAAAGACGAGCAGTTTGTAATTGATTTAGGTGAAAAAATGCAAGTTCCAACCTATACCATAAAATTTGAAACTGAAAAATATGCTAACGAAAAAGGGTTGTCAACTCAAATGGCCGCTCGTGAATTACGTTATAATTGGTTTGATAATATTTGTAAAGAACAACAAATTGATTATCTAATAACTGCCCATCATAAAGATGATATATTGGAAACCTTCTTAATCAATCTTACTAGAGGTACTGGTTTAGACGGCTTAACTAGCATTCCTGAAATTAATGGAAACATTGTTAGACCATTACTTCCTTTTACCCAAAATGAAATTTTAGTTTATGCAGCAAAAAATAAACTCCAATGGCGAGAAGACAAAAGCAATTCATCTATTAAATATGTTCGTAATAAAATTAGACATAAAGTAATTCCTATTTTAAAAGAATTAAACCCTAGTTTATTAGAAACATTTTACCAAACATTAAACAACCTAAAAGCCAGCCAACAAATTGTAAAAGATCGAATTCAAAATGTAAATGATAAAGTTTCAACTGTACATAAAACTGAAACTCATTTTGATATTTTAAAACTTAAAAAACTAAGCGACCCTAAAATTTATTTATACGAACTCCTTAAAAATTATGGTTTTACAGAATGGGATGATGTCACAAATTTATTAGATGCCCAAAGTGGCAAACAAGTTTTTAGTAAAACACATCGTTTGGTTAAAGATAGAGACTGTTTAATACTCACCAAAATCTCAAAAAGTCCAAAAACACCTTTTACTGAAATACACAAAGGCACAAGCCAAATCTCAGTTCCAATAAACTTAACTTTTGAAACCATCAATATTCCCTTTGACAATAAAAATCATCAACAAAAAATAATAGAGGAATTAGTGCTTAACAGCCCTCAAACAATAACCATAGATGCCGATAAAATTACGTTTCCACTCATATTAAGAAAATGGCAAAAAGGAGATTTTTTCTACCCTATTGGATTACAAGGAAAAAAGAAAGTGAGTAAATTTTTTAAAGATGAAAAAATGTCAATATTAGAAAAGGAAAACGTTTGGCTTTTATGTTCTAATAATGATATTATTTGGGTAATAGGACAACGTTTAGATGAGAGATTTAAAGTAACTGAATCTACTTGTTCTATTTTAAAAGTTACTCTGTAAACTAAAAATCGTTTTGCATTAAATTTTGTTTATCCTGTTTAAAACACTAAATTTATAGTGTAATTTTTTTGTTATGCTTAAAAATACTATTCTTTTCGTCTTTCTATATTTAGTTGTTTTAAAAAGTTTTTCTCAAGAAATTACTGTTGCTAAACAAACCAACACTATCCCAAAAAGTATTTATTCTCAAACAACCACTTCAAGCAGCTTTAATGCTATTGTTAATTTAAATGAACGACTAAAGCTTAACTCTTATAAATTTGTTTATATTAACGAAAAAAATATAGAAAATGGTTACTTTACCATTCCTTTAAACACTACTTTTAAAGCTTCCAGTAAATTTAGTTTAGATACTTACAAAAAAATTAAGGACCGACTTGAATTAGAAAAAAGCTTTTTCAAAGTTTCTAAACTATATGAACCATTTCAATATCAAAACGATTTACAAAAAAAACGATTTCGTTAATTTAAGCTTTTAAAAATCGTATTTTAACTTCGCTTTTGTATTTTTCGCATTTAAAAACAAAAACATATGCACAAACAACCAAAACTTACTAGGTTTAATGAAAATGTATTGGCTAAATACCAAATTTATAATAGTATTTTTATGACATTACCATTTGATACTATTAGTAAAACAGGTGTTTTGTTACCTCTTTTCCATGAAGTTTGTAAAAATGGTTTTTCTTCAAAAAAGAATCCTAATGAAATTGTTGAATCTTTTTTTCAAACTTATCAAGAAAACCCTACTGAAGATGAAAAAGTAAATCTTTTGTTTAGATTTATTCAATATATTGAAAGACAAGTTGTTCTATTTGATGCTATTGAAGATGCTGCTTTCCCTGTTGTAAATAATATGGATGGTGTTGGCACTCTTCGTAATAGCAAAGAAATGGCTACTCAAGAAAATAAAAAAGAAGCTTTAAAAAAACATTTAGAAGATTTTAAAGTTAGAGTTGTTTTAACCGCTCATCCAACACAATTTTACCCTGGAACAGTTTTAGGAATAATTACAGATTTAACTGAAGCTATTCAAAAAAATGATTTATTAAAAATAAATCAACTGTTAGCACAATTAGGTAAAACACCTTTTTTCAAACATGAAAAACCAACACCTTATGATGAAGCTGTTAACTTAATTTGGTATTTAGAAAATGTATTTTACCATTCTATAGCAAACGTTTACGACTATGTTCAAAGTAATATTTTTGATGGACATCCCATTAAAAATGAAATAATTAATTTAGGGTTTTGGCCAGGTGGTGATAGAGATGGAAATCCTTTTGTTACTACTGAAATTACATTGAATGTAGCAAAACGCTTGAAACAAACCATTTTAAAAAATTATTATAGAGATATTCGTTCACTAAAAAGAAGACTTACGTTTAATGGCGTAGAGCAAATTATTTCAGAATTAGAAAGCTTATTGTTTGAAAACAGTGTAAACCCTGAAATAAACACCATGATTGCTTTGAATGAATTTATTGAAAAATTACAGCAAATTAGAGAAACCCTTATATCAAAACACCAATCACTTTACCTAACTGAAATAGATGGTTTTATTAATAAGGTACATTTATTTGGATACCACTTTGCTACCCTAGATATTAGACAAGATAGCAGAGTTCATCACAATGTTTTTTCAGAAATTGTAACAACTTTACAAAAAACCGGAAGTACGCTTTTCCCTAAAAACTACTTTGAGCTTTCTGAAGACGAACAACTTCAAATTCTTTCTGAAGTATCAGGAGCAGTAGATGTTTCAACTATTAAAGATGAAATGGCAGCCAAAACCTTAGGCTCTATTTATGCATTAAAAGCCATTCAACAAAACAATGGCGAAAGAGGTGCCAACCGTTATATTATAAGCAATAACCAAACAGCTGTAAATGTTATGGAAACTTTTGCCATGTTTAATTTATGTGGCTTCAATCATCATATTACAGCAGATATTATTCCTCTATTTGAAACTGTTGACGATTTAACAAATGCTAAAAGTGTGATGGAAAAATTATACACAAATCCTGCATATAAAAATCACTTAGCTAAAAGAGGAAATAAACAAACAGTAATGTTAGGCTTTTCTGATGGAACTAAAGATGGAGGTTATTTAATGGCAAACTGGTCTATTTTTAAAGCTAAAGAAAATTTAACTGAAATATCCAGACAATATGGTGTTAAAGTTATCTTTTTTGATGGCCGTGGTGGACCACCTGCTCGTGGAGGAGGAAAAACACATCAATTTTACGCTTCTTTAGGGCCAACTATTGAAGATGAAGAAATTCAATTAACCGTACAAGGACAAACTATCAGTTCTAATTTTGGAACTTTAGATTCATCACAATACAATATAGAACAATTATTAAGTGCCGGAATTTCTAATGAATTGTTTAGCAATGCTAACAATATAATGACTAAAAATGATACTGAAATTATGAATGATTTAGCAACTACCAGCTATAAAGCATATTCAGATTTTAAAAATCATCCTAAATTTTTATCATATTTAGAAAAAATGAGTACGTTAAAATATTATGCAAAAACTAATATTGGTAGCCGACCGTCTAAACGATCTAAATCCGCAAAACTTAACTTTTCAGATCTAAGAGCCATCCCTTTTGTAGGTTCATGGAGTCAGTTAAAACAAAATGTTCCTGGATTTTATGGAGTTGGTACTGCATTAAAAAAGTACGAAGATGCTGGTGAATTTGATAAATTAATCAAGTTTTACAACAACTCCGATTTCTTTAAAGCTCTTATTGGAAATAGTATGATGTCGCTTTCAAAATCATTTTTTGAACTTACTTCATATATGTCTAAAGATAAAGAATTTGGAGAATTTTGGAATATTATTTATAACGAATACTTAACTACAAAACGTTTAATTTTAAAACTTTCTAACTATACCGAATTAATGCAAAGCAACAAAGTTGGAAAAGAGTCAATTAACATTCGAGAAAATATTGTTTTGCCTTTGTTAACTATTCAACAATATGCATTAATTAAAATTCAAGAATTGCAAAAAGATGAACATACAAATCATGAAAAGATTAAAATATATGAAAAAATGGTAACCAGATCTTTATTTGGAAATATTAATGCAAGTAGAAATTCAGCTTAATTATGAATTCAATTTATGTTACAGAAAATGAGTACGCACCATTTTATAAAAATTACATTAAAGCTTTAGGCAATGTTAATTTATTTGAAGTATTAAACAGGTCATTAAACGATATAGTTAACACTGTTAAAGAGCTGCCTGAAGAAAAATTAACTTATCAATATGCTAAAGGTAAATGGACTATTAAAGAGTTAGTCCAACACATTATTGATACTGAACGAGTTTTAAGTTATAGAGCTATGCGATTTTCTAGAAATGACGCCACCAACTTACAAGGTTTTGATGAAAATTGGTATGTTGATAATTCTTATGGAAATAATAGATCTATAACAGATTTATTAGATGAATTAAGCTACTTAAGAAAAGCCAACATCTCATTATTTAAAAGCTTTACTAATGAAATGTTTAAAATGAGTGGTACTGCTAATGGTAGCGAAATGACAGTTAGAGCTATAGGCTTTATTATTGCTGGGCATCAAATGCATCATTTAAATATTATAAAAGAAAAATATTTAAATAACCGTTAATTAAAATCCTAAAAAGCCTTCTTTATAAGAGGGCTTTTTTAATAACTTTTAATCATTATTGTCTAAAAAGAAAATTTCATTTACTGATTTTTTAAAAATAGATGATATTTTTAATGCAAGTACCGTAGAAGGAACATATTTATTAAGTTCCATAGCATTAATTGTTTGTCTGCTTACCCCAATCATTTCAGCTAAATTTGCTTGAGTTAAATTATGAATAGCTCTTTGTACTTTAATATCATTCTTCATCAGTAAGTTTTTTAGATTTATATAAAACATAATGGAAGCGTAACATAAAAAACAGCAACACGGTAAACATATTATAAATTAATACATTTAAAAAACTTAAATCAAAAACAAAAATAATTGCCAAAACCAACACCATATAATTTACATAAGTTGCCCAAATTAAACTTTCCATTCTAATTTTTGAAATGTACTCATCCTCATCTTTTGTTTTGGAAAAGGATACTAAAATTCCTCCCAAAATAATTAATATTGAAGCTATTTCATCTGCAATATTATTACTTGTCCATTCAAAAATAGTACTTGAAAAAATATCATTTGACCCAATTAAAGGAAAAACATTCGTTTCCCAATTTGGATACTCTATATCATTCCATAATAATATAACACCCAATACAAAGCCTGTACTAAATAAAATCCAACCTAAATGCTTGAATTTGTGAGAAAATAAAAATCGTGATTTCATAAGTTCAAATTTAAAATATATTCAAATGTAAAATAAACTTTACATATAGACAAATATTTTTTACTATTTAGTTTCGTAAGGTTTAAAATATTATATTTGAAGTAACTATAAAATCAATAAATTTCCATGCGAATTCTAAAAAAAACTCTTCTCATTTTTACCACTATTATAGCTCTGGCTATACTTGGAGGCTGGATGTATTATAATAGTTTAAAACCTACGTATTCTGGAAATTTATCATTGTCAGCAATTGATAAAAAAGCTGAAGTATATTTTGATGATTATGGAATTCCACACATTTATGCTGAAACCGAAAAAGACGCATTAACCGTTTTAGGCTATGTTCACGCCCAAGATAGATTATGGCAAATGGAATTAATGCGAAGAATTGCTCCCGGAAGATTGTCTGAAATTTTTGGTAAAGATATGCTTAAAAATGACAAATTTTTTGTGAGCTTAGGGATTGAAGAAGCATCTAAGAAATCTATAGAAAAACTTAGTCAAAATAGTAAAGTTTATAAATTAGCAACTGCATATTTAAATGGTGTAAACCAATTTATAGATGAAGGCCCAACACCTATTGAATTCACTTTAATAGGAATTGAAAAAGAACATTACCAGTTAACTGATATTTATAATATATTAGGTTATATGTCTTTTAGTTTTGCTATGGCACACAAAACAGATCCTTTACTTACAGCTATTAAGGAAAAATTAGGGCAAAACTACTTGAAAGATTTAAATATTGACATTAACCCAAACACAGTACTTATAAAAAACTCCAAACAATCTATTGAAGATTTCACCAATTTAGTTTCAGAAGTAAATAATATTATCAATCAATCACCTATCCCTCCCTTTATAGGAAGCAATAGCTGGGTGGTTTCTGGAAAAAAAACTACTACTGGAAAAGTACTTTTTGCAAATGATCCACACATTATGTATTCGCAACCTGGCACATGGTATGAAGCTCATATCAAAACTGCAAACTATGAAATGTATGGATACCATATTGCTGGTGTACCATTTCCTCTTTTAGGTCATAATAGAAACTATGCTTATGGATTAACGATGTTTGAAAATGATGATATAGATTTTTATCAAGAAGAAAATCATCCTTCTAACGTTAATAAATACAAAACACCAAACGGATTTAAAACCTACAATACTTTTACTAAAACTATTAAAGTTAAAGATGAAAATGATGTTACAATTAAAGTTAGAAGTTCGAGACATGGACCTATAGTAAATGATGTTATAGAAACAATCTCTACTACTAACCCCATTGCAATGTCTTGGGTTTACACTCAACAAGAAGGAAAAGTTTTAGACGCACTTTATACCATTTCCAGAGCTACTAAAATGGAAGACGTAAAAAAAGGCGCTTCAATGATACATGCTCCAGGTTTAAATATTATGTATGGAGATGCTAAAGGAAATGTTGCTTGGTGGGCTGCTGGAAAACTATACAAACATAAATCGCAAGTAAATAGTAAGTTTATTTTAGATGGAACCTCAAGTGAAGAATATCCAATAGAATTTTTAGATTTCAGCAATAATCCAATGGCTGAAAATCCAAAATGGAACTATGTTTACTCTGCTAATAACCAACCAGATACTATAGCCAATATGCTATACCCTGGCTATTATTTACCTGAAGATAGAGCTAAAAGAATTATACAATTACTAGAACCCAAAAATAATTGGAATAAACAAGCAATGGCTATTATGATTAATGATGTTACTTCATCTGTTGCTCCTGAAATTATTAAAGAGTTTACCAAAATAATGGATTTTAATTCTTTTAGTAAAAACGAACAAAGAGCTATTGATGTATTACAGCTTTGGAATGGAGAAAATACAATAGACCATGTTGCACCAACTATTTATAATAAATGGGTATATTTATACTTAAAAAATACATTTAAGGATGAGCTAGGTGATACAATGTTTAACCAACTAATGAATACTCATTTAATGAAAAGAATGATTGCTGAAGTTGTCAAAAACAAAAATTCAATTTGGTGGGATGATATTTCTACAAAAGATAACATAGAAAATAGAAAAGACATATTATCAAAATCTTTAATTGAAGCTGTGGCTGCTTTGGAAAAACAACTTGGAAATGATATAAAAGATTGGAACTGGGGAAAAGTTCATACCTTAGAACATGGACACCCTTTAGGTACCATTGCTTCATTAAAAAAATATTTTAATGTAGGCCCTTTTCCTATGAAAGGTGCCAGAGAAGTTATTGACAACAGAGGTTATGAATATAACAACACCGGATTATACAAAGTTACAGCCGGTCCTTCTACTAGAAGAGTGATCGATTTTTCTGATGTTGAAAATAGCATCAGTATATTGCCAACAGGACAATCTGGAAATCCTTTTAGTAAACATTATAAAGATCAGACAGAAATGTACAATAAAGGTGAATTTAGAAAAATGAAAATGAACAAAGAAGAAATCATAAGTGTTTCAACAAAATTAATAGTGCAACCAAAATAATGAGCAAACGAATAACCATAAAACAAATAGCAAAAGCATTGCATGTTTCTATATCAACAGTTTCAAAAGCTTTAAACGACAGCTATGAAATTAGTGATGAAACCAAACAAAAAATTCAACAATATGCCAAAGAGCACAAGTATAAACCCAATACTTTAGCACTTAGTTTACAAAATAAAAAAACCAAAACAATTGGAATTATCATCCCCAACATTTTAACCTATTATTTTGCACGTGTATTAAGAGGCATTGAAAAAGTAGCAGCTGAAAAAGGGTATAACATTGTTACTTGTATTACCAATGAATCTCATAAAAAAGAAGTAGACACTATGGAAATGCTTTCCAATGGAACCATTGATGGTTTTATTGCGTGTTTATCTGAAGAAACATTAAAAGTGAAAAACTTCGACCATTTTCATTCCTTAATAGAAGAAGGTACTCCTATAGTTTTATACGATAGAGTTCATAAAGAAATCAATTGTGATAAAGTTGTTACCGATTCTGTTAAAAGTGCTTACAAAGCAACCCGTTTTTTAATGAGATCTGAATGTAAAAATATAGCATTGATTTCAGTTTCAGAAGGGTTGAATGTAAGTAAATTTAGTGTTAAAGGCTATTTAAAAGCACATACAAAATATAATTTAGTTCCTAACGAAGATTTAATTATTAGACAGTATAGCGAAGAAGGCTTAAAAGAAAACATCAATAAAATGCTTGACAACAATAAAGTTGATGGTATTTTTACTGTTGATGAAATTTCCGGAGCGATTACCACTCAAGTTTTAAACAAAAGAAACTTGCGAATTCCTGAAGACGTTTCAATTATAGGGTTTACCAACGGAATGTTATCTCGTTATAGCACACCTCCATTAACAAGTGTTAATCGTTTTGCTCATACAACTGGAGAAACAGCGGCTTTACGATTAATCCAAAAAATTGAAGAAAAAATTGAGTTTAATAATATTGAAACTATTATTATGAAAACAAAATTAGTTGAACGAGATTCAACTAAAAAAATGTTCATCAAGTTTTAAACATTAAAAGAAAAAAATATGCTAGTGAAAATTTATGGCAGCGCTGTTTTTGGCGTTGAAGCCACCACTATTACCGTAGAAGTAAATATAGACAAAGGTATTGGCTATCATTTAGTTGGCTTGCCTGACAACGCCATTAAAGAAAGTAGCTATCGTATTTCAGCTGCTTTAAACAATAATACCTATAAATTACCCGGTAAAAAAATAACTATAAATATGGCTCCGGCAGATTTACGAAAAGAAGGATCTGCCTACGATCTTACATTAGCCATAGGAATTCTAGCAGCATCAAACCAAATAAAATCTGAAAAAATCAATGAATATGTGATAATGGGAGAACTTTCTTTAGACGGAAGTTTGCAACCCATAAAAGGAGCTTTACCAATAGCTATAAAAGCAAAAGAAGAAGGTTTTAAAGGTTTCATTTTACCCAAACAAAATGCAAAAGAAGCTGCTATTGTAAATGATTTAAAAGTTTATGGAATTGACAATATCATGGAGGTAATCAATTTTTTTAATGAAGGAATCCCTTTAGAACAAACAATTATAGATACTAGAGCTGAATTTTATAAAAATATAGACAACCCTGAGTTCGACTTTGCTGATGTTAAAGGACAAGAATCTGTAAAACGTTCTATGGAAATTGCAGCAGCTGGCGGACATAATATTATACTTATTGGGCCTCCAGGAAGTGGAAAAACAATGCTTAGCAAAAGACTCCCATCTATTTTACCCCCAATGACGCTTCAAGAAGCACTTGAAACTACCAAAATACATTCTGTGGTTGGAAAAATTAAAGATTCAGGTCTAATGAGCTCAAGACCATTTAGATCACCGCACCACACAATTTCTGACGTTGCGCTTGTAGGTGGGGGTCAATATCCTCAACCTGGAGAAATTTCCTTATCGCATAATGGTGTATTATTTTTAGATGAACTCCCTGAGTTTAAAAGAACGGTATTAGAAGTAATGCGTCAACCTTTAGAAGATAGAGAAGTTACTATTTCTAGAGCTCGTTTTACAGTAACATATCCAAGTAGCTTTATGCTCGTTGCAAGTATGAATCCGAGTCCGAGTGGATATTTTAATGATCCTGATGCACCTATCAGTTCTTCTCCAGCTGAAATGCAACGTTATTTAGGTAAAATTTCAGGCCCTCTTTTAGATAGAATTGATATCCATATCGAAGTAAATCCTGTTCCTTTTGAAAAACTTTCTGAAGAAACTCAAAGTGAAACAAGCAAGTCAATTAGAGAAAGAGTTACTAAAGCTCGAGAAGTACAATCTGAAAGGTTTAAAAAAATTGAGACTGTACATTACAATGCTCAAATGAATGTAAAACAAATTAGAAAATTTTGCGAATTAAATAATGAAAGTAAAACACTTTTAAAAAACGCAATGGAGCGTTTAAATTTATCAGCTAGAGCTTATGACAGAATTTTAAAAGTTTCTAGAACCATTGCAGATTTAGAACATTCTAAAGAAATTTCTTCAAACCATATTGCTGAAGCCATACAATATAGAAGTTTAGATAGAGAGGGCTGGCTAGGTTAAAACTTCAATCTCTCTTTGCTTTAATATCTTTTTTTAGAACTTCACTTATTAGCTAAGGATAAACATATATATATAATTAATTAAGTATTTAATATTAAATTTTGAAGAAAATCCAATTTTTTAAGAAAAAATATTTATTATATTTACGTTATTAAAAATTATCTATGATTTATTTTAATACCCTCTTTAGAAAAAATAAAATTGTTCTTTATTTTATTACCATCATTATTACTACATCTGTAAAAAGTCAAACTAGTTTTAATACAAATAATAATTATTATAATTGGTTTGATAACATTATTGGAGTTGAAAATACTGAGATCAACAATGGAATAGTTTACAAAGAAAAATATAAAACTATAGATGGAAATCACAAATTTTACTCAACATCTAAATTTATAAATGGAAATATTACTTATCATAAACAACCCTTTTTTAATATTGAAATGAAGTATGATATTTATGAAGATGAAATAATTATTAAACTTCCTAACCAATCGTCTTTCTCTATCATTCAATTAATAAAAGACAAAGTGGATACGTTCTCAATAAACAATCATAAATTCATCAATATTTCAAAAAGCGAAGAAATATTTTATAACGAAGAAATTTCTGGGTTTTATGAAATTTCTTTTCAAAGTAAAAAAATAACATTGCTTAAAAAACATAAAAAAGAAAGAAAACAACGTATTGGAAATTTTGTTTACAGTCAATTTAAAGATAATAGTTCTTATTATATTTTCTATGATCTTAAATATTATAAAATAAATTCTAAAAATAAACTGTTAAAACTATTTCCTAGTCTTAAAAAAAATATTGTAAGTTTTTACAGCTCCAAAAAACAGCAATTAAAATCAGATCCTGATTTGTTTATGGTTAACTTAACAAAACATTTAAATATTCTATTAAAAAATCCAGAAACTAAACACTAATGAAAAAGATACTTTTAATTTTAATATTTTTTTGTTTTCAGTTTATCAATTCACAAAATGTAGCTACAAAAAGTATCTCAATAAGTTTTGAAAATGAAACTAAAATAAATGTTATAAAAAAAATTGAAAACCTAACTAATTATCGCTTCTATTTTGTAGAAAGTTGGCTTGATGATGAGCTGATATCTGGTCAATTCAATAATAGTAGTTTACAAAATTTACTCGACTCTGTTTTTAAGAATACAATTATTAATTATTTCATCACATCCGACAATAAAGTTATTTTATCTCGTAGTATATTAATCAACGGAACTTTACCTGAGTGGTTTTCTAACGAATCAGATGAAACAATTTCTCAAACAGAAGCCATCGAGCCAGTTTTTTTTAATGAAGAAGCACCCATCCCAGATACAGCTATTGAAACTGTAAGAATTGGTAAAGAAAATAAGTTTTCTAGAAAAAAGTACTATACACTTACTGGCTTTACTAAAAATAATACAACTAACGAACCTATTCCTAACTTAGCTATAATAGTTAAAAATAAAAATATCAACACAGTTACAGATATAAATGGGTATTATTCTATCAACCTTCCACCCGGAATTAATATTATTGAAACAAAATCCATAGGGATTCAAGATTCATCAAAAAAAGTAATTATTTATGATAATGGAACTCTAAATCTTTCTTTACAAGAAAGTGCTGAAATTTTAAAAGAAGTAACAATTGAAGCAAATAGAGATAGAAATATAAAAGAAGCTATCACAGGAAATACTCAAATTAAAATTGAAACAATTAAAAGTGTTCCTCTAGTACTAGGTGAAAGAGATATCTTAAAAGTAGCCATAACATTACCTGGCATTTCAAATGCTGGAGAAGGAGCTTCCGGATACAATGTTAGAGGGGGAAAAGAAGACCAAAACTTAATTCTTTTGGACAATGGAGTGGTTTATAATCCATCTCATTTTTTTGGTATTTTTTCTGCTCTAAATCCATTTACAATTAAAGATGTCAATATTTATAAAGGAACCATTCCTGCTGAATATGGTGGTAGGCTTTCTTCTGTTTTTGACATAAATACAAAAAACAGTAATACAGAAAAGTTTTCAGGCGAAGTATCATTTGGTCCAGTAACTAGTAATGTTGCTCTTGAAATACCTATAATTAAAGGAACTTCAGGGTTATTAGTTGGTGCAAGAGGAGCTTATTCGGATTGGATTTTAAAATCTTTAGATGAAAAATCGTTAAAAAACTCAACCGCTTCATTTTATGATGCTGTGCTAAAATATCAACATAAAATAAATGAAAATAATAATTTAGAAGCTACTGGATATTATAGTGATGATTCCTTTAGTATTAGTTCGGATTCATTATATGGTTATAATAATCAATTAATGTCATTAAAATGGAATCATAAATTTAACACTAATAATCATGGCGATTTAAGCTTAGTTAACAGTAAGTACAAATTTAATATCACTTATGATGGTAATTCTGATAATAATTTTGAATTAGGTTATAATGTTAATGAAACTGAGTTAAAACTTAAAATGAAGTATTTATTAAACGAACAGCATAGTTTTGATTATGGTATTTCGAGCAAATTATATGTTGTTAATCCTGGAAATAAAGACCCCAAAGGCTCTGAATCAATTGTTGAGCCATTCAAAATACCTAAAGAAAAAGCTTTAGAATCTGCCATATTTATTTCAGATAATTACAATGTTAATAAAAATTTATTATTCAATTTAGGGTTTCGATATTCTATATACTCATCTATTGGAGAAGCTACACAAAAGCTCTATAAATCTGGATTTCCAAAAAGTGAAGGTACCGTAACCGATACTTTAACCTTCGGGAAAAACGAAGTCATTAAAACTTACGGAGGTCCTGAAATAAGAGCTTCATTAAGATACTTCTTGTTTAACGATTTTTCAATTAAAGCAAGTTATAACTCTACTTATCAATATATACATACGCTATCCAATAACACAACGGCCTCATCAACTGATATTTGGAAACTTTCTGACCTTAATATAAAGCCTCAGCAAGCCAATCAGTTTACTTTAGGGCTATATAAAAACATTGACGGAAACACCTACGAACTTAGTTTAGAAGGTTACTATAAAAAATCTAAAAATATAATTGATTATAAAGTTGGAGCAGATTTACTATTAAATAAATCAATTGAAACTGAAGTTTTACAAGGAAATGGGAAAGCTTATGGAATTGAGTTTTTAATAAAAAAAACCAAAGGAAAATTTAACGGATGGTTTGGGTATAATTATTCACGTTCATTTAACAAATTCAATAGTATTTTTAGTGAAGAGCGTATAAATAATGGTGATTTTTTTCCTTCTAACTTTGACAAGCCACATGATATAAGTATAGTAGCCAACTATAAATTAACAAAGCGTTTTAGCTTCTCAGCTAATTTTGCATACCAAACAGGAAGACCAATAACCTACCCTGTTGGAAATTACAATTTCAATGGAATTGATTATGTATTGTATAGTGATAGAAATAAGCTAAGAATTCCTGACTATTATAGGCTTGACTTAGGCTTTAATATTGAAGGGAATCATAAAATTAAAAAATTTGCTCATAGTTTTTGGAACATCTCTATTTACAATGCTCTTGGAAGAAACAATCCTTATTCTGTATTTTTTGTTACTGAAAAGGGTAAAGTAAAAGCATATCAAAGTTCAATATTTTCAATTCCAATACCTACCATAACTTATAATTTTAAATTTTAATATATCAAGAAAAGGTAAATAAATTAAGTTTATGAAAAAAAATAAAATATTCTACTCAATCATCTTTACAATTCTTGTATTTTTAAACAATAGTTGTGTTGAACCATACGATATTAAACCTACAACATCAGAAAATGCTTTAATAATAAAAGCTACAATAACTAATGAATATAAAAATCAGGAAATTTATTTAAGTAAAGTATTTCCCCTTGATAGTAATGGCCCTTCACCTGAAAGTAATGCAGTCGTTAAAATTATTGATGACAATCAAAACACTTATAACTTTATAGAAACTATTCCTGGTAAGTATATCTCATCCAACGAATTTGAAGCTCAACCAAATATTAATTATCAACTTTTTATAACTACTCAAGAAGGCAAATCTTACACTACTGAACCAACACAATTAACAAGCATCACACAAATTGATAATTTATATCCTTCTTTAGAGGTTAATGATTTAGGATTTGAAAACATCACATTATTTGTTGACAGCTATAATCCAAATGGTGATTCTAGATATTATCGCTATGAGTTTGAAGAAACGTATAAAATTGTGGCTCCCAAATGGAATCAATATGATTTAGTTGTAGTCCAAAATTCAAACTCATATACAATTGAAAAACAATTAAAAACAAGAGAAGAAAAAACATGTTACAATACCGTAAATTCAAATTCAATTATTCAAAAAGAAACTACTGGTTTTATTGAAGATAGAGTTACTAAATTCCCTGTTAGAATATTAAGTAAAGATAACACCATTATATCTCATAGATATAGTATTTTAGTAAAACAGTATGTACAATCTCTTGAGGCATTTACTTTTTATAAAACCCTTAATAAATTGTCTGGATCAGAAAGCATTTTCTCTCAAAATCAGCCAGGCTTTTTTGGTGGAAATGTTTTCTCAGTGGACTCCCCAAATGATAAGGTAGTTGGTTTATTTGAAGTTTCATCAGTTTCAACAAAAAGAATATTTATTAATTATCAAGATTTTTTCCCTAATCAACCTCTACCTCCTTATTTTACAGAATGCGAACCTTTTGCTCCAACTAACAAACCAGAAGGAGGTGATCTTTCTGATTTAGCAGTAACTTTAAATAGTGGTACAGTAAAATATTTTAGAGATAATCTAGAGCCAAACTATACCAACCCTGGACCTTACTTGGTTGTACCTGTAGAATGCGGCGACTGCACTAAATATGGTACTAATGTTAAACCAACTTTTTGGGTAGACTAACTAGAAATTAAAAAAAATGAAAAAAATAATAATTTTTACAACCATCTTTATTTTATTTAAAAGTAGCTCATTGCTTAGTCAAATATCCATAAACAATGAAAATTCATTTATTTTAAATAATATTTACCAAGAAAATATATTTGTTCACCAAAACACTTCTTTTTTACTTTCAGGAGAATTTCTTTATTATAAAATCTATTGCTTAAACACTCATACAAATACATCAAGCAATTTAAGTAAAATAGCTTATGTTGAATTGATTGGAATTGATAAAAAACCTATTTTTAAACATAAAATAAGATTAGAAAACGGAAAAGGACAAGGAGACTTTCTAATTCCTGCTAAAATTCAATCTGGAAATTACAAGTTAATTGCTTATACTCAATGGATGAAAAATTCAACTCAAACTAATTACTTTCAAAGTGATTTAAGTATTTTTAATCCATTTCAAGAAAATCAACCTTCTATTTTAGAAAAAACTGAACCTTTAGATTTTCAAACGAATATTAATAAACAAGAAAAGCTGCAAAACAAAAAAAATTCATCAAATTTATCTTTCTTAAATGAATATATAGATTTAAGTGTTAATAAACATAATTTTAAAAATAGAGAGCAGGTAGTTTTAAAAATTAAAAGTTTAAAAAAGAATTTATCTAAAGGTAATTATTCTATTTCTGTTAGAAAAATTGATAGCTTTAATACCCCAAATAAATATACAGCCATTGAGTATTTATCAACAAAATCAACTACATCGACAATAAAAAAAATCATTACTTTACCTGAACTCAGAGGTGAATTAATTTCAGGTAAAGTAATTAACAATAATGATGTAAACTTGGATGTTTCAAATATTAAAATTGCACTTTCTATACAAGGAAAACAGTCAATATTTAAAATTTCCACTACCAATAATTTAGGTAACTTTTATTTTAGTATTCCTGAAAAATATGAAAGTACCAATGCTATAATTCAAGTAATTGGTAAAAAAAGAAATAACTTTAATATTGTCATGGATGAACATTCATCTGTAAATTATGAAACTCTTAATTTTTATAATTTTAAAATAACTCCTAAATGGAAAGATTATATTTTAAAAAGAAGTATTTACAATCAAATTGAAGATGTATTTTCAAGTTCAAAACCTACAACATATAAAACCATAGATTCAATTAACACAATTTACAATACTAAAGCTATTGTTTATAACCTTGATGATTACACTAGATTTCCTAGCATTAAAGAAACAATTATTGAAATTATTAATGAAGTAGCTATTAGACAAAAGAAAAAAAGTAGCACTTTCCATATAAAATTACAAGATCAGTTTTTTGAATTTGATTTACCTGCCTTGGTTTTAGTTGACGGAATTTTGGTTCAAAACCACAACAACTTGTTAGACTATAACGCAAATAATATTAAAAAAATTAGTGTTCTTATGGATACTTATTCATTGAACTCAACAATTTTTGATGGTGTAATTTTTATTGAAACCTTTAATGGAAATTTTGAACCTGATTTTTCTGATACGCATATTCAAAAAATTAAATTATTCAGGCCACTAATTACTAAAAATTATTTTAAACAAATATATAGTGATGACAAAAACACAAATCGTATTCCAGATTATAGAAATCAATTATTATGGATTCCTAATTATAATTTAACTATGGAAGAAGACTCTATAAGTTTTTTTACTTCTGACAATTTGGGGGAATATGAAATCTGTATAGAAGGTTTTACTAATGAAGGGATTCCCATTTCTCTAAAAAATAAATTTAAAGTAAAATAATGTTTCACTATAAGTTTTAATCTAAATTAAACCTTAAACTTTTGTTAAAACTATTCTTAACCTACAATCTTCACTAAATCAAATTAGTACCTTTGAAAGTATATCAATTAATTTTACTTATGAAGAATATACTTTTCACTCTTACTTGTATACTTACAATTCAAACTACTTTAAATTCACAAAACAATCCGTTAATTAATTCACCAACATTAAGCCCAAATGGAGAAACTATAGCCTTTAATTATCAAGGTGATATTTGGACTACTTCAAAAAATGGCGATAATTTAAAACGTTTAACTATACATGAAGCTTATGACACCAATCCTATTTGGAGTCCAGATGGAAAAACAATAGCGTTTCAAAGTAACAGGTTTGGTAATAATGATGTTTTTACAATTCCTTCTACTGGTGGAATACCAAAAAGAATTACCTACCACTCTTCCAATGATCAGGTTACAGATTTCACTACTGATAACAATATTATATTTAGTACCGCTAGAAATTTTGTGCAAATTGAACGTGAACCAGAAGTTCATTCTGTAAATTCAAATGGTGGTACACCTTTTAGATTACTTAACACAGTAGGCTTCGATGCTACCCTTTCACCAAATAAAAAATTTATTGCCTTTACAAAAGGATCCTGTAGAATTGAACGTGAAGCATATCAAGGTCCAGCAAATAGAGATATTTGGTTGTATGATATTAAAAATGATAGCTATCATCAACTTACATCATTTGTAGGTCAAGATTTAGCTCCTCAATGGGCTAATAATAATACCCTTTATTTTCAATCTGCAAGAAGTGGAAAATACAATATCCATAAATTAACTATTGACCAAAATGGAAATAAACTTGGTGAAATAACTCAGATTACAAACTTAAAAGATATGGGAATTTTCTCATTCGATTTAAGTAGTAATGGAACTGATATTGTTATGACTTCTGGTGATAAAATTTGGTTGTTAGATATCACTTCTAATAAAACAACTCCTATTTCAATTACTATTAATAGTGATTATCGATTTGACCCTATAGTTAGAAAATCATACACCAATAATGCTTCTGAAGTTGAAGTTTCACCAAATGGAAAATTAAGCGCTATAGTTATTAGAGGTGAAATTTTTATAACCGAAAACAATTCTGAGAAGAATAGAACAATCAATGTTTCAAATTCAGCTTATAAAGATGAAGATGTGGTATGGTTAAATGATGAGGTTCTATTATTTGTTTCTGATAGAAATGGAACTGATAATATTTACGCCATCACATCTAATGATGCTGAAAATAAAAATTTATTTAGCTCATTAAAACATCAAATTACACAACTTACCAACCATAAAGAAGGTGTTTCAAATATAAAGTTGGCTCCTAACAAAAAATCAATAGCTTTTAATAAGGGATATGGAAAACTTATAGTCGCTTCTATTGACAACGATGGTAAAATAAGTAAAGAAAAAACATTGGTTGATGGTTGGGATACTCCTTCTGGAATTTCTTGGTCACCAGATTCAAAATGGTTAGCATATAGTTTAAGCGATTTATACTTTAACGACGAAATTTACATTCATAAAGCAGACAATAGTAAAAAACCTGTGAATATTTCAATGCACCCTAAATCTGACTTTGGACCAATTTGGAGTGAAGACGGATCAAAAATCGGGTTTTCTTCAAACAGAAATAATGGAGACCATGATATATGGTTTGTATGGTTACAAAAAAAGGATTGGGAAAAAACCCAACAAGATTGGGAAGAAATCACCAATGATACAAAAGAAAAGAAAGACAAAAACAAGGAAGAAAATTCTATACCTGATATCATTATTGATTTTGACAATATACACGAACGCCAACAGCAAGTTACAGCTTATAATGGAGGTGAGTTTTTAAATGCCATTTCTAAAGATGGAAAAACTTTTTATTATACCACAGGAAATAGTGGAAGAGGAAATCCTGATGTAACTTCAAATTTATATAAAATTAACTGGGACGGAAAAGAAAACAAAGAATTAACTAAAGGTAATACAAGACCTAGAAATATTTCCCTAACCGACAAAGAAGATTATATTTATTACATAAGTAGCGGTAGAATTTCAAGAATAAAATTAGCAAATGCTAAAAAAGAAAGCATTCCTTTTAATGCTAAAATGATTATTGATTATACCGAGGAAGCCAATCAAATTTTTGAACAAGCTTGGAAAACAATTGAAGACCGATTTTACGATCCTAATCATCATGGTCAAAACTGGAATGAGCTTAAAAAAACATACAAACCATTAGCTTTAAAAGCCTCAACTAGAGATGATTTTAAAATTATTTTTAATAAAATGTTAGGGCAAATTAATGCCAGTCATATGGGAATGTACCGAGGAGAAGATAGAAAAGAGGTTCAAAATGAGAGAACAGGTATATTGGGTGTAGAGTTAATACCAATGGCTAATAATAAATTAAAGATTTCTTATGTGGTGCCAAATTCTGCTGCTGACAGAGAAATTAGCAAACTCTTGGTTGGAGATATTATCAACACAGTAAATGGAGAAAAAGTTTCAACTTCAGAAAATATTTACAAACATTTAGTTGCCACAACCAATGAAAAAATTATTTTAGGAATAACCTCTAAAGGAGTTGATAAAGAAGTTATTATTAGACCTAAGTCAAGTGGAAGAACAGATAATTATAATGCTTGGGTAAAAGAACGCAAACGCTTAACCGAAAAATATTCAAATGGAAAATTAGGTTATATACACATTCAAGGGATGAATTGGACAAGTTTTGAACATTTTGAACGTGAATTAACCGCTGCAGGGTTTGGAAAAGAAGGAATTGTGATTGATGTAAGATACAATGGTGGTGGATGGACTACTGATTATTTAATGGCAGTATTAAATGTTAAACAACATGCATATACTATTCCTAGAGGAGCATCAAATGATTTAAGTAAAGATCATAAAGCCTTTAAAAACTATTATCCGTTTAGTGAAAGATTGCCTTTAGCTGCTTGGACCAAACCTTCAATTGCATTATGCAACCAAAATAGTTATTCCAATGCTGAAATATTTTCACATGCTTACAAAGAATTGGGTTTAGGAAAATTAGTAGGCATCCCAACTTTTGGAGCTGTAATTTCAACTGGAGGTCAAACTTTAATAGATGGTTCGTATGTGAGAGTTCCTTATAGAGGTTGGTATGTAAAATCTTCTGAAAAAAACATGGATTTTACTCCAGCAATGCCAGATATAGTCATAAACAATAGCCCTGATGATAGGTCAAAAGGAACTGATACGCAGCTTAAAAAAGCTGTAGAAGAATTATTAAAAGACATTTAAAAATAAAATAAAGGGGGAATTTCCCCTTTATTTTTCAGTTAATCACCCCTTAATTTATTTAAGCGTTAGCCCTACTTTTGAAATAGGAAAAAGAAATATATGTTATTGTTATTTTATGGGAAATTGCAATGAAAAACCACTCAATTGAGTGGTTTTTTTCAATAGGTTATAACTGAAAGCTTTAAAACCTAATTATAGGTTAAGTTTTCAGCAAACTGTAAATTATCTTTAACAAAATTTTCTTCAACTATTTTTTTTACTTTTTTAGTGAGTGAAGAAATTCCATTATAACTAGTATGTTCTAAAATAATAATCGCTAAATTATCATTTAAATATTGTGTAACTCCTGTTCTAAAACCATTCCATTTACCATGGTGGTAAATCATGTTTTTATCATCTTTATCAATTCTAAAACCAAAACCATACGGAACTTTTCTCCCATACATAGTTTTTCCATAAGAATACATAAGTTTTAACGACTCTTTTGATAGTAGCTCACCGCTATTAAGTGCAAGTATCCACTTATACAAGTCTCTACTTGTTGAATACACATTTTTATCACCTACAATAGCATCATTTATTGTGTTGTTAATTTTTAAATGCCTCCAACCTCTATACAATCTATAACCGTCCAGTTGATTTCCTTTCGCGATATCAACTCCATAACTAAAAATATAGGAATCTTTCATCCCCAGTGGTTCAAAAATATTCTTTTTTACAAAAGTACTAAAACTCATTTCACTAACTTTTTCAACTATTGAAGCTAATACAAAATAACCTGTATTTGAATAATCAAAATTTCTTCCTGGTTTAAAAAACCTTTGCACATTACTAGTTTGTAATAAGTTCATCATCTCGTTATTTGTAGGAGCCTTTTCTTGTTTCCATTTATGTTCGGCAACCCAAAAATACTTTGGTAATCCTGCTGTGTGATTTAGTAAGTTAGTAATGGTAACATTTTTATAAGGGAAGTCTGGAAAAAAACGATTTACAGTATCTGTTAGTTTAATTTTGTTTCTTTCGTATAACAGCATAATTGCTGCGGCTGTAAACTGTTTACTTACTGAAGCCAATTGAAATATTGAAGAAGCATTCAAAGAATCTTTCTTTCTAAAATCAGCATAACCTATTTGTTTTTCGTATAAAATTTTTCCATCTTTTGCTATTAATAAAGAACCATGAAAATCATGTCTTTTATTTATTCTTTGCAATAATGAATCTAATTGTTGACTTACTTTTTTTGTTTGCTTTGCTGGGTATTTTTTTATTTGATGTGCAATCTGTTTCTTTACTGTAGAAGTGATTACATTTTCCTTCTTATCTTCCTTTAAATTTTCTTTTTTTGAAGTGCTGAGTATGAATATACTTAAAAAAATAATTAGGGGTAAAACGGTATATTTAATAAATTTTTTCAAACGAGGTTTAGGGTTTAGCTGGCAAGTTAACAATCTATCTTAATTTTTTCAAAAAACAACTTAAATTTTAACATTTCTTTTAAAACTAAACAAGGCTTTCAGTGTCCTAAAAGCCTTGGTACTAGTAAGTGGAGAAGATGGGAGTCGAACCCACGACCTCTTGACTGCCAGTCAAGCGCTCTAGCCAACTGAGCTACATCCCCATATAAAGCGCAAAATAATAAAAAAGCTTCATTAAATTTTATAATGAAGCTTTTTTTATCAGAAATTTATAGCTATTAATATCTGTAATATTCTGGTTTATAAGGCCCTTCAACTTTTACTCCAATATATTTTGCTTGGTCTTCACGAAGGGTTTCTAATTCAACTCCAATTTTTGCCAAATGTAACCGAGCAACTTTTTCATCTAAATGTTTTGGCAACATATAAACTTTATTTTCATAAGCTTCTCTGTTATTCCATAATTCTAATTGAGCCAATGTTTGGTTGGTAAATGAATTACTCATCACAAAACTTGGATGCCCTGTAGCACAGCCTAAGTTAACTAAACGTCCTTCAGCTAATACAATAATTTCATTTTCACCTAAAGTATATTTATCAACTTGAGGTTTTATTTCAACTTTCGTAGATCCATAATTTTTGTTCAACCAAGCCATATCAATTTCATTATCAAAATGTCCAATATTACAAACAATGGTTTTATCTTTCATTGCTTCAAAATGTTGTTCTTGAACTATATCTTTGTTTCCTGTAGTTGTTATAATAATGTCGGCATTTCCAACAATGGTATCTAATTTTTTTACTTCAAAACCATCCATAGCAGCCTGTAATGCACAAATTGGATCAATTTCAGTAATAGTAACTATAGAACCAGCTCCTCTAAACGAAGCTGCTGTTCCTTTACCAACATCTCCATATCCACAAACCACCACACGTTTACCCGCTAACATTACATCAGTAGCTCTTCTAATAGCATCAACAGAACTTTCTCTACATCCATATTTATTATCAAACTTAGATTTTGTTACAGAGTCATTTACATTTATGGCTGGCATAGGTAATGTTCCTGCTTTCATTCTATCATATAAACGATGAACTCCTGTTGTAGTTTCCTCAGATAACCCTTTAATCCCTTTCGCTAATTCAGGGTATTTATCTAACACCATATTGGTTAAATCTCCTCCATCATCTAAAATTAAGTTTAAAGGTTTTTTATCTTCGCCAAAGAACAATGTTTGTTCAATACACCAATCAAATTCTTCTTCCGTCATTCCTTTCCACGCGTACACAGATATCCCAGCGGCTGCAATTGCTGCTGCTGCTTGATCTTGAGTTGAAAATATATTACAAGAACTCCAAGTAACTTCGGCTCCTAAATCCACCAACGTTTCAATTAAAACAGCTGTTTGTATCGTCATGTGTAAACATCCTGCAATTCTTGCCCCTTTTAAAGGCTTTTGCCCTTTATACTCTTCTCTTAAACTCATTAAACCAGGCATTTCAGCCTCTGCCAATTGAATTTCTTTACGTCCCCATTCAGCAAGATTGATATCTTTTACTTTATATTTTACGTAAGTTGATGTTTCTGTACTCATATTTATTAAATTTGTTTTTTTATTTATAAACAAAAAAATGTTTGTTTACGATTTTGCAAAAGTACGAAATACCTTTTAAAAAACTAAATGCCTTTATTTAAAACCATTAGACCTAATAAGTATACTTCAATTTATGTTTGGAAAATTGAAGAATCTTTTGATGAATTAGCATTGTCAGTATCATTAACTAATAGAAGTAAAGATAGATTACTTTCAATGAAGTCTGAACTGCACCAACGCGGCTTTTTAAGTGTTCGACATTTATTAAAAGAAGCTGGTTATACTGATTTTGATTTATTGTATAACGGAAATGGAAAACCCCATTTAAAAGATAACAAACATATTTCAATTACCCATTCTTTTACATTTTCAGCACTTATAATTAGTGATGTTGAAGTTGGAATTGATATTGAAAAAAACAGAGAAAAAATAAAAATCATCCAACATAAATTTGTCAATTTTGAAAGAGGTTTTATACATAAAGATGATGACTATTTAGAACAATTAACTGTTATTTGGGGAGCAAAAGAAAGTTTGTATAAAATTTATCCTTATGGAGGGCTTACTTTTAAAAATGATATAGATATTGATTCATTCAAAATTTCTGACAAAAAAACAACTGGTTATATAAAAGCAACGGATTGGGATAAAAAATACCGTATTTATTTTGAACAATTGGGAGGTTTTACCTTAGTTTATGCAATAGATAATTACCATGAGTAAATCCATTATTGCATCCATAAAAAAAGCTTCCAAAGAAGGAAAAAAGTTATTAGCTATTCTTATAGATCCTGAAAAAGTTATTGTAGATGAAATTCCATCAATAACTCAAAAAATTGAAGGCTTAAATGCCAATTATATTTTTATTGGTGGTAGTACTGTAAAAAAAGAAGTAATGGAGATTGTAACTAAAAAAATTAAAGAAAACACGAAAATCCCTTTAATTTTATTCCCTGGAGATTACACCCAAATTAGCAATAGCGCAGACGCTTTATTGTTTTTATCGCTACTTTCAGGTAGAAATCCAGAATATTTAATTGATCAACAAATTAAAGCGGTTCCATTTTTAAAAAACTCTACTTTAGAAATCATTCCTACAGGCTATATTTTAATAGATGGCGGAACAATTTCTTCAGTACTAAAAGTAAGTAAAACAACTGCAATACCTCAAGAAAATATTGAATTAGCTGTTTCAACAGCGGTTGCTGGAATGTATAAAGGAAAACAACTTATTTATTTAGAAGCTGGTAGTGGTGCAAAAAAACCAGTAAACTCTAAATTAATATCCACAGTAAAACAACATATTTCAATTCCTTTAATTGTTGGAGGAGGTATAAAATCAAAAAAACAATTACAAAATACTTATAAAAGCGGAGCCGATTTAGTGGTAATTGGTACTGCTTTTGAAAACAATTTAGATTTAGCTATTTAAAATATGAATGAAATTTTCAATTATCTTTTTGGTCAATATCATGAATACGAAACTTTAGACATTGTATTAGAAATTATTGCTGTTATTTTCGGCTTTTTATCTGTCTGGTATTCAAAAAACAATAAAATATGGGTATATCCAACAGGAATGATTAGTACCAGTATTTTTGTTTATCTATTATTAAAATGGGGGCTACTTGGTGATATGATGATTAATGCCTATTACTTTATTATGAGTATTTATGGTTGGTATATTTGGACTCGAAAAGTTGATGCTACTCATAACACACCTATTACAAAAACAACTAAAAAAGAAAACTCATTTTCCATTCTTATTTTTATTACAACTTTAATTTTTGTTTTTGTAATCTATAAAAGCTTTGATAAATGGACAAGTTGGGTTGCCTATGTTGATACTATAACCACTGCTATATTTTTTGTTGGAATGTGGTTAATGGCTAGAAAAAAAATTGAAAATTGGATTTATTGGATTATCGGTGACATTATTTCTGTTCCTTTATATTTTTATAAAGGATTTACTTTTACAAGTTTTCAATACCTTATATTTACTATTATTGCAATTTATGGATACCTAAAATGGAAAAAACTCTTAAACAAACCGATAGAAATATTGTAAAAGTAGTATTATTTGGACCTGAAAGTACGGGTAAAACTACTTTATCTAAACAATTGGCTCGCCATTACAATACGGTTTGGGTTCCTGAATATGCACGTGAATATTTGCAGAACAAATGGAACAATGAACGTAAAACTTGTGAAAATTCAGATTTGCTTCCTATTGCTTACGGACAAATGGAATTAGAAAACAAATTAGCTGCAAAAGCGGATAGAATTTTAATTTGTGATACAGATTTATTAGAAACCAAAGTATATTCTGAAGAGTTTTATGGGGGTTTTGTTGATACTAAACTAGAAAAAGCTGCAAAACAAAACACTTACGATTTATATCTACTAACCTATATAGATACTCCTTGGGAAGAAGATGATATCAGAGACCGACCTAATGAACGCCTAGAAATGTTTAATGCCTTTGAAAATGCGTTAAAAAAAAATAATCGTCCATATATTTTACTTACTGGAAGTAAAAAAAACAGATTTAATTTTGCTGTAGAAGAAATCAATAAAATTTTAAACTCCAAGCACAACCTACAAAGATTTCCTACTCCAAAAAAATGAATACTCAAGCACTAATAAAAGAACTTAAATTTAAAGCCGTTAAAAGTAGCGGTGCTGGCGGGCAACATGTAAATAAAGTTTCCACCAAAGTTGAACTAGTTTTTGACCTTCAAAATTCTTCTGAATTTACCAAAGAAGAAAAAGAATTACTACTTCAAAAATTAAAAAATAAACTCACCAAAGAAAACAGTTTATTTTTAAGTTGTGATGAGAGCAGAAGTCAACATAAAAATAAAGAACTAGTAATACAACGTTTTTTAAAATTAATTGAAAATTCATTAAAAGTTCCCAAAAAAAGAAAAGCCACAAAACCAAGCAAATCAAGTATTGAAAAAAGAATTGATAAAAAGAAAAAACAAGCCTATAAAAAGGCTTTCCGAAGAAAGCCTGAATTGTAATTTATTAAGATATTTCTATATCTTTTAGTAGCCTCTCTACCGAGTGAGAAACTCCTTCATACTTCTTAAAAACCCATTTTTAAAAGGAATATATCAAAACCAAACTGCCGATTCTAAAAAAATATCTGTTCCATTTATTAATTTTAAAGCTACTGGCAAACAAACAATAACCAAAATAAAACTTAAATAATAACTCCATTTTTAAACTTGAATAAATTGCATTTTGTTTTTTTGCAAATTGCTCTAAAGTGCTCTATAATTCCCTGTTGAAGTATTTATTTTTTTCATCCTAATAAATTGTTTTTAAAACTAAAATGGGTAAAACTAGATAAAATAAAATTGAAAAATGTATTGCTTATTAATTTATATAGGGTAAATTTGCAGTGTCTCAAAAGGGGTGCCTAAAACGGCTGAGATCAAACCCATTGAACCTGAACAGATAATGCTGTTAAGGGATGTTCAAACAAAAATTATGTTTGGAAACAATAAATAATTATTCAAAACATCGATTAATTACCTCTTTTTAAATCGTTTTATTTTATACATAAATGAAACCATTTTTAAAATTGAAATTTAAAAAAGTGAAGAGCTTAGTAGCTTTTTTAATTATTGTATTTTCTTTAAATGCAAATGCACAAGAATTCTTTACACTCTCCGGGAAAGTAACTGATGGAAACAATCCGTTACCAGGTGCTAGTGTGTTAATTAAAGGAACTAGTAAAGGAGTAACCTCCGATTTTGATGGGAACTTTAAGTTAAACTTAAAAAAAGGTGTTTATACTTTGGTTGTTAGTATTATTAGTCAACCTAAAGAAGTAACTGTTAACCTTACTAAAGATACATTTATTTCAATTAATATGTCCGACAGCTTTGTAAGCTTGGATGAAGTATTAGTTTCCGCTGTACGCGTTAAGCCATCGTCTCCTGTCACGCATAGCAATATTTCAAAAGAAGAATTAGAAAAGCGTAATTTAGGTCAGGACATTCCTATGTTACTTAATTATTTGCCTTCAGTCACTAGCTCTTCAGATGCAGGTGCTGGTATTGGGTACACTTATATTAGAGTTAGAGGATCTGATGCATCACGAATCAATGTAACTTTAAACGGAATCCCTTATAACGATACTGAAAGTCAAGGTACATTTTGGGTAAATTTAGGTGACTTTACTTCATCAACTCAAAGTATGCAATTACAACGTGGTGTTGGAACTTCAACCAATGGTTCTGGTGCTTTTGGGGCTAGTTTAAATTTATTAACTGATGCTATTTCTGAAAATGCTTATGGAGAAATTAGTAGTGCTTTTGGCTCTTATAATACTCAAAAACATACTGTAAAATTTAGTACTGGTAAAATTAATGACCATATTGAAATTGCTGGTAGATTTTCCAAAATTGATTCTGACGGTTATATTGATAGAGCTTTTTCTGATTTAAAATCCTATTTTTTACAAGGCTCCTATGTAGATGATAATACCTTGATAAAGGCAATCACATTTGGAAATAAGGAAAAAACTTATCAAGCTTGGTATGGACTAACTGCTGAAGAACTTAAAGAAGACAGAAAACAAAACCCTTATACTTATGAAAATGAAACTGATAATTATTGGCAAGATCATTATCAACTACATTGGAATGAAAAATTAAATAATAATTGGTCTACAAACCTTGGGTTAAATTATACCAAAGGAAAAGGTTATTTTGAACAATACAAAGAAGGTAGTGCTGTGTCAAAATACAACAATATAGTTGAAGCTACTGGAACAGATTGGTACGGAAGTCCTGCAACTGATCTTATTGTTAGAAGATGGCTAAACAACGATTTTTATGTGTTAAATTTCAATGCCAATTACAAAAATGAAGCATATGAAGTTATTTCTGGAATTTCAGCCAGTAATTATACTGGAGACCATTTTGGAGAAGTAATTTGGGCCAAACAATTTGCTGAAAATGCCAATATTAGAGATCGTTATTATTTTAGCGATGCTACAAAAAATGAATTTAGTATTTACTCAAAAGCTTCCTTTAAATTAAACGAAAATTTAAGTGGTTTAGTTGATTTACAAGGACGATTTGTGAATTACAAAACTGATGGTTTAACCTCTGATAGAAATACTTTAGATATTGATAAATCTTATAGTTTTTTCAATCCAAAATTTGGATTAACTTATAAAATTAACAATACAAATAGTATTTACACCTCATATGCCAGAGCTAACAGAGAACCAAATAGAGACGATTTTAAAAACGGTTCTGATGTTCAAAATGAAGTTTTAAACGATTTTGAATTAGGTTGGCGTTTAAAAAACGAAAAAGTGGTTTTAAATACCAATGTATATTATATGTTGTATAAAAATCAATTAATTCAAACGGGTGGTTTAAATGATGTTGGAGAATATTTACGTGAAAATGTTGAAGATAGTTATCGTTTAGGATTAGAAGTTGATGCTAATATAGTTCTTTCTAATAAGCTTTCTATGAGACCAAACATCACTATAAGTTCAAATAAAATTAAAAACTTTATTTTAGAAAGAGATGATACTAGTAAAAATATAGGAACTACAAATATTGCTTTTTCTCCAAATATTATTGCAGGAAACTATTTAAATTATCAACCTGTTGAAAGTTTAACTATTAACTTTTTATCAAAATTTGTTGGAGAACAATATTTAAGCAATACAGATACAAAAGCCTCAAAATTAGATAGCTATTTTACTAGCGATTTAAATTTAACTTATGAAATAAAACCAAAATCTACTTTTAAATCTATTGTATTATCAGCACTCGTAAACAATATTTTTAACAAAGAATATGTGGATAGAGGTTACACCTATTTAGATTATTGGTCTACACCAGGAACTTCTTTTGAAGTTCAAGGGTACTACCCACAAGCTACTAGAAACTTTTTAGTTGGAGCTACCTTCAAGTTTTAATTGAGGAAAATTATTGGAAAAGAGAAAGCCTAAAGTTGAACTTTAGGCTTTTTTTATAATTTAATTTTACACTTCAATTCCTTTCATCATTTTGTTCCAATATAAATATGGAAGTCCATATTTTTTGAGCATCCATAAACGCCAATGTTCTTTTGAAGAATCAGAAATCATTAATGGGAATTGTTTTAGTTTTGGGTCTGGCTCAAAATTTTGACTGTAATCAAATTCGGCTAAAACCATTTTTCCATAACCTGTAACTAAAGGACATGAGGTATATCCTTCATATTTTTTGGTATCTAATGTGTTTACTTCAATTAATTTTAAAATATTGGCCACAACAACTGGTGCTTGTTTTCTAATTGCAGCTCCAGTTTTAGATGTTGGTAAGTTTGAAACATCACCTAAACTAAAAATATTAGGGTATTTAACGTGCTGCATAGTACCTTTATCTACATCCACCCAGCCAGTTTCAGAGGCTAGTGGAGATTTAATTATAAAATCGGGTGCACTTTGAGGAGGAGCTAAATGCATCATGTCAAAATAAATACCATACCTATCTCCACTTCTTGTCACTTTAACATCTTTATAATTATATTGAATGTCTTTATCCAATGATTTTTCATCTCCATCTGCAATAGTTACGCAACCTCCAGCAGTTATATCCTTTTCAATTTCATACCAAGCAATTTTTTTATCGGGATCAACTTTAACTAGTTTATGAAAAAATCGAACATTGATATCTTTTTTATCAATAACCTCCATTAAGGTATCTGCAATAACTTTTACTCCAAATATAGAACCGCTCGGCAATGCAAAAACAATATCAGTATGTTCTCTTAATTCTCTTTTTCTGAAATATTCATCTGCTAAATACATTATTTTTTGTGGTGCCCCTCCACATTTAATTGGAGTAGCTGGTTGCGTAAATAAAGCGGTACCTCCTTTAAATTTTTTAAGAGTTTCCCAAGTTTGTTTAGGATTTGTATAATTACTACAAACAATACCTCTATCCATAGCTTCTTTTAAGCCTGAAATCATTTCAGGAGCAATTTTTAAACCAGGTGCTACTACTAAATAATCGTAAGTATATTCCGCTCCATTTTTAGTAATTACTTTATTTTTTTCTGGCTCAAATTTATCTGCAAATTCTCTAATCCATTCAACTCCTTTAGAAATTAATGAACCCATAGGCTTTGCTGTTTTTTCAAAACTATAAGTATTCGCGCCAACTAAGGTCCAAGCTGGTTGATAATAATGTGTATCCGAAGGTTCAATAATAGCGATATTTACCGATTTACTTTTTCTTTTAAGCATCGAAGCCACCATAATTCCTGCTGTACCTCCACCAATGATAAGTATTTGAAAATGTTTGAGCATATGATTAATTTTATGTTACACAACTTTTTAAGTTTGGAAATTAACCAAAAAAAAATCGTTTATTGTGATTAAAGTCACAATAAACGATTTTAAAATTTCATCATAAATTATTCTTATTCAGTGTCTGATGACATTCTACCAGTTGCGCAACTTACAAAAGATTTTGCTTTATGTATAATTGTATTTGAGTCTCCAACTTCAGGATACCCCATGGTTCCTAATTTATTTTTAACCTCATTAATTATTGAACTATCTATAATGTCAACAGTTACTTTTGAAGTTTCCAAATCAACTGAAACGTTGCTTACTCCATCAATTAAAAGCAATCCTTTTTTTATTGAATTTGCACAACCTCCACATTTTAAATTTAATATTTCTAATGTTGTTATCATATTTATCTATTCTTTATTAATTTTTAAAAGTAATGCTCCAAATTCCTCTTAAATCTCCTTCATTATAACCAATTGCCTCATCATTTGGGTATAAAGATTTAATAATTGAATCCGTCTTTATTGTTACCGTTTCTTTAACTTTTCCATGACAAACTAAACAGTTAGCTTTTATTATTATTGGGGCGTAAAAGTGTTTTTGGCTATTGTTATTTAACTCTACAATTGGAGAAAGTCTTTCATTTTCAGTCATCAATTTCTCAAATATTTGAATCACTTCGAGTTCTCTATCAGTTGCTCTATTTCTAGAATTTCTTAATTTATTAGAAGTTCTTTTAATTTCAACATTGTATTTTTCTGACATTTCTTTTGTTAATGGTAAAGCTTCTATATTACAAAAAGGAATTGCTTTCTCAATTCCTCCCAATTGCATCTGTTCCATTAATTTACCACTTAGTTCCTTAAATGAGGCTTGTGCAATTTCTTTTCCTTTGTTAGAATATTCCAGTTTTTCTTTTTTTGATAATGAGGAGTTTTTACAAGAAACAACCCCTAAAACCAGAAGAATTATAATACTATTTCTTAACATTTTATTTAACAATTTCATGATTAGTTTTAGCCCAGTTTAAAATCCCTCCTTGTAAATCATAAACTTGTTCAAACCCCAATTTTGATATTTTTTTTGAAGCTGAAGAAGTTCTATTACCCGACCTACAATACATAAAAATTGGCTTAGTTTTATCTAATTTAGAAATTTCATCTAAAAAATTCTTGTCAAAATAATTAATATTAACTGCTCCATCAATATGTCCTTCTAAAAATTCATTTGGTGTTCTAATATCAATAATTGTTTTATTTATAGATTTCTCTTTAAATTCTTTGGGTGCAATCACATTAATTTCACCAAATTCAGTGATGGTTTTTGAAGCTTTTTTATTGTTACAATTTACATTCAATAACGCTAAAAATAACAATAATGATAATTTAATAGTAGTTTTCATGAGTTTTTGATTTTTTACAAAAGTAAAGTTACACTAAAATTCATATAGTAACCATTGTTACTTTATTTAAATAAAAAAGGGAGTTCTAAAACTCCCTAATTATTAAATTAAAAAAGAACATTTACAGTAATGTTGTTGGGCAAACATACTCTGTTAGTTTAGCTCCAGTATCTTTTATATCTTTAAAACCACCTCTTACATCTGTCACATTATTGACTCCATTAGCTTTGAAAATAGATGCTGCAATTAATGAACGATAACCACTAGCACAGTGTAACACATAATTTTTATCCGATTTAATTTCTGCAAAATTTGAATGAATAAAGTCTAAAGGAAAATTATCAACCCCTACTACATGTTCAGATTGATATTCTGATTCTTTTCTAACATCAAGAGCAACTTCAATACTTCCTTCTTTTAGCTTATTTGCAAACTGAACAGCTGAAATAGAACCAATTTTATCCACTTTATAACCAGCTGCTAACCACGCATGTATACCTCCTCTTAAATACCCTAAAGTATTGTCATATCCAACACGAGAAAAACGTGTTACTACTTCGTGTTCTCTTCCTCCTTCTGCAATAAAAATAATTTTTTGATTGATATCCGTAATCAATGCTCCAACCCAAGGAGCAAAACCTCCATCTACACCTATGTACCAAGCTCCAGGAACTGTACCTTCTTCAGTATATTCATCTTTTGAACGAGTATCAATGACTAATATATCTTCTTGTTCACTCATTTCTTTAAAAGTAGCAGCATCAATTGGAGTTGTTCCTCTATGCAAAATTTCATCAATACTAGTATTTACCCCTTTATTCATTCTAACATTATTGCCAAAGTATTGGGGAGCAGGTTTTAAGCCCGTTGTTACTTCTTTAATAAATTCTTCTTTTGTCATATCTGCTCTTAAGGCATAATTGGTTTTCTTTTGATTTCCTAAAGTATCAAAAGTTTCAGAGCTCATATTTTTTCCACAAGCAGAACCAGCACCATGGTTAGGATAAACAACAATATCATCAGGTAATGTCATTATTTTATTTCTTAATGAATCAAACAAATGACCTGCTAAATCTTCTTGAGTTAAGTCTGATTTTACTGCTAAATCAGGTCTACCAACATCTCCAATAAATAAACAATCTCCTGTAAATACGTAAGGTGTATTTCCATCTTTATCAATTAATAAATAGGATGAAGATTCCATAGTATGACCTGGAGTATGTAATAGTTTTAAAGTAACATTACCAATTTTAAATTGCTCTCCATCTTTTCCTTGATGAATTTCGTAATGAGGATTTGCATTTGGACCAAATACAATAGTTGCTCCAGTTTTTTTAGCTAAATCAACTTGACCAGACACAAAATCAGCATGAAAGTGTGTTAAAAAAACATATTTAATTCTAGCTCCATCAGCCTTAGCCATCTCAATATAGGGTTCAGTCTCTCTTAAAGGATCAATTATGGCAGCTTCTCCATTTGACTCAATATAGTAAGCCATTTCTGCCAAACAGCCGGTAAATAATTGTTCTACTTTCATAATTATCTGATTTTTATTTTATTAAACTTAGTACGTAGTTTTCCAAAACTACAAGAAACAACGTATTTTTATGTAATTAAGGTTACATAATAAAAATATTTTGATTTTTTTAACGATTTGTTTGTTTTATATATTCAAAATATTTCACTTCAATTTCTTTATTCTTTTTTCTTTCTTCAAATGCATCAACTGCTTCTTGAATGCTCATAAAGCAACTTTCTAATCCTATTTTTCTTATAACACCCGCTTTACTTAATACATCTCTTACTGGTCCCTTTAAGCCTGAAAAAGACAATTCAATTCCTAACTTTTCATATTTGGCTATTACATCTTTTAACGTGTATATTGCTGAGCTATCAACACTATTAATACTTTCACCATCAACAATAATTAACTTTAATTTATTTCCTTTTTGAGCAGCGTATTCATCTAACTTATCTTTAAAGTATTGTACATTAGCAAAGTATAATTGAGCATCAAACCTTAAAATAAGAATTTCATCTTTGGTTTCCAATAAACCTTCAAATCTTGATAAATTTCTATAAAAATGAGTATTAGGTACTTTTCCTAAAATTGCAATATGAGGTTTGGTACTTCTATATATTAACATAGAAATTGATAAAACTATCCCAGTTAATATTCCTTCCTTTATTCCAATTGTTGCAGTAATTATCAATGTTATATTCAATATTATTAATTCTCTTTTTGAATAACTAAGTAACTGTTTTGGCACTGTAAAATCTAACAACCCAAAAACAGCTACTATAATTATTGCTGCTAAAATTGCTTTGGGCAAATAATAAAATAATGGAGTAAAGTACATTAATGTAAGACCAACCACAAATGCTGCTATTAAACTAGCTAAAGGAGTTTTGGCTCCAATTTGATTGTTTACAGCCGTTCTAGATAAACCACCAGTGGCGGGGTATGTTTGAAAAAAAGAACCCACTAAATTTCCAAATCCAATAGCTATTAATTCTTTATTGGGTTCTACTTTATAATTAGTATGTTTTAATTCAATTGCTTTTGCTACAGATATCGCTTCCAAAAACGCAATAAATGCTAACGTTAGTGCTATTGGGTATAATTCCATAATTACTTTAAAATTAAAATTTAACATTTTAAAACTTGGTAAACCCTTAGGAATTTCGCCCACAATTTTAACTCCAGACTGTTCTAAATTAAATATTTTAACTAAAAGTATGCCTAATACTACTACAATTAATGCCGCTGGAATTTTTTTAGAATACTTTTTAAAATACACTAAAATAATTATTGAAATAGCCCCAATTAAAAAAGTTTTCCATTCAATATCACTAATATTAGTGTAAGCATCTACAATTAAATTTTGAATTTTATTATTTCTTTGAATATTAACACCTAGTAAGTGTTTTAACTGATTTAGTCCTATAATTAATGCCGCAGCAGATGTAAATCCGCTTATAACAGGTCTTGATAAAAAATTTACCAAAAATCCCAATTTAAATACACCAAAAATAATTTGCATTAAGCCCATTAAGAAAGCTAATAAAATAGCAAACTCAATAAAATTTTCTGTTCCAATTTGTGCTAATGTTGCCACCCCAGAAGCTACAATTAAAGAATCCATTGCTACTGGCCCTACAGCTAATTGTCTAGAAGTTCCTAAAAAAGCATAAACAATTTGTGGTATCATTGCTGTGTATAAACCGTAAATAGGAGGCAAACCTGCAATCATTGCATAAGCAATTCCTTGAGGTATTAACATAATTCCAATGGTTAATCCTGCATTAATGTCACCTTTTAACCATTCTTTCTTATAGTTTGGTAACCATTGTAAACTTGGAATAAAATGTTTAATCATTACTTGTTGTTCATACTTTACATTCATTAAATAATTTAACCTTACAACTTAAGCATTGTTCTTTGTTTAACTTTTTAAAAATTGTTGAAATAGCTGTGTTTTTATCTTTAAAGAAATTTTGAGATCCAATAGTTTGAATAAACCCTCCTTTTTTAAGAACATCTTGACTTATAATTTTTAAACCAACAAAATAAATTCCTCCTCCTCTCTTTTGCCACTTTAAAACCTCATGGGTAATCCATTCAGCCCCAGCTACGTCTATAAAATTAATACCATTTGCGATAATAAGTAAATGTTTATAGTCGTTCTTGTCATACAACTCAGCAAAATAATTTGAGATACCATCTACAGCTCCAAAATATAAAGAACCGTCAATTCTAATCATTTTTAATTGTGGACATTCTTCAGCTGAGTCATCTCTAATTAAATTAATAAATTTATCTGCACTATTTTTTCCAAATACAGCTATGTTTGGTTTTGAAGTTCTTTCTAGATAAAAAAACAGTGAAATTATTATTCCTAAAAATAGGGCAATCTCTAATTCCAAAAATAAAGTTCCCAAAAGAGTAACCATCAAAACAATAAATTCTCGTTTACTGCTTTTTGTTATTTTCTTAATATGTTCAAAATCTATTAAATTATAGCCTACCAATAAAATAATACCACCCATAGCTGGTTTAGGTAAGTGCGATGCAAATTTGGCAAAAAATAAAACCACTAACATTAAACCTATTGCAGATATAATGGCTGAAAATGGTGTTTTAGCTCCTGCTTGGTAATTTACACCTGATCTTGTAAATGAGCCTGAACTTGCATAAGAAGAGAAAAAACTAGAAATAATATTTGACAATCCTTGGCCTATAAACTCTTGATTATTATCTAATTTTTGATGAGAATGTAAGGCTACTGCTCTCGCAATTGAAACGGCTTCAACCAAACCTAGTAAAGCTAAAGTAATTGCACCTGTAGTTAACAAACGCATATCTTCAAAATTAAAATCTGGTACTTTAAATGGTGGTAAATTAGAAGGTACATTTCCTACGGTTTCAATCCCATGTAAAGAACCTCCTAAAAGAATTGCCAAAACGCTTCCCAACACCATCGCTATTAACATGTATAATCTTGAAATGTATTTGATTCTTTTTATTACAAATGCAATTAAAAGAGTACCTAATGCAACCCCTAAAACATATAAATTAGTTTCTTGTATGTGTAAAATGATATAATCTATAATTTCGTAGAACGAACTTCCTAATGGAACTTCTATACCAAAAACATATTTTAATTGTTTAAAAGCGATTAAAATTCCTGCTCCAGCAGCAAAGCCTATTACAACAGAATGTGAAACAAAATTTACTAGTTTACCCATTTTAGCAAAGCCCATTACTAGTTTTATAACTCCTGCCATAAATGATAACAGTATTGCTAATGAAATAAAAGCTTCCATCTCAGATTCAGGGTTTGCAAATTTACTTATTACTGCAAATACAACTATAGAACTTGTGGTTGTTGGTCCAGAAATTAAATGATATGATGAGCCAAATAATGCAGCTATTAAAGGGGTTATCATTGCGGTATAAAAACCATATATTGGAGGTAAACCAGCAATCATAGCAAATGCTACTGCTTGAGGTATCACAATAATGGTTCCTGTAATACCTGCAATTATATCATCTTTCCAAGTGTCTTTTATTAAAGGCAACCATATTAAAAAAGGGAATAGTTTTTTTAAACTCATAGCTAAGTTTATGCTAATTATCACTACAAAAGTACAGCGATAAAAATTTAGTTTTGTGATTTTAATCACATATTGTTTAGAATAGTTCTCCCTGACTTTCTCCTTTAACTTTACCTAAGTGTTTGTAAGCTAAATGAGTAACTTCTCTTCCTCTTGGTGTACGCATTATAAAACCTTCTTGAATTAAAAAAGGTTCATAAACTTCTTCAATGGTTTCAGAATTTTCTCCAACTGCTGTTGATAATGTACTTATCCCTACAGGGCCTCCTTTAAACTTATCGATAATTGTAGTCAAAATCTTATTGTCCATTTCATCTAGACCATGAGCATCTACGTTTAAGGCATTTAAGGCATATTTTGCAATTTCAATGGTAATTGTTCCATCTCCTTTAATTTGAGCAAAATCTCTAACTCTACGCAATAAAGCATTTGCTATACGAGGTGTTCCTCTACTTCTACCTGCGATCTCAATTGCTGCTTCCATTGAAGTAGGCACTTTTAAAATGGTGGCGCTTCGTTGAACAATAGTAGTAAGTAGTTCTGTATTATAGTATTGCAATCTACTACTAATTCCAAATCGAGCTCTCATTGGTGCTGTTAATAAACCTGAACGTGTAGTGGCTCCAATTAAAGTAAATGGTTCTAAATCTATTTGAACAGTACGAGCGTTTGGTCCAGATTCAATCATAATATCGATACGATAATCTTCCATTGCAGAATATAAATATTCTTCTACAATTGGACTTAATCGATGAATTTCATCAATAAACAATACATCTCGTTCACTTAAATTGGTCAATAGCCCAGCTAAATCACCTGGTTTATCCAAAACAGGACCTGAAGTTATTTTAAGACCTACATTTAATTCATTGGATAATATATGTGCCAATGTAGTTTTTCCTAAACCTGGGGGACCATGAAATAACGTATGATCTAAGGCTTCGTCTCTTAAATTCGCCGCTTCAACAAAAATTTTAAGATTCTCTAAAACTTGCTCTTGTCCTGTAAAGTCACTAAAAGTTAATGGACGTAATTTTTTTTCAACGTCCAATTCTTCAGGTGAAAAATTAGTTTTATCAGGATTCAAATTTTCATTCATAAAAACAAAGATAGAAGAAATAAAAAAACCTTTCTAAAAAATAGAAAGGTTTTAAATTAAAAATATATTTTTAATAATTATGATTCTTCTTCTCCTTCATTTAAAGGTGTGATTTGAGAAACAAAATCGTCTTCATGTCCTGGTTTACTATAGTCATAAGCCCAACGGTGAACAGCTGGTATTTCTCCAGGCCAGTTTCCATGTACATGTTCTATAGGGGTAGTCCATTCAAGAGTATTTGATTTCCAAGGGTTTTGAGTTGCTTTTTTTCCTTTATATATACTAATAAAAAAGTTAGCTAAGAAAATTAATTGAGCAGCACCACCTAAAATAGCGAACAATGTAATTACAATATTAACATCAGCTACGTCATCAAATAAAGGAAACGCTGTATTTGAATAATATCTACGTGGTAAACCAGCTAAACCAACAAAATGCATTGGGAAGAAAACTCCGTAAGCTGCTACAACAGTTATCCAAAAATGCCAATATCCTAATGTTTTATTCATCATTCTGCCATACATTTTAGGGAACCAATGATATACGCCTGCAAACATACCATAAATTGCAGAAACACCCATTACCAAGTGGAAATGTGCAACTACAAAATACGTATCATGTACATTAATATCTAAGGCACTATCTCCTAAAACTAACCCTGTTAAACCACCTGATATAAATGTTGAAACAAATCCGATTGAAAACAACATCGCTGTATTCATTTGAATGTTTCCTTTCCACATTGTTGTAATCCAGTTGAATGCTTTTACTGCCGAAGGAATTGCAATTAATAATGTTGTAAATGTAAAAACAGAACCTAAAAATGGGTTCATTCCAGAAACAAACATATGGTGCCCCCATACAATTGTAGATAAAAAGGCAATTGCAATAATAGAACCTATCATTGCTCTATAACCAAATATTGGCTTTCTAGAATTACACGCGATAATTTCAGATACTATACCCATTGCTGGTAATATAACAATATAAACTTCTGGATGGCCTAAAAACCAAAATAAGTGTTCAAATAAAACTGGAGAACCTCCTTGATAATGTAGCACTTCTCCTTGAATAAAAATATCGGATAAATAAAATGACGTTCCAAAACTTCTATCAAAAATTAATAAAAGTGCTGCTGATAATAATACTGGGAATGATACCACTCCAATGATAGCAGTAATAAAAAATGCCCAAATAGTTAATGGTAAACGAGTCATTTTCATTCCTACAGTTCTTAAATTAAGTACCGTTACTATATAGTTTAACGAACCTAATAATGAAGAAGCTATAAAAATAGCCATTGATATTAACCAAAGTGTCATTCCTAAACCAGAACCTGGAATAGCTTGTGGCAAAGCACTTAATGGAGGATAAATGGTCCAACCTGCTGATGCAGGCCCTGCTTCAATAAATAATGAACAAACCATAATTACACTTGACAAAAAGAATAACCAATAAGAAACCATGTTTAAAAAACCTGATGCCATATCTCTTGCTCCAATTTGTAAAGGAATTAATAAATTACTAAAAGTACCACTTAAACCAGCGGTTAACACAAAAAATACCATGATAGTACCGTGTATAGTAACCAATGCTAAGTAGATATCTGGAGACATAACTCCACCATCTTGATGATGACCTAAAAATGCTTCAATAATACTAAATGATTTATCTGGCCAAGCAATTTGTAATCGAAATAACATTGACATAAATACCCCTATAACTCCCATAAAAATACCAGTAACTAAATACTGTTTTGAAATCATTTTATGGTCAGTACTAAAAACGTATTTTGTAATAAATGTTTCTTTATGATGATGATCTGACATAATCTATTTTTTTATTAGTAGTGTAGTAGTTAATTTTTATTGTACAACTTGTGCCATTGTTTTTTGATCTTTCAACCATGAGTTGAAGTCTTCTTCTTCCTCAACTATTATTTTCATTTGCATGTTATAATGTGAAGCGCCACAAATTTTATTACAAAGTAGTAAATAGTCAAATTCATAAGCGTCCTCTCCTTTTTCAGCTCTAATTTTATTAATGCCTTCAACTTTAGTAATAGTTTTTTCATTTGCTCTCATTTCTTCAGTTGTTAATGAAGGTGTAAAAGCGAATTCAGTTACCATACCAGGAACACAATTCATTTGAGCTCTAAAGTGAGGCATATAAGCTGAATGTAAAACATCTTGCGAACGGAATTTAAATATTACTTTTCTTCCTTTAGGCAAACGTAATTCACGCACAGGAATATCATCCAAAGCATTTTTATCAGTCATATCTACCCCCATTGTATTGATTCCTTTAATGTTTCTAACATTTGCTAAACCAAGTTCATTATCGGCACCAGCATATCGGGCTTCCCATTGAAATTGTTTAGCATACACTTCAATAATTAATGGGTTTTCAGCATCTGAAGAGTCCATTACATCATTCCATACTGTTAAACCATATAAAACTAATCCTGCAAGTACAACAGCTGGTACTACTGTCCATATAGTTTCTAATTTATGACTATCTGCATAAAAAAGTGCTTTTCTACCTTTAATACCTCTGTATTTAAAAGCAAAAAAGAATAGTAAAAATTGAGTGATTGCTTGTACAACTAGTATTAATAACATGGTTATAAAATACAAAGTATCATACTTTTCTCCCTCAAGTGAAGCAGAGTCAGGTAAAAGGATTGATGAATATTTTACAAAAGAAAATATCATTAACCCATAAAAGAAAATACCAAATGCTGCAAATAGAATTCCTTGAGTGTTATTGTCCTTCTCAGTGGCTATTGCACTTTTTAAATTTAGAATACTTGCTATTTGCCATATTGCTACGGCAACAACAATGGCAAGTAATACATAAAGTAATGCTGTCATATTTTTTAGTTAGTGTTATAGTGGTCGCAAATATAAAAAAAATCCTGAATAACTACGAATTCAGGATTCTTTTCAATATAATTATTTAATTTTTAATAATGAAAGTCTTCGCTTTCTTTAATAAAAGGATTTCCTTTTGCTAATAAAGGAACTTTTGATAATGCTGTAAATACAACATAAATAAATATTCCTAATATTAATAATATTGAGCTTAATTCTGAAACTCCAAAACTCCATTGATCTCCAACTGTTGCAGGCATAATCATCACATAAATATCAACATAATGACCTATTAAAATAACAATCCCTGTACAAACTATAAACCAATTAACTCGTTTATAATCACTGTTCATTAAAACTAATAAAGGGAACACAAAGTTTAAAACTAACATTCCTAAGAAAGGTATTTTATATTCATTAAATCTCGATACAAAATAAGTAACTTCTTCTGGAATGTTGGCATACCAAATTAGCATAAATTGTGAAAACCATAAATAGGTCCAAAAAATACTAAATCCGAACATAAACTTTGCTAAATCATGTAAGTGACTATCATTCACAAACTCTAAATAGCCTTTTCCTTTTAAATATATAGAAATCAAAGCAATCGTTGTAATTGCTGAAACTATCATACTTGCAAAAACGTACCATCCAAATAAGGTACTAAACCAATGTGGGTCTAATGACATAATCCAGTCCCAAGACATCATAGATTCTGTTACTAAAAAGAATACTAAAAATGCTGCTGAACTTTTAAATAATTTCGTATAATTACTTAAATCTGAAGCGTTGTCTTGAGCCAATGTCAATTTTCTTGAATACTGACGATACCATATCCAACCAGCCATATAAATTGCTGCTCGTATTAAGAAAAATGGCACATTTAAATACCCTGATTTATTTTGAATAAGTTCATCATGTGCTACAACTTCAGGATCCATCCAAGTAAACAAATGGTTCATATGTAATGATGAAAGCACAAAAAATACAAAAAGTAAAATAGCTCCTATTGGCAAATAAGCTGTAATTGCTTCCATAACTCTAAACAAAACAACAGGCCATCCTGCTTGAGAAGCATGTTGAATAGCGTAAAATGCCAACGTTGCTAATGAAATCATAAAAAAGAAAAACAGTGCTACATATAATGCTGACCAAGGCTTATTTTTTAATAAATGAAATACATGTTCCGCATGTGCATCATCAGAATGTGTTGTTTCGTGGACAGCATTTTCGCTTGCATGAGCATTATTTTCATGAGTTACCGCTACTTCACCATGTGCATCATGGGTTTCTTGTAACATTACTTTAACATCTTCTACTGAGCTTGGTGTAGAGAAAAAACCGTAAGCAACACCTAAAAGACCTACAATCATTAATGCAAATGAAAATGTTTTTAATTTACTTGAAAAGGTATACATATCTTTAATTTCTATCTTAGTAAAAGTGTTATTTTAATAATTCAGTTCTCAATTGTTGAACATACAAGGTTACTTGCCAACGCTCTTTCGCTGTTAACTGTGATGCATGAGACCCCATTAGGTTTCTACCATGCATAATTACATGATAAATACTTCCTTCTGTAATTTCTCTATCTTTATAATTAGGAATTCCTAAAAACTTATCACGCTGTACTAATACACCATCACCTGCTCCAGTTTTTCCATGACAAGAAATACAATATATATCATACATTTTTTTTCCATTAGCTAGGTTAACTTCATTAACTTCTAATGGATTTTTAAGCTCTAATTTTGCTGCTTCATAACCTTCATTGGTATTTTCATACTCATAAGGTACATTTCCTCTTGAAATAGTTCCTTCTACAGGTAGTTGAGTTGTCATACCATTTGAAAAATTTGGATTTGTTGTATAAGTTTCATAACCAACTGACTTATACATATCTGGCATATATTGGTAATTTGGTTTTGTTTTATCGCCCCAACAAGATGATAAAGTAAAAATAAAAACCAATGCTATTGCTATTTTTAAAATGTTTTTCATTTTAATTATTACTTTTCAGTTACTTTAATTTCAACAGTTCCTGTTTTTTCTAAAAACGAAATTAATTCAGCTTCGTCACCTTCAACTGCCACTTCCATTACAAACATATCATCTGTTGTTCTAGGATCTGGATTTTCTGCTTGTTTAAATGGCCATAATTTACTTCTCATATAAAAAGTAATTACCATTAAATGTGCTGCAAAAAACACACTCATTTCAAACATAATTGGAACAAATGCTGGCATATTTTGGAAAAATGTAAAACTTGGTTTTCCACCAATATCTTGAGGCCACTGTTCAATCATCATATAATTCATCATCCAAACTGCAAATGAAAATCCTACGCACCCATACATAAAAGCGGTAATTGCAATTCGTGTTCCCTTTAATCCCATAGCTTTATCTAGACCATGAACTGGAAATGGTGTATAAACTTCTTCAATATGATGATTTGCTGCACGTACTTCTTTTACAGCATCCATAAGGATGTCATCATCATTATACATTGCTTGTACTACTTTATTACTCATGATTTCCGTCTCTTAATTTTTTAAATTTTTCTCCTGATGACTTTAAAATAGATTTAACTTCTGCTTGAGCTATAACTGGGAATGTTCTTGCATATAATAAGAATAATACAAAGAAAAATCCTATAGTTCCAACGTAAATTCCTATATCAACAAATGTTGGTGAGAACATAGTCCATGAAGATGGTAAATAGTCTCTATGTAATGAAGTTACAATAATCACAAATCTTTCAAACCACATTCCAATATTTACAACTATTGAAATTATAAATGAGAATGTGATACTTGTTCTTAATTTTTTTGACCACATAAATTGTGGTGAAAATACATTACAACTCATCATCAATAAATAAGCCCACCAATAAGGACCAGTTGCTCTGTTTAAGAAAGCATATTGTTCATATTCTACACCAGAATACCAAGCAATAAATAATTCTGTAATATACGCACATCCAACAATTGAACCAGTAATCATAATTACTATGTTCATTAATTCTATATGCTGTTTGGTAATATACGCTTCTAAATTTGAAACTTTTCTCATTATAATAAGTAACGTATTCACCATTGCAAATCCAGAAAATACAGCTCCAGCAACAAAATAAGGAGGGAAAATTGTGGTATGCCATCCAGGAATAACCGATGTAGCAAAGTCAAATGATACGATGGTATGTACTGATAATACTAAAGGTGTTGCTAAACCAGCAAGTACTAAAGAAACTTCTTCAAAACGCTGCCAGTCTTTTGCTCTACCAGTCCAACCAAAACTTAATAAACTATAAATTTTCTTTTGAAAAGGTTTAATTGCTCTATCTCTTAACATTGCAAAATCAGGTAACAAACCAGTCCACCAGAAAACTAATGACACCGATAAATATGTTGAAATAGCAAATACGTCCCATAATAATGGAGAGTTGAAGTTGGTCCAAAGTGTCCCAAATTGATTTGGAATTGGTAACACAAAATGAGCGTTCCATACACGTCCCATATGAATTACTGGGAATAAACCTGCTTGAACTACTGAGAAAATTGTCATAGCTTCAGCTGAACGGTTAATACCCATTCTCCATTTCTGACGGAAAAGTAAAAGTACCGCCGAAATTAAGGTTCCTGCGTGACCAATACCTACCCACCATACAAAGTTGGTAATATCCCAAGCCCAACCTACGGTTTTATTTAATCCCCAAACTCCAATTCCTGTTCCAATGGTGTAAATAATTGAACCCAATCCCCAAAGAAAGGCTAAAAGTGCAATTGTAAAAACTGTCCACCATAATTTATTTGCTTTTCCTTCAACTGGAGCTGCTACTTCAACAGTAATATCATGGTAGCTTTTATCTCCTACAATTAAAGGTTTTCTAATAGGTGCTTCGTAATGAGACGACATAATCTATTTAATTATTATCTATTATTATTATTTTTATGCTTCTTCCGTATTTCTAACTTTCACGTGGTAAACAACATTCGGTTTTGTACCTATATGCTCCAGTAAATGATACGCTCTTTTATCTTTTGTTAAACTTGTAACAGAATCTTCTTCATTGTTCACATCACCAAATACCATAGCTCCAGTACTACAAGCATTTGAACAAGCTGTTTCAAACTCATTGGTGTTTACTGGTCTACCTTCTTTTTTTGCTTTTAAAATGGTAGCTTGAGTCATTTGAATACACATTGAACATTTTTCCATTACACCACGAGAACGAACAGTAACATCTGGATTTAACACCATTTTACCTAAATCATCGTTCATATTGTAATCAAATTCACTATTATTTGGATAGTTGAACCAGTTGAATCTACGTACTTTATAAGGACAGTTATTTGCACAATAACGAGTACCAACACAACGGTTATAAGCCATTTGATTTTGCCCCTGACGACCATGAGAAGTCGCTGCTACAGGACAAACTGTTTCACAAGGTGCGTGGTTACAATGTTGACACATTACTGGTTGAAAAGCTACTGAAGGATTTTCAGAAGGATCTTCTAATTCTGCCATAGTATCTTTATATCCAATAACCCCTTTCCCTGCTTCTTTCTTTTCATTATCACCAGCAAAATCTTCTTCATGAGAATAATATCTATCAATACGCAACCAGTGCATATCTCTAGATTTTCTAATCTCATCTTTTCCAACAACTGGTACATTGTTTTCTGCGTGACAAGCTATTACACAAGCTCCACATCCAGTACAAGCGTTTAAATCAATTGATAAATTAAAATGATGTCCAATTGATCTATCAAATGAATCCCATAAATCTACTGTTGTTGCTTCTACTTCATTATGATCTAACGAAACTACTGGTACTTTATTCCATTCTTTAGCATCAATATGATTATAATCTTCTAAAGTAGCTTCTTTAATTATATCTCCTCTACCCATTAAAGTATTGTGCAATTGAACACAAGCAAATTCGTGTTCGCCTTCAGCTAACTTTAGAGTAACATCAGATTGATATGTATTAAATCCTTTATAAAACTGGTAAGCATTTTTACCCGTTTGCATTTCTTCTTTAAGTCCTTCTTTACGTCCATAACCAAGCGCTAGACCTATAGAACCTTTTGCTTGACCAGGTTGAATTAAAACTGGTAACACTTCAGAAACTCCATTGACAGTAATTTCAACTAAACTTCCATTCAATGCTCCATTGGCTACATTATGATTTATTACTCCTAATGATTCAGCATCTGCTTTAGACATTGTTAAGTAATTATCCCAAGAAGTTCTTGTAATTGGATCTGGTAATTCTTGTAACCAAGGGTTATTAGCCATTTGACCATCTCCTAAACCGGTTTTTGTATATAATGAAAGCTCAAAATCAGTTCCTTTAACTTTTCCTAATTCAGTTCCTGCTGCATTAATATCAACTTCATTTATTGTTACTTCTTCTACAGTTTCAGTAACAAAAACACCATCGTGCAATGCTTGATTCCAAGATTTACCTTCTAATATATCTGTTTTCCAAGATTCTTTTAAGAATTCATAATATGAAGAAGTACTACCTGTCCAAACTAATAACGAATCTTGAAATTGTCGCGTATTAAATAATGGTTTAATAGTTGGTTGCATTAAGCTATAATGTCCTTTTTTAATAGTAACATCACCCCAAGACTCTAAGTAATGTGGCGTAGCTAATGCATATTGAACAGTTTTTGCTGTTTCGTTATCTTGCATTGAAAATGCCACAGATAATTTAACTTTTTTCAAGCCTTCAATAAATTCAGAAGAATTTGGTAACGTATAAACAGGATTTGCATTGTTAATAATTAATGCTCCTATTTTGCCAGCATTCATATCTGAAATTAGTTGAGTAACTTCAGCATCATTACCTTTTCTAACGTTTTTTATAGCAACTACATCAATTACTTCACTATTAATTGCATTATTAATAGCCAAAGTTAATAATTGAGCATTTTTATCTTGAATACCTGTTACCACAACTGCTTTAGAACCTGCTGCCTTAATTTGAGCTGCAGCTTTCAAAATTGCATCATTTAAAGGAGAAGCTTCTCTTGTTGAAATACCTCTTACTACCGCATTGTATAATTTGATAAGTGCTAAATTTTGCTGAGATGGTTTAATCATTAAACGTTTATCAGCATTTGCACCTGTTAAGGTCATATTTGATTCAAACTGAATATGGCGAGACATTTTTCCATTTTTAGGCACTCTGCTTTTAGCATAACTCGCATCAAAACCTCCACCTTGCCAATCACCTAAAAAGTCCGCTCCAATTGAAACTATAACTTCTGCTTTTTCAAAATTATAATCAGGTAATGCTCTTGAACCGTACATTGCTTCAAAGGCATCTAATGCAGCAGATTCTGAAACAGCATCATAAACCACGTGATTTACATTACCAAAAGTTTCGTTTAATTTATTGACAAGTTTTTTTGTTGAAGGACTTGCACAAGTTCCTGTTAAAACAGCAATTGGTAAACCAGCTTCTTTTACTTCATTTAATTTTGAAACAATTTGTTGATCTGCATCAGCCCAAGAAATTTCAGTTCCATTTGCCTTTGGACCTTTCAATCTAAGGCTATCATATAATGATAAAACGGAAGCTTGCACACGTGCATTGGTAGTTCCATTTGCTTCTTTATTAGGTTCAATTTTTATTGGACGTCCTTCTCTAACTTTTACTAATACATTTGCAAAATCAAAACCATCTGCCATTGTTGTTGCATAATATTCAGCAACTCCTGGAATAATATCATCAGGTTTAATTACATAAGGAATTGATTTTACTACTGGACCTTCACAAGCAGCTAAAGAAGCTGCTGCAGTTGTAAATCCAACGTATTTTAAAAAGTCTCTACGTGTTGTTGATGAGGCTTCCAAATTCTTTTTATCACCTAAAAATTCATCAGTAGGAATTTCTTCAACAAACTCGTTTTGTTTTAACGTATCAACAATAGAGCTTTTTGTATTTAGCTCCTCAACACTTTTCCAGTATTTTTTGTTTGATGCCATTTTATATTTGGTTATTTACTTCGTAATTAATATTAATAGTGACATTTTCCACATTCTAAACCTCCCATTTGAGCGGCTGTCACTTTTTCTACACCGTATTTCTTAGCTAATTGATCGTGGATGTTTTTGTAATATCCATTTTCGGTTAAATCAACCTCAGTTTGTCTATGACAATCTATACACCACCCCATTGTTAATGGAGAAAACTGTTTCATCTCATGCATTTCTTCAACTGGTCCGTGACACTTTTGACAATCAACTCCTGCTACATTTACGTGTTGAGAGTGGTTGTAATAAGCAAAATCTGCTAAATTATGAATACGAATCCATTCTATTGGTTTTTGTTCATAACCCTCAATGTATTTCATATTGTCTTTATCCCAACCTACTGCATCATAAATTTTTTGGATTTCATTGTCTAAATCTTCTTTTGAATGGCCTCCAAACAACTCACCATTATATTCTGAAATTGACTTATGACAGTTCATACAAACATTGGCTGTTGGAATTCCAGAAGTTTTACTATGTTTCGCTGATGAGTGACAATATTGACAATCAATTTTATTATCACCTGCATGAACCGCATGTGAAAATGCAATTGGTTGAATTGGTTGATACCCTTCGTTAACATCTATTTGCATTAGCCATCCAAACAACATCCAAGCTCCACCTAATAAAACAAATATTAACGTTAAGAAACGTAAGAAAGGGTTAAAAATCATAGTTTTTAACATGCTTTCTGTAGCTTCTTCATCTTCAGCCACTTTTTTATTTGTAGTTGCTGCAACAATAATAGATAATAGTAAGAAAGCTAAAATAGTTAACCCTAATGTTGGCAAAACACCTAAACCAGGTTTATTAAACAACTCTTCACTCCCAGCATCAGCTGTTACTGTAGTTACTGCTTTAACATCACCTACAGCTAAATATTTTAATAAATCATCAATATCTTGATCTGATAATTGAGGGAATGCAGTCATAGCCGCAGGGTTACTATCTTGTACTTCCTTTGCTAATTTATCACCTGATGCAACTAAGGCATTATTATCTTTAATCCAAGCTTTTAACCAATCTGCTTCACGCTTATCAGTAATTTTTAATAATTCAGGACCAATTAATTTTCCTTCTAACTTATGACAAGCTGCACAATTTGCTTTAAAAATTTGCTTACCACGCTCAACTCCTGGGTCAACTTCTTGAGCTACAGGTGCTGCTTTAGGAGCTGCCTCCTCTCCTTTAGTGTAAGCTAAAATATCAACAATATCTTGATCAGATAAATGTGGATTTGCTGTCATTGGCAATTTATTGTTCTCTTCGAAAACTTGAATTGCAAGTTTATCTCCTGATTTAATCATCCCTGGACTATCTTTAATCCAAGAAATTAACCAATCTTGTTCTCTTTTATCAGTTATCCCTTTTAAAGCAGGGCCAACTAATTTTTTATCTAGCTTATGACACGCAGCACAATTTGCTTTGAAGAGTTTTTCTCCATTTGCAACATCGCCTTCTTGCGCTGATAAACTAAGTGAAAAAAATAAAAGGAAAGCAAGACTATTAGTGACTAATCTTGATAATGGACTGTGTTGTTTCACACTTTTCATACTTAAAAAAAATCTTTTCTTTCTTGTTTGGTACAATATTTTCTTTAAAAAATATATGACTTAAGTCATTTTTTAAAGGATTTGACAAAAGTACTATTTATAAATAAAACTAAAAATGTAAAAATTGTGTTAAATGTAATTTATATTGATTCTAAATAATAAAACTTTTATTATTTTGTTTATAGAAAACTATAAATTTGACAAAAAATTAAAATTTTATGAATATTTTATCTAAAAGACTATTATTTACTTGCGTTTTAGCTCTTTTTTTGAGTGTTATTAACATGTATTCTCAAAGTGAAAATGAAAAGATTACCCAGTTAATTGAGCAAAAAAAAGCATTTAATAAAGAAAATAAGAGTTCTATTGTATATAAAATTCAATTATATAATGGTATAGAAGCTGAAGCGTATAAAATTAAAAGAAATTTTGAGGCTATTTATCCTGAGTATTCTACCAATATTTTATACAAAGCTCCTGAATGGAAAACACAAGTTGGAAGTTTTAACACACGTTTAGAAGCTGATAGAATATTAAATATTATTAAAGAAAATTTTTCTGGGGCTATTGTTTTAGAAGATAAGGTTTAAACCACTCTGTTTAATCGTTCAAATAAACGTTGTTTTAGATTGGTATAATTTACCACAGATTCAAGAACTTGTTCTCTTTCTTCTTCATCCTTTAGATTAGAAATAAGAGCACTAATTTTTTGTTCAATTAGTACACGTCTTAAATTATAAATAGCATCCAAAACCATTTTAGATAAATCACTTTCTTTACTTTTTATAAATATATCTTTTCGTTCCCAATTACTTAAAATATGTTTTTCATCATCCATTAAAATATTGGTAACTAAGTTTGAAATTTCATTATTCGAATGATTTACTAAAGAATCAACAGAAATAGCTTCATTTTGATTTAATTGATCAATAACTTCAAAATACACTTGTTTAAAAACTTCATCTGTAAACTCAACTTCATCATCGTGTAAATTCAAGTAAATTTCTTTAGAAACTACATTTTGAAAATGTTCTTTTTTTAATTGATATTCCTCATGTTCACTTGTAGGTTCTACAGCAACAAAATCAACAAAATCTACTTTATTGTTACCATATAATAACAATATTCTAATAATCTCACGTTCATATTTTGTAAGTTCATTAACTTTTTCAAATTCAGGAGTTTTTTGTAAAATAGGTTTTGAAGTTTCTCTATAAATTGGCTTTCCTGAGGCTTCACGTCTTTCTTTTTTATCGAGCTGTGCTAGTTCACTAAACAATACCGTTTCTGAAATATCCATAATTCTGGAACATTCTTGTATGTAAACCTCTCGTTGAATTCTATCTGGAATTTTAGAGATACTAATTACAATGTCACGTATTAATCCTGCCTTTTTAACTGGATCTTGTTGTGCGTCTTCCATCAATAAAGAAACCTTAAAGTTGATGAAATCTTTAGCGTTTGTTGTTAAATAGTTTTTTAACTCTTCTTTGGAAACTTTTTTGGCAAAACTATCAGGGTCTTCCCCATCGGGAAATGTTAATACTTTAACATTCATCCCTTGTTCCAAAATTAAATCAATCCCTCTAATTGAAGCTCTGATACCTGCTGCATCGCCATCAAATAATATAGTAATATTTTTAGTAAGCCTGTTAATTAATCTAATTTGATTTTCTGTAAGTGCTGTTCCAGAAGAAGAAACTACGTTTTCAATTCCAGATTGATGAAATGAAATTACATCGGTATATCCTTCTACCAAATAACAATTATCTTCTTTGGCTATGGTTTGTTTGGCAAAATTAATACCGTATAAAATATTGCTTTTATGGTATATTTCACTTTCAGGAGAATTAAGGTACTTGGCGGCTTTTTTATCATTGGTTAGTATTCGCCCCCCAAAGCCCAAAACTCTTCCACTCATACTATGAATAGGAAAAAGCACACGTCCTTTAAAACGATCAAATTGTTTAGTTCCTGTAGAAGAAAGTAAATCTTGCTTAACAATGGTTAACCCTGTAGCTTCTAAATATTTTAAATTATATCCTTTGTTTAATGCTTCAGTGGTAAATGCTTCCCATTCATTTAAAGCATAACCTAATTGGAATTTCTTGATAGTTTCTTTTGTAAAACCTCTTTCTTTAAAATAGCTTAAACCTATTGCTTTCCCCTGCTCGTTATTTAACAAAATATCTTGAAAATAATCACGTGCAAATTCTGAAACCAAAAACATACTTTCTCTTTCATCCGCTTGTTGTTTTTGTTCTTCAGTTTGCTCGGTTTCTTCAATTTCAATATTGTATTTTTTAGCTAAATACCGAATAGCTTCAGGGTACGAATAATGTTCGTGTTCCATTAAAAAGGTAACTACATTACCTCCTTTACCAGTACTAAAATCTTTCCAAATTTGTTTTACTGGAGATACCATAAAAGAAGGAGTTCGTTCTTCAGAAAAAGGACTCAACCCTTTAAAGTTGCTTCCTGCCTTTTTTAACTGAACAAATTCTCCAATAACCTCCTCTACTCGAGCAGTTTCAAAAACTCTGTCTATACTACTTCTTGAAATCAATGGTCTTTTATACTTTTATAAGTGTTCTAATTTACAAAATTAGGTAAAAAATAACCCTATAAAAATATAGGGTTAGTTAATTTTTTTAATGAAACTAAAATTTAAGATACCGCTTTTAATTTTTTTAAAGTGGATTTATTAATTTTATCTTCTGCGTACTTTTTAGTTATTTTCAATAGTTTCTCATCTGTTCCTGGCAATTCAAACATCGCATCTGTAAGCACAGCTTCACAAAGTGAACGCAAACCACGTGCTCCTAATTTATATTCAACTGCTTTATCAACAATATAACTTAATGCACTTTCATTGATTGAAAAATCAATACCATCCATTTTAAATAGCTTTTGGTATTGTTTAATAATTGAATTTTTAGGTTCGGTTAAAATTGCTCTTAATGTATAAGCATCTAACGGATTCATATGTGTTAAAACTGGTAAACGGCCTATGATTTCAGGAATTAACCCAAAAGATTTTAAATCACTCGGAATAATGTATTGAAGTAAGTTATTTTCATCAACTTTATCTTCTTTAATAGAAGCACTGTAACCAACTGCTTGTCTGTTCAATCTCTTTCCTATTATTTTATCTATTCCTGAGAAAGCTCCTCCGGCAACAAATAAGATATTTTTGGTATTTACTTCAATAAATTTTTGATCGGGATGTTTTCTACCTCCTTTTGGCGGTACATTTACTACTGAGCCTTCTAATAATTTTAACAGGGCTTGTTGAACTCCTTCACCTGAAACATCGCGAGTAATTGATGGGTTATCTCCTTTACGTGCAATTTTATCAATTTCATCAATAAAAACAATTCCTCTTTCCGCTTTATTTACATCGTAATCGGCTGCTTGTAGTAAACGTGTTAAAATAGTTTCAACATCTTCTCCTACATAGCCAGCTTCTGTTAAAACTGTTGCATCTACAATACAAAATGGAACGTTTAACATTTTAGCAATGGTTCTAGCTATTAAAGTTTTTCCTGTTCCGGTTTCACCTACAATAATAATATTGCTTTTTTCAATCTCAATTTCTTCTTCATCTTTCGATACTGGTTGCAACAATCTTTTATAATGATTGTAAACCGCTACAGACATTACACGTTTAGCTTGATCTTGACCAATCATATATTGATCTAAAAAAGCTTTAATTTCTTTAGGTTTTTTAACTATCAATTCTGAGGAAAGAGTGGATGAGCTGTTTTCAGCAATTTCTTCCAATACAATACCATGTGCCTGCTCAATACACTTATCACAAATATGTGCATCTAAACCAGCAATGAGCAAATCTGTTTCTGGTTTTTTTCTACCACAAAACGAACATTCTAAAACTTCTTCTTTTGCCATGCTTTTAGTTAATTTAAACTACTCTTAAAATTATTTTCTTATTAATACTTCATCAATCATACCATATGCTTTCGCTTCTTCAGCTTTCATCCAGTAATCACGATCAGAGTCGTTATGAACTTTTTCAATTTTTTGACCAGAGTGTTTTGCAATTATTTCATACAATTCATCTTTCAATTTTAAAATTTCACGAGCCGTAATTTCAATATCACTTGCTTGTCCTTGTGCTCCGCCTAAAGGTTGATGAATCATAATACGAGAATGAGGCAAAGCAGAACGTTTTCCTTTTTCACCTGCACACATTAAAACAGCTCCCATAGAAGCAGCCATTCCTGTACAAATAGTAGCCACATCGGGTTTGATAAATTGCATGGTATCATACATTCCTAAACCAGCATATACACTTCCTCCTGGAGAGTTGATATAAATTGAAATATCTTTTGAATTATCTACACTCTCTAAAAACAATAATTGTGCTTGTATAATGTTTGCTACATAATCATCTATTGCGGTTCCTAAAAATATAATTCTATCCATCATTAAACGAGAAAACACATCCATTTGTGCTACATTTAATTGGCGTTCTTCAATAATATAAGGAGTAACGCTACTTACAATTTTATCGTAATAAGTACTACTAATTCCTTGATCTTTAATTGCAAATTTTTTAAATTCTTTTCCGTAATCCATTTTTCAAGATTTAAAGTATTAAGTGGTCAAAGATAAGAAGTATTTATTTATTTTAAACTCAATTTATTCTTTGATTCATTTTTCTCAAAATTAAAGTAACATTTATAACAATAATATTTTACTCATTTATTATGCGTGCATAATATTATTTTGTATATTTGATATGAAATTTCAAACAAACAACACACAAATGAAATCTAGATTAATTATAGTCTTGCTGTTTATCTTTTCAGTAAATATGTACGGACAAGAATTTGAAAACGGAACCATCGTTACACAACGTTATGACACCATTACTAATGTGAAAATTAAAAAAGTTAGTGATGCCAAAAGTTTACTTCATATTACCTACATTGATAGTGAAGGAAATGAACAAAAACCAGCGATTGAAACCATTAAATGCTACTCAAGAGGAGAAGAGGCTTTTTGCAGAATATACAATTCTGGAGAAATGATTTTAGCAAAACAACTAATTGTTGGAGAAAAATTAAATTTATATGCTAGAAATTATAATGGAAGTACAAATTATTATGTTGAGAAAGTTTTTGATGAAATAATTAAAGTTCCATCTTCAAGTGGAAAATTTAAGAAAGTTATTGGTGATTTTTTAAGTGACAATACTTTATTAGCTGATAAAATTAAAACAAAAGAATTACAAGATATTACAGAAATTGTGACCCTTTATAACAAAGGTTAATATTTTAGTTTTAGTTGTAAAAGCCTAAAGGAGTTTCTTCTTTAGGCTTTTTTGTTTATAAACAATTGTTTTAAGTATCTTTGAATTTCAATTTTTTTTTACAATGAGATTATTTTTAAAAATTACAATTTTATTCGTTTTTATTACTAAAGCTGGTTTCTCACAAAGCTACAAACAACGCTTACAAACCTTAGATATTAAGCATTATAATTTGGCTATTGAAGTTAATGACACTACCAATAAAATTGATGCTTCAATGGATATTTCTATCAAATTTAAAAAATCTTTAAGCTCATTTGATTTGGATTTGGTTGCACAAGACTCTACTGGTTTAGGAATGAAAGTAGATTCAATTTATCAAAACAATGTTGCTGTTAATTTTACACAAGAAAAAAACAAATTAACCATACAGCCTAAACATATTTTCCCAAATTTAGTGTACACCTACAAAATTAAATATAGTGGTATTCCAAAAGATGGGTTAATTATTTCTGAAAATTTATATGGAAACAGAACTTTTTTTGGAGATAATTGGCCTAACAGAGCTCACCATTGGTTTCCTTGTGTTGACCATCCTTCAGATAAAGCAACAATAGAATACACCATTACAACTCCAAACCATTATCAAGTTATTGCCAATGGTACAAAAATTGATGAAGTAACCATTGACGAGCATCTAAAATCATATCACTATAAAACTGCTGCACCACTACCAACAAAAGTTATGGTTATTGGAATTGCTGAATTTGCAATTCAAAATACAGGAGAAACATACAATATTCCAGTTTCAACATGGGTATATCCACAAACTAAAGAAAAAGGCTTCTCCGACTTTTTTATAGCCAAAGACATTTTAACTTTCTTTATTGAAATAATAGACGAATATCCTTTTGAAAAATTAGCAAATGTTCAATCAAAAACACGTTATGGTGGTATGGAAAATGCTGGAAATATTTTTTACTATGAAAAATCTGTTACAGGTCAACAAAAAAACGATGAACTTATAGCTCATGAAATTGCACACCAATGGTTTGGAAATTCTGCAACCGAAATTGATTGGGCTCACGTATGGCTTAGTGAAGGTTTTGCCACCTATTTTACCAATTTATATATTTTAAAAACGAAAGGAAAAAATGCTTTTGAAGAAAAATTAAAAAAACAGCGATTCAACATTTTTGCATATAACAAAAAAAATCCTTCACCTGTAATAAATACAAACACCACTAATTATATGAGCTTGCTTAACATCAACTCTTATCAAAAAGGAGCTTGGGTACTACATATGCTTAAAAAAGAAGTTGGTGAAGAAAATTTTTGGAAAGGAATTAAAACGTATTACGATTTTTACAAATACCGAAATGCAACTACCAATGATTTTAGAGATGTGATGAAACATATTTCAGGGAAAAATTTAGAGGTGTTTTTTGCACAATGGCTCGAAAAAACTGGTCATCCAATTTTAACAACCAACTGGATACATAGTAAAAATAAATTAAGAATTATTATTGAACAACAACAAGAAACTCCTTTTGAATTTCCCCTAGATTTAGAATTAATTTATAGTGATGGCACTTCAGAAGTTAAAACCATTCAAGTAACCAATAAAATTGAACCCTTTATTGTTAAAACTAAACCAACTGAGCTAAAAGAAATTAAATTAGACCCAAATACCAACTTATTATTTGAATTAGGCATCCAATAATTAAATGGAATGTACACTTTGCAATAACAACTCTATACTTTATAGTAAATCAGCCAATAAAGAATACTATAAATGTAGTGTTTGCGGTTCAATTTGTATGCATCCCCTATTTTACATTTCATTAGAAAATGAAAAAATTAGATATCAAGAACATAATAATGATGTGAATGATATAGGGTATCAAAAATTTGTTCAACCAATTATTGAAGGGGTCACTTCTAATTTTAATAACAAAGCTAATGGATTAGATTTTGGTTGTGGAACTGGACCTGTAATTACTAAATTGTTGCAAGAAAAAAAATTTAATATTACAACTTATGACCCTTTTTTTGACAACAATTTAAATGCACTAAAAAACACCTATAATTTTATTGTTTGCTGTGAAGTTATTGAACATTTTCATCATCCTTTAAAAGAATTCAAGCTTTTAAAAGCTCTTTTAAAACCTAAAGGAAAATTGTATTGTATGACCGATATTTTTTCCGAATCAATAAACTTTAAAAACTGGTATTATAAAAACGACAATACCCACGTGATTTTTTATCAAGAAAATACGTTTAAATGGATTCAAAAACATATTGGTTTTTCTAAAGTAACCATAAACAACCGATTGATTATTTTTGAAAACTAATTAAAAACCAAATTCTGTTTTATTAAACTTATATTTGCAAAAAATAAAACAATGAGCTTTACTGACTTAAATTTAAATCAATTTTTATTAAATGCCTTAAACGAAATGGGGTTTACAACACCTACTCCAATTCAAAAAAAAGCATTTTCGGTAATAATGAGTAGTAAAGATGTTGTTGGTATTGCTCAAACAGGTACTGGAAAAACCTTTGCATACTTACTTCCTATTTTAAGACAACTTAAATATTCTGAACAAAAACATCCTAGAGTTTTAATTGTAGTACCCACTCGAGAATTGGTTGTTCAAGTAGTAAAAGATATTGAAAGTTTAACACCTTATATAAATGTGAGGTTTGCAGGCGTTTATGGAGGTACAAACTTAAATAAACAAAAACAATTAGTATATCAAGGTCAAGATATTATTGTTGCTACACCTGGTCGTTTATTAGATTTAGCTTTGGATGGTATTTTAAAATTGAAGCAAATTCAAAAATTAGTGATTGATGAAGTTGATGAAATGATGAATTTAGGTTTTAGAGCCCAATTAATTACATTGTTAGATTTATTACCTAAAAAACGTCAAAATATTTTATTCTCTGCAACTTTAACTAAAGAAGTAAATGAATTGCTTCATGACTTTTTTAAATCGCCTACTAAAATTGAAATCGCAGCAAGTGGAAGCCCATTAGATACTATTTATCAATTAGCCTATCCCGTTCCAAACTTTTATACTAAAGTAAATTTTTTAATTCATTTACTTCAAGATAAAGATACTTTTAAAAAAGTATTGGTATTTGTAAAAAATAAAAAACAAGCCAATATCTTATTTGAAGAGTTAGAAAATGCTACACCTAGAATTGCAGATGTCATTCATTCTAATAAAACACAAAATTACCGACTTAGATCTGTTAAAAATTTTGAAATGGGCTTTTTCAATGTGCTAATAGCCACAGATATAATTGCTCGTGGCTTAGATTTAACAAATGTAAGCCATGTAATTAATTTTGACATTCCTCAAGAGCCCGAAAATTATATTCACAGAATTGGTAGAACTGGTCGTGCGGAACAAGAAGGAAATGCTATTTCTTTTTTTACTGAAGAAGAAGCTGAATATTTAGCTGAAATCGAAATATTAATGAATAAAGAAATTAATGTTTCTGACTTGCCTAATAACATTGAAATTTCTTCTAAATTAATTGATGAAGAAATGCCTAAAATAACACCCGAAATTATTGGGAAAAACACCACTATTACTGAGCCTAGCGGTCCAGCTTTTCATGAAAAGAAAGAAAAAAACAAAAAAGTTAATTTAGGAGGGTCTTACCGTAGAGAAATTGCAAAAAAATATAAAAAACCTAAAACAAGAGGTCAAAAAAGAAAGTAATAATTAACACATTTTTACTATATCAACTAGCAATAATTATGCTTAATAATTGTAAATTTAAGCCTAATTTTTAGCTATGCTTTTTGAAACCGAAAAACTTAAAGAAATACAACTCCAAATTGACTTGATTTTAGAGAAAATTTTGGAATATGAAAACACCTACAAAACTCAAATTGCAAGTGTACATCCAAATTATACTGAAAGTGCAAAAAACTTAATTCATTATTTAGCACTTAGAAGTTTTGATAATGATGTTTTTCAAGACAAATTAAACAAATTAGGTTTACCTAATACTTCTAGCTCAGAAAGTAGTGTTCTGCACAATATACTTATATACAAAACAATTATCAACCATTTATTAAAAACACCAGATACTAATTTTCAACATTCTTATATTTCTAAAAGCGAAAGTAAGCAGCTATTAAAAAAACATGCCAATGCCCTTTTTGGTGAAATTAACAGAAACCGAAGAACGCGCATTATGGTTACACAACCCACTATTGCAGCTGAAGATAAAAATTTTGCAAAAAGCCTTACCGAACTTGGAATGGATTGCGCACGATTAAATTGCGTTCATGATAACGAAATCATTTGGAATCAAATTATAAAAAACACCAAAGAAGCCAATCCAAATTGTAAAATTATGATGGATTTAGGAGGCCCAAAATTAAGAACTAGTAAAATGAAACCTGGTCATAAGGTCATTCACATAAAACCCAAACGAAATTCTTTGGGGCAAGTAATTGTTCCAGCAAAAGTGTGGTTGGCTCCATTTGGCATGTTACCTCCAGAAAATATGGAAGTAGATGCAATTATTCCAGTAAATAAAAAGTGGTTAAAAAAAACAAGGAAAGGCTCTTATATAACATTTAAAGATTCAAGAGATAAAAAATGTAAAATTACTATTGAGAGTAAACATGGTTTAGGAAGGCTTGCATCATGCACAGATTCTGCTTTTGTTACTACAGGAACACAACTCACTGTTTTTTTAGAAAAAAAATCAACTTCAGAAATACATACCGTTCATGAGATTTTACCTTTAGAAGAAGTAATTTTCTTATTTGAAGGAGATTACTTGAAGTTAAATAAAAAACCCATTTTAGGTGAACCCACAAAGTATGACGAAAAAGGTAATTTAATAGAATATGCTCATATTTCTTGTACACTACCTCAAATATTTTCCAATGTTAAAAAAGGAGAATTAATTTATTTTGATGATGGAAAAATTGAAGGTATTATAAAAGAAGTAACTGCTAATTTTTTATTGATTGAAATTACCAATGCAAAAAAAACAGGTGGTAAGCTAAAAGCAGATAAAGGAATAAACTTACCTAACAGTAATTTAAAAATTAGTGGGCTTACAGAAAAAGACAAAGAAGATTTAAAGTTTATAGCAAAAAATGCAGACGCCGTTAATTTTTCTTTTGTAAATTCTAAAAGTGATATTGAAGATTTACTTCATGAATTTAAAAAATTAGAAGCTTCATTAGGTATTATTGTAAAAATTGAAACCAAAAAGGCTTTTAAAAACTTACCAAGCATCTTATTAAAAGCCATGGAGAATTATCCAATAGGTGTTATGATTGCTCGTGGAGATTTAGCCATTGAAACTGGATGGAAAAATTTTGCGGTTATTCAAGAAGAAATTTTACGCATTTGTGAAGCCGCGCATTTACCTGATATCTGGGCAACCCAAGTTTTAGAAAACTTGGCTAAAAAAGGAATTCCTACAAGAGCCGAAATCACTGATGCAGCCATGTCTCAACGTGTAGAATGTGTAATGCTAAATAAAGGATTGTATATAGAAAAAGCTGTAAAAATGCTAGATAAAATTTTATGTAAAATGCAACTAATCCAAAAGAAAAAAATGGCGGTTTTACCCAAACTAGAATTCTCAAAAAACGATTTATAAACCATCTGTTAACATTCCAATTTAATCTTTATTTTCATTTTTTTATTAAAAATAAAATGCTATTCACAAATTGCTATTGATAGGATGCATTTTCTTTAATTCATTATATAAATACGACTAGTTTTAATAATATTTCTCAATGTTTTTATAATGTTAAAAGCTAAAATAAAAAGCTAAAATTAATAGAAATGATACCTTATAATAACTTTCTAAGTTATTAGTTTTTTATTACATCTTATAAATTTGCTGCATAACTAAAAACAAAAAATCATGAAAAAATTAGCTTTATTTATTGTAATTGTTGCATTAGGAAGTTCAACTCTTTTTGCATCATCAACTGACAGAATTGAAACAAAACAACTAAGAGAACAAATAGTAAAATTATTAGAAAATGCACCTTTCAACGTTGAAGAAGAAATTAATGCAAAAATTGAATTTGTATTAACCAAAAACAGTGAAATTATTATCACAAATGTACAATCTAATAATGAACTTGTTTCTATGTATGTAATGAATAAATTAAATTATCAAAAAGTATCGGCGATAAATACATTAAAAATGAGATTTTACTCGATGCCTTTAAAAATAGTTAGAAACTTTTAAAAACATCTGTTAACAAAAAAAGCCTTAACTTTTTCAGTTAAGGCTTTTTTAATTTCTTATGTTCTCTATTTACTATTTGTAAACTTCTTTTACAAATTCTTCATAGGTAACTTCTTTTACTTTAAAAGTAATGTTTTCTTTATAGAAGTTTAATAATTTTTGACTTACTAATTGTTCTTGTAAACGTTTAGCTTCATCTTGGTTACTTAAAACTCTTTGAACAATATCATCTAAATCTTTTTCTTCAGGATTTAATTGTCCGTATTGCGCCATTTGAGCTTTCACAAAACCTTTTGTAAAGTCTTTTAACTCTTCAAAATTAATTTGCAATTCGTTATCTTTTAAAACTTTACCTTCAATTAATTGGTAACGCAACCCTTTCTCAGATTTTTCAAATTCTTCTGCGGCTTGCTCAGGAGTCATTGGTTTTTCACCAGCAACAGCTAACCATTTTTTCAAAAATTCAGCAGGTAAATCAAAGTTTGTGTTTTCTACTAAATATTCTGTAACTGCATTCAACAATTGTTGATCTGCTTGTGTTTGAAATTGTTTTTCAGCGTCTTCTTTAATTTTTTCTCTTAGCTCTTCTTCAGATTTTACTACGTCTGGTCCAAAAACTTTATCAAACAATTCTTGATTAACTTCTGCAAGTTCTGTTACATTTATTTCTTCAACTGTAAATGTTAAAGGAATTTCTAACTCATGAATTTCATCGTGAGTAAGTCCTAAAGCTCCCATTAATTTATGATCGTCATCAAATAAGCCTTTAGTTTTCAACTCAATTACATCTCCTACTTTAGCACCTATAAATTTCTTTTGATTTACTTTTCCTTTTATAGAAGCTAATTCAATGGTAGATTTCTTGTTAATCTCTTTTTCTTCATTAACAAAGGTTCCAGTAATATTATCACCTTCTTCTACTGCTTCTTTTGAAACTAGTTTACCAAAACGTTTTTGAATATTTTCAACTTCTTTATCTAATAAATCTTTATCAGCTACAATATTGTATTGAGTAATTTTCTTTTTTGCATCTAAATTTACCTCAAATTCTGGAGCTAAACCTAACTCAAATTCAAAAGAATAATCATCAGCATCCCAAGAAAAATCATCTTGAATTTTTGGCAATGGATTTCCTAAAATGTCCAATTTTTCTTCAGTTAAAAATTTATTTAATGATTCTTGTATTAGTTTATTAACCTCATCAATCATTATAGATTTCCCATACTGTTTTTTTATCATTCCCATTGGTACATGACCTTTTCTAAAACCTGGGATATCAGCTTTTTTACGGTAATCTTGCAAAATTTGTGCTACTTTATCTTGGTAATCTGCTGCTGAAACTTCAACCTTTACCACTGCATTTAACGCATCAATACTCTCTTTTGTAATATTCATTTTATGCTATTTTACTTAAAATCATTAAAAATTGGGTGCAAAAGTACTACTATTTATGCACTTTTCAAATATTTAATTAGTTCAAATTCAACTATTTTCTTTGTTTTCTTTTATTAATGAATACAAAATAGATTGAAATATCGACAGTAACAAACTAAATAACAGTGCCACCCAAAAACCTGAAACAGCAAAACCATCCACAATTTTATCGGCTAATAATATAATTACTGCATTTATCACCAATAAAAACAATCCTAAAGTAACTATGGTGGCTGGTAATGTGAAAAATATTAATAAGGGTTTTACCGTGACTCTTAAAATTCCTAAAACTACAGCAACAATAATTGCATTGGTGAAATTGGTTATTTGAACCCCTGGTAAAATTTTTGCAAGTACAACTACTGCAAGTGCTGTTAACAATATTTTTAATATTAATTTCATAGTTTATAATTTATAATGAGATATAAATTTAACTATAATTATGCCAACTTACCAATTAACTTAAAAAACTGACAACCTCATTATAAAATTGTGTTGGATTTTCAGCATGAAGCCAATGCCCTGCTTTTTTGACAGTTACAATTTTAGCATTTTCAAAATGAGCCGTTATTAAAGAAATATCGTTTTTAGTAATATATTTAGAGTTTTCTCCTTTTAAAAATAAAGTTTTACCTTCAAAATGTGTAAAAGAAGGTAGTGCCTCACCTACCTCACTATTGTTTTCTGTTAAACTTTGTAAATTAAATCTGTAGGCTAACTGTCCTTTAGATTTCCAATAAACATTTTTTAATAAAAATTGTAGCACCCCTTGTTCTTGAACATAAATTTTTAAAACGTCTTCAACTTGTTTTCTTGAAGTATGTATTGAAAAATTAACAGCATTTAACGCAGCTAAAATATGCTGATGATGGGGCTCATAATACTTTGGTGCAATGTCTGCAACAATCAATTTATGTACATATTCAGGGTATGTTACAGCAAAAAGCATTGCTACTTTACCTCCCATAGAATGCCCTAACAAATGAACCTTTTCTAATTTGTTATACGCTATATAATGGTATAAATCTTCAACTAATAATTCATAATCAAAATCACTAGAATGAAAACTTCTACCATGATTTCGTTGATCAATTAAATGAACTTCAAAATTGTTAGAAAATTTTGTACCTAAAGTTTTCCAGTTATCGCTCATACCAAAATACCCATGTAATATAAGCAATGGTTCTCCTTTTCCTAAAACTGTAGCATGTAAAATTTTCATGTTAAAATTATCCTTTTAACTTATGTTTGTACATATTAATTACATTTTCCAAACCAAGATATAACGATTCAGCTATTAATGCGTGTCCAATTGAAACTTCTAATAAATTTGGAATGTTTTGAGCAAAAAATTGAATATTATCCAAACTTAAATCGTGCCCTGCATTTACACCTAATCCCAATTTATGAGCTAAAATAGCACTTTCGGTGTATGGTTTAATTATTTGAGTGTTTCCTTTAGCGTATTCTGTAGCAAAATCTTCAGTATACAACTCAATTCTATCAGCTCCAGTTGTTGCAGCAGCTTCAATTAATTTTGCATTGGTATCTATAAAAATAGAAGTTCTAATGCCTTTTGATTTAAACTCTGAAATAACTTCTTTTAAAAATGATTGATGTTTAATAGTGTCCCAGCCAGCATTTGAAGTAACTGCATCTATTGCATCTGGCACCAACGTTACTTGGGTTGGTTTTATAGCCAATACCATGTCCATAAACTTTGGAATTGGATTTCCTTCAATATTAAATTCAGTTGTTACAATTTTTTTTAAATCGTAGGCATCTTGATAACGAATATGACGTTCATCTGGTCTAGGATGAATAGTAATTCCTTCGGCTCCAAAACTCTCAATATCAGAAGAAACCTTAACTACATTAGGATAATCTCCTCCTCTTGAATTTCGTAATGTTGCTATTTTATTAACGTTAACGCTTAACTTTGTCATACTAAAAACCTTTAAATTTTAATTGAGTTTGCAAATTTACGAACTAAGAATATGATTTTGGTTTTATTTTTGATTAATTTGTATTATAAAAGTTAAAGTAATGGAAACAACCCCTTACATTTTAAAAGAATTTAAAGCTTTTACACCTCAAACAAAAGTTAAAGATGTAAAATCGCTATTTTATGAAACTACTATTTGCCATTTTCCAATTGTAGATAACAAACAACTTATTGGTTTGATCTCTGAAACAGATATGCAAGGAATTATAAATGACGAAAAAGAAATAGGGGATTTTCAATATCTATTTAAACTGTTTTTTGCCGAAATAAATCATAATTTACTCGAACTTATAAAAATATTTGCTGCCAATGAAACTAATTTGATTCCAGTAATAAATGAAAAAAAAGAATATGTTGGCTATTATGATTTAATAGATGTTTTACACCTATACAACAGTACTCCTTTTTTAAAAAATGAAGGCACTATTTTATTATTAGAAAAGGAACAACGCAATTATTCCTTTAGTGAAGTGTGTCAAATTGTTGAATCAAATAACGGCAAAGTTTTAGGTCTTTTTATTTCTGAAGCCAATGCTGCTATTGTTAAAATTACTTTGAAATTTAACTCACAAGATGTGAATGAAATTATTCAATCTTTTAGAAGATACAACTACAAGGTTCTTTCCAAACATAAAGAAGATTTTTACATTGAAGATTTAAAAGAACGATCGGAATATCTTCAAAAATACTTAAATATTTAAGAATGAAAGTTGCTATTTACGGACAATATTTTAAATCTGAAGACATAATTTACATTGAACATTTACTTCAAGCGTTACAACAACATTCTATAGAGTTTGTTATTGAACAAAATTATTATAACGGACTTAAAAAACATGTTACTATTAAAAATGTAACCACTTTTAAATCTCACAAAGACTTAAATAGTTCATTTGATTTTATGTTTACCATGGGTGGAGATGGTACTATTTTAAGAGCCGTAACTTTTATTAGAGACTCCAACATACCCATTGTAGGAATTAATACTGGTAGGCTAGGTTTTTTGGCAACAGTACAAAAAGAAGAAATTTCAAATGCAGTAGAATTACTGGTTTCAAAAAAATATATTGTTAAAGAACGTTCATTATTATCTGTAAAAACTTCTCCAAAAATAGACAGTTTAGCTTCTCTAAATTTTGCTTTAAATGAAGTTTCTGTAAGCAGAAAAAATACCGCTTCAATGATTACTATTGAAACCTATTTAGACAATGAATACTTAACATCGTATTGGGCAGATGGATTAATTATAGCAACTCCAACAGGTTCTACTGGATATTCATTAAGTTGTGGAGGACCAATAATTACACCCCAAGCAAAAAACTTTGTATTAACCCCTATAGCTCCACATAATTTAAACGCCAGACCTTTAGTTATTCCTGATGAAACAGCTGTTAAGTTTATAGTAAGCGGTAGAGAAAATAAATTTTTCTTATCACTAGATTCTCGAATTACTACCATCAATAGCAATACAGAAGTTTTTGTTGAAAAATCAAATTTTAAACTTAAAATGATTCAAATTAATCAACAAACTTTTATCAAAACTCTTAGAGAAAAATTACTTTGGGGACAAGATACTCGCAATTAGTGTTAGTTGTTTCAACAACAATATTTTGAGTATTTAAGAGTTTATCAAAAAAGACATTGTTAAACTTCTAAAAGCAACTATAATTAATTATATTTGCACGCTATTTTATTTATGAAAAAACTAATTGTATTTTTTGCATTCATCTCAATAACAACAAGTTCAATAGCTCAAATTCATGAAATTGGTGTTTTTGTAGGTGGTAGCAATTACATTGGAGATATCGGATCTGAATATTATATAAATCCGAATGATTTTATGGGAGGACTTATTTACAAAAAAAATATAAATCCAAGAATGGCTTTAAGAGGTACATTTACTTACGCTCATATTTCTGCCGATGATACCAATTCTACCAACCAACAAAGATACTACAGAGGTATAGGGTTTAACAATAGTATAAAAGAATTAGCTGTTGGTTTAGAGTTTAATTTTTTTGAATATAATATCGATGATTTCAGAAAAAGTAAAACACCATATTTATTAGTTGAACTTGCTGCTTTTAATTACAATATTGTTTCAAAAGAACCCGCTCCAAAAAATTACGAATATACTTCTAACACTTCTTTTGCTATTCCTTTTGGTATAGGCTATAAAACTAAATTATTTCATGATTTTGCAGTGGCGTTTGAACTAAGAGCAAGATATACATTTGTTGATGACCTAGATTATAATAATCCTAAAATAAATACACTAACCTTTGGAAACCCAAAAAGTAACGATTGGTATATGCTAAGTGGCATATCTATTGTATATACTTTTGGAAGACCTCCTTGTTATGCAACCCCTTATTAATGAAAGATATAAAATCATATATTGCTGAAAACAAAGTTCCAAATCACATTGCCATTATTATGGATGGAAATGGTCGTTGGGCAAAATTGAAAGGGAAACCAAGGGTGTTTGGACATAAAAATGGAGTTACCGCTGTTAGAGAAGTGATTGAAGGCTGTGGCGAAATTGGAGTAAATTATTTAACCTTATACGCATTTTCAACAGAAAATTGGAATAGACCCGCTTTAGAAGTAAAAACATTAATGTCTTTACTAGTCTCATCTTTAAAAAAGGAATTAAAAACACTTCAAAAAAACAATATCAAATTAAACGCTATCGGTAATATTAATCTTTTACCTGAAAAGGTTAAAATTGAGCTTACTGAGGTAATTGAAAAAACTAAAAACAACACCGCTTTAACTTTAACGCTTGCTTTAAGCTATGGTTCAAGAGACGAAATTGTTAATGTTATCAGAAATATATCAAAAAAAGTTGTTAATAATCAAATTAAGATTGAAGAAATTAATGAAAATATTATAAATAATCATTTATATACGTTTTCTTTGCCTGATGTTGATTTTATGATTCGCACAAGCGGAGAAAAAAGAATCAGTAATTTTTTATTATGGCAATTAGCCTATGCCGAAATGTATTTTTCAGATACCCTTTGGCCAGATTTTAGAAAAGAAAATTTATTTGAAGCAATAATAGATTATCAAAACCGAGAACGAAGATTCGGAAAAATAAGTGAACAAATTGAAAAAATCAATGAATAAATCAAACATAGCCCTTTTACTTTTATCAGTTTTTTTTACAGTTAATTTAGTTAACGCACAAGAAATAAAAGAAAATGAATTAAAAGAGATTCAAGCAAAAGTTGACACCATAGTTAAGGATAGCATTCAACCAACAACTCCTAAAACACCAACTTTTATAAAAGAAAACAGCTACGAGCTTGGTGGAATTTCTGTTAAAGGACTCAAAAAATTTGAAGAACAAACCGTAAAAGTGTTTACAGGTTTAAAAGTTGGTCAAGAAATAAAATTACCTGGTGACAAACTAACCAGCGCCATAAAAAAACTATACGAAACCAAACAATTTAGTAATGTTGAAGTTTACATTTCAAAAATTGATGGAAATGTTGCCTACCTTGAATTTGAAATAGAAGAATTACCACAATTAAATAATGTAACTATTACAGGTGTTAAAAAAAATAAAGCCAAAGATTTACAATCTGATGCCGAACTTAAAAAAGGAGCAATGGTTACAGACAATTTAATAGTAACTACAAAAAATTACTTTAAAAAGAAATATCAAGAAAAAGGATTCCTTAAAACCAAAGTTACTTTAAACACCAGACCCGATAGTTCGCAAGTTAACACTGTTAATATGTTAGTTAATATTGACAAAGGCGAAAAAATAAAAATTAAGAATATCACCTTTGAAGGTAACGATGCCTTTAGTCAAAAAAAGCTTAGAAAGGCTTTAAAAAATACTAAGAAAAAAATGATTGGAAGGTTCTGGAAAGGATCTAAATATATTGATGCAAACTTTAAAGAAGACCTTGAAAATATTGTTACAACGTATAGCGAAAAAGGATTTAGAGACGCTAGAGTTTTAGATCATTCTATGACTTGGAATGATGATAATACCCTAAACTTAAACATTAAAGTTGAAGAAGGAAAAAAATACCTTTTTGGAAATATTCAATTTTTAGGAAACAGCAAATATACTGATGATGTATTACAAAAAATACTACGAATTGAGAAAGGTGACACCTATAATGGAAAAGTATTAAAAGAAAGAGTTACAGGTGATGGCACCCCTAATTCAGAAGATATTTCAACACTGTATCAAAATAACGGTTATTTATTCTCTCGTGTTTTACCTGTTGAAACTAGAGTTAATAATGATTCTATTGATGTTGAAATTAGAATTTATGAAGATGAGCCTACAAAAATTAAAAAAGTAACTGTGAATGGAAATGATCGAACCAATGACCATGTAGTTTATAGAGAAATAAGAACCAAACCTGGTTACCTTTACAGTAAAAGCGATATTATTAGAACCATAAGAGAAATTGGTCAATTAGGCTTTTTTGATGCAGAATCTATAACACCAGATATCAATCCAAACTATCAAGATAAAACAGTAGATATAGATTATACTGTTGCTGAAAAGGGAGGAAGTCAAATAGAATTACAAGGAGGTTATGGTGGAGGATCTTTTATTGGAACTCTAGGTTTATCCTTTAACAACTTTTCAGTAAGAAATTTATTTAACAAAAAAGCGTACAAACCGCTTCCTACTGGAGATGGACAATCTTTATCACTACGCTTACAAAAAAGTAGGTATTACACCACTTCAAGTTTCTCATTTACAGAACCTTGGTTAGGTGGTAAAAAACCTAAATCACTATCATTTTCAATATACAATTCAAAACAATTTAGATACAATTACCTAACTAATAAAGTTGATAAAGATCAACGCTTAAATATTATAGGTGCTTCAATTGGTTTAGGTCAACGTTTAAAATGGCCTGATAACTATTTTACTTTATCACAAAGTATAAGCTATCAATTATACGATTTAAAAGAATATGGAATGGCTATCGGAAATTTAACTTTAAGTAATGGTAATTTAAATAATTTAGCATATAACTTAACTTTTGCAAGAAGTTCTGCAGGTGCAAACCCTGTTTTTCCAACTTACGGATCAGACTTTAGTATTGGTGCAAAATTAACTTTTCCATATTCATTGGTTAATGATAAAGATTATAGCTCTATGGAGTTAAGTGAAAAGTATAAATGGTTAGAGTATTACAAAGTTAGTTTTAAAGGGAAATGGTATACTGCACTAACTAAAGACTTGGTGGTAATGACTAATACTGAATTTGGAATTTTAGGAAACTACAATAAAGAGTTAGGAGATTCTCCTTTTGAAAGATACTTTGTAGGTGGTGATGGAATGGCTTCTTATCAATTAGATGGTAGAGAAACTATTGCATTAAGAGGTTACGAAAATGGAAGACTTTCATCTATTGATGGTGGTACTGTTTATAATAAATTTCAATTAGAACTTCGCTACCCAATAACCCTAAAACCTTCTGCATCAATTTACGCCTTAGGATTTTTAGAAGCTGGTAACTCCTACGATGGTTTTAAAAATTTCAATCCTTTTCAGTTAAAAAGATCTGCCGGATTAGGTTTAAGAATCTTTATGCCGGCATTTGGATTATTAGGAATTGATTTTGCTCATGGATTTGATCCTCTACCTGGAGGTACAGAAAAATCTGGTTGGCAAACACACTTTATAATAGGACAACAATTTTAAACTAAATCAGTTATATTTGTAATGATTTTTAAATTGGCACGGTTTTTTCTAAATACATATTAGTTATGACAAAAAAAGTTCTTTTATTTGCGTTTTTAATTTCAACCATTACAATTACTGCTCAAAAGGCTCAAAAAATAGGTTATATTGATATGGAATATATTTTAGAAAATATTCCTGAATATAATGATGCTCAAGCAAAAATAAATGCAAAAGCAGCTAAATGGCAAACTGAAATTGAAAAACAACAAAAAGAAATTGACAATTTAAAAGCTGAATTAATTAATGAAAAAGCGTTATTAACAGAAGAATTAATAATTGATAAAGAAGAAGACATTGAAATTAAAGAATTAGAATTAAAACAATTACAAATTGCACACTTTGGATCGGATGGTGATTTATATTTTTTAAGAAAGCAATTAGTAAAACCAATACAAGATTTAGTTTACAACTCTATTCAAGATATTGCAAAAAAACGTAAATACGATTTTGTTTTAGATAAGTCTAGCGATTTAATAATGCTGTACACCAATTCTTCATTTGACATTAGTGATTTAGTAATTAGTAGTATTACACGAACTAAAAAAGTTGAAGAAGCAAATGAAAGAAAAAATAAAAATAACGAAGTTGAGAGCATTAACGATATAAATGATAAAAAAACTGATGCAGCCGAACAAAAAGTAGATGAAAGAGCTGCAAAAAAAGCCGCCCTGCAAAAGAAAATTGAAGCTAAAAAAGCCGCTCAACTTAAAAAAAGAGAAGACCTTAAAAAAGCTATAGAAGAAAAAAGAAAAAAACGAATAAAGGAAATTGAAGAGGCAAAAAAAGCCAAAGAAGAAAAAAACAAGAATAATTAATTTAAACAACAAGAAAAAAATGAAACAATTTAGAACCTTATTATTAGTTGCAATAATAACTTTGGGATTTAATTCTTTACAAGCACAAACAAAAGTAGGTCATATTAGTACAGATTTGTTAATTAGCTTAATGCCTGAAACTAAAGTATTAAATACGGAATTAGAAAAGTTAAGCAAAACTTACGAAACAGAACTGAAAGCTGAAGAAGCCAAATTGGAAGCTAAATTAAAAAAATACGAAGCTGAAGCTAAATCTCAAACAGATGAGGTTAACCAACAAAGAGGAATTGAAGTACAACAAGACCAACAAAACTTGTATCAAGCATCTCAAGTTGCAAGAGAAGATATCACTAAAAAAAGAAACGAAAAGCTAAAACCTATTTTAGAAAAAGCTAAAAAAGCTATTGAAGATGTTGCATCTGAACAAGGTTTTACATACGTTTTAGAAGCTTCAACTTTAATTGTAGCTAATGGAACAGATTTACTTCCTGCTGTAAAAGCTAAATTAGGAATTAACTAAAAAAACCTAATTTCTTATAAAATTTAATCCCGCAATAGCGGGATTTTTTTTACTTTTAATCTAAGAGATGATAACTATAATGACAAAAAATAATCAACCTATTGGCTTATTTGATTCTGGAATTGGCGGAACTTCAATTTGGAAAGAAGTTATTAAGTTATTACCTAATGAAAAAACAATTTACTTAGCAGATAGTAAAAATGCACCTTATGGTGAAAAATCTTCTCAGGAAATTTTAACCTTAGCTATTAAAAACACCGAATTTTTAATTTCAAAAGGATGTAAATTAATTATTGTTGCCTGCAATACAGCTACCACAAATGCAATTGATTATTTAAGAGAAAACTACCCTATTCCATTTATAGGTATTGAACCTGCTATAAAACCTGCCGCATTATTTAGTAAAACTGGAGCCATCGGTATTTTAGCTACTAAAGGAACTCTTAGTAGTAAACTATTTGCAAAAACCGCCAAAGAATATACTAAAAATATAACTATTATTGAACAAGATGGTGAAGGTTTAGTAACACTAATAGAAAATGGCAAAACAAACTCGGCTGAATTAAACACTTTACTTACCAAGTATTTAAAGCCTATGCTTCAATTTAATATAGACCATTTAGTATTAGGCTGTACACATTACCCATATTTAATTTCACAAATAACCAAAATTATAGGAGAAAATGTAATTATAATTGATTCTGGAGAAGCGGTTGCAAAACAAACCAAAAGTGTTTTAGAAAAAAATAAGCTGCTAGCAAATTCAACAACTAATTTAGTTCATCAACTATATACAAATTCAGAACCAAAAATTTTAGAACAAATTATTAAAGATGTTTCTATTAATTTTAAGGTTGAAAAATTAGACTTTTAGTTAATTTACTTATACCAACTAGCATACTTCACATAGTTATTTGCAATTCTATCGATTTCACCTGAAACTAATTCTTCACTAATATCTTTAACCTTTTTTGCAGGAACTCCTGCATATACACTCCCAGATTTTATATGAGTTCCTTTGGTAACCACCGCACCAGCTGCAATAATAGAATTACTTTCAACAACACAATCATCCATAACAATTGCTCCCATACCAATTAATACATTGTCATGTATGGTGCATCCATGCACTAAGGCATTATGACCTATTGATACACTATTTCCAATATTAGTTGGATACTTTTGATACGTAGCATGAATTACAGCTCCGTCTTGAACATTTACTTTATTTCCCATTTTAATGTAGTGAACATCTCCTCTAATAACTGCATTATACCATATACTACATTGATTTCCCATAGAAACTTCTCCAATTACAACCGCATTTTCTGCAAAAAAACAATCATCCCCAAACTGAGGTTTGTTTCCATTCAATTCTTTTATAATCATTTAAACTATTTTTTATTTAACATTTAAAAAGAGCCATTTATATTTGGACAACCATATTTTGCGTTGTTTACAACATAAATTGACCTCTACTATAAGTTGATAACAATCTCCAATCTAATAAAATATCTCCTTGCTATTTGATATAAGTCAATCTAATCTTTTCGCAATTACTTAATACTGCTAATGGATGAACTAAAAAAACATTCTCTAATAAATAATCAGAGTAAATAGGCAATATTTTTTGTGTATTTAATATCTTGGAATTATGCCTCGCAATAATACACTGTTAATTTAAACAACTTCAAATATAGTATTTATTCATAAAAACTGACTTAACATTGTTTATTCATTTACAAAAAAATAGAAGTCTTTTTAGTGTATTTAACAAAGTTTTAAACAAATAATTCTAAAATATCGTATCTTTGTAAAAGTTTATGAAACAAGTTTTTAAAAAAATAACCGCTGTTTTAATGGCATTTGTAGTACTTTTTTCTACAATGTCATTTACTATTAGTGAACACTTTTGTGGTGATTTACTAGTGGACAGCGCTCTTTTTTCTAAAGCGGAGTCTTGCGGTATGGAAATGCAAACATCTCCAATTGAAGATTGTACTATTAAAAAAGACAATTGTTGTAGTGATGTTATTATCCAATTTGAAGGACAAAGCGAATTAAAAATAGATGTCATTAAATTAAATTATGAACAACATTTTTTTGTTGCATCTTTCATTTATACCTATGTTAATTTATTTGAAGGATTAGATAAAAACATTGTTCCATTTAAAGATTACTCTCCACCCTTACTGGTCTGGGACATACAAGTCTTAGACGAAGTTTATTTAATTTGATTTTAAATTTTTAGAAATATTATCTCAATTAATTTTTATTAATCTGAGATTGTAATGTGGTGCATTTTATGCAAAAAAACAATAAAATTCTAAACAATTTAAAATACTTACTTATGCTAAATAAAAGCATTAAATTTTTAATAGAAAATAAACTTGTAGCCGTACTCATATTAGTTGTATTTATTGGATGGGGTATTTCTACGGCTCCATTTGATTGGGAAACAGGAAACTTTCCTAGAAACCCAGTTGCTGTTGATGCTATTCCAGATATTGGAGAAAATCAACAAATTATTTTTACTAAATGGGATGGGAGATCTCCTCAAGACATTGAAGACCAAATTACCTATCCATTAACAACCTCCTTATTAGGAATTCCAGGGGTAAAAACTATCAGAAGTTCTTCAATGTTTGGACTTTCAAGTATTTATATCATTTTTGAAGAAGATGTTGAATTTTACTGGAGTCGTAGTCGAATTTTAGAAAAATTAAACTCGCTTCCAAATGGATTATTACCCAACGATGTTCAACCAGCATTAGGTCCTGATGCCACAGGGCTTGGTCAAATATATTGGTATACTTTAGAAGGTAGAGATGAACACGGAAATGTAACAGGAGGCTGGGATTTACATGAATTAAGAAGCATTCAAGATTACTACGTTAAATACGCATTATCTTCGGCTTCTGGAGTTTCTGAGGTTGCTTCAATTGGTGGTTACGTACAAGAATACCAGATAGATGTTAATCCTGATATTTTAAAAGAATATAATATCTCATTACAACAAGTTGTAAATGCTGCAAGAAATACCAATAAAGACATTGGTGCCAAAACCATTGAAATTAATCAAGCAGAATATTTAGTTCGTGGATTGGGATATATTAAATCGGTTGAAGATATTGAAAATGCTGTAGTAACTTCTTCAAATTTTACCTCAATTCTAATTAAGGATGTTGCCAAAGTTTCATTAGGCCCAGCAGAAAGAAGAGGAATATTAGACAAAGAAGGTGCTGAAGTAGTTGGTGGCGTTGTAGTAGCTCGTTATGGTGCAAACCCAATGGAGGTTATTACCAATGTCAAAAAACAAATTACTGATATTGGCGCCGGACTACCTTCAAAAGTATTAAAAGATGGAAGAACATCGCAACTTACTATAGTTCCGTTTTATGATAGAACTGAATTGATTCAAGAAACATTAAACACCTTAGATGAAGCTTTAACTCTAGAAATTTTAATTACAATTTTAGTAATAATTGTTATGGTATTCAACTTAAGAGCCTCCATTTTAATTTCAAGTCTTTTACCAATTGCCGTTTTAATGGTTTTTATTTCAATGAAATTATTTAATGTAGATGCTAATATTGTTGCACTATCAGGAATAGCCATTGCTATTGGAACTATGGTAGATGTAGGTGTTATTTTATCTGAAAACATTATTAGGCATATGGATGAAGATGGTCATAAAACTCCTATTAATAGATTAGTTTATAATGCAACTACTGAAGTTTCTGGAGCAATTATTACTGCAGTAATGACTACCATTATTAGTTTTATTCCTGTTTTTACTATGATAGGAGCTGAAGGTAAATTATTTAGACCTTTAGCATTTACAAAAACCATGGCGTTAACCGCTTCCTTAATTGTTGCTTTATTTTTAATTCCCCCATTTGCTGCTTGGTTATTTGGATGGAAATCACCCATAAAAAAAGGACGATATGTAGGGAATATTGGATTAATTATTACAGGTATTGTTGGTATATTTAGTGGTTATTATATTGCTTTATTATTAATAGCATTTGGTATTTCTGGCCTTTTAAAAATCAAAGAAATTCTTTCTGAAAAAAAATCAAATTTGGTTAATATCATTATTTCAGCACTTGCAATTATAACCTTATTAAGCGTTTATTGGAGACCTTTAGGAGTGGATTATTCAGTTAGTATAAATTTAATTTTTGTAGCTATTATTTGTTTTGGATTACTCGGAGGTTTTATTCTTTTTAGAAGGTTTTATGTAACTATTTTAAAATGGGCATTAAATAACAAAATACTATTTTTAAGTATTCCAACACTAATAATTATTTTAGGTGTAAGTGTATGGAAAAATACAGGTAAAGAATTTATGCCTGCTTTAAATGAAGGCTCTTTTTTATTAATGCCAACTTCTATGCCACATTCTGGTATTGCCGAAAACAAGCGTGTTTTACAACAATTAGATATGGCTGTAGCAACTATTCCTGAAATTAAAACCGTTGTTGGGAAAGCAGGTAGAGTTGAAAGCGCTTTAGATCCGGCTCCACTTTCTATGTATGAAAATGTTATTATTTACAAACCAGAATACAAATTAGATAAAGAGGGTAAACGATTAAAATTTAAAGTAAATAACAATGGATTATTTGAAACAATTTCAGGGCAGTTTATTGCTTCAGGAACCAAAATAGAAACCAGAAATTTAATTAAAGATTCTAAAGGAGAGTATTACAGAAACTGGCGTAAAAAAATTAAAAATGCTGATGATATTTGGGATGAAATTGTCAAAGTAACAAAGCTTCCAGGTGTAACCTCAGCTCCAAAATTACAACCTATTGAAACTCGTTTGGTTATGTTACAAACAGGTATGCGTGCTCCAATGGGAATTAAAATTAAAGGTCAAAATTTAAAACAAATAGAAGAATTTGGTTTAAAATTAGAAACTGTATTAAAACAAATACCTGGTGTAAAAAAAGAAGCGGTTTTTGCCGATAGAATTGTTGGAAAACCTTATTTACTTATAGAAATAGACAGAGATAAATTGGCTAGATATGGATTAAATATCGAAAATATTCAGAGTATCTTAGAAATTTCCGTCGGAGGAAAATTATTAACACAAACTGTTGAAGGAAGAGAGAGATACGGAGTTCGTGTTCGCTATCCAAGAGAGCAAAGAACAAGTCCTAAAGATTTAGAGAAAATATATGTTCCTACACCTAATGGTAGTCCAATACCATTATCAGAAGTGGTCTCAATTACATATGAACAAGGCCCTCAAGTGATAAAAAGTGAAGACACCTTTTTGGTTGGCTACGTGCTATTTGACAAACTAAAAGATGAAGCCGAAGTAACAGTGGTAGAAAGAGCTCAAAAAGCAATACAAGGTCAAATTGATCGTGGAGAATTGGTGGTCCCTAAAGGCATTAATTACCAATTTACTGGAACATATGAAAACCAATTAAGAGCTGAAAAAACATTATCGATAGTAGTTCCTTTAGCCTTAATCATCATTTTTTTAATTCTATATTTTCAATTTCGTTCAGTAACAACTTCATTCATGGTTTTTACAGGAATAGCTGTTGCTTTTGCTGGAGGTTTTATGATGATATGGCTGTATGGAGAGTCATGGTTTTTAAACTTTGATGTTTTTGGAGTAAATCTTCGTGAATTATTTCAAATGCATCCTATTAATTTAAGTGTTGCTGTTTGGGTTGGTTTTATTGCGTTATTTGGAATTGCTACCGATGATGGTGTAGTAATGGCGACCTATTTAACACAAACTTTTAAAAAAAATAAACCAACAACAACACAAGAAATAAGAACTTCTGTAATTGAAGCAGGAGAAAAAAGAATTCGCCCTTGTTTAATGACAACAGCCACCACAATGCTTGCTTTACTACCAGTTTTAACTTCAACAGGTAGAGGTTCTGATATTATGATTCCAATGGCAATTCCAAGTTTTGGAGGCATGTTAATTGCTTTAATCACCTTATTTGTTGTACCAGTATTATACAGCCTTAAACAAGAAGTTTCATTAAAAAAAGTGAAAAATGAAAACTAAATTAATACATATAATTTTGCTGTTAATTAGCTTCACAGCTCATTCGCAAACTTTAGATAATTATTTAACTATTGCTGCAGAAAACAGCCCTGAATTAAAAGCCATTCAATATCAATATCAAAGTGCTTTAGAAAAAATAAATGAAGTGGGTAGCATTCCAAATACTAATATATCGGTAGGGTATTTTGCTCAAGAAGTAGAAACAAGAGTTGGGGCTCAAAAAGCTAAAATCTCAGCTTCACAAATGTTGCCTTGGTTTGGTACTTTAAATGCAAAAAAAGAAAGTGCTCAATTTAAGGCTAAAGCCCAGTTGAACACTTATGATTTTGCAAAAAGAAAGCTCTTTTTGGCAATTAAAACTGCATATTTTGAGTTGTTTGAATTAAAAGCTAAAGAAGATATTTTACTACAAAATATTGAAATTCTGAACACTTTTGAAAATTTAGCACTTAATGCATTAGAAAATAATCGATCTACAATGGTAGAAGTTCTTAAAATTAGAATCGAAAAAAATGAGCTTACAAACCAATTAAATACCATTCAAGAAAATTTGAAAGCTAAAAAAATTACTTTCAACCTTTTATTAAATAGAAATCAAAACGAAGTTATATCAATTGCTGATCATATAACAATTATTGATTTACAAACTTTTAACAAAGAATACATTTCTAGCAATCCAAAAATGTTAGCATTGGATAATTTAAAAAGTGCTACTAAAAAAACTGAATTAGCAACTCAAAAAGAAAGTTTACCAACTATAGGAATTGGCTTAGACTATGGTTTTATTGAAAATAGAGCTATTGAAAACCTTGCTGATAACGGAAAAGATATTGTTATGCCAATGGTTACCGTTTCATTTCCTTTGTTTTCTAAAAAATACAGCTCTAAACAAAAGCAATTACAATTAGAGCAAAAAGCAATTGAAATAACTAAAGTTAATACATACAATCAATTACAAACCATTTTTGAAAATGCAAAAAGTAAACTTTCTAATTCAAAGGTTTCAATTGCAACACAAATCAAAAATATTGATGAGGCAGAAAGTGCAAAAAAAGTATTGTTAGCTGCTTATGAAACTTCAAAAATTGATTTTGAACAATTACTTGAAATTCAGCAATTACAATTAAAATTTCAACTAAAAAAAGTGATTTCAGAAAAAGAGTATGAAATTCAAAAATCAACTCTAGAATTTTTAACAAAAGATAACTAAGATGAAAAAATATATAATTTACATAGGAATATTAACAACTGGTCTAATTTCAGGATGGTTGTTATTTGGAAATTCTTCAAATGTAGAAGAAAACCACAATCACGAAACTTCTCAAACAGAAAATCAACAATGGACCTGTTCAATGCATCCTCAAATTATGCAACCTGAACCTGGAGATTGCCCAATTTGTGGTATGGATTTAATTCCTGCTGAAACTTCAGCTGATGGACTAACAGCTAATGAGTTTAAAATGAGTACAAATGCTTTGGCTTTGGCTAATATAGAAACCACCGTTATAGGCTTTAATACTACTCCTAAAGAAGGGCTTTTTCTTGTTGGAAAAATTAAAGAAAATGAAAAAACAAATGCCATACAAACAGCTCATTTTGGAGGAAGAATTGAAAAACTATTTGTAAATTCAACAGGAGAAATGGTAGCAAAAGGACAACCATTGGCTCTTATCTATTCTCCAGAATTAGTAACAGCTCAAAAAGAATTATTGACAGCTTCAGAAATTAAAAATTCTGATGTAAGCTTATACAATGCTGTAAAAAACAAACTAAAATTATGGAAACTTTCAGAAAATCAGATTCATAAAATTGAGAAATCGAAAACCATTATTACTAATTTTCCTGTTTACGCAAATGTTACTGGCGTGGTTAGTACAAAAATGGTTGAAGAAGGTACTTATATTAAAGAAGGTCAAGGGCTTTTTACTATTGCTAACTTAACTACTGTTTGGGCAAATTTTGATGCGTATGAAAAACAACTTTCCAGTATCCAATTGGGAGATGAAATTCGTATAACCACCAATGCAAACCCAAACAAAGAGTTTAAAGCTAAAATTTCATTTATTGACCCAATATTAAACACATTAACTAGAACGGTAACTGTTAGGGCTGAATTAAACAATCCTAAAGGAACTCTTAAACCTGGAATGTTTATTAAAGGTTTTATTACACCTTCAAATACAAAAAACAACCAACAAAAAACACTAATCATCCCTAAATCAGCTGTTTTGTGGACTGGTGAAAGATCTGTAGTTTATGTAAAAAAAGAAGGTCTAGAACCTGTTTTTGAAATGAGAGAAGTAACTTTAGGAAATGAGATTGGCAATAGTTATGAAATTTTAGATGGATTGTATGAACAAGAAGAAATTGTTACTAATGGAACCTTTACCATAGATGCTGCAGCACAATTACAAGGTAAAAAAAGCATGATGAATACAAAAAGTGGTAACGTAATTACTGGACACGAAAATCATATTGGAATGCAAGAAACTTCAAATCTAGAAGAAACAACAAATAGTATTGAACAAATAAACGTTCCTTTAAAATTTCAACAACAGCTTCATGAAGTGCTCTTAGCTTATTTACAAGTTAAAGATGCATTGGTGAATGATAATTCTAATGTCGCTCAAAAAGAAGCTTCAATTTTGTTGAAAAATTTACAACTTGTAGATATGAAGTTATTAACTGAAAATAAATCTCATAAGTTATGGATGACTCTTTTAAATAAGTTGACTACTTCTGCAAAAGAAATAGAAATCACAAATGATATTAAAGCCCAAAGAAATTCGTTTATTTCACTATCTAATAACATTACTAAATCTGTTGAAAGTTTTGGTGCAAATCAAAAAGTATATAAACAATTTTGTCCAATGGCAAACAGCGATAAAGGTGCTATTTGGTTAAGTTTGAATGAAAATATAGAAAACCCTTATTATGGAGAAATGATGCTAAAATGTGGTGTAGTACAAGCAACTATTGAATAACCAGCAAGTAGTTCTATCACAAAATTCAAAAACATGAGACTCGAGAATTTCACAATTGCAATAAAAAATATGGTTTGTGATCGCTGTATTAAAGTTATCACTGAAGAACTTAGAAAAAACAACCTGAAATTTATATGTGTAAAATTAGGTGAAATTCATTTCAAAAATACACTTACAGAACATGAATTAACAATTTTAAAAATCCTTCTAAAAAAGGAGGGTTTTGAAATTGTTGAAACGTTTGAAGCTAAAATAATAAATCAAATAAAAACGGTAATTATTGAAAATATTCATCACAAAAAACATCAATTATTAAATCAAAATTACTCCGCTTTTTTAGCATCAAAAATCGGTTTAAATTATTCTCAATTAAGTAAAATTTTCTCTGATTTAGAGAAAAATACTATTGAAAAATATATCATTCTGCAAAAAATTGAAAGAGTTAAAGAATTGCTAGTTTATAACGAATTAACCTTAAGTCAAATTTCTTATGATCTAAATTATAGCAGTCCTCAACATCTTTCTCGGCAGTTTAAAAAGGTTACAGGGCTTACACCAACTGAATACAAAAAACAAAGTTCTCGAAAAAAATTAGATACAATTTAACCTAAATTGTGCACAATTAACTTTTGAAATATTTAGACTTTTACACTTTAATAAGTATCGTAAATTAAACACTAAAAACATGAAAACAAAAATTTTAAGCATTGTTCTATTGATAGGACTTTTTTCAACATTAACAGCTTTCTCTCAACAAAAAAAGCAAACAAAAGTAAAACATGATTCAACAAAAATGGATATGAATCATTCTAAAGTAAAAAACAAAAATACCTACGTCTGTCCAATGCATTCAGCAATTCAAAGTGATAAACCTGGTAAATGTTCAGAATGTGGTATGAATCTTAAAAAAATAAAACCCATTTATACGTGCCCAATGCATCTAGATATTAAAAATAGCCAACCTAGTAAATGTCCAAAATGTGGAATGAATTTGACTTTAAAAGAACTTGAAAAAAACAAAAAAGGTGAACATAAACACCTAAAAAATTAAAATAAAATTTTAGAAATATAAAAAGTGAGTTTTAAAAACTCTCTTTTTTACCGTATTTTATACAAATATCATAGCCCAAAACACTTAAAAAAAGTGTATCAAATTTAAAATTAAGGTTTATGAAACATACCTATTACATTTCAGGAATGACCTGTTCAGGTTGTAAAAATAATGTTGAAACTGCATTAACTACCCTAAAAGAAGTTAAAAAAGTTACTGTAAATTTGAAAACTAAAGAAGTTATTATTGACATGACTTCGCATATTACAATAGAAAACTTACAACAAGTTTTAACAAATGCAGGTTTACATTATACCATTGAATTACCAAACGTCGGGAAAAAGGACAAAAAAAAACACTCTAATACCTCTGAAAAAAAAGGAAATGGTGTTTTTTATTGTCCAATGCAGTGTGAAGGAACTAAAACCTATACTAAAAACGTAGGATGTCCAGTTTGCGGAATGGATTTAATTGAACAACCTAAACTTAGTCAAGAAACAACTTATACCTGTCCAATGCACCCTGAGATAATTCAGAATACTCCAGGGTTATGCCCTAAATGTGGAATGGATTTAGTTTTAATGGAGCCTAGCAAAAGCGAAGAAGATAAAACCTATAAAGAGTTAGTTAAAAAGATGAAAATTTCAGCTTTATTAGCAATTCCTGTTTTCTTCATATCTATGTCATCACATTTACCTAAAAATCCACTTTTAGAAATTACTTCACAATATTTTTGGGATTGGCTGCAGTTTATTTTAACCATTCCAATTGTGTTTTATACTTGCTGGATGTTTTTTGTAAGATGCTGGAAATCCATAGTATCTTGGAATTTAAACATGTTTACCTTAGTTGGTATTGGAACAGGAGCGGCTTTTATATTTAGTATAATTGGTTTATTTTTTCCAGAAGTATTTCCTTCAGAATTTAAAGGGATGTCTGGTCATGTAGACATCTATTTTGAAGCAACTGCAGTAATTCTTACTTTAGTTTTATTAGGGCAATTGTTAGAAGCTAAAGCACATAGCAAAACCAGTGGAGCAATTAAAGAGCTATTAAAATTAGCTCCTTCAGAAGCTACATTAGTTATCAATGGGGTTGATAAAACAGTGGCAATTAACACTATTAAAGTTAATGACTTGCTACGTGTAAAACCAGGTGAAAAAATTCCCGTTGATGGAATTATTGTAGAAGGTTCGAGTAGTATTGATGAATCTATGATTACAGGAGAACCTATTCCTGTAGATAAATCGGTTAATGATAATGTAAATTCTGGAACCATCAATACTACAAAATCTTTTGTAATGAAAGCCCAAAAGGTAGGTTCTGAAACCCTTTTATCTCAAATTGTAAAAATGGTAAGTGATGCGAGTAGATCTAGAGCTCCTATCCAAAAATTAGCAGATACCATTTCTAAATACTTTGTTCCTATTGTGGTTGTTATATCTATTATAACATTTATTGTTTGGGCCAATTTTGGGCCAGATCCGGCATTGGTTTATGCTTTTGTAAATTCGGTAGCCGTTTTAATTATAGCTTGTCCTTGTGCTCTAGGTTTGGCAACACCAATGTCTGTGATGGTTGGTATAGGAAAAGGAGCTCAAAATGGAATTTTAATAAAAAATGCAGAAGCTCTAGAAATTATGAATAAAGTAAATGTTTTAATTACAGATAAAACAGGTACAATTACAGAGGGAAGACCTTCAGTTGAAAAAATTTACATTTTAGATGAAAAGCCCGAAATAGTTTTAGGATATATAGCCTCTTTAAATCAATATAGTAAACATCCTTTGGCTAAGGCCATTGTACAATATGCCCATAAAAAAAATGCAGCATTAACTAAAGTACCCGACTTTGAAGCTATTTCAGGAATGGGAGTTGTAGGAACCATTCAACAAACTAAAATTGCTTTAGGAAATTTAAAATTGATGGAAACCATAAACGCCAAAATTCCTTCAACTTTAAAAAAAGAAATTCTTTCTGAACAAAAACTTGGTAAAACAGTTTCTTATATAGCTATTAATAATATTGCGTTAGGTTATGTAAGCATCTCAGATGCTATTAAAGATAGCAGTAAAAGGGCTATCCACAATCTAATAAAAGAAGGAATTGAGGTTATTATGTTAACAGGAGATAATGAAAATACTGCTAAAGCCGTTGCTGATGAATTAAAGTTGAGTAATTATAAAGCGAATTGTTTACCAAAAGATAAATTAGATTATATTAAAAAACTACAGGAAAAAGGTAACATTGTAGCTATGGCAGGTGATGGTATTAATGATGCTCCAGCATTAGCACAGTCTAATATAGGCATTGCTATGGGTACTGGTACAGATGTGGCCATAGAAAGTGCTGAAATAACTTTGGTTAAAGGAGATTTAGAAGGTATTGTTAAAGCTAATACACTAAGCAAAAAGACCCTTAAAAATATAAAACAAAATTTATTCTTTTCATTTGCTTACAACATTTTAGGAGTACCAATTGCCGCAGGATTATTATTCCCAATTTTTGGTATTTTACTCTCTCCAATTATTGCTGCAGTTGCTATGAGTTTTAGCTCTGTATCTGTAATTACCAATGCACTTAGATTAAGAAACGTGAAAATTTAAATAAATAATCGCGTATGAGCGTGTGTAAGTTTTTACACACGCTTTAAATACGCTTAGCAAATTAAACATCAACACCAATTATTATGGTGAATCATGGCTTTTTCATAACAATTTTTACTCAAACACATTAAAAAATTATGCTAAAATTTCAGCTTTTAAAGCTCTATATTCTCTGATATGAAATAAATACTGTTCTCTAAAAATCTCTTGCTGGTTTAGATAATACATATCACAAGCTATATCCATACATTCAATAGAATTTTCAACTTTACTTCTGTAATTATAGAAAATACTCAATAAAACTTCATTTTCTTCTTTTTTATCAAGCAACTCTTTTTCTAAAATTTTATTTATTACTAACTCTTTTTTTAACTTAAGTAAATGATTTATTTCAGTGGTTACAAACTCTAAATGCTCAATCCAATTAGCCAACTCTTTAGTTTGCAGCTTTACACTTATTTCTTCATCAGATTCGTGATTATAAAATAATGGCATTTTTTTAACAAGTTTAATTTTTAATTAAATTCAAATTCTGTTTTTTTAATCTCTATATCATGTTTTTCATTAATTTTATTTACTTCAAATTCACTACATGACCAAATAAATCGCTTACTCTCAGTTAATGTACAAGACTTTAAATGAATGCAAGTCGAACATAAACTACTATCTATTTTATACATAATGATATTATTTAATTTTAAATACAAATATCAATAGTTATTCCAAATCTATAAAAGGCAACTAAATAATTTCTCAACAACTTGATTACAAGCACATTGAGGAATCTTTTAAATAAAATGAATTGAGGAAATATTCCCCATGTGAAACAAAAACTCTCAGTTAAATGTAAATTTTCTATTGAATTTTTTGACGTAGTGTTTTTCTATCAATTTGAAGAATCTCTGCAGCTTTAGTTTTGTTATTGTTAGTAGCTGCTAAAACTTTAAGAATGTAGTTTTTTTCAAATTCTTTAAGGGATAATAATGTAGAATTTTCAAAATTAATTTTAAATTTAAGATAGTTAGGTAAATCTTTAATCTCAATATTATTATCGCATAAAATTACAGCTTGTTGTATTACGTTTTCAAGTTCCCTAATATTTCCTTGCCAGTGATTACGCATTAAAATTTCCATTGCTTCCGATGAAATTTTTATAAATTTATCTTTATACTCTACTCCATACTTAAATAAAAATTTATCAACTAAAAGAGGAATATCAGATTTTCTATCTCTAAGTGGTGGAATCTTAATTTGAACTACCGTTAAACGGTAATATAAATCTTCTCTAAATAATTTTTTTTGAATGAGTTCCTCTAAATTATTATTGGTAGCCGTAATAACTCTCAAATCTAATTTTTCAACTTTTTGCGAACCAATTTTAGTAATTTCTTTTTCTTGTAGCACTCTTAATAATCTTGCCTGAACAGCCAATGGGGCGCTTCCAATTTCATCTAAAAAAATAGTTCCAGTATTAGCAGCTTGAAAAAAACCATTTCTATTAGAATCCGCACCCGTAAAAGCTCCTTTTACATACCCAAATAATTCGGACTCCAATAAAGATTCTGGAATGGCTGCACAATTAACTGTTATAAATGGGGCACGAGCAAATTTCCCCATATAATGAATTGCCCTTGCTACTAATTCTTTTCCTGTACCACTCTCTCCATGAATAAAAACAGTTGCTTTATTATTTTTTACTCTTTCAATAATTTCAGTCACTTTTTTTAATTCTTTCGAATTTCCAATTAATTCACCATAGTTTTGATTAGTTGATTTTTCAACTTTAGATGATGTAAAATTTGTTTTTGGTTTTTGTAAAAATGACTTTAAAACCGCTTCTTTTAATTCTTCTTTAGTAAAAGGTTTTACTAAATAATCAATAGCTCCAGATTTCATAACATCAACTGCCTCATGTAATGATGGGTAACCCGTAACAACTAATTTTGGCAATGATGGATAATGTTCCGACACATACTTAATCAACTGAAAACCATCAACTTCAGGCATTTTAAGATCTGTTATTAGTAAGTCGATAGAAGTATCTTTTAAAATTTGAATGGCTTCTTTTACAGATATTGCCTTATAACTATGATAATTTAAATCTTGTAAATGTCTTTGGATAAGTTCTAATATATTAATATCATCATCAACAATTAATATGTTTTCTTGCTTTAAAGTCATTACATCTATAATTTAGGAAAATTAATAACAAAGGTAGTTCCTTTAGGGTAATTAGGTTCGTGTTTAATAGCTCCTTGATGGCTTTTAATAATACCGTGAACCACACTTAAACCTAGGCCTGAACCATCTCCAACAGGCTTTGTAGTAAAAAAGGGTTCAAATATTTTGTCTGAAATACTATTTTTTATTCCTGGTCCTTCATCAGAAATCTTTAATTCAACATCTTTTAAATTGTCTGTTACATTGATAATAATTTCCCCTTTTTCGGGTGAAAAATAAATGGCATTTAAAATTAGATTAAAAATAACTTGAGTGAGTTGAATGATATCTACTTTTAATTGAATTGAAGGATGACTGTAGTTTAAATAATAGGTTATCTTGTTCTTTTTGAATGTTGGATCTAGTAAATTTATGGCGTCTGTTATTACTTCATTTATGGTTACTAGCTCTTTTTTTTGAGGCATCTCACAGGCAAAAAACATAAGTTTCTTGACCACTTCTCTTGAATAAATTGCACTATTGATAATTTTATCAATATCTTTTTCAGCTTGGCTATTTTTTTTTGACCTACTTTTTAACAGTTCAGCAAAACCTAAAATATTTGCTAATGGTGTATTTAACTCATGAGCAATTCCAGCTGTTATTTCACCTAATATACTAATTCTATCAGCTCGTTCAACTTTTCTTTTTAAAAGAGCTTCATTTTCTTGAATTTTTTTACGCTCTAATAAATTACCTATTTCAATAGCAACTTTAGCTAAAAGTAATTTTTCTTCATATAAAAATACTTTTTCTGTAAAATTAGTATTTAAATACCCTGCTTTTAAAACTCCTTCTTCTTTATTAAACATATGAATTGGTGAACTTATAAGAACCATTTTTTTTGGAAACTCTTCTGTGGAAACAAAAAAATCATCGGTTTTAATTTCTACACAGGCTTGTTCACTATAACGTAAAGCATCTTTTAGGCAAATAACTATAGCTTGTAAACTTTTTTGTAGTTGGTCATAATCACAATTTACTATAATCGAAGTAACCTCATATAAACAAGTAAGTTCTTTTATTCGTTCTTTTAGTTTTTCTTCTATAGTGATCAAAGGTACCATGTTACAGTTTTTTTGGTATTTCAATTTTTATAAATAGTTGGATAAATTTACTACATTTTTCTTCTTTGAAGTTATTTATTAAAGGGTTTTCATCTTAAATAAAAAAATCTCTTTAGAAAACTAAAGAGATTTTTATGACTATCAATAAAATTTTAATTAATCTTCATAATACCTACGTCTATCAGGAATATTATAAAGCACTCCTCCTTTTGTCTCAAACTCTTTTTGAAGCGTTGGTAATTTTTCCATCACTAACTTTTTTAAATCAGTTTCTTGAGCCGTAAACTGAGTTTTAGCAATTTCAAATTGTTCTTTTTGCGCTCCAGTAACATCTACTTGGGCAGATCTTGTAGCATACATTGAAAAACCAAGTCTGCTAGCTACTGAATTTTTTGCCCCAAAACCTCCTATAATAACTTTTGAAATAGCATCAGTTTCTTTCTGTAAATCATTAATCTTATCTACTAAAACACTTGCTTCAACAGGCATATTACTTAAAATAGTCTTCATATTTTTCAACGTAGTATTCACTTTCTCAATTTGTGTTCTACTTGCCATTACTTTTACATTTAAATCTGTAACTTGTTTTAGGAATTCAAAATTACTCTCATAATTTGGTGTTCCTAACCCATTTGGTAATGAAACTACTTTAAATGATTTTGGTTCAACTAAACGAGTAAATTCTCCTTTAACATTTTTATCAACTGCAACTTTATACTCTCCTGGAACCACTTTTGCGCCACGATTTGATAAATAACTTAAATCCCAAAAAATACTATTATACCCACTTTTTAATGGCGATGTTAATTTCCTCATAATATTATTTTTACTATCATATATGGTAAAAATTAATGTTGGTTTATCCTCTTGCTCTTCAGCCATTAATTCTTCTTCTGACGGATACACAAAAGTTCCAGATTTTTCAGCGGCTTTTTGAGCTTTAATTCTTTTTTGTTTTAAGGTTTCATACCCTGTTTTCACATAATATTCAAACTTGGCAGAAGGATTTGGGTTAGGCGTTCTAAAATGAACATCTCCTTGATAATTTAAATTACTTGATGGAAAATATAAAAGTGCGTCTTTAATCTCAAATAAATGTGCTTCCTTACTCTCAATCTCTTCATTTAAATGTCTTAATGAAGAATAATTGTCTAACACATAATAACCACGTCCAAAAGTTGCAACAACCAAATCATTTTCACGTTGTTGAATTGTTAAGTCTTTTACTTGAATTGTTGGGATACCATTTTTAATTTGCACCCATTTTTTACCTCCATCAATCGTTGTCCAAACTCCCCATTCTGTTCCAATAAATAAAATATTAGGATTTAAAAAATCTTCTTGAATGCAATAAACAGTACCCGAAGGTAAATTTGCAGCAATTGATGTCCATGTTTTACCTTTATCGGTACTTTTTAACAAATATGGTTTAAAATCGCTGCTGTTTTTTCTTCCGTCGAAACAAGCATATGCTACATTTTCATTATGTTGAGATGGCAGTACATAATTTACAAAAGTCATTTCTGGAACTCCTGGGAATTTATCAAACTTTGTCCAATTTTCACCATCATTTTCAGTAATCCAAATCAAGCCATCATCGGTTCCAGCATAAATCATTCCTTGCTTTAATGGTGATTCTGCTAATGCAAAAATATTTCCAAATTTAGAAGTTGATAAATTTTTAGCAATTGCTTCAGGTGGCCAAATTTTCCCCATCATTGGCAGACTATTTTGATCTATTTGACGGGTTAAATCTCCACTAATTTTTTTCCATGTACCTCCCATGTCTGTACTTTTAAATACATAATTTCCTGCTACATATAGTGTTTTTGAGTTAAATGGACTAAGAAAATATGGCGTATTCCAGTTCCATCTATATTCTTCATCAGTTGTTGGTTGTGGTTGAATTGAAATACTATTTCCAGTTGTTCTATCGTATCTTCTTAATCCACAATACTGAGACTCACAGTAATGGATATCAGGATTATTAGGATCAGGAATAGAAAGATAGCCATCTCCTCCAATGGTATACGTCCAATCTGAATTTACTAAGTTTCTTCGATGTGTTTGTGAAGGTCCAAACCAAGAACCATTATCTTGTGCTCCTCCATACACATTATAAAAAGGAAATTCGTTATCTACTCTTACATGATAATATTGAGTTATTGGTAAATTATTCTTGAATTGCCAAGTTTTTGCTCTGTCAAACGTTTCATATAAACCACCATCGCATCCTACTAAATAATGGTTGGTATCCTTAGGATCAATCCAAATTGCATGATTATCCACATGTTTATTTCTTCCTTCAATATTTTTCCAAGTAACGCCTCCATCTTCAGAAAGTGCATTTCTTGTATCCATTAAAATAACTAGATTAGGATTTAATGGATCTGCATAAACTTCATTATAATACTGAGGACTTGTTGTTCCTTTATCGCTTCTTTTCTCCCAGCTTTCTCCCATATCGGTAGATCTATAAAATCCACTTTTGCTTCCAGGAAGCTCAATTACTGCATAAATTATATCTGGATTTGCTGGTGATAATGCCAACCCTATTCTACCAACATCACCCTTTGGCAGCCCTTTTTTAAGTTTTGTCCAAGAAGCTCCAGCATCAACAGATTTATAAATTGCTGATTCAGGTCCTCCATTAATTTTTGAATAAACTCTACGTTCGCGTTGATGAGCTGAGGCATATAAAATATCTGGATTTCTAGGATCCATTTCCATATCAGATACTCCAGTATATTCTCCAATTTCTAAAACTCTATTCCAAGTCTTCCCACCATCGGTAGTTTTATACAAACCTCTTTCTCCTCCTGGCCCCCATGCTTGCCCTTGTGCAGCAACATATACTACATTACTGTTTCTTGGGTCAATCATAATTTTACCTATTTGAGAGCTTGTTTTGAGCCCCATATTAGTAAATGTTTTTCCTCCATCAGTAGTTTTATAAACTCCGTCTCCATAGGCTAGGTTACGCTGAGAATTGTTTTCCCCTGTTCCTACCCAAACTACATTTGAATTATTTGGATCCATTGCTAAACAGCCAATTGAAAAAACAGATTGATCATCAAATATAGGCTCAAAAGTTGTTCCATGGTTTATGGTTTTCCACAAACCTCCTGATGCTACACCAACATAGTATTCTGAAGGATTATCAGGGTTTACTGCTAAATCAGAAATACGTCCAGAATAAGCCGCTGGACCTATACTTCTAAATTTAAGTATATTTAACATGTTTTCTTTTAATTCAAATTGTTTACTTTCTGAAGATTTTTTTTTCTTTCGTTGAGCAAAAAATTGAGTCGAAGGTACTAACATTAGTACACTTAGGAAGAATGTAAAAATCCATCCCTTTTTATACATTTTAAGCATTTGGTAATTGTTTAGATTAGTTTAATTTGATTATAAGTCATAAATTTAAGCATTTACTAAACCTTATTAATTTATTTTTTATTAAAATTTTGTGAAAAGAAGTTTTATGGTTTAACATAAAAAAACCTTTTAGCTAGCTAAAAGGTTTTAAAAATTTGTTTTGAAGTTTATTTTTTTGGAATCTTTAAATACTGTTTACTTAAATTAATAAAATCTTTGGTTGTTTTATTTTTATAAGGAAGTAAATAAAAAGAATAAGAATGTTTAACATTTCCTTTTAACTGATATTTTTCTTGAGGCATCGAGTACCAACTATCATCTCCCCCTACACCTCTTTGACCTAGGTCAATATTTAATTGAATTAAATCTTTTTCAACAACATCAATAGTGTGTTTTGAAGCATTAATTTTAGGAATTCCATCAATTCTGTATTTTTCATCAACATCTTTTACATCGCCATAAACTATGCCCTCTGTGGTATCAAAATCTTCATTTGGCATATGTAACGCACTCAATCCAAGCGCATTTAAATTTTCACCTGAAATCACTAATAATCCGTTATTTTTTTTATTTGAAAAAGAAGCCCATCGTACGTCTGTTTTATAACCATTTTCTTGTGGTCGAATGTATGGTACGTATTGATCTTTTACTTTAGATTTATAAACATCTATAAAAGCTGATGCTTTTCTGTCTTGATAATTTTCCCAAGGACCACGACCATAATACTCCATAGTATCATACTCTTTTGGTAATTGCATACGCATTCCAATACGTGGAATATCTGCTAAATAGTTAGTTTGGTTTAATGTATTATCAATTTGTATTAAACCTTCACCAGTAATTGTGTATTTGGAATTAAATGTAGTTTCAACTCCTGGTAAATTATAAGTCACATTTAACACCACATCGCCATTCTTATTTATAACGGAAGTTATTTTATTTACTTCTGAAAAAAGAGAAGCTTTTTTCCACTCAACATTTTTAAGATGCATTTTATTTCCAAAATCGTTATCCGTTACTGCTCGCCAAAAATTAGGTTGAGGCCCTTTTCCATCTTTTAAAAGTTCATCTCCTAAATATTTATAGGAACTAATACGACCTTGTTTTTTATTAAAAACTATAGTTACGTTTTTATTTTGTATTAAAATATTTTCTGAATTATTATTCAATGTTAACTCGTTCTTTTTAACAATGTTATTATTTTTAGCATATAAATATTTTGTTTTTAGTACTATTTGTTCACGAGCCACTTCAAAGTTTTTTGGTAAAATTCCCCAGCTATTTTTAGTAGTTGCTGAAAACTCGACAAAATACTCAGTATTTTCTTTAAAATTGATATTGTCTAAGTTTATTCTAATTAGTTTCCCAGTGTGAGTTTCTACAGAAATATTACCTACAGTTATCGTTTTTAAAACAACTCCATCAGCCTTGATATTTGCTGTAATAGCAAACTGATCTAAGTTGGTAAAATCATATAAATTTTCGACTAAAACTCTTAATTCATTAGATCTATTAATTCCTTTGTCTTTAAAATTTATAAACTCATGTGCTTTTTTCACTTCATATAAAGCAGGTTGCGGTGAACGATCTGGAAATACAATTCCATTATTTAAAAAAGTATTATCTGTTGGCATATGTTCTCCATAATCTCCTCCATAAGCATAATAGCGCTCTCCATTATCATTGGTTTTCCAAATAGATTGATCTACCCAATCCCAAATAAAACCTCCTTGAAGATTGTCATACTTTTCTATGATATCCCAATAGTCTTGAAAGTTACCTGTACTATTTCCCATCGCATGTGCATATTCGCTTGGTATAAAAGGTCTATCGGTTTTAGATTTTCCTATCTCTTCAAAAAGTTGAGGTGATGGATATTGTGGTACAATAATATCGGTATTGATATCCATATCAAATAAATTTCCATCATTATCTTTGTATGTTCTTTCGTATTGTACTGGTCGCTTTGTTTTGTCTGCTAATTTAATTGCATTATACCCTTTAAAAAAGTTAACTCCATTACCTGCTTCATTACCCATAGACCAAATAATTACAGATGGATGATTTTTATCTCTTTCTACCATTCTAAGCATTCTATCTACATGAGCTTTTTCCCAATCTGGTTTTTTGGCTAATGAATATTTTCCGTAATACATTCCATGAGATTCAATATTGGCTTCATCTACTACATATATTCCATATTCATCGCACAATTCATAAAATCTTCTTCCTCTTGGATAATGACTTAACCTCACTGCATTTATGTTATTTTCTTTCCATAAACGAATGTCTTTTAAAATCATTTCTTCAGACATTACATGACCTGTTTCAGGATCTGTTTCTTGTGCATTGACTCCTTTTAGTGTAATTCGTTGTCCATTTACTAAAAGAAGTCCATTTTTAATCTCAACTGATCTAAATCCTATTTTAGAAGGAATTGCCTCTAGCAGCTTTCCTTTAGAATTTTTCAACTCAATAAGCAGGGTATATAAGTTTGGATGCTCTGCGCTCCATTGTTTTACTTGCTTTAATTGATCATTAAAATTTATAGTCTCATTTTTTATAGAATTAATGGTAACTTTTGATTTTCCTGATGAAATAATTTGTTGATTTTCATCAAAAAGTTTATAGCTCAATTCAACTTTTTTTGATTTTGATGTATGATTATTTAATGAAACGGTAATGTCAAAAATTCCATTCTCATAACCATTATCAAGTGTAGAAACAACTTCAAAATCTTCAACTCTAACTTTAGGCTGCGCGTACATATAAACACTTCGCTCAATTCCACTAATACGCCAAAAATCTTGACATTCTAAATAACTACCATCAGTCCATCTAAAAATTTGAATTGCAATGGTATTTTTTCCTTCTTTTAATGCTGAAGTGATGTTGAATTCAGAAGGTAATTTACTTCCTTGAGAATATCCAATATATTGTCCATTTAACCAAACAAAACCTCCAGATTTCAAAGCTCCAATATGCAAAAACACTTCCTTTTCAGTCCAATTACTATCCACTGTAAAATCTCTTCGATAAGAACCAACAGGATTGTAATTATCTGGAACATCTCCTGGGTTTTTAGGATACATTTTATTTTCTAACTCCATATCATCAGCAATCATTGCTTTGTAATCTGCAAATTCATATTGATGATTTACATAAATAGGAATTCCGAAACCTTCAACCTCCCAGTTAGAAGGCACCTTAATAGTTTCCCAATTTGAAATATCGGAATTAGGGTTCATAAATTCCGTAGGTCTATCTTTTGGCGATTTTACCCAATTAAATTTCCAAAAACCATCTAATAATTTATAATAAGATTTTGATATATCATTTGTTAACGCATTTTCAGAAGAAGAAAATGAACTAAATGATGCTCTAGGTTTTAATTTATTATCACCAATCATTTGTTTATTTTCAATATAAAATTTGTAATTAGTTATTGGATTTTTTTCTTGTGAAAATATTTGTGTAGTAAATCCAAATAAAATAAAAACTCTTAGAATTAAATGTTTTTGCATGATGTTTAAATTATTTCTTACAAAATAAATGTATTTTTTACTATTATATATGTTTTTTTAAAATAATCTATAAACTATGTTTCTAAATGGTAGTTCAAAAAAACATTATTTAGCTAAAAATAAGAAATACTTAGCTACTTTAATCAACTATAAACCAACTGAAAAGAATATTATGCATTAAATTTTTTAATGAAGCACTTAAAAAACAAAAATCCCTCTAAACTCAATGTTTAAAGGGATATTTTATTTGCTTGTTGACCCACAAGGACTCGAACCTTGACTGACGATACCAAAAACCGGAGTGCTACCATTACACCATGGGTCATTTTGCGAGTGCAAATTTAAACCAAAGTTTTAATTCAACAAATAATTTTTAGTTTTTTTTAAAGAAAAAATTTTTAACGATACTTTAATAGTTATTTCTGAGTTCATAGCGTTCTTACTTTCAATATTTAAGTTTAATTTTACTAAATTCGCCTCGATAAATTTTTTTTTATGAATTCATTCAATTTTACTAAATGGAACACCATTCTTGGATGGGTTACCTTTTCTATTGCACTACTTACTTATACTTTAACTTTAGAGCCAACCGTTAGTTATTGGGATTGTGGAGAGTATATTTCAACTGCTGTAAAACTGGAAGTTGGGCATCCTCCAGGAGCTCCTTTATTTCAAATGTTAGGAGCATTTTTTGCCATGTTTACAAGTGAGGTTACAGAAATAGCTAAAATGGTTAATTTCATGTCTGCTTTAGCCAGTGCATTTACCATCCTGTTTTTATTTTGGACTATTACAATTTTAGCTCAAAAATTAGTAAAAAAAGCTTCCAATTCAACTGAAATATCTAAAAGTTCTTTTATTGCAATATTAGGTAGTGGTTTAGTAGGGGCATTAGCCTATACATTTTCTGACAGTTTTTGGTTTAGTGCGGTAGAGGGTGAAGTTTATGCAATGTCTTCATTTTTAATGGCTTTATTATTTTGGTTAGGATTAAGATGGGAAGCGGTCTTAGACCAACCTCAAGGTAACAAATGGTTGCTATTAATAAGCTTTGTTGTTGGGTTATCTTTTGGAGTTCATATACTTTCATTATTAGTAATACCTTCCATCGTATTTTTATACATTTTCAAAAAATATAAATCTTTAAATACCAAGCAGTTTATAATTGCAAATATTGTTTCAATTATGGTATTGGTATTTGTTTTTAAAATGTTATTCCCTTATACTTTGAAATATTTTAGTGCTTTAGAATTATTTTTTGTGAATTCAATTGGGCTGCCATTTAATTCAGGAAGTATTATCGCTGGAATTGTATTAATTGCAGCATTTTACTATGGAATTAACTACACTCATAAAAAACAATTGGTAAACGCTAATACAATTATACTTTCTGTATTATTTATTATGATTGGTTTCTCATCCTGGCTTATGTTACCTATTAGAGCCAATGCTAACACTACCATTAATGAAAACAATCCATCTAGTGCACGTGAGTTATTAGCTTATTATGACCGTGAACAATACGGCGATGCCAATGTATTTTACGACACTTATTATTCTTTGATCTATAATAGAGAATCAGATAAAAGCAATCCAACCAAAGATGATAAGCCAAAATATGAAAAAGATGAAAAAACTGGAAAGTATGTGATTGTTAATCATTATAAAGATGCACTCCCTAATTGGAGCAGTAAACACAAAGGATTTATTCCAAGAATGGTAAGTACTGATGCCTCTGTAATTAGAAATTACAAGGCTATTGCTGGAATTCCACAAGCAAGCAAAAGAAGACCAACTTTTATTGAAAACATCAAATTTATGGTTGATTTTCAATTTGGATACATGTATGGAAGATATTTTATGTGGAATTTTGTAGGAAGACAAAATGATGAACAAGGACAATTAGACCTACAAAATGGGAATTGGTTAAGTGGCGTTAAATTTATTGATGAATGGCATTTAGGCCCTCAAACCAATTTACCTTCAGATGTAAAAAACAACAAAGGTAGAAACACCTACTATTTTTTACCTCTAATTTTAGGTTTAATAGGATTCTTTTTTCATTTAAAAAAGGATAAAAACGACTTTTACACCTTATTCCTATTTTTTGCTTTCACTGGTTTAGCAATTATTTTTTACACCAATCCAAAACCATTTGAACCTCGAGAAAGAGATTATGCCGTAGTTGGTTCATTTTATATTTTTGCTATTTGGATTGGATTTGGAGTATATGCTCTTTACGACAAACTAAAAAATTACGCCAATAAAAATTCAGTTGCCATTGCAGTTTCATTAATTTCTTTACTTGCTGTACCTACCCTAATGGCTTCAGAAAATTGGGATGACCATGATAGATCTAACAGATACACATCACATTTAAATGCAAAAGCTTATTTAGATTCTTGTGATGAAAATGCCATTTTATTTACTATTGGTGATAATGATACCTTCCCTTTATGGTATATGCAAGAAGTGGAAAATTATAGAACCGATCTTAAATTGATTAACACCAGTCTTTTTCAAACCGACTGGTATATTGATCAAATGAAGCGTAAAACATATAAAGCGCCTCCTATTCCATCACAATTAACCCATGACAAATACAAATGGGGAACTCTAGATGTAGCTTATTATTTTGAAGAATTATTCCCTCAGTTTAAAGATTCTGTTGTAGATATTGATTATTTTATGAAATGGATTGAGAGCGATAATGACGTAACTAAATACGATTTAGATGATGATGGAATTTTTGAAAAAGTACTTCCAACAAATAAAATTAGAATTCCAGTTGATAAAAATGCGGTGCTAAAAAATGGTATTGTTGCCCAAAAAGATGCCGATTTAATTGTTCCTTATATTGATATTGAATTTAATGGTGCGCTTACTAAAAACAGAATTTTAATGTTAGATATTTTAGCTAACAACAATTGGAAACAAGCAATCTATTTTACAGGTGGTGCTCAAGCTGATGAAGAATATATTTGGCTAAAAGATTATTTACAGTTGGATGGTATGACTTATAAGTTTGTGCCAATTTTAACACCCGATGAAGGAAATTTCTTTGAAATGGGAAGAATTAACACAGACATAATGTATGAAAATGTTAAAAATTGGGATTGGAGAAATATCACCGACGACAATATTTACTTAGATCCTGAAACACGTAAAAACTCCGTTACCTATAGAAATAACATGGAGCGCTTGGCTCGAAAATTAATTGAAGAAAATCAGTTAGATAAAGCAGCAGAAATAATTGATATTTCGTTAGAAAAAATGCCTGTTCACAAATTTGGCCATTACAGCATGTTAATTTCATATGTAGATTTATATTATATGCTAGAAAAAACTGAGAAAGCACGTAAATTAACTGCTGAATTAAATACTGTTTTACAAGAACAACTAACCTATTACAGTCAGTTTGACCCTAATAATATTGAAGGCGTTTTTGATGAAATTGAACGTAGCTTAAGAATGTACGATCAAATTGTAAGAACTACCATTCGTTATGATGAAGAAGAATTTTCTACAGCAATGAAAGAAGAATATGTTAGCTATTTAAAATTATTTGATTTTTTAATTGAAGACGAATAATTCAAAAATATGAAACCATATTTTATTAAAACTCCAAGTTTTCTTAAATTATTTTTCAATAATTGGGCTTGGAGTTTTTCTAGAAAAAATAAAGTTATTTACCTAACATTTGATGATGGTCCTACCCCAGAAATAACTACTTGGGTTTTAAAAGAATTGGCTAAATACAATGCAGAGGCTACTTTTTTTTGCATAGGCAAAAACATTCAAGAAAACACAGAAATTTATCAAAAAATTATTGAAGCAAAGCATTCTATTGGTAATCACACATTCAATCATTTAAATGGTTGGAAAACTACTACTTATGCATATATTGATGATTGTTTAAAAACAACTAATTTTATTAATAATACCTCTAAACTTTTCAGACCTCCTTATGGGAAATTAAGTTTATCGCAATCAAAAAAACTAAGAAAACAAGGTTACAAAATAATTATGTGGGATGTGTTAAGTGCCGATTTTGATTTAAAAATTAGCCCTGAAAAATGTTTAGAAAATGTGGTTAGAAATACTGAAAATGGAAGTATTATAGTTTTTCACGACAGCTTAAAAGCTAAAGAAAAACTATATTATGTATTGCCTAAAATTTTGGAATACTACTCGCACAAAGGTTATAGTTTTAAGAAAATAACTTAAAACTATACGTATTGTTGCACCAAATTTATAAGTGTATTAGCGTCTTGAGTACCTGATTGACGCCATTTCATTTCACCATCTTTATAAATTATAAATGTAGGATTCCCTTTTATTCTTAAAGCATTAGCCAATACTTCGTTTTTTTCAATATCTATTTTAATCACCTTTGCTTTATCACCTAAAGCAGCTGCAACATCACGAAGCACACTGTGAAAATCATCGGAATTTTCTTCTTCCCATTCTACATAAAAATCTATTAAAACAGGGATATCTGAGCTAATTAATTCTCCAAATTTTGCCATATTCTTTTATATTTTTTTGAACAAAACCTCAAAAAATAACAATTTGTAACTATACAAATGTAACATTTTAAATTAAAAAAAGGATATCTATTTCTTTTTCAGTGTAATTACTGTAATTTCTGGCCAAATTCCAACTCTTCCAGGAAAAGCTAAAAATCCAAAACCGCGATTAACATTTAGATACTTTCCATACCCTTTATAAATGCCTGCCCATTGTTTATACACATATTGTACCGGACTCCACTTAATTCCTGGTATTTCAATTCCAAACTGCATTCCATGGGTATGGCCACTTAATGTCAAGTGGTACTTTGTATCATGGTTTTTCACTTCTGTATTCCAGTGAGATGGGTCGTGGCTTAATAAAATTTTAAAGTCTTCTTTTTTTACTTTTAATGAAGCTAAATTTAAATCTCCCGCTTTTTTAAATCGAGTTCCCCAGTTTTCAACTCCAATTAAGGCAATTTTATCAATTTCTTTTTCTAAATAAACACTATCATTTAACAATAAGTTAAATCCAATTTTTGGATGAATATCTTTTATAGCTTTAAAATTTTCTTCTTTTTCTTGCGGGGTTTTAAAACGCACATATTCTCCATAATCATGATTCCCTAAAACTGAATACTTACCGTCTTTTGCTTTTAATTTGCTAAAATTTGAAATCCAAGGATCCATTTCATCTGCAGTGTTATTAACCAAATCACCCGTAAATAAAATTACATCAGAGTTTTGTTCATTTATTAAATTAATTCCATAGTCAATTTTTGATTCATTATCAAAGCTACCACTATGTATATCTGAAATATGTGTGAGTTTATAACCATCAAAAGCAACTGGTAAATCATCAAAATATAACGTGTGCTTTATAACTTGATAATTATATTTTCCTTTAACCATCCCATACAAAACTGAACTAAATGGAATGGCTGCAATTCCTAAAGCAATTTTACTAACAGCTTCTCTTCTTTCTGGAAAAAAATTCCCAGTGTGTTTAGATGAAAAATAATTGAACCCTGATTTTACAATTCTAAAAATATCTTCACTAAATAACACAACAATTGCCAGTATTTTTGGGGTAATTGATAAAATTACCAAGCCAAAAGCTAACATCACAGCTTGTGTTAATCCTTTCGAATTATTAAAAGTTGTTAGTTGATAAATAACATTTCCTAAAACCGCAAACGAAATTAACCAATAAAACAGCAATATATACTTGTTTTTGGTAATGGTTTTTACGCTTTGAAATGCATAAAAATCAATAAACAATACAAAAACAATAAAAATAATCCATCTAATCATAAAATAATCTTCTTTTTTGGTAAATATACATTATAAGCCTAAAAACTGTTAATTAAGCAAATTAATGATTTGTTAAAATTCATTTTAGTACTTTTACTCCAATATAAAGAACTCAATAATTTTTACAAATGTCTACACAAAAACGTCTTTTTCTTTTAGATGCCTATGCATTAATATTTCGTGGTTATTATGCTTTAATAAAGAATCCAAGAATAAATTCGAAAGGTATGGATACTTCTGCCATTTTAGGGTTTACAAATTCTTTGTTAGATGTCATTAAAAGAGAAAAACCTGACCATTTAGCCGTAGCCTTTGACAAAGGAGGTTCTGACGCTAGAAATGAAGCTTTTCCTGAATACAAATCTAATCGACAAGAAACACCAGAGGCTATAAAAATTGCTGTTCCCTATATCAAAAAGTTATTAAAAGCAATGCATATTCCTATTATTGAAAAAGAAGGTTTTGAAGCTGATGATTTAATAGGAACCTTATCTAAACAAGCTGAAAAATCTGGCTATCAAACCTTTATGGTAACACCTGATAAAGATTTTGCCCAATTGGTTTCAGAAAATATATTTATGTACAAACCTTCTCGTATGGGAAATGGCATTGAAATATGGGGAATTCCTGAAGTTCAGAAAAAATTTGAAGTAGAGCGCCCAGAACAAGTAATCGATTTTTTAGGAATGATGGGAGATTCTATTGATAACATCCCTGGATTACCCGGTGTTGGTGAAAAAACTGCCAAAAAGTTTCTTAAACAATACGGTAGTATGGAAAACCTTTTAGCCAACACTCACGAGCTTAAAGGTAAAATGAAGGAAAAAGTAGAGGCTAATAAAGATTTAGGATTGCTATCAAAACAACTTGCGACTATTATGTTAGATTGTCCCGTTGAATTTCATGAAGAAAATTTTGAGTTAAATCATCCAGATTTTGCCAAAGTTAATGAAGTTTTACAAGAGTTAGAATTTAGAAGAATTGCTGATAGTTTTAACAAAATTTTTAATGTTGAAAACTCCTATGCATCTGTTAATTCCGCAAGTGATAATAAATCTCAAAAAGAAGCTAAATCTACCACAACAAAAGCACCAATTGCAACTTCACAACAATTTGACTTATTTTCAAACGCTTCTGAAGATTCAGAAAAGGAAACTTTTACATCTACTTACAAAAGCACCGAAAACACCAATCATTTTTATCAATATGTAAATTCAAAATTAGCAAGAAAACTACTCCTTGAAAAAATACTTTTACAAAAGTCCGTAAGCTTTCATATAGAAACTATAGGAGAAAATTGCTTTGAAGCAGCATTAGTTGGATTATCATTTTCGTATGAAAAAGGGAAAGGCTATTATGTAGTTTTACCTCAAAATATTACAGAAGCTAAATCTATATTAGAAGAATTTCGTCCATTTTTTGAAACTACTAAAATTGAAAAAATTGGTCAGGATATAAAATTCAATATAAAAGTTCTAAACAATTTTAATATCCACTTAAAAGGCAAACTATTTGACACCATGTTAGCACATTATTTGCTGAACCCAGATATGCGTCATGATTTTTTAGTTCTTTCAGAAACTTATTTAAATTACAAACCGCTTGCCTTAGAAACCTTTATTGGTAAAAAAGGTAAAAACCAACTTTCAATTAGAGAAATTGATTTAAAAGAACAAGCTGAATATATTGGTGAAATAGCTGATATAATTTTTCAACTAAAGAACTTTTTTGAAACAGAGTTGGAAAAATACAATCTCACTAAATTATTTAATGAAATTGAAATTCCTTTAGTTCGTGTATTGGCAGGTATGGAATTAGAAGGCATTAAAATGGATGACGTTTTTTTAAATTCTTTATCTGAAAAATTAACAGAAGATATTCTAACATTAGAAAAAACTATTTATAAAGAAGCTAACATTGAATTTAATTTAGCCTCCCCTAAACAATTAGGAGATGTATTATTTGATCACTTAAAATTAGTAGCTAAACCAAAAAAAACCAAAACAGGACAATATGCTACAGGTGAAGAAATACTTTCTAAATTAGCTCCAAAACATAAAATAGTAAAAGAAATTTTAGAATGGCGTGGATTGGTAAAGCTTAAAAATACTTATGTTGACGCCTTACCTAATGAAGTAAATCCTAAAACAGGTAGAATCCATACAACGTATAGCCAGGCCGTAGCTGCTACTGGTAGATTGAGTTCTAACAACCCTAACCTTCAAAACATTCCTATTAGAACAGAAAGAGGTCGACAAGTTAGAAAAGCATTTGTTCCAAGAGATAAAAATTACCTATTAGTTGCCGCTGATTATTCGCAAATTGAACTTAGAATTATAGCAGCTTTAAGCGGAGATGAAAGTATGATTGAATCCTTTAAACGCGGAGAAGATATTCATGCTGCAACAGCTGCAAAAGTTTTTGGTGTTCCTTTAAGTGAAGTTACTAGAACGCAACGTGGAGATGCTAAAGCAGTTAATTTTGGAATTATTTATGGTCAAGGTGCATTTACATTGGCTCAACAACTCAATAAATCTAGAACTGAAGCCAAAGAGCTTATAGATAACTACTATAAAACATTTCCAAAACTTAAACAATTTATTGCCAATCAGGTAGCTATTGCACGTAAAAATGGCTATGTTGAAACTATTTTAAATAGAAGACGTTATCTTAAAAATATCAATTCTCAAAATGCTATTGTACGTTCTGCTGACGAACGAAATGCAGTGAATGCACCAATTCAAGGAAGTGCTGCTGATATTATTAAATTAGCAATGATTGGTATTTATCAATTTTTAAATGAAGGTAATTATAAAACTAAAATGTTATTACAAGTTCATGATGAATTGGTTTTTGATATGCATATAGATGAACTAGAAACCTTAAAACCAATAATTAAACAAAAAATGGAAAATGCATTTAAATTTGAAGTTCCATTAACAGTTGACTTAGGAGAAGGGAAAAACTGGCTAGAAGCACATTAATAAAATAACTTAAAATTCACCTTTCTAATAAATAAAATTTCACGATATTAAACGTATACTTATTACAACTTTATTAACTGTAAAAAATAAGCCTAACTTACTGTTTGTTATATAAATAATAGTTTGTACATTTGCACTCCCTTTTTAGGGAAAAAAAATAAATGTTTAATTATAACAAAGAATTTAATTGTGAATACATTAAGTTACAAAACAGTGTCAGCTAACAAGGAGACCGCAAATAAAGAGTGGTTAGTAGTTGATGCAGACGGTCAAACGTTGGGTCGTCTAGCTTCTAAAGTAGCTATGCTAATTAGAGGTAAATACAAAACTAACTACACTCCTCATGTAGATTGTGGAGACAATGTAGTAGTTATCAACGCGGAAAAAATTAATTTATCTGGTAAAAAATGGAGTGACAAATCATACATTCGTCATACAGGTTATCCAGGTGGACAAAGATCGTTATCTGCTTCAGAAATGTTTCAAAAAGATCCAACTCGTTTGGTTGAAAAAGCAGTTAAAGGAATGTTGCCTAAAAATAAATTAGGTAGTGCCCTGTACAAAAATTTATACGTTTACGCTGGTACTGAGCACAAACATGATGCTCAAACACCAAAAGCTATTAACCTTAACGATCTTAGATAATGGATACAATACACAAAATAGGTAGAAGAAAAACAGCAGTTGCTCGTGTTTATGTTTCTGAAGGAAAAGGAAACATTACGGTTAACAAAAAAGACTATAAAAGCTATTTTACGACTCCAACATTGCAGTATAAAATTATGCAAGCATTAAACTTAACTGACAATGCAACCGCATTTGACATTAAAGTAAATGTTTATGGAGGTGGGGTAACAGGACAAGCTGAAGCTATTCGTTTAGCAGTTTCAAGAGCACTTGTTGAATTAAACCCAGAAAATAGAGCCATCTTAAAACCAGAAGGATTACTTACTAGAGACCCTAGAATGGTTGAACGTAAAAAATTCGGTCAAAAGAAAGCAAGAAAAAAATTCCAATTCTCAAAACGTTAATCGTTTTTTGGAGTTGTGTCACCAATTATTTTGGTGGTTCATTGAAATTAAAATTAAAACAAAGTTGTCGTTGATCAGTCAATGACTGTAAAAAGTTTAGCATCCAAATAGGGAAGATCGATTCTTCGCTACTTCCCTATTGCTAACTCAACGGAACGTAAACTACATACAAATGACAAATATTGAAATTAAAGAATTATTAGATGCAGGTGTACACTTTGGACACCTAACTAGAAAATGGGATCCAAACATGGCTCCATACATTTATGGAGAACGCAACGGTGTTCACATAATTGACCTTTATAAAACTGCTGCAAAAATCGAAGAAGCTTCTGAAGCTTTAAAGAAAATAGCAGCCTCAGGTAGAAAAGTACTTTTTGTAGCTACCAAAAAGCAAGCTAAAGAAATTATTGCAGACAAAGCTAAAAGCATTAACATGCCATACATTACTGAAAGATGGCCTGGTGGAATGTTAACAAACTTTGTAACTATTAGAAAAGCTGTTAAAAAAATGTCATCTATTGACAGAATGAAGCAAGATGGATCTTTCGATGCCCTTTCTAAAAGAGAAAAACTTCAAATTAACCGTCAACGTGAAAAATTAGAAAAAAACTTAGGTTCTATTACTGATATGACACGTTTACCAGGTGCAATTTTTGTAGTTGATGTTAAAAAAGAACACATTGCAGTTGCTGAAGCTAAAAACTTGAACATTCCAATTTTCGCAATGGTTGATACAAACTCTGACCCTAGAGGAATTGATTATGTAGTACCAGCAAATGATGATGCTTCAAAATCAATTAATAAGGTTTTAGGTTATGTTGTTGACTCTATGGCTGAAGGTTTAGCTGATAGAAAAGCAAACAAAGAAAAAGTAGCTGAAGACAAAGCAGAAGTAAAAAAATAATTAATGTAAAATAGTTGAACACCAAGTTCAACAAAAAATATTAAAAAAATGGCAAAAATTACAGCCGCAGAAGTAAATAAACTAAGACAATCTACCGGTGCAGGTATGATGGATTGTAAAAATGCACTTGTTGAAGCAGAAGGAGATTTTGACAAAGCAGTAGATATTTTACGTAAAAAAGGACAAAAAGTTGCTGCAAAAAGAGCAGACAGAGATTCTTCAGAAGGTGCTGCTATAGCATATGTAAATGATGATAATACTCAAGGTGTTATTATTTCTTTAAACTGTGAAACTGACTTTGTTGCTAAAAATGATAATTTCGTAGCATTAGCTACCGATTTTGCAAAAACTGCTGTAAATTACAATTCAAAAGAAGAATTTTTGAATGCTGATTTTGGAGGAATAACCGTTGCTGAAAAATTAATTGAGCAAACTGGTGTAATTGGTGAAAAATTAGAAATCGGTGCTTTCGAAAAAGTATCAGGTCCTTATGTTGGATTTTACATTCACGCAGGTAACAAAATAGCTGCTATTACAGCTTTATCTGCTAATGTTGATGGAGCTGATGTTGTTGCTAAAGACATTTCTATGCAAGCTGCAGCAATGGGAGCAAGTATATTATCTTATAAAGATTTTGACCCTGCTTACGTTGCTTCTGAAACTGAAGCTAGAATTGCAGTAATTGAAAAAGATAATATTGAACTTGCTAGATTAGGTAAAACACTTAAAAATGTACCAACCTATATTTCAAGAGCTCAATTAACTGATGAAATTATAGCTGAAACTGAAGAACGATTAAAAGAAGAATTAAAAGCAGAAGGAAAACCTGAAGCTATTTGGGATAGAATTTTACCAGGTAAATTAGAAAGATTTATCTCTGACAATACTACTTTAGACCAAGAACAATGTCTTTTAGATCAAAACTTTATTAAAGATGAAAAGAAAACAGTTGCCGAATATGTTAAAACTATTGGTAATGATGTTTCTGTAATTGACTTTAAAAGGGTTTCTTTAGTATAAAAAATACACATTTATTGTGATAAAAAAAACCTCGCGAATTGCGAGGTTTTTTTTATGTTAAATTTTAATGAAAATCTTCTTTTTATAAAGTATATACGTTAAAAACCAAAAGAATATTATATGTGTTACAGCAAATAGTAATGAACCATTCATATTGCCAGCTAGCGGTACAAAAACACTTTGGTATAAGTAAGAATAGCCTGTAAGTTTTTCTCCATCTACTGTTGTTATTTTCACTAAATAAATAATAATTTTAATATAAATACCTGAAAATACAAATATAAATAATGGGTTGGTTCCAAAGTGAATGAAAGGTTTAGACCATTTATTTATTTTTTGCACATCAATAATCCATAATAACAATGCTAAAAATAGCATTGCCAAACCTCCTGCATATAAAACATAAGTACTTGTCCATAACGATTTATTGATTGGAAAAACAATTCCCCAAGCTAACCCTATTACGGTTAATATAAAACCATAAAAAAGTAAGTTTTTAATTGCTCTCATAGTATTAGAAGATGTATCGATAATCCTTCCTGTGAAATAACCTAACAAAACTGTTCCAATAGATGGAATAGCCGATAATAACCCTTCAGGATCAAAAGTAAACCCTAACCCCTTATACATATGATTTTCACCTAAAACTAGCAAATCTATTTTCTGAACAATATTTCCAGTTTCTGCAAATGGGTCTATTGAGTTTCCTCCTAATAAAAGTAATAACCAATACCCAACTAAAATAATTACAAATAAAAATTTTAGTTTTTTAATATCAAATTGTAAACCCAACAATGCAGTTATACCATAAGCTATAGCAATTCGTTGTAGAACACCTAAAATTCGAACATGTTCAAAGTCAAATTTTGGGAAAAGGTTTAAAAATAACCCTAGTAAAAAAATAATTAAAGTTCTTTTTAAAACTTTATAAAGGCTAGCCTTTGTAATTCCTTTTTCGAACTTTTTAAATGAATACCACATTGATACCCCAACAATAAACAAGAAAAAAGGAAAAACTAAATCGGTTGGTGTACACCCATGCCATTTTGCATGGCGTAACGGAGGGTAAACATAACTCCAACTTCCAGGATTATTAACCATAATCATTAAAGCTATAGTTAACCCTCTTAAAACATCGAGTGCAATTAATCTTTTAGCTACCATAAATAAGAAAAATTATAAGTTCATTGTTCTTACTTTTTTAAACCTAATTTATGTCCTGCTAAAGCATAATACAAAATAATGGCATAGCAAGGTAATAAAATCCAATAACCCGAGGTTGCTGACTCTGCTGTAGCTGCAGCATCACTTAAACCTTGCGCAACCAATTCAGCTTTATTACTATCTACAAGTTTTCCATATAAAGGTGGTATAATTGCTCCTCCTGAAATAGCCATAATTAACAATGCAGAAGCTGTTTTAGTAAACTTGCCTAAACCTTTTAGAGTTAATGGCCATACAGCAGGCCAAACTAACGCATTTGCTATACCTAAGGCTGCGACGAATATTATGGATACAAACCCAGTGGTAAATACAATACAAAATGTTAATACAATTCCTAAAACAGCACTTGCTTTTAAAGCAAAAGCTTGATTGATATATTTAGGTATTAAAAACACTCCCAATCCATAAGTTGCTACCATGGCTAAAAGTGTAAAAGTGGTAAAAAATTTAGCATCGGCAGCAGGAAACCCTAAAGATATTCCATAAGCAATAATAGTATCTCCAGCAATAACTTCAGCACCTACATACACAAAAAGCGTTAAAACACCAAGCCACAAATGTGGAAATTGGAATATGCTAGTTTTAGAAGTTTCACCATTTCTCGTTTCTTCAATTGGTTCTGCTTCCACATGAGGTAGTGGTGCCTTTCTAATTAAAATTCCTAAAACCATTAAAACAACCGCCATTACTACATAAGGCACTACTACACTATCGGCCATAGTATCTAATAAATGCCCTTTTTCAACTAGAGAAACTGTGCTTAATCTATCTTTTACACTATCAATTCCAGATAATAAAATAGCTCCAAAAATAAGAGACCCTAATGCGCCTGCCACCTTGTTTGCAATCCCCATAATTGCTATACGTTTTGCGGCACTTTCAATTGGTCCCAAAATTGTAATATAAGGATTTGAAGCTGTTTGTAACAATGTCATACCCATACCTTGAATAAAAATACCTGATAAAAATACCCAATAAGTTCTTGCTTCTGCAGCAGGTATAAAAACAAGTGCTCCAACAGCCATTATAAATAAACCTAAAGACATTCCTTTTCTATAACCTATTTTATTTAGAATATAGGATGCAGGTAAAGCCATTACCACAAAAGAAATATAGGATGCTGAAGCCACCAAATAAGATTGAGCGGAGGTGAGCTCATTAATTGTTTTCATAAATGGAATTAAGGCTCCATTAATCCAAGTTACAAACCCGAAAATAAAAAATAATCCAGCAATAATAAGAATTGGAATAAAGGTGTTTTTCCCTGTATTATTAGATAAGCTGTTAGAATTTGACATAGTTAATTTATAGATTGGTTATTATACTTATTAAAATTTTCAATAATTCTTCTAAAATAGCGTTTTTAAAATATTTTATAACTTATTTTCTCCAAATAACACATAATTATAGCTGAATTAACAAATTTTACATATTAACATAATATTTTTGGATATAATTTTGTTAACTCATTTAAATTTGAGTTGTTGAATATTTTTGTTTGGTAATTTGGAGATACTTTTTGTTAAAATAAATTTATTTCAGTATAACTCATTAATAAATAAGAAGAAAGTTCGTAAAATTTCATGTTGTTTTTAACAGCTATTCCATTGCTCTTGGTCGAAAAAATTAATAAGCAATCATTATTAATTGATAATTTTACTTAATTATCAATTATAAAAGTATGAAAAATCAAACTTTAACTAAAACCAGCATTAAACATCAACCTTCAGGTCAATTTGAAGAAACTAGATTTGAAAAAATCCATAATATAGTTTTTGCTAATTCTGTGAATGGTTCTATTTGTGTAGCCCAAGAAATTGCAGATTTAATTAAAAGTAAACAGGTTAAAAATGAGCTTTGTATACTTGGACTGGCAACGGGTTCTTCGCCAATAAAAGTTTATGAAGAATTAGTTAGAATGCATAACGAAGAAGGTTTAAGTTTTAAAAATGTAGTAACATTTAACTTAGACGAATATTATCCGATGGATAAAAGTAGTGTACATAGTTACTACTATTTTATGCACCAACATTTATTTAATCATATTGACATTGATCCTGAAAATATAAATATTCCAAGTGGAACGATTTCAACCGAAGAGCTACATCAATATTGTATTGATTACGATTTAAAAATTAAAGAATATGGAGGTTTAGATTTTCAACTTTTAGGTATCGGTAGAACTGGTCATATTGGTTTTAATGAACCTGGATCACATTACAATTCGGGCACAAGAAGTATTACTTTAGACCATTTAACAAGAGTAGATGCTGCTACCTCTTTTTTAGGAATAGACAAAGTGCCTAAAAAAGCGATAACTATGGGTATTGGTACTGTAAAAAAAGCTAAAAGAATTATTTTATTAGCTTGGGGACACAATAAAGCTTCTATAGTTAAAAAAACGATTGAAGGCGATATAACACCTGATGTGCCAGCATCTTATTTACAAGAACATAACAATGTTACGTTTATATTAAACGATGAAGCCTCTCAAGAATTGACAAGAATAAAAACACCTTGGTTAGTTGGCCCTTGTATTTGGAGTGATCAATTAATTAGTAAAGCCATTGTTTGGTTGTGTGATTTAACAAAAAAATCTATCTTAAAACTTACAGATAAAGATTATAATGACAATGGAATGTCAAGTCTTCTTGTTCAAGAAGGATCAGCCTATGACATAAACATCAAAATGTTTAATAAATTACAGCATACAATTACAGGTTGGCCTGGAGGAAAACCTAATGCGGATGATTCTTCTAGACCAGAAAGAGCAAATCCACATAAAAAAAGAGTACTAATTTTCAGTCCACATCCTGATGATGATGTAATTTCAATGGGGGGTACTTTTGACAGATTAGTTGAACAAGGACATGAAGTACATATTGCTTACCAAACTTCTGGAAATATTGCAGTTTCTGACCATGAAGCCTTAAAATATGCTGAAGTAATTAAAGATATGACTCCTAACGATGTCGAAATTGATTTAGTTATTAAGGGGCTAAATTCTAAAAAAGGTGATATAGAAGATGTTATTGAAGTTAGAAAACTAAAAGGACTTATCAGAAAAAGAGAATCTTTTGCTGCAACAAGATTTTTAGGTGTTCCAGATAAAAATGTACACTTTTTAAATTTACCATTTTATGAAACAGGAACTATTAAAAAGAACCCTATTTCAAAAGTTGATATTGATATAGTTGCAGATTTGATAAGTGAAACAAAACCACACCAAATTTATGCAGCAGGTGATTTAGCAGATCCTCATGGCACACATAAAGTTTGTTTAGATGCCATTTTTGCTGCTTTGGAAAAATTAAAACCTAATGGTTATATGGATGATTGTTGGGTATGGTTATACAGAGGTGCTTGGCATGAATGGGATATTGATCAAATAGATATGGCTGTTCCTATGAGTCCCGATCAAGTTTTAAGAAAAAGAAGAGCTATATTTTATCATCAATCACAAAAAGATGGGGTAATGTTTCAAGGAAATGATACTAGAGAATTTTGGGTAAGAGCAGAAGAAAGAAATAATGAAACTGCCGTAAAATATCATCAACTTGGTTTAGCTGATTACGCTGCTTTAGAAGCATTTAAAAGGTATTATTATTAAAATAGCACAAGAAAAAACTCATTCTTCTATTAATTGAAATGTATTCAAGTTAAGGACTATTTATTTACCAATTATAAAAAATCTAAAGAATAAATTATTACGATGCTGTAAAATTGGATTAAAAATCAAAAATTCAACATTAACAATCATTATAAACTTCTAAAGTATTTCTTATATTTGCATAACTTTTAAAAAACTTATGGCTTATAAAAGAATACTTTTAAAATTAAGTGGAGAAGCACTGATGGGAGACCGTCAATACGGTATTGACCCAACACGTTTAGCTGAGTATGCTAGTGAAATTCAAAAAATAGTAGAAAAAGGGATTGAAGTTGCTATTGTTATTGGTGGAGGAAATATTTTTAGAGGTGTTTCTGGAGCTAGTAATGGGATGGATAGAGTTCAAGGAGATTATATGGGAATGCTTGCTACCGTAATTAATGGTTTAGCTTTACAAAGTGCTCTTGAAGATGCTGGATTACAAACTCGATTACTTACTGCCATAAAAATGGAACAAATTGCTGAACCTTTTATTAAAAGAAGAGCTGTTCGTCACTTAGAAAAAGGACGTGTAGTTATTTTTGGTGGTGGAACTGGTAACCCTTATTTTACAACAGATACTGCGGCTGTACTTCGTGCTATAGAAATTGATGCTGATGTTATTTTAAAAGGAACTCGTGTAGATGGAATTTATACTTCAGATCCTGAAAAAAACAAAGATGCTAGCAAATTTGACTCTATTACTTATAAAGACGTAATGAACAAGGGGCTTAAAGTAATGGATATGACAGCATTTGCATTAAGCCAAGAAAACAACCTACCTATTGTAGTTTTTGATATGAATACCAAAGGAAATCTTGAAAAAGTAATTTCTGGTGAAAATATTGGAACAATAGTTGATAAATAAATCGTATAATTTAAATTTTTCAATTATGAATGAAGAATTAAGCTTTATTATAGATAGTACCAAAGAACTAATGGCCAAGGCCATTACTCACTTAGAAAAAGAATTTAAAAACATTAGAGCAGGAAAAGCTAGCCCTGCAATGTTAGGCAGTGTAACTGTGGACTATTATGGGGCTCAAACACCTCTTTCTCAAGTTGCCAATGTAGGAACTATGGATGCACATACCATTACTGTTCAACCTTGGGAAAAAAATATGCTTCATGAAATTGAAAAAGCAATTATGATTGCTAATTTAGGATTCAACCCTATGAACAATGGTGAAATGGTTATTATAAATGTTCCTGTTTTAACCGAAGAAAGACGTAAACAACTTTCTAAACAAGCAAAAGCTGAAGCTGAAACTGCTAAAGTGAGTATTAGAAATGATCGAAGAGAAGCAATGAATGAGATTAAAAAAACTGATGCTTCTGAAGATATGAAAACAAATGCTGAAGTTGATATTCAAAATCTTACCGATAAATATATTGAGATTGTAGACGAGCACTATAAAATTAAAGATCAAGAAATTATGAAAGTATAATTATATTTTATAGTTAAACTTATCAAAAAAAAGGAAGCACTCAATTGAGTGCTTTTTTATTCTCTTATATTTGCGACTCTAATAAGTACGTTTTTAGATGAAAAAAATACATTTTTTATTGTTATTAATTCCATTATTCTCTTTTTCTCAAACTCAAATTCAAGGAATAATTATTGATAACAATTCTAAAAATCCGCTTCCATTTGCTACAATAACTACCAATACTAATTTTGGAACATTAACAAATGTTGATGGGAGGTTTCAAATTCGCACAAAACAACCATTTCATCAAATAACTATTTCTTATATCGGCTACTCTTCGGTAACCCTACCAATTACTAAAAACAATAAGTTTATAACTGTTAAATTAGTCCCTAGTGTTGAAAATTTAAAAGAAGTGCTAATTACAGCCAAAGAAAATCCGGCACTTAAAATTATTAGAAATACCATCAATAATAAGCCTAAAAATAATATTGAAACCGCATTAAACTCCTTCAAATTTAATGCCTATAATAAAACTTTAGTAACAGCAGATCCAGATTCAATTAGTGACAAAATTGATTCTGTTTTTATCGTACAAAAAGGCAAAAAAAAGTTTCTTAAACTTGATTCTACTAATTATGAGTTTAAAAAAGAAATAAAAACGAAACATTTATATATTTCTGAAAAAATTTCTGAGTTTCAATTTCAAAAAGGCAAAAAGAAAAAAGAAATAGTAGTTGCTTCAAGAATGGCAGGTTTACAACAACCAATTTATGAGTTTTTAGCAGTAACATTTCAAGATTTTTCATTTTACAATGAATACTATACCGTTGCTGGAACAAAATATAAAAACCCCATTGCTAAGCAAGCTTTAAAATACTATAATTACAAAATTTTAGATACTGTAAAAAATGAAATTGGGCATTCAATTTTAATTTATTTTAAACCTAAAAAAAAGCAAAAAAAAGCTGGTTTAGAAGGTGTTTTATTTATAGACAACAAAAATTTTGCAATTACAAAAGCTATTGTCGAATTAAAAGGAGTTGTGAATATCAAAGCAACTCAAAATTATCAATTTCAAAAAAAATATAATATTTGGTTTCCTAACGAAATGGAAATCGTTTTAAGAAAAGGTGATACTAATGAAAACATAAATTTGTTTGGAGGAACCGTAAAATTTGAAACCGATAAAAAAAACGATTCAATACAAACATCAAAAACTAATGATCCTTCAGATATTACCTATTTTATTTCAAAGTCTTTAAACTCTAATATTAAAATTAATATTCCAGTAATTGTAAAAGGATCTTCTACCACTATTCAATTTAATGACAATGCTCATAAACAACCTAAAGAGCTTTGGAACAACTATAGAGCGGATAGTTTAACAGATAGAGGGAAATCTACCTATATTTTTTTAGATAGTGTAGCAAAAAGTGAAGGTATTGAGAAAAAAATAAGTATTGTTCGAAATATTTTAAATGGATACTACCCCACTAAATATATCAATTTAAATCTTGGGAAAATAATTAATTTAAACAATTACGAAGGTTTACGAATTGGATTTGGTGGAGAAACCAATCCAAATTTTTCTAATACTTTTAAAATTGAATCTTATATAGCCTATGGTACAAAAGATAAAGATTTTAAGTACAGTTTGGGCATATCAAGTAGATTGAATAAAAACACAAACACTTGGATAGGAGGCAATTTTACCAACGATTTAAAAGAAGCAGCTTCATTAGATTTTATAGCCAAAAACACCTCATTTTCCCCAGTAAATCCAAGAAATTTAAACATTTCAGAGTTTTATAATTACAAAACTATAAATACATTTTTAACGCACGATATTCAACCTAATTTAGAAACAAAAATACAACTAAGTACTGGAGATTATCTTCCAGTTTTTAATTACCAATTCAACTCGCCTTCTAAAAATTTAGTCAATTATTCGTTAACAACAGCATCAATAGGCTTTCAATACAATCCAAAAAGTGAATATATGAATTCCCCTTTAGGGAAATTAACCATTAAAAAAGAATATCCACAATTCACATTTCAAGTCACTAAAAGTTTTGAAAATATTTTTGAAAGCGATTTTAATTTCACACAAATAAATGCTAGAATTTTTCATAAAATTAAGCGTTTACGTAAAGCAACAACTAACATTTTAATTGAAGGTGGAATTGTAATTGGCGATGCGCCAATTACCCATTTATTTAATGCAACACCTAATTATACCTATAAAAATCCGTGGATAAAAAGAATCACCTTTGCTGGTAAAAATAGTTTTGAAACTATGGGATATAACGAGTTTATTTCTGATAGATTTGCTGCAATACATATTTCTCACAATCTGAAACTCTTTAAAATTAGTCCAAAATTTAAACCTCAAATTTCATTTGCAACAAGAGCTGCTATAGGCGATATTGATAATTTAGAATATCATAACGGACTGGCGTTTAAAAAAATGAATAAAGGCTATTTTGAAAGTGGACTTGAAATAAACAGCCTATTTAAAGGGTTTGGATTAAGTGCTTTTTACAGATATGGCCCATATAAAAATCCTGTATGGAGTGATAATTTAGCATTAAAACTTACTTTTAAACTTAACCTTGGATTTTAATAATCAATTCATTAAAACCAAAACTATTTTGTTACCTTTGCGAAAATTTTTTTGAATGAATTTTTGGACAAGGGTTTCTAGACTAATTTTAAAAGGAAGATATGTTGTATTAGTTCTAATTGCGGCCTTCACCTACTTTTTAGCTTCTCAAATGCAGTACATGCGTTTTTCTTATACAGAAGCAAATTTACTTCCTAAAGATCATAAAATAAATATTGAATACGATAAATTCTTAGAATTATTTGGAGAAGAAGGAAATTTAATCATTCTAGCTACTTCAGATTCTACAGTATTTACCCCACAAAAATTTAATGCTTGGAATAATTTATCAAAAAAATTTGACAGTTTTCCAGAAATCGATTTTACGATAGCTATTGGAGACATTAAAAAATTAAAGAAAAACCAAGAAGCTCAAAAATTTGATGTAGAACCCCTATACAATAAAACTCCAGAAACTATTGAAGAAGTATTAAAAATTAAAACAGAGCTTTTTGAAAACTTACCTTTTTTTGATAATTTTTTATTCAACAAAAAAAGTGGCACCATTAGAACAGTTGTTTATCTAAAAAAAGAAATCGTTAATACTCCAGCTCGAAAAGATTTTATTTTTAATGTTTTAAACCCTGAAATTGAAAAATTTGAACTTGACAATAATATTGATATTAGAGTATCAGGAATGCCCTACATACGCACCATGAACTCCCAAAATATTATTGATGAAATTGGTATTTTTGTAGTATTAGCGCTAGGGATAACCGCTCTTATTTTCTTTTTCTTTTTTAGGTCAATTAGGGCAACTTTTATTACTTTATTGGTTGTTAGTATTGGTGTTATATGGGCATTTGGTTTTATTGGTTTATTTAGGTATGAAATTTCAGTTTTAATGGCTTTAATTCCTCCATTAATAATTGTGATTGGAGTTCCAAATGCTATCTTTTTAATTAATAAATATCAACAAGAAGTTAAAAAACATGGCAATCAGGCAAAATCATTACAACGTGTAATTACTAAAATTGGTAATGCTACATTAATGACAAATGTAACTACAGCTTCAGGTTTTGCAACATTCATTTTTACCAAAAGTCAATTATTAAAAGAATTTGGAATCATAGCTTCTATTAATATTTTAGGAATATTTATTCTGGCATTACTGATAATTCCTATCATGTATAGTTTTATGCCTCTACCAAAAGAAAAACACCTAAAACATTTAGAAAGAAAATGGATTGATGCCATTGTAAGTTGGATGGAGTCCATTGTAAAAAATCATCGATTTGCAGTTTATGCAAGTACTATCGTATTGATTATAGCAAGTATGATTGGTGTTTATATGATTCGCGTTTCTGGTAGTATTATTGAAGACATGCCAAAAGGAAAACAGTTTTTTAAAGACATTGTTTTCTTTGAAAATGAATTTGGAGGCATTATGCCTTTAGAAATAATTATTGATACTAAGAAAGAAAATGGTGTAATGAATTTATCCACCTTAAAAAGAATGGATAAACTTGATGAAACCATAGATGAAATTCCACAATTATCTAAATCCATTTCAGTTCTAAACCTTGTAAAATACTCAAAACAAGCATTTTATAGCGGTAAGCCAAAATACTATCAACTTCCTAACAATCAAGAAAAAAATTGGATTTTATCATATACTAAAAATTCTACTGACAACTCTGAACTACTAGATAATTTTGTAGATTCTACGGGTCGTTACGCAAGAATTACCACCTTTATGAAAGACATTGGAACTGATAAAATGGAGGTTATTGAAGAACGTATTCAACAAAAAATTGAGAAAGAATTTCCAAAAGAAAAATACGATGTTGCTATGACTGGAAAAGCGCTTGTATTTTTAAAAGGTACTAATTTTTTAATTAATAATCTTGTTGTATCATTATCTCTAGCAATTTTATTAATTGCCATTTTTATGGCTTTTTTATTTAGATCATTCCGAATGATCTTAATTTCATTAGTACCAAATATATTTCCTCTGTTAATTACGGCTGGCTTAATGGGGTATTTAGGTATTCCTATAAAACCTTCAACTATTTTGGTATTTAGTATTGCCTTTGGAATTTCAGTTGATGATACTATTCATTTTTTAGCAAAATATAGACAAGAATTAAAAGCTAATAATTGGAGAATTAAACAATCCGTATATGCAGCCCTAAGAGAAACGGGCGTAAGTATGTTTTATACCTCAATAGTGCTGTTTTTTGGCTTTTTAGTTTTTACAGTTTCGAGTTTTGGAGGCACCATTGCACTAGGTGGATTAGTTTCCGTTACTTTGTTATTTGCTATGGTTTCTAATTTATTATTATTACCTTCTTTATTGCTTTCATTGGAAAAAACAATTGCCAATAAAAAAACATTTAAAGAACCTACATTAGACATCCTTACACCAGAAGAAAACGGAGATAACTAATTATAACAAAACAAGTAAACTTTCAAAGGTTAGACTTTCCAACTTTCATTAGTTCATGTATCTTTGCAGTTCTTAAAAATTTGATTATAATGAGAACCAATGTTGCTGAACTTTTAAGTTCAAAAAATTTTTTACAAGAAATACAAATTAAAGGTTGGGTTAAAACTTTTAGAGCAAACCGCTTTATAGCTTTAAATGATGGTTCAACTATTAATAATATACAATGTGTTGTTGACTTTGAAAATACCGATGAAAGTATTTTAAAGCGCATCACTACAGGTGCTGCTATAGCAATAAAAGGAACCTTAAATGAAAGCTTAGGAAAGGGGCAAAGTGTAGAAATTCAAGTATCTGATATAGAGATTTTAGGAGATTCTAATCCTGAAGAATATCCAATACAACCCAAAAAGCACAGTTTCGAGTTTTTACGCGAAAATGCCCATCTACGTATTAGAACTAATACATTTAGTGCAGTTATGCGTTTACGTTCTGCCCTTTCATTTGCAGTACACAAATATTTTACAGAAAATGGTTTTTACAACTTTCATGCACCAATCATTACAGGTTCTGATGCTGAAGGAGCAGGAGAAATGTTCAATGTAACAACCCTAGATAAAAATAATTTGCCAAAAAACGAAGATGGAAAGGTTGACTACTCCAAAGATTTTTTCGGAAAAGAAACAAATTTAACCGTTTCTGGTCAACTTGAAGCTGAAACCTACGCCATGGCTTTAGGAAAAGTATATACTTTTGGACCTACTTTTAGAGCTGAAAATTCAAATACAACTAGACATTTAGCTGAATTTTGGATGATTGAGCCTGAAGTAGCTTTTAACAATTTAGATGATAATATGGATTTAGCCGAAGATTTTATTAAATCGGTTATTTCTTATGTTCTAGAAAATTGTAAAGATGATTTGGCTTTCTTAAACAACAGACTTTTAGAAGAAGAAAAAGGAAAACCCGCTGCACAAAGAAGTGAAATGTCCTTATTAGAAAAGTTACAGTTTGTAGTAGAAAACAATTTTAAACGAGTAAGTTATACCGAAGCTATTGATATTTTAAGAAATTGTAAACCAAACAAAAAGAAAAAATTTCAATATATAATAAATGAATGGGGAGCAGATTTACAAAGTGAGCATGAAAGATTCCTTGTAGAAAAACACTTTAAATGTCCTGTTATTTTATTTGATTATCCAGCAAATATTAAAGCTTTTTATATGCGTTTAAACGATGATGGTAAAACGGTAAGAGCTATGGATGTTTTATTCCCAGGAATAGGTGAAATTGTTGGAGGTAGCCAACGTGAAGAGCGTTTAGATGTTTTAAAACAAAAAATTGCAGCTCTAAATATTGATGAAAAAGAACTATGGTGGTATTTAGACACTCGAAAATTTGGAACTGCAGTTCACAGTGGTTTTGGATTAGGTTTTGAACGCTTGGTTCAATTTGCAACAGGAATGGGAAATATACGAGATGTAATCCCTTATCCTCGTACACCACAAAACGCAGAATTTTAAATAAAACGTTAAAAAACTTATTATTTTTCATAATAAGTTTTTTTGTATTTTTATCAAAAGCTATTTCAATTTAATACATGCTTAAACAAAGTTTACAATATAAATTATTACAAAAATTATCTCCTCAGCAAATTCAATTAATGAAATTGATTCAATTGCCTACACAAGCATTTGAGCAAAAATTAAAGCAAGAATTAGAAGAAAACCCTGCGTTAGAAAGTGGCAAAGAAACTAGTGTTGATGAATTTGAAAACGCTCAATTAAATGATGAATTTGACGACTCTGGAAATGAAAATATAAATACAGAAGATATTAATATTGATGAATATTTAAGTGATGATGAAATTCCTAGCTACAAAACACAATCTAATAATTACTCTTCTGATGATGAGGATAAAAATATCCCTTATGCTTCAGGAACTTCATTTACGCAGCATTTAAAAACTCAAATGAACACTTACCGTTTAACCGAGGAAGAAGAAGCCATTGTAGAGTTTTTAATTGGTAGCATAGATGAAAGCGGCTATATAAGAAGAAGTTTACTTGATATTTTAGATGATTTAGCATTTACTCAAAATATTTTTACAACCGAAGAAGAATTAGAACGATTATTACAAAAAGTTCAACAATTAGATCCTGCTGGTGTTGGTGCAAGAGATTTAAAAGAATGCTTACTAATTCAACTAAAAAGAAAAGACGAGAAACCAAGCATAAATTTAGCAATTAACATTTTAGAAAATTCATTCGATTCATTTGTTAAAAAACACTATTCCAAATTATTACAAAAACATCATATTAAAGAAAGTGAATTAAAAGAAGCTATTCATCAAATTGAAAAATTAAACCCAAAACCTGGAGGTTCGTACGTTGGTAATAATAAAATTGCCGAACAAATTGTTCCTGATTTTACTATTAGAATTATTGAAAGTGAATTAGAACTTACCTTAAACTCAAGAAATGCTCCCGAATTACATGTTTCTCAAGAATATAACAATTTGATGAGAGGTTATAAAGATTCCAAAGATAAATCTAAATCACAAAAAGACGCTGTTACATTTATTAAACAAAAACTTGATGCTGCAAAATGGTTTATAGATGCAATAAAACAACGCCAGCAAACATTGCTTTTAACTATGGATGCAATTATGCAACATCAAAAGGATTATTTTTTATCTGGTGATGAACGTAAGTTAAAACCAATGATTTTAAAAGATGTTGCAGATGTAATTAATATGGATGTTTCAACTGTTTCAAGAGTAGCTAACAGCAAATACGTATCAACACCTTATGGTACTAAATTAATCAAAGAATTCTTCTCTGAATCTATGAAAAACGAACAAGGAGAAGACGTTTCTACTAAAGAAATAAAAACTATACTAGAAAATGTCATTAAGGAAGAAGATAAAAAGAAGCCCTTAACTGATGATAAGCTTGCTGCTATTTTAAAAGAAAAAGGTTACCCTATAGCTAGAAGAACTATTGCCAAATATAGAGAACAATTAGATATTCCTGTTGCAAGATTAAGAAAAAAAATGATATAAAGGAATTATAAAAGTTATGAAAATATCTAAATTTATCTCTTATTTTTTTCACCCTATTAATTTTCCAATTATTGGAGCTTTATTGTACTTCCTATTTGTTCCAAGGCATATATTTAAGCTACAAGAATACACCATTTTATCAGTAATTTTTATTGGAACCTATTTATTTCCTATTATCTTTTTGTACACCATAAAAAGGTTTGGAATGATAAAGAGTTACCATATGACTAGCATTGAAGAGCGTAAATTTCCAACACTTCTTTTTATTGCATTATCCTATATTATTGGAAACTGGTTATATAAATTGACTATTGTTAATTTACTTACCTTACTATTTTTTGGTTATGGCCTAAGCTTAATCATATCTTATATTTTATTATTTCTAAAAATCAAAATAAGCCTACATTCTTCTGCTATTGCTGGGCTGATAGGTTTTTTAATATACTTTAGCTATCATTACAAGTTGAACTTATTAATTATAATTTCTATCTTTTTTATTTTAGCAGGACTAATATCTACTGCCCGACTTAGGTTAAAAGCGCATAAATTTAGTGAAGTTTTTTGGGGGTTTACTTTAGGTTTAATAAGTCAATTTTTAGCTTATACAATTTACATTATATAAAATTTCAATCCTAGATTAAATTCATTCAACCTCAACTTTTGATTATCAAACGTAACATTATTTTTAAATAGAGGCTTTAATCCATAATACAAGTATAAATTCCAATTACTATAACCTCCCGAAAAAACTAATCCATATTGGAATTTGTTATAATCTGGAATATTTTTAGTTCTAATTGTACTATTTTCGTCACTATATTTAGATTTAGTAGTTAAAGCATACGAAAATTTAACACCCGTATAAATTCTCCAAAATTTATATTTTGAAGCAGTAGAAGTTCTCCAACGCAATTCAAATGGCATTTCAATAGAACTAATCCCAAATCTATTAATCGAATAATTTTCAGCTAATTCAAATAAAGTTTTATTAATATCACCAACTATTTTTAAGTTTTGAATATAGGCATTATAGTTATAACCAACTCCTAAACCAATTCCTAAATTACGCTGCTTATTGAAAGGTAGATCTTTTATAAAACCGATAGAAAAACCTCCTGAAAAACCTTTTTGCTCAATACCATTTGGCTTATTAAATAATATATTATAAGTCAATGCTACATAAATTTGATCTTCTAAATAACTAGAATCAATAGTATCATTTTTTACTTGTGACTGTAACTTTAAAAAGCTACTAAAAAATAAAAATAGTAATAGATATTTACGCATAATAACAAATATACTTTATATAACTAAAAAAGGCAATCAAAAGTATTTTGATTGCCTTTTTTAGTTATATAAAGTTAACTTTGCTTTTAATAGTTACTTTTAATATTGTTACCTTTAGTGGTAGAAAAACTAACTTTTAAAGCATTGATATCTCTTAATTGTTCTTTAATATCAAGAATGGTACCCACATTGGCTTCTTTATCAGCTTTAATTGAAGTAGTCATAAATTTAACTTCTTCTTCTTTTCTTAAAGCTCTTTCTGCAAATATAAAATTTGGGATGTCATTTACATCTATAATTTTATCATTTACTTGAATTTTATCTCCAGATATTCTTGTATCTTTTGATTTACCAACATAAATAGTACTTACCAAACTTTTATGCTCTAATTTTTTTACTTCACTAGCTGTAGGAAGAACTGGCTTTTTAATTAATAAATCAGTCTCTCTCATTGTAGTTGAAACCATAAAAAAGAATAGCAACATAAATACAATATCAGGTAAAGATGCCGTAGAAATTGCAGGTAACCCTTTTTTCTTCTTTTTAAACTTACTCATATCTGATATTATTTAATTGGTTCAGGTTCTGTAATTATTTGAGGATAACTATCCTTCAAAAAATCAATTTTTACTTTTAAATTCTCAGTAGGATTGTCTTTATAGTCTTTCAATAAATCATCATAACGTCTTTTATACTTTTGTAATGATAATTTATTTCTCAACTCATTATATGCCGCTTCAATTTCATTTTGAATAGACACGTACATTCCATAAGTTGTACCTCTATCGCTTTGTAAAGATATTATTGCTTTAGTTGGGTGATCTGAAGATTCTGGATCTTTAGCTCCATTACAATAATCACAAGGTTTACCTGGTTGATCATCTTTTGGTGCTGACAAACCTCCACCATTATCAATAAACTCCATAGCCAAACGTCTGATGTCTGCAACCTGAACATATTCGTTTTCAACTAAAAGTTGATTGTTACGGTTAACAACAATATCTAAAACGTTTTTCTCTTTTATAGTTACTTCAGGTGTATCTTCACTTTTTTCTGGCAGCTTACGTGCAATTCCAGAGTCCACATCCATCGTAGTTGTCACTAAGAAAAATATTAAAAGCAAGAACGCAATGTCTGCCATTGAACCAGCATTTATTTCTGAATTTTCTCTTCTTGCCATAATTCGTTTATTTTACAAGTGATCTTACAAAGTCAATAAAAAAGGCTCCAAAACCAATAATACCTAAAATTGCACTAAAGTTAATTCCAGTACTTACCCATTTTGAAACACTTCCTGCTTCACCATCTTCTAATACTTTTCCAACTGTATCTGTAACAGCTGCATCAGAAGATATTGAATATGCTATTACTAAAAATACTATTAACACACCTACGGCAATTAACGATCTTTTTAAAACTTGTGGGTTTTTTAGCAAATTCACTACTGAAAATATAACAGCAATTATTGCTGTTGCTATTAACACTACTTCTGCAAAAAGGACAAAAGGAGATACAATACTTGCTTGAACAGCAGCATCGTTCTCAATAGCATCATCTCCAGCCATAATAACTCTTATGAAGAAAACAAACCCTATAGCCCCAATTAGTCCTGCAATTAGTGTTAATATTTTTGATAAATTCTTATTCATAATTGTTATTATTTTTTATGTTTAACCAAAAGGTCAACAAGTGATATTGATGCATCCTCCATATTGTTAACAATACTATCTACTTTAGAAATAATATAGTTATAAAATATTTGAAGAATAATTGCAACAACTAAACCAAATACTGTAGTTAATAACGCTACTTTAATACCTCCTGCTACTACTGTTGGAGAAATATCACCAGCTGCTTGAATAGAGTCAAAGGCTTTAATCATACCAATTACAGTTCCCATGAAACCAAGCATTGGTGCTAATGCAATAAATAAAGATAACCAAGAAATATTTTTTTCTAATAATCCCATTTGAACTCCACCGTATCCAACAACTGCTTTTTCAGCTGCATCTACACCTTCGTCCATTCTATCTAAACCTTGATAAAAAATAGATGCTACAGGCCCTTTTGTATTTCTACAAACCTCTTTAGCTGCTTCTACACCACCAGATGCTAATGCATCATCCACTTTATTTACTAATTTTTTTGTGTTAGTAGTTGCCATATTCAAGTAAATAATTCTTTCAATTGCAATAGCTAATCCTAAAATTAAGGCTACTAATACAATTCCCATAAAGAATGGTCCACCTTCAATAAAACGTTGCTTTAATTCTTGGTGAAATGTTTTTGCTTCAGCTGCATCATCTGCAACTTGTTCAGTGTTAGCTGCATCTTGTGCAATTGCTTTAGGTGCTGCTCCAAATAATAGTAATCCTGTAATTGCAAGGATAGTAAATACTCTTTTCATCGTGTAATAGTTAATTTATTAATTTTTTACGGGTTAAATATAAAATATTTTTAAAACAAATTTGTCTATTGGAGAGAAAACTCTAAAGTTGTAAACTTTCTTATAACTCCAATCCTCGACATCTTTTGCGAATGGCAAGTAACAAAAAAATGTTGAATTCTGAAAATTTTATAAGCACTTTAAATTATTTTTTTAGAAATTGATTTTTTTTAAAATATCAATAAAAATATTTCTACTATCAGATGTTTTATTAAATATTAATTACGTTATTTCTTAAATAATTAAAAAAAAATCACTCTGCAGTTGTCATTTCACCCCTTAACTCTGTTTCAAAAATAGATTTAAACTTCTTTTTTGGAATATTTTCCCCCAATAAGTACATAAGCTTTGCTATGGCTGATTCTGTTGTAATATCATTCCCACTTATAATTCCTATTTTTTCCAGCTCAACACTGGTTTCATATTGTCCCATAATTACACTTCCTCCAGCGCATTGAGTTACATTCACAATGTGGATACCATTTTTAATTGCTGCTTTTAACAAGTTTACAAACCACTTTTCAGTTGGGGCGTTTCCAGAACCATAAGTTTCTAAAATAACTCCTTTTAAATTTTTTATTGATAATATACTTTCAACAACTAATTTTGTAATTCCGGGAAAAATCTTTAAAACAACAATATTATTGTCTAATTTTTTTCTAACTTTTAAAGGTTTACTACTTTTAGATTTATATATCAATTGTTTGTTAAATTTCAAATGAACTCCACTTTCACCAATAGCTGGATAGTTAGGCGAAGTAAATGCCTCAAAATGTTCTGCATTTATTTTTATTGTTCTATTAGCTCTGTATAATTTATATTCGAAGTACAAGCATACTTCCGAAATAACTGGTTTATTTTTATCTTGAGAAGCAGCTATTTCAATTGAAGTAATTAAATTTTCTTTAGCATCTGTTCTTAAATCACCTATAGGTAATTGTGAACCTGTAAAAATAATGGGCTTTGAAAGATTTTCTAACATAAAACTTATTACCGAAGCTGTATAAGACATCGTATCAGAGCCATGTAAAACCACAAAACCATCATAAGCTTCATAATTTTCTTCAATAATTTCAGCAATTAACACCCAATTATCAGGATTCATATTGGAAGAATCTATTGGCTCACTCAAAGAAACACTGCTAATGGTACATTTTAAATGATTTATTTCGGGAATATGTTTTAACAATTTATCAAAATTGAACGTTCTTAGTGCTCCAGTTTTGTAATCTTTAACCATACCAATAGTTCCACCAGTATAAATTAAAAGAATGTTTGGCGTTTTTGTCATTTTGTCTGTTCCTTTTTTTTGGAATAATTTATGATGTAAATTTACCAAAATTAAAAACATAAACTAAAGAAGAAATTTATGATTGGATATTATATTATAATTGGAGGAATTTCATTAATTAGTTGGCTAGTTAGTCAGCAATTAAAAAACAAATTTAGACACTATTCAAAAGTACAGTTACAAAATGGATTAACTGGAAGAGAAATTGCCGAAAAAATGCTACATGACAATGGTATTTTTGACGTGAAGATTATTTCTACACCTGGTCAATTAACAGACCATTACAACCCTGTTAACAAGACTGTAAATTTAAGTGAGGCTGTTTACAACCAAAGAAATGCTTCTGCTGCTGCAGTAGCTTCTCATGAAGTTGGTCATGCAGTACAACACGCTCAAGCATACCAATGGTTAACTATGCGCTCTAAAATTGTTCCTGTTGTAAGTGTTACTTCAAAATTTTCATTATGGTTAGTAATTGGAGGTATTTTATTAGGGGCTGCTTCTGGAACAACTGGAATTGGATTTTTAATTGCTGTTGCTGGACTTGTTATGATGGCTATTGCAACACTGTTTAGTTTTATAACGCTACCTGTTGAATACGATGCAAGTAATAGAGCGCTAGCTTGGCTAAAAACTAATAATATGCTTACCAATAGTGAGCAAGACGGGGCTAAAGATGCTCTTAAGTGGGCTGCCAGAACCTATTTAGTGGCAGCATTAGGATCATTAGCAATGTTATTATATTGGGGGTTTAGAATTTTAGGCTCTAGAGATTAATTTATAAAAAAAACCAGTTTAAACTGGTTTTTTTTATAAATTAATCTGTCTGTCTATTTGTTGGTCTAAGGATATAAAAGTTTCTGTTCTTGCAACTCCTTTGATAGATTGAATGTCTTGATTTAACAGATGCATTAAATGTTCGTTATCACGGCATAAAATTTTAATAAAAATTGCATAGTTACCTGTTGTATAATGACTTTCTATTACTTCTGGAATCTCTTTCAATCTTTTAATTGCAGCTGAATATTTACTTGCTGCATCCAAGAATATTCCAACAAAGGCTAAAGTTTTATACCCTAAAACTTTAGGGTTTATTATAAATTTTGAACCTGCTATAAGTCCAACAGATTCTAACTTTCTTAATCGCTGATGAATAGCTGCTCCAGAGATTCCTATTTCACGAGCAATTCCTAAGATAGGTGTACGAGCATCTTTCATTAAATGCTTTAAAATTACCTTATCTATACCATCAATATGCAACTCTTTTTGCTTCATAAGATTTCTAATTGAAAGTAAATTTAAAAAAATAAAGGATATGAGTTCTCATATCCTTTATTTTAATTTTAATTTGAAACACTACTACTCTATTCCTCTAGCTGTATTTTAAAGTCTTCCATAAATTTAGTAGTATAATTCCCTGCTATATAATCTGGATGATCCATTAATTGCCTATGAAATGGAATAGTTGTTTTAACTCCTTCAATTATAAATTCATCTAATGCTCTTTTCATTTTATTAATAGCTTCTTCTCTTGTTTGAGCAGTCGTTATTAATTTTGCAATCATAGAATCATAATTAGGCGGGATTGAATAACCAGCGTAAACGTGAGTATCAACTCTTACTCCATGACCTCCTGGTGTATGTAAAGTCGTTATTTTACCAGGAGAAGGTCTAAAATCATTATATGGGTCTTCTGCATTTATTCTACACTCAATAGAATGTAATTTTGGCATATAGTTCTTTCCTGAAATAGGGATACCTGCTGCCACTTTTATTTGCTCATAAATTAAATCATAATCTATAACCTGCTCTGTAATTGGGTGCTCTACTTGTATACGAGTATTCATCTCCATAAAGTAGAAATTTCTGTGTTTATCTACTAAAAACTCTACTGTACCTGCGCCTTCATATGAAATATATTCTGCAGCTTTTACAGCAGCTTCTCCCATCTTTTTTCTTAACTGAGGGGTCATAAATGGTGATGGCGCCTCTTCAGTTAACTTTTGATGACGACGTTGAATTGAACAATCTCTTTCAGATAAATGACAGGCTTTTCCAAATGAATCACCAATAACTTGAATTTCAATATGTCTTGGTTCTTCAATTAATTTTTCCATGTACATACCATCATTTCCAAATGCTGCAGCAGCTTCATGACGAGCAGAATCCCAAGCGTCTTTTAATTTTTCCTTTTTCCAAACTGCTCTCATCCCTTTACCTCCACCACCTGCAGTTGCTTTGAGCATTACAGGGTATTTCATTTCATCCGCTAATTTTTCAGCTTCTTCAAAAGTTTCTAAAATACCATCTGAGCCAGGTATTGTAGGAACTTCTGCAGCTTTCATTGTTGCACGAGCTGATGCTTTATCTCCCATTTTGCTAATCATATCTGCAGAAGCACCAATAAATTTTATGCCGTGTTCTTCGCAAAGTTTAGAAAATTTAGCATTTTCAGCTAAAAAGCCATATCCTGGATGTATTGCATCGGCATTGGTAATTTCAGCCGCAGCTAAAATTGCTGACATTTTTAAGTAAGACTCACTACTTGGAGGTGGTCCAATACATACTGCTTCATCCGCAAAGCGCACATGTAAACTTTCAGCATCAGCAGTTGAATAAACTGCAACTGTTTTTACTCCTATTTCTCTACAAGTTCTAATAACACGTAATGCTATCTCACCTCTATTGGCAATTAATATCTTTTTAAACATAATGCGTAATTTTATTCAATTCAATAATCTCAACTTGATTTTATTGAATATGAAAATTGAAATTGTTTTATGAAGGATCTACTAAAAATAATGGTTGTCCAAATTCAATTGGAGTACCATCTTCTACCAGTATTTTAACTATTTTTCCTGAAACTTCAGATTCAATTTCATTAAAAAGCTTCATTGCTTCAACAATACAAACAACTGTATCAGGACTAACAGTATCACCTACCTCAACAAAAACTGGTTTGTCCGGAGATGGTTTTCTATAAAACGTTCCAATAATTGGTGATTTTATTTCAATATAATTTGAAGCTTCATCTTTCTTTTCTGTTCCGGCTACATGAGTTTCAACTGACGATGTTGCTGCTGCTTGACTAGGTATTTGCATCTGAGGCATCCCCATAGGAGCCTGTTGTACAATTGTTGTTTCCGTTTTTTCTGATCCAGTTTTAATGGTGATTTTTATATCTTCCATTTCTAACTTTACTTCACTTGCGCCAGATTTAGCAACAAATTTTATCAAATTTTGAATATCTTTTAATTCCATATTCATTTAGTTTTAGTTGTTAATTTATTATGAATTATAAGCCCATTTGAAGTATATTGATCCCCAAGTGAACCCTCCTCCAAATGCTGCAAAAATTATAGTGTCTCCTTTTTTTAGTTGTTCTTCATAGTCTGCTAATAGTAATGGTAATGTTGCAGAAGTAGTGTTTCCATACTTTTCAATATTCATCATTACTTTTGAGCTTTCTAATTTTATTCTATTGGCTGTTGCTTCAATAATCCGCTTATTAGCTTGGTGAGCTGCCAACCATGAAACATCTTCTTTAGTTAAATTATTTCTTTCTAATATTTTTACTGCCACATCTGCCATGTTAAAAACAGCATTTTTAAATACTGTTTTACCGTCTTGAAAAACAAAGTTCTCTCTATTTTCTAGAGTTTCTTTTGTAACTGGGTACATTGACCCACTAGATTTTACTTGAAGAAACTCTCTTCCAGACCCATCACTCCTTAAATATTCATCTTGCAATCCTAATCCTTCTGTATTTGGTTCAAATAAAACAGCTCCAGCTCCATCTCCAAATATTATACAGGTTGCTCTGTCTGTATAATCTATCATTGAAGAGCACTTATCTGCACCTATCAATAATACTTTTTTGTATTTTCCAGATTCAATATACTTAGAAGCTACAGACATTCCATATAAAAAACTTGAACAAGCAGCCTCTAAATCAAAACCAAATGCATTTACTGCTCCAATTTGAGTTGCCACATAAGCTGCTGTAGCTGCTGCTTGCATATCTGGGGTAGCAGTTGCAACAATTACTAACTCAATTTCTTTGGGATTTAGTTTTTTCTTTTCTATAAGTTCTTGGGCTGCTTTTATAGCCATAAAAGAAGTTCCTTTACCTTCTCCTTTTAATATTCTTCGCTCTTTAATTCCTGTTCTAGTAAAAATCCATTCGTCATTTGTATCAACCATTTTTTCTAACATTTCATTAGATAAAATATCTTCAGGAAGATACTTGCCAACGGCGGTTATTGCTGCGGTAATTTTTGTCATAATTGGTTTTCTTTTAATCAAAAAAGAGGTTCAAAGTAATGAAAATTATTTTTAATTATAAGCGATTTTTATCACTTTTTAGCTAAAATCACTGTAAAAAATAAAAAAAACCCTCAAAAATGAGAGTTTTTTTATTTTTAAATCTTTTGAATTTAAGCTTGAAGTTCTTCAGAATCAATAACTATTTGACCTCTGTAATAAAGTTTTCCTTCATGCCAGTGGGCTCTGTGGTATAAATGAGCTTCTCCTGTTGTTGGATCAATAGCCACTTGAGGAGCTACTGCTTTATAATGAGTTCTTCTTTTATCTCTTCTAGTTTTTGATATTTTTCTTTTAGGATGTGCCATTACTCTTATTTTTGTCTATTAGTATATCTTTTAATTTATTCCACCTTGGATCAATAGTTTCATTGATGTTTTCATCAGGTGTTTGTTTTTCAACTTCTTCTTTTATTTCAAATTCTTTTAACTTCTCTAGTACTTCCGATTTTAGAGTCCCATCTGCAACTCCTGGGTGAATCTTTTTTAATGGTACTGACAAAACAATTGTTTCATAAATAAATTGTGCTACATTCAGTTTATAATCTGTATGGGGTATGATTAATAATTCTTCATTTTCATCATTATATTCATCACCAAACTTCACAATTAAATCCATTTTAGAATTTATTGGTAGTTGAAATAATTCATTTGTTACATCACAAGCAACTTCAACCCATCCTAAAATAGAAAACTCTAATTCAAACATCGTAGCTTTTTTTAAAAAAGACAAATCTATTTTTACATTTGAATTGTAAAATTCTTCGTACTCAAAAAAATCAAAGAACTCTTTCTCAATTATATATTCAAAATGATGTACCCCTTCTTTTAAACCAACAAAAGAAATTTCAAATTCTTTTAAATCTTTCATTTCGAACTTCAATTTGAGCGTGCAAAGATATAAAAATATACCTATTATTTTAAAATAAATTCTTAATTTTTATTCTTTTTATTTTTGATGGGTTATTTTTAAAGTGTTTTCTGTCAAACTTTTATATTCTTCTCTTGTTCTAAAAATTTGAATAGCGCTAAAAACCGCTTCTTTAAAAGAATTAATACTGGCTTGCCCTTTTCCTGCCAGCTCATAAGCTGTTCCGTGATCTGGTGAGGTTCTTATTTTTGCTAACCCTGCTGTATAATTTACGCCCTCACCAAATGAGAGTGTTTTAAACGGTGCCAATCCTTGATCATGATACATTGCTAAAATTGCATCAAAATTTTTATAATTTTCTGAACCAAAAAAACTATCTGCTGCATATGGACCATAAACTAATTTACCTTCTTCTTGAATTTCTAAAATTGTAGGTTTAATTATTTCATCATCTTCCAAACCAATAACTCCGTGGTCTCCACAATGTGGATTTAATCCTAAAATAGCTATTTTGGGTTTTTGAATTGCAAAGTCTTGTTTTAAAGCAGTATATAAAATAGCTACTTTTTGTTTGATTAAATCTGGTGTGATATTTTCCGAAATTTTAGAAACTGGAATATGCCCTGTAATTAATCCAATTCTAATTTTATTGGTCATTAAAATCATTAAACTATCTCCTTCAATTTTCGATTCTAAATACTCGGTATGCCCTGGGAATTTAAAATTTTCAGATTGTATATTGTCTTTATTAATTGGAGCTGTTACCAATACATCTATACTTCCATTATTTAAAGCTTCTGTAGCAGCTTTTAAAGAAAGAAATGCATATTTACCAGACTGTTTTGTTGGTTTTCCTAATTCAACATCAATATCTTCTTTCCAAAGGTTAACAATATTAATTTTACCTTGAATAGCTTTATCTACTTGTTTAATACCATTAAATAGCACATTAATGTTAGTATTTTTTTTATAACTAGTTATTAATTTAGTTGACCCAAAAATTATTGGAGTACAAAAATCTAACATTCGTTTATCTAAAAATGTTTTTAAGATAATTTCTATCCCTATACCATTAAAATCTCCAATAGAAATTCCTAATTTAATTTTTTCAGATTTATCCATAAAAAAAGTTTATTATGCTTAATTTTGAGACTTCAAAAGTAATCAATTAAATTGAAAAAAGTATGTTTACAGGTATAATAGAAAAATTAGGAACGGTAAAAAATATTGTGGAGGAAGGTGAAAATTTTCACATTACAATTGAAAGCGATTTTACATCTGAATTAAAAATTGACCAGAGTGTTGCACATAATGGTGTTTGCTTAACCATTGTTAAAATTTTAAATAACACATACACTGTAACTGCCATAAAAGAAACTCTTGAAAAATCTAACTTAAAACACTTAAAAATTGGAGATGTTATTAATTTAGAGCGCGCAATGATTTTAGGTGCTAGATTGGATGGCCATATTGTTCAAGGTCATGTGGATCAAACTGCCACTTGTACAAATATTATTGAAGAAGATGGAAGCTGGGTTTTTAGCTTTGAATATGATACAAATTTAAATAATATTACCATTGAAAAAGGTTCCATTACTTTAAATGGAGTTAGTTTAACTGTTGTGGATTCTAAAAAAAATGGGTTTTCAGTAGCTATAATTCCTTATACATTTGAAAATACCAACTTTTATACTTTTAAAATTGGAACAGAAGTGAATTTAGAATTTGATGTTATAGGAAAATATGTTGCTCGATTGTTAGAAAAATAGTTAGTCCCTTTTTTTTCTTAGCTCATAAATACCATAAAATACACCTGAAATTATTAAGTAAGGAAGTAGCCCCCCTATTGGAAGTCCAGGCTCACCTCCTCCAGGCCACGACGTAGGTGTAGGAGGATCTGATATTGCAAATGCTTTAAAACTATTTAGCATAAAACAAAACCCTAACATTAATATGTTAAACTTACTTTTCATTCAGAGGGGTTTATAACGTAATTCTATAACTTTGGTTTCTAAACCTATTTTACAAAGATACTATTTTTTAACAACGAAACAATTTTCATCTTATTATTGACAAAATAGATTTAATATTCTAAACTTCAATATATCTGCATTTTTACCTTAATTAAAACAAAAAGTTTCCTTCTAATGCAAGTTTACCGTTTTCATGATAGTATTTCCACACGCCTTTTACTTTTTCAAAACTTGGTTCATTTAGTGTATGCTTGCTTTTACCCCAAGCACCAACAATTTTTATATTCCATTTTAAAAAAATATTTTTCGTCACTTGAAAATCCATCTTTATCAAATAAGACAATAGATTCTATTGTGTACAGTTTTTAATGATTTTGTAATGTTTCAAATACTATTTTCCAAGAATTATCTGGTTGTTTTTTCCAATTTATAATATAGGTTCCAACATTTTTTATTGTGTCTGAGGTTTTTTTGTTAATGAAAATTTCATTGTATGTATTATAGGAAATAGCCATGTCTTCAGATGGTATAATAGTTGGCTTACCACGATGGAGAAGTTTTACATCAAATTTGTTATAAATTCTTTTCCATTGAGCCTTTAATGAATCTTTAGTCATCTGTTTTATTGGTGAATTTGGATAAATTGCTGTATAGTCATCAGCAAAAAATTCAATCCAATCGTAATCAAATCTTTCATATACTGAATAGAGGCTATCAACTTGTTTTGTTATTAAAGCAGTTAACTCTAAATCAGAAGTTTTTACTTGAGGTTCTAATTTAGTATCATTTTTGCACCCAACAAGAGCAGTATACAATAGGACAATTAGAGGTAAAGATAATTTTATTTTTTTCATATTGGTTAGTTTTAATTGCTCACAGCAGTTTTAGTTATGATTTCGTTAGTTTTTGAGCAACTAATTTAACAAATAAAAACGTACAAAAAATTCCTAAAAGATTTTTGTAAATGTACTTGAAATTAGTTATAAAACATATGTATTGTTGCCTATTGGTTTTATTCATAACGTAAATTAATTGGATTATCTAAGTTTTTATAATAGAAAATGTCAAATATTATTCTAGAACTTATTTCTAAAACTTTGTTTACTTTTAAATTATTAAAGTTGTTAATCTCTAAAATATAATTGCCATCCAAATTTATAAAACCTAGATTTTTCATTTCAATTTGATATTCTTTTCCATGAGTTAGAATCTTAAAATGATTTTCATTAATTGAAATTAATAAATTATTCTTATTTTTAGTAAATTCAATTGAAATTGAATTTCTTTCTTGTAATAATAAATCAATTTTTGAAATTATCCCTTTATTTAATTCAAGTAATTTCCAAGTAAGATTAAAGCTTTGATCTCTGAATTCAGTATTTTTATTTTTAAGCTTTGATAATTCTAATTCGGATTGATTAATTTTAGAATTAAAGAATGTAATCATATTTTCTTCTTTTTCTTTTTCAATTCTTGATTTGTAATTTTCTATTTGTCTTTCAATCCAAGCTATTTTATCATAATTTGGATTTATTAAATTCTGAAAAGTTTGAATTTTTCTATTAACTTTTTTTAAAGCAATCGAATTATAATGTGCACCTAAATAATCAAAATTATAAAGTAAGGAGAAACTGTAAATCTTTTAAATACTCTTTATTACATTTTCATATTTATCATAAGTAGCTTGTTTAATATCAATTCCAATAAGTCTTTTAAGCTTATTTAGAAAAACATTAAAATAAGCTATGACGCTATATTCTTTTGTTTGCTTTTCTAAAATATGATACACATTAAATGTAGTTCCTGAAGCTTGAAGCAATAAAAATGCCTGACGGATTTTATTATCTATCAGGCTCAGCTTTTTATTTATTTTAGACTTATCTATATAAAACCTAATTGAAATTTTAGGAATTATTAGAATGGGGCACCACTTAAAAAAAGGAATACCTTTTCTGACACCTTTTCTATGCCATTTTTAGTTAAAAACTTAATAAAGCTTTGATTAGAAAAAGAAGTTAATTGAATAATTATACCAATATAATATATTGATATACAAATTTTTACATCATAAAAAAAGACCTTACAAAATTGTAAAGTCTTTCTTTTTTGTGGACCCAGAAGGGCTCGAACCTTCGACCCCCTGATTATGAGTCAGGTGCTCTAACCAGCTGAGCTATGGGTCCCTTAAACTGGTGGCAAAAATAATACATATTTACTTTATGCACAATAATTATTTGATAAAAAAATTGAAAGAAATTCTTATCTTAGTAAAAAAATTGATAACATGCACAAAACTATCTGCTTACTATCATTATTAATTGGTATTAATTTTTCAATTTTAGGTCAAAATACAACTCCCAACCAACATACTTTCTCCAAAAATTTAAGATTTGGTGGAGGGTTTTCAATGGGGTTTAGCAATAATTACTCAACATTTTCAATTTCTCCTAGTGTAATTTATGATTTTTCAGATCAGTTTAGCTCAGGAGTAAGTTTTAGCTATTTGTATGTAAAAAATAAATCAACTACACAAAAATCCACTTCAAACCTTTATGGAGGCAGTATTCTCTCTTTTTATAAACCTATTAGTAATATTCAAGTTTCTTCAGAATATGAACGCTTAAAACTAGATCAAAAATATGTGTTTGCAAACGATATTTCTTCCTGGCAAGATGCCTTATATTTTGGTCTTGAATATGTTTCTGGAAATATAGCAATCGGACTTCGCTACGATGTACTTTACGATAAAACAAAAAACTTTTTATATGCTTCAGCCTTAAACCCTGTATTTAGAATTTACTTTTGAACCACACTTTTTGAAATTCTCTTTTTAGTATTAAAAATGTAGCATGCTCAATTATTTCGTTGATATCCACCTCAGTTATATTTTTAATTTCTGCTTCAGAAACATCAATCCTATATAATAAGTTTAAATAGCCTGAAAAGTTTGAAGTAATTAATTGATGTAATTGCAACCTTAAATCTTCAATTAATTTATGTGGTGAGTTACTTTGGAATTGATATATAATTCCTGAAAAATTAAAATCTTTATTTAATTGTTTTTTAATAGCCTCAAAAAAGTGCAGCTTATCTATTTCTTGTAGTATTTGATTGGTATTTTTTACAACTGGAATCATACTTTACGTTTCATTAACCAATTTCCAAAAGCAATTAATTCTTGTTTTTTTTCAATAGGTAATTGAATTTCTGTTAAAATGTCAAATGCTTTTTGAGTATAATTTTCAATTTCATTTTTAATATTTCTATCTACTCTATAATTTATAAATAAATCTTTAACCTCCGTTACTTTCTCTTGTAATTCAGTAGAAGTGTTATATAAATTATGTAGTTGCTTTTTATCTTTGGAGTTTGCTAATTCAATAGTTTTAAGATATAAAAAGGTTTTTTTATTTTCCATAATATCACCTCCTATTTGTTTTCCAAAATCTTCCACATTACCAAAAGTATCTAAATAATCATCTTGAAGTTGAAAAGCAAGTCCTAAAAACAATCCGAATTTATATATTTTTTCTGCATCTTCATCACTTGAGTTTGCAATTAAAGCTCCCATTTTCATTGCGCAAGCAACCAAAACAGATGTTTTATTTGTAATCATTTTTAAATATTCAGGAATGGTTACATCAGTTCTATTTTCAAAATCTACATCTAATTGTTGTCCTTCGCATACTTCTAATGAAGTTTGGTTGAAAAGCTTTAGTAATTTTTTGAAAAGTTCAGGCTCATAGCTTTCAAAGCTTTGGTAAGCCATAATCATCATTGCATCTCCAGATAATATTCCTGTATTAACGTTCCACTTAGTATGTACTGTTTGCTTTCCTCTTCTAATTGGTGCACTATCCATTATATCATCATGAAGTAACGTAAAATTATGAAACACCTCTACTGCTACAGCGGCATCTAATGCTTTAGTATAATTTCCTCCAAAAATATCACAAGTTAATAACGTAAGTATTGGTCTTAATCTTTTACCTCCAATATTTAAAATATAATTAATAGGCTCGTATAAATTTACAGGCTCTTTAACTGTGTTTATTTTATGTAAATATGTTAAAAACTCTTCTCTATATGTTTCAATGGTGCTCATTCTAATTGTAATTTATGGTAAAAATACATCATTCAATTTTAACTATTTCAAACACCTTAATAAATTAAATGTTATTAAAGTGTTAAAACTTCGGAAACTTTTATTGTGTTTAAAGTTTCCTTTTCTATATTTGCAATTCAAAATAAGTGATTAAATTATCCATGAGAGAGAAAATTTTAAATAAAGCAGGAGAAATATTTTTAAAATTTGGTTTTAAAAGTGTGACTATGGATGATATTGCAAATAGTTTGGCAGTATCCAAAAAAACTATCTATAAATATTTTAAAAACAAGGAAGAACTTGTTGATGAAACGACTGCCTATGTACATCAAAACATTCACAATAGTATTTTATGCATCTGTGAAAAGGGGTACAACGCCATTGAAGAAAATTATGAAATAAAAAAAATATTCAAAGATATGTTTAAAAACTCTGATGATTCTCCAATGTATCAATTAGAGAAGTATTACCCCAAAACGTATCATAAAATTATGACCAAAGAATTTTCAATTTTCAAAGAATGTATTTCAAAAAACATTCAAAAAGGAATGAACGAGGGTTTATATAGAAAGGACATAAACATTGAATTAGCCTCAAAATTTTACTTTTCGTTAATGATGAGTGTTTATGACACTACCATGTACACCTATAATAAAAATACCATCAAAAAATTAGAATACTGCGTTTTAGAATATCATACTAGAGCCATAAGTACTTTAAAAGGATTAATAGTTTTAGAAGAACAAATAAATAACACAGAATATTAAGAATGAAAAAGACATTATTAATTATTGCAATACTAAGTAGCTACGTTATAAATGCTCAAGAAAGCATTTCACTTTCACTCGAACAAGCTATTGATTATGCATTAAAAAACAGCTACGCATCAATAAATGCCGAAAGAGATATTGATGCTGCAAAAAAGAAAAAATGGGAAACAACAACCATAGGCTTACCACAAATAAGTGCTAAAATTGATTATCAAAACTGGATAAAACAGCAAGTTTCTTTAATACCTGCTGATTTTTTTGGCGGCAATGCAGGAGAATTTGTTGAAGTTGAATTTGGCACCAAACATAATATGAATGCCACCGCAACACTAAATCAATTAATTTTTGATGGTTCTTATTTAGTAGGATTGCAATCGGCAAAAACGTATTTGCAAATTAGTGAACAAGCTAAAGAAAAAACAGAATTAGGTATAAGAGAAGCCGTTATTAATGCTTATGGAAATGTATTACTTAGCGAAGAAAGCATTATCATACTTGAAAAAAACATTAAAACTTTAGAAAAAAACTTAGAAGAAACCATCCAAATTTTTAAAAATGGTTTTGTTGAAGAAGAAAATGTAGAGCAACTTAAAATTACATTATCTTCTGTTAAAAGCAATCTTTCTAGAGCTAAAAAATTAAAGAATATTGCTTACAAAATGTTAAACATTACCTTAGGAATAGAAATCAATTCTATCGTAACTTTAACAGATTCTCTAATTAATTTAGCAGCAAAAAATACAGATTTACAATTATTAACATCTAACTTATTAATTGAAAATCATATTGATTATAAAATTGCAAAAAATACAGAACGAGCTAATGAACTATTAGTGAAACTTGAACAAAGTAAAGCCTTACCTTCTTTAAGTAGTTTTGTTAACTTTGGGTACGCAGGTTTTGGACAAAATTTTGACTTCTTAAAAAAAGAACAACAATGGTTTGATTCTTCATTATTGGGAATAAGCTTAGACATCCCAATTTTTAGCAGTTTAGCAAGAAGCTCAAGAACACAACAGGCCAAAATTGAACTCGAAAAATCTAAAACAACGTTAACTGAAACAGCACAAAAAATAGCTCTTCAACTTGAAAATGCTAAAACTGAATACCAGTACAGTATTGAAGAATTGGAAACTTCAAAAGAAAACTTAAAATTAGCTGAACGAATTGAAAACAAACAGCAAATTAAATTTTTTGAAGGAATTTCAACAAGTTTTGAATTGTCTGAAGCACAACGCCAATTATACACTATGCAACAAAATTATTTACAAGCAATGTTAAATGTGATTGCTAATAAAGCAGCATTAGACAGTGCCTTAAATAACCCTATTAACAACTAGAAAACTAACAAAATGAAAAAAATAAATATACTTATAATTTCTGCCATACTAACTTTTTCGTGTGGACAAAAAGAAGAGACTACAACTTCATTAGAAAAATTAAAAAACAAAGAACTTAAATTAGTTGCTAAAATTGATAGCCTCACAAATGAATTAAAAATTGTTGAAAGTGAGATTTCAAAATTAGATACTACAAAAAGATTACCTATTATAACAACACTTCCCGTACAATACGATATGTTTAAACATTATGTTGAAATACAAGGTGTTGTACAAGCTGATAAAAATATTGAAATCCGTCCTGAATTAGGCGGTACAGTTACGCAAATTTTAGTAAAAGAAGGACAAAAAGTAAAAGCTGGTCAACTTTTAGTACAATTAGATGATACTGAAATTAAAAATAAAATTGATGAACTTAATACACAATTAGCTTTAGCAATTACCACTTTTGAACGTCAAGAACGATTATGGAATCAAAAAATAGGTTCTGAAATGCAATATCTTCAGGCAAAAGCTCAAAAAGAAAGTTTAGAGAACAGCTTGGCTTCTTTAAAAACTCAAAATAATAAAATGAAAATTAGCGCACCTTTTAGTGGTATTGTAGATGAAATTTTTCCTAAAAACGGAGAACTTACTAATCCACAAACACCAATTATTAGATTAGTTAATTTAGATAAAGTTTATGTAGAAGCAGACGTAACAGAATCTTATTTACCTGTTGTAAAAATAGGAACAGAAGCTATTGTTAATTTTACTTCAATTCATAAAGAAGTTACTTCAAAAATAGCACAAATTGGGCATTATATAAATCCTGATAATAGAAGTTTTAAAACTCGCATAAATATTAATAATACAGACCAGTCTATTAAACCAAACTTATTAGCAGATTTAAAAATTTTAGATTTTAAAGAAGAAGGAATCATCATTCCATCAACATTAATTCAACAAGATCAAAACGGAAACAACTACGTTTTTACAGTAACTATGGAAACTAATGAAAATAAAGTTGTAAAAAGTTTAGTTACTGTTAAAAAAGAGTACAACCACACTGCATTTATTAGTGAAGGATTGCAAAAAAATGATGTATTGGTAAATGCTGGAGCTAGATTGGTAAAATCTGGAGACATGGTTAAAATTAACCGCAATTAGTTAACAACTAACTTACAACAACATTAAGCATGAATAAAATATTAAAAGAATTTAAATTATCTACATGGGCCATTCATAATAAAATGACCGTATTTGTATTAATTGGAATGATTTTTTTGGCTGGTATATTTTCTTACCAAAGTATGCCTAGAGAAGCATTTCCCGAAATTGTTGTGCCACAAATTTATGTTGCCACACCTTATCCTGGAAATTCTGCACTAGATATTGAAAAACTAATTACGCGCCCCTTAGAAAAAGAAATTAATGGAATTTCTGGGGTAAATGAAATTATTTCAACTTCAATTGAAGGGTTTTCATCTATACAAGTAGAATTTGATTTTAGTGTAACTCCTACAGAAGCTTTACGTAAAGTTAAAGACAAAGTAGATGCCGCTACTTCAGATAAAGATTTTCCAAAAGATTTACCTGCAGACCCAAATGTTCAAGAAATGAACTTTGCTGAATTAATTCCTATAATGAATATCAATTTATCTGGTGATTTTTCAATGGATCAATTAAAAGAATATGGAGAATATTTAGAAGATGAAATTGAAAAAGTTCCTGAAATTTCAAAAGTTGATATTAGAGGAATCCAAGATAAAGAAATGGAAATTAGCGTTGATTTGTACAAAATGGAAATTTCGCAAATTAGCTTTAATGACATTGCCATGGCTATTCAAAATGAGAATATGACCATTTCAGGAGGCGATTTATTGGAAAATGGTATCCGAAGAAATGTACGTGTAATTGGAGAATTTAAAAACGCCAAAGAAATTGAGGATATTATTGTAAAGCAAGAGAATAACAATATTGTTTATTTAAGAGATATTGCAACGGTAACTTTTAAAGAGCAAGAAAAAGAAAGCTACGCTCGTGAATTTTTACAACCCGTAGTGATGCTTGATGTAACTAAAAGAGGTGGTGAAAATTTAATTAATGCTTCCACACAAATAGACAAAATTATTACTAAAGCAAAAGAAAATTATTTTCCTTCAAATTTATATGTATCTAAAACAAACGATCAAACAAATGATACCAAAACTATGGTTGCTGACCTAGAAAACAGTATTATTTTAGGAGTAATTTTAGTTGTTTTAGTATTATTATTTTTCCTTGGAATTAGAAATGCACTTTTTGTAGGTATAGCCATTCCTTTATCAATGTTTATTTCGTTTATTATTTTAAGCGCTATAGGAGTTACTTTAAATACTATGGTGTTATTTTCATTAGTAATTGCTTTAGGAATGTTGGTTGATAATGGAATTGTTGTTGTTGAAAATGTATATCGATTATTAGATGAAGGATATTCTAAAATTGATGCTGCAAAATATGGAGTAGGTGAAGTAGCTATGCCTATTATAGCTTCAACTGCAACTACTTTAGCAGCCTTTTTACCTATTGCATTTTGGCCAGGTATGATGGGAGAATTTATGCGTTATCTTCCAATTACTTTAATTATTGTACTTACTTCTTCTCTATTTGTTGCATTGGTAATTAACCCAATGTTAACTTCAGTATATATGAAAATTAAAGAAGATGAAGTTAATTTTAAAAGAATTTTAATTTTTAGTTCAGCCCTATTTACTATTGGTGTATTCTTTATTATAGGTGGGTTATCTACTGGTATAAAAGGATTAAATGCGTTAGGTTTAATTTTAGCATTAGCTGGAGTTTTACGTATTGTTAATACAAAACTACTTACACCAAGCACTATATGGTTTCAAAACATATTTCTCCCAAAATTAGAAATCATCTATGAGAATACTTTAAAATTTGTATTAAAAGGAAAAAGACCAAGAACGCTATTTTTAGGAACTTTTGGTTTACTATTTTTTGCTATAATGCTTTTTGGAGCATTTCCTCCTAAAATACTTTTCTTTCCAGAAACTCCTCCAAAACAAGTGTATGTATATTTAGAATACCCTATTGGTACAGATATTGAGGAAACTAACAAACTTTCGCATCAAGTAGAAGCTAAAATTCAGGAATATTTAAAAAAATACGAGGTGAATGGAAATAATTTCTTAATTACCTCAATCATTGGTCAAGTAGGTGAAGGAACTAGTGACCCTAACCAAGGTCAACAAGGAGGAACAACTCCAAATAAAGCTCGTATTACTGTTGATTTTGTAAAGTTTATTGAACGTGATGGTATTGAAACTGAAGATGTTTTAGTTGACATAAGAAAATTATTACATGATTTTCCTGGAGTAAATATTACTGTTGATAGGCCTGCAGACGGCCCCCCAACTGGTGCTCCTATAAATATTGAAGTTTCAGGCGATGATTACGAGCAACTATTAGCAACGGCAGAAGATATTAAACAATTTATCAATGCAACTAACATTGCTGGTATTGAAGATTTAAAATTGGATGTTGAACAAGGCAAGCCTGAATTACCAATTGTTATTGATAGACAAAAAGCTAGAAGATTAAATATTTCTACAGGCCAAATTGGTGATGCTTTAAGAACTTCATTGTTTGGTAAAGAAGTTTCAACATTTAAAGATGGCGAAGATGATTACCCAATAAATATTCGTTTAATGGATAAGTATCGTTATAATAAAGATGCTTTAGTAAATCAGAAAATAACCTTTAGAAATCAATCAAATGGTGAAATTGTACAGGTTCCTATTTCTGCTGTTGCACATTCCGAAACTTCTTCAACCTTTAGCGCCGTTAAGCGTAAAGATTTAAATAGGGTAATTACAGTTTTTTCTAATGTGATCGAAAATTACAATCCTACAGATGTTAACGATCAAATTAAAAAAGCTTTAGAGCAATATCATTTACCTAAAGACATCTCCATTTCATTTACAGGAGAGCAAGAAAAGCAAGCTGAAGAAATGGCCTTTTTAAGTAAAGCATTGATGATTGCTGTATTTTTAATTTTCTTAATTCTTGTGGGGCAATTTAATTCAACCTCAACTCCAATCATCATTTCATTATCTGTATTATTGAGTTTAATTGGGGTGTTATTTGGGCTTATCATTTTTAGAATGGAATTTATAATTATGATGACGATGATTGGTATTATTTCACTGGCTGGTATTGTGGTTAATAATGCCATTGTACTTATTGATTATACCAATTTAATAATGAAAAGAAAACGATTAGAAAATGGTTTAGAAGAAGGAACTCTTACTAAAGAATTAATTTATGAAAGTATAGTTGAAGGTGGAAAAACTAGGCTTCGTCCTGTTTTATTAACTGCCATTACAACCATATTAGGTTTACTACCGTTAGCCATTGGAATTAACATCAATTTTATGACGCTATTTACTGAATTTGACCCTCAATTTTATATTGGAGGTGAAAATGTGGTATTTTGGGGGCCAATGTCTTGGACAATTATCTTTGGATTAACATTTGCTACTTTTTTAACACTAATTGTTGTTCCAATTATGTATTCGTTATTAAATAATTTAAAATTAAGATTAAATAGAAAGCAATAATTAAATTGTTCTATAAAAAGAAATCCCATCAAAATTGATGGGATTTCTTTTTATAGTAAATTGTTTTTAAAACTAATCATTCAGCTTTAAAACTGCCATAAAAGCTTCTTGAGGTATTTCAACATTACCAACTTGTCTCATACGTTTTTTCCCTTTCTTCTGCTTTTCTAATAATTTTCTTTTACGTGAAATATCACCTCCATAACATTTTGCAGTTACATCTTTTCTTAACGCTTTTACGGTTTCACGTGAAATAATTTTAGCTCCAATAGCAGCTTGAATTGGAATATCAAATTGCTGACGTGGAATTAACTGACGTAGTTTTTCACACATTTTTTTACCAATTGAATATGCGCTATCAGCATGAATCAACGCAGAAAGAGCATCCACAGATTGTCCATTCAATAAAATATCAACACGAACTAATTTTGAAGTCTTCATTCCAATTGGATGATAATCAAACGAAGCATAACCTTTAGAAACCGTTTTTAAACGATCGTAAAAATCGAAAACAATTTCAGCCAACGGCATATCAAACGTTAATTCAACTCGTTCAGGAGTCAAATAAGTTTGATTGGTAATTTGTCCTCTTTTTTCAATACACAAACTCATTACTGGTCCAATAAAATCGGATTTTGTAATAATAGTTGCTTTTATATAAGGCTCTTCAACTCTATTTAATTTTGAAGGCTCAGGTAAATCAGATGGGTTATTTACTAAAATAGGTACATCTGGATGTTTATTTGTAAATGCATTATATGAAACGTTAGGTACCGTAGTAATTACCGTCATATCAAATTCACGCTCTAAACGTTCTTGGATAATTTCCAAATGCAGCATTCCTAAAAATCCACATCTAAATCCAAACCCTAATGCTGCAGAGCTCTCCGGAATAAATACTAAGGAAGCGTCATTAAGCTGTAATTTTTCCATAGAAGCTCTCAACTCCTCATAATCTTCCGTATCAACGGGGTAAATACCAGCAAAGACCATCGGTTTTACATCTTCAAACCCTTCAATTCTTTTTTCTGTTGGATTTACGGCATCAGTAATAGTATCTCCTACTTTTATTTCACTTGCGGTTTTAACACCTGTTATTAAATAACCTACATCGCCCGCTTTTATACTTTGTTTTGGTACTTGTGTTAATTTTAAAGTTCCTACCTCATCTGCATTGTACGTTTTACCAGTAGCCATAAATTGAATACGTTGACCCTTTTTAATTTCGCCATTCATAACTCTAAAGTACGTTTCAACACCTCTGTAAGAATTATAAACTGAATCAAAAATTAAAGCTTGTAATGGTGCAGTTACATCTCCACTTGGATGTGGAATTCTTTCAATAATAGCTTCTAAAATATTATCTACACCAAAACCCGTTTTTCCACTTGCATGGATTACATCTTCAGGATCACATCCTAATAAATCAACAATATCATCGGTAACTTCTTCTGGATTAGCTCCGGGCAAATCTACTTTATTTAGTACTGGAATAATTTCTAAGTCGTGTTCTAAGGCTAAATATAAGTTGGATATGGTTTGTGCTTGAATGCTTTGTGCCGCATCCACAATTAACAATGCTCCTTCACAAGCAGCAATAGATCTAGATACTTCATAAGAAAAATCTACGTGGCCTGGAGTATCTATCAAGTTAAGTACATAGTCTTCACCTTTATAAACAAAATCCATTTGAATGGCGTGACTTTTAATAGTAATACCTCGTTCACGCTCTAAGTCCATGTTATCTAATAACTGTTCTTTTTTTTCTCGAGCTGTAACGGTACCTGTATAATCTAATAATCTATCTGCTAATGTGCTTTTTCCGTGATCAATATGTGCAATAATGCAAAAGTTCCTGATTTTTTTCATACTTCGTTTTCCTGTCTACTTAATTGCCGCAAATATAACGAAATAAGCGTTTAAAAATACAATTGCTTAAATGTTTGTTATTCTACCCAATCTGCAATAAATAAATTAGTGTCATGAGTTCCATTATTATTTCTATTGGAAGAAAAGACGATTTTTTTACCATCAGGTGAAAACATTGGAAAAGCATCAAAAACTTTATCAAAAGTTATTTGCTCCAAGCCCGTTCCATCAACATTAATCATGAATAAATTAAAACTTCTTTTTGATTTATGGTTGGATGAAAATATTACTTTCTTTCCTGAAGGATGAAAAAAAGGAGCCCAATTGGCATTTCCTAAATTTGTTATTTTTCTCAAATTACTTCCATCTACATCACATATATAAAGTTCCATATGAGTTGGTTGAACAAGTCCTTGTTTTAGCAAACTTTTATATTCTTTTATTTCTTCAGGAGTTTTTGGTCGAGACGATCTAAAAATTAATTGCTTTCCATTAGGAGAAAAGAACGCACCACCATCATAACCTAATTCATGTGTAATTTGTTGCACATTTGAGCCATCAATATTCATAGTAAATAATTCTAAATCTCCTGTACGTGTAGATGTAAATACAATTTTATCTCCTTTTGGTGATACCGTTGGTTCTGCATCATACCCATTTTCAAAAGTCAATTGTTTCAATTGATTTCCTTTAGTATCTGCTATAAATATATCATACCCTTCATAAACAGGCCAAATATATTTATTCCCATAATCTTCCTTTTTTGGAGTTGGCGGACAGTTTTTATCTGCTAAATGTGTTGAAGAATAAACAATAGTTGAGTCTCCTGGCAAAAAATAACTACAAGTTGTTCTACCTGTTCCTGTACTTACCAATTGTGGAATTTTTCCTTTGCTTAAATCTTCATTTATATTCATTGTAAAAATTTGATCGCATTGTAAATTCCAATCTTTGTTCGTGGCTTGAAATACTAATTTTGAATTATCAAAACTCCAATAAGCTTCTGCATTGTCTCCTCCAAAAGTTAATTGTTGAATATTTTTTAAGTGTTTTTCTTGCGAATAATGTATGGTATTTACAATTTTGGTTGCACCAGATTGTGCGTCGTAATTGGCTTTCTGATGTGAAGATTTACATCCAAAAAAACAGCTAATTACACCTAAAGCGATTAGTTTAAATTTCATAAGTTCATTGATTTAGTTTCTCAAAAATACAATTTATTTTGAAGTCAAATTAAAATTAAAAAAAAGACATTTATTACGTTAGGGATTGAGGTGAAATCCTTTTACAATCATATAATAGTATTAAATGATTGTAAAAGATATAATAAAGAGCCCGTCCTGAAAGGGAACGCCCTAATAAGTCTACTATTGAAAATAATTAGTAAATTTGCCGAAAATTTTAGATTTGGTAAAAATAGGAGACATAAAATTGAATGACTTTCCATTGTTGTTAGCTCCAATGGAAGATGTAAGTGACCCACCATTTAGAGCCTTGTGTAAAGAACAAGGTGCAGATGTTGTTTATACCGAATTTATTTCTTCAGAAGGCTTAATTAGAGATGCTGCAAAAAGCGTGAAAAAATTGGATATTTATGAAAAAGAACGTCCAGTTGGTATTCAAATTTTTGGAGCAAATTTAGAGTCTATGCTTCGTACGGTTGAGATTGTGGAAAAATCCAATCCAGATATTATTGATATTAACTTTGGATGTCCAGTTAAAAAAGTAGTAAGCAAGGGAGCTGGCGCTGGTATTTTAAAAGATATTGACCTTATGGTAAGTTTGACAGATGCAATGGTTAAACATACTAATTTACCAATTACAGTTAAAACAAGATTAGGTTGGGATCACGATTCTATTAAAATTATAGAAGTTGCTGAACGACTACAAGATGTTGGCTGTAAAGCCATTTCCATCCACGGAAGAACACGGGCTCAAATGTATAAAGGTGAAGCTGATTGGGCTCCAATCGCTGAAGTAAAAAACAATTCCAGAATGCATATTCCTGTGTTTGGTAATGGTGATGTTAACACTCCTGAAAGAGCGGTTGAAATGCGAGACAAATATGGTTTAGATGGCGCTATGATTGGAAGAGCAAGCATTGGAAATCCTTGGTTTTTTAAACAAGTAAAGCACTTTTTTGAAACTGGTAAACATTTACCTGAAGTTACTATAGCAGAACGTGTAGAAATGGCGAAACGCCACCTTCAACTTGAAATTGATTGGAAAGAAAGCGAAATTGTTGGAGTCATGGAAACCAGAAGACATTATACCAATTATTTTAAAGGAATTCCACATTTTAAAGATTACCGTTTAAAAATGGTTACTTCCGATTCTGCACAAGATGTTTTTAATGTTTTTGATGAAGTTTTACAAAAGTTTGCTTGATATAAATGTCTTAAATGTTTATAAAAAAAGCAGTTTAAAATTTAAACTGCTTTTTTATTGTTTGTATCTTCCTTTAGTTTAAATCAAATCTATCAGCATTCATTACTTTCACCCAAGCATTTACAAAATCATTAATAAATCTCTCTTTATTATCATCTTGTGCGTAAAATTCAGAATAAGAACGTAAAATAGAGTTTGAACCAAATACTAAATCAATTCGTGTAGCTGTAAATTTCACTTTTCCTGTTTTTTTGCAACGGATGTTGTAAAGTCCATTTTCTAAAGGCTCCCAAGCGTAACTCATGTCTGTTAAGTTTACAAAAAAGTCGTTAGATAAAGCTCCAACATGATCTGTAAATACTCCGTGTTTAGTTTCTCCATAATTTGTTCCTATAACACGCATCCCTCCTAATAAAACAGTCATTTCAGGAGCTGTTAATCCCATTAATTGTGTGCGATCGAGCATTAATTCTTCTGGGCTAACCATATACTCTTTTTTCATCCAGTTTCTATAACCATCTGCTAATGGTTCTAATGGTTCGAATGATTCTTCATCGGTCATTTCTTTAGATGCGTCACCTCGTCCAGGTTCAAAAGGGACTGTGATAGTCATTCCTGAGTTTTTAGCAGCCTTTTCAACACCAACATTTCCAGCTAAAACAATAGTATCTGCGATACTTATTTCAAATTCTGCCGCAATTGGTTCTAAAACTGATAATACTTTAGACAATTTTTTTGGTTCATTTCCCTCCCAATCTTTTTGAGGACTCAACCTAATTCTAGCTCCATTAGCACCTCCACGTTTGTCTGAACCTCTAAATGTTCTAGCGCTATCCCAAGCTGTAGAAACCATTTCAGAAATACTTAATCCTGAGTTTGTTATTTTTTCTTTAACTGCCTCAATATCATAGTTTTTTTTCCCTTCTGGAATTGGATCTTGCCAAATTAAATCTTCTTTAGGAAAATCCGATCCAAAGTAACAAGATTTTGGTCCCATATCTCGGTGTGTTAATTTAAACCAAGCACGTGCAAAAGTATTAGAAAAAGCTTCAAAATCATTTTTAAATTTCAATGAAATTTCTTTATAAATTGGATCAACTCTCATAGCCATATCAGCATCGGTCATTATTGGATGATGTCTAATAGAAAAATTTTCTACATCAACTGGTTTATCCTCTTCTTTTATAGTTATAGGTTCCCATTGCCAAGCTCCTGCTGGACTTTTTCTCAATTCCCACTCATGGTTAAATAACATTTCAAAAAATCCATTATCCCATTTTGTTGGATGAGTAGTCCAAGCACCTTCTAAACCACTTGTTACAGTATAACGACCTTTTCCTGATTTGTTTGGATTAGACCAACCTAGGCCTTGTTTTTCAACACCTGCAGACTCTGGATCTGGTCCTAAAACACTTGCATCTCCATTTCCATGAGCTTTTCCAACAGTATGTCCACCAGCAGTTAATGCTACTGTTTCTTCATCATTCATGGCCATTCTTTTAAAAGTTTCACGGACTTGTTCTGCAGTTTTTAATGGATCGGGCTTCCCATTTACTCCTTCAGGATTTACATATATTAACCCCATCTGTACTGCTGCTAAAGGGTTTTCCATGGAAGATGGTTTTTCTAAATTTTCGTAACGACTATCACTTGGTGCTAACCATTCTTTTTCAGCTCCCCAATAAATATCTTGTTCAGGGTGCCAAATATCTTCTCTACCAAAGGCAAAACCAAAGGTTTTTAATCCCATATTTTCATATGCAATGGTTCCAGCCAAAATAATTAAATCTGCCCAACTTATTTTATTACCATACTTTTTCTTAATTGGCCAAAGTAAACGTCTTGCTTTATCTAAATTAACATTGTCTGGCCAAGAATTAAGCGGCGCAAAACGTTGATTTCCTGTTCCACCACCTCCACGTCCATCAGCAATTCTATAGGTTCCAGCTGAATGCCAAGCCATACGAATCATTAATCCGCCATAATGTCCCCAATCTGCAGGCCACCATTCTTGACTATCAGTCATTAAATTATTTATATCTTGTTTTAATGCTAGAACATCCAGTTTTTTTAATTCCTCACGATAGTTAAAATTGGTTTTTAAAGGATTTGTTTTTGTATCGTGTTGGTGTAAAATATTTAAATTTAATGCCTTAGGCCACCAATCCATTACAGATTTATCTGATGAAGTATTTCCACCATGCATTACAGGACATTTACCTTCTTTTGAATTGCTCATGATTTTTTAATTTTTAATTTGTTTCAAAATAAACATAAATATTTTTTATTAAAAAATAATAATTATAGGTATTAATTATAATTGAATAGATTTTATACTTAAAATTTTATGAAGTATAAATTTAATGTATTACGGATTGATAATCAATTAAATTAGACAGAATGTTTTGATTATTTCAATTAACAAAAACAATATTATTCAACTAATTTTTTAGAAATTCTACTACTTGCTATTTTAGATGCTAAAAAGCCTAATACTAAAATGGTTACAACAACAGTGAGTACATTAAAAAGTGTGAACTCAACAGGATATGCCAAATGTTGAGTAATCATAAATAAATGATACTTTTTTTGCAACAACACTAAAAGTATCCCTAAAGAAAGTCCAATTACCAATCCAACAACAGATAATAAAAAGCCTTGTAAAATAAATACTCTTTTTATTTCTTTAATAGTAGCTCCTAAATTATACAAGGTCTTAAGGTTATCTTTTTTATCTAAAATCATCATAATTATAGCTCCTATCACATTAAATAAGGCAATAATTAAAATCAAAGTAAAAACTAAATAAGATGCAAAATTTTCTGTATTTAACATTTTATACAAAACAGCATTTAATTGCTCTCTATTTTCCACCACAAAATCATCACCTAAAGCACTTTTAATTTTTGTAATAATAACTTCTCTATCTTCAATACTTTTTACCCTAATTTCAATTGCTGAAACCTGATTTGGAGTATAATTTAATAATTGTTGAGCAACAGCTAATGAAATAAAAGTAAATTTTCTATCCATTTCATCAGTTAATGAAAATACACCTATTGCCTGTGTATTTATTTTTGAAAAAGCATTGTTTGGATTGGTAATATAACCTTCACCTGGTTTAGGAACATAAATTTTTAAAGGTTCTAAAAAATCAAAAACACCTACGGATAATAAATTGGAGATTCCATTACCAACAACAGCTCCTAAGGGGATTTCCTTATCTAACCAAGTACCCACATATACTGTTGTGTCTATTCTATTTACTTTTATATAATTAGAATCTACACCTTTAATATATGCAATGTGCGTTTTATTTTTAAAATCAAAAAAAGCACGTTCTTCAATTACTTTTGAATAAAATGCTATCCCTTTTTCATTATCTAAAATCGAATTTATTTCTTTCGAAACTAAAAACGATTTTCCTTTTTTGGAGGTAATTTTAATATCGGGGTCTGAAGTGTTTAAAAAACCAATACTAAATTCACGCAAGCCAGAAAACCCAGAAAGCACTATAAATAATGCCAATGTACCTACTATAACGCCAATAGCTGCAATAAAAGTAATAATGTTAATCGTATTGTTACTGCTTTTGGAAAATAAATATCGTTTTGCTATGTATAAAGGAAAATTCAATTTATCTTTTTTGACGTTTGTCTAAAATATCAGGATTTTTGATTGGATTTTCCTTTTTACCTTGTAAGGCGTTATCAATATCCTCAATATAATCTAAACTATCGTCAATATAGAAAGTTAGTTCTGGCATACGCCTAAGTTGTTCACGTGTACGTTTTGCCATTTCATACCTAATAGAAGCTGTATTTTCTTGAACCCCTTTTAAAATAATATCACGTTTTAATTGTGGAAATACACTCAAGTACACTTTTGCCTGAGATAAATCGGTTGTAACATTAACTTTGGTAACAGATATTATAACTCCCTTCATTCCGTCACGTGCTGCGCTTTGTAAAACTTCTGCCAAGTCTTTTTGTAAAACACCTGCTATTTTTTTTTGTCTGTTTGTTTCCATATTGCAAAAATAAGATTTAAATGTACACAATTTTTGTTTTCTGTATTAAATAAAATCTGAACTTTATCGTTAGTTATAAATAGCTTAAATTTAAATTCATTTAATTAAATCTATAATTACAAAAAAATGAATTATTAAACAATTCAACCATTCAACAACAATTTGTATATTGCACCTTTATTAAACACTAGTCCCTTTGAATAATTCGTTTGACAAATATCAAAAAAGAAGATTAAGATCATCATACTTTTCTGTAATTATAAGTATTGCTTTAGTATTGTTTTTAGTAGGTTTATTAGGATTAATTGTATTGAAAACAAATAGTATAACGAAGCATTTTAAAGAAAAAGTAGCAATCACCATTTTTTTGAATGACAATGCTAAATCTTCTGATGTAGAAATTTTACAAGCTGAATTAAAAAAAGCAGAATACACCAAAGCTGTTCATTATATTTCAAAAAAAGAAGCTGCCAAAAAATACAGTGAAGATATTGGAGAAGATTTTGTTGAATTTTTAGGTGACAATCCTTTAAAAAATGCCATCGATATTTCCTTAAAATCTGAATTTGTGACTCCAGAAAAAATGGAAGAAATTGAAAAAAGTTTATTGATAAGAAGTATCATTGCAGAAGTTTCCTATGATAAACCTTTAATTGAGCTACTTACTAAAAATATCAATCGTATTAGTTTTTGGATGCTACTTTTTAGTGGAGTTTTCACTTTAATTGCTGTTGTATTAATTAATAGTTCTATCAGACTTTCTGTTTACTCTAAACGCTTTACCATAAAAACTATGCAAATGGTTGGAGCTACAAAAGGCTTTATAAGAATCCCGTTTATTTGGAAAAGTGTTCAATTAGGAATTGTAGGTGCATTAGTAGCAATCGCTGGTTTAATAGCATTTATTCTGTATCTAAATAAAATGATTCCTGAAATTGAGTTATTAAATAACTATAAAATATTAGCTACCCTATTTGGAGCTGTTATAGGTTTAGGAATTTTAATTACTTGGATAAGTACATTTTTTGCCACTCAGCGTTTTTTAAATTTAAGAACAGACGAACTTTATTATTAAAATGAATAAGAAAAAAGAACAAAACAAACGCCAATTCTTATTTGGTAAAAGAAATTATAGCATTATGCTAGTTGGAATTGTATTTATTGCACTAGGATTTATTTTAATGGCTGGTGGTGGTAGTGACAATCCCGAAGTTTTTAATGAAGAAATTTATAATTTTAGAAGAATTCGTTTGGCTCCAACCCTAGTTATTATTGGTTTAGCTATTGAAATTTACGCTATTTTAGCGAAACCAAAAAAATAACCATGAGTTATTTTGAAGCAATTATTTTAGGTATTATTCAAGGATTAACCGAATTTTTACCTGTTTCTTCTAGCGGTCATTTGGAATTAATGAAAGTACTTTTAGGAGACACTTCATTACCCGAAGAAAGTTTAACCTTTACCGTAGTATTACATTTTGCTACTGCATTAAGTACTATTGTTATTTTTAAAAATGAAGTATTTCAAATTTTAAAAGGCTTGTTTCAATTTAAATGGAATAACGAACTAAAATTTTCTTTAAAAATTTGCATTTCAATGATTCCAGCAGTTTTTGCTGGCCTTTATTTTGAAGACCAATTTGAAGCCTTTTTTAGCGGTCAAATTTTACTGGTTGGTTTTATGTTAATTATTACATCATTGCTATTATTATTTGCTGATAAAGCTGCTAACACTACAAAAAATGTTTCATTTTTTAATGCTTTTGTAATTGGTATTTCACAAGCTTTGGCAATATTACCTGGAATTTCTAGGTCTGGAGCAACCATATCTTCATCAGTTTTATTGGGAATTGACAGAACCAAAGCAGCTCGATTTTCTTTTTTAATGGTAGTGCCTTTAATTTTTGGTAAAATTAGTAAAGATGTTTTATCAGGATCTATCAACTTTCATAGTTCGCAAATTGGGGTTTTATCCGTTGGCTTTTTGGCCTCATTTATTGCGGGTTTATTTGCTTGTAAATGGATGATAGCAATTGTTAAAAAAAGTAAACTTTCATATTTTGCTTTGTATTGTTTTATTATTGGTATTATTGCCATTGCAATTACATTAACTAAACAATAATGACTTTAGAAGATTACAAAAACGGACAAGTTATTTTAATTGATAAACCTTTAGAATGGACCTCATTCCAAGTAGTAAACAAGTTGCGTTGGCATATTAGGAAACATTTTAATATAAAGAAAATAAAAGTTGGTCATGCTGGAACATTAGATCCTTTAGCAACAGGCTTATTAATAATTTGTACAGGAAAGTTCACAAAAAAAATTGAAGAGTATCAGGGTCAAATTAAAGAATACACTGGCGAAATTACTTTAGGTGCAACTACCCCAAGTTACGATATGGAAACTGAAGTAAATGAAACCTACTCTATAAATCACATTACTGAAGATTTAATTCATTCTACCGCTAAAAATTTTATGGGCGAAATTGAACAAAAACCACCAATTTTTTCAGCCTTAAAAAAGGATGGAAAACGTTTGTATGAATTAGCTAGAGAAGGTAAAACCACTGAAATAAAAACCCGAAAAATAACCATTGAAGCTTTTGAAATTACCACTATAAACCTTCCAAAAATAACTTTTAGAGTCGTTTGCAGCAAAGGAACCTATATCCGTTCTTTGGCCTATGATTTTGGGATAGCTTTAAATTCTGGAGCTTATTTATCTGAGCTTCGTAGAACTAAAATTGGAAATTTCAATGTAAAAAACAGTATAAAAATTGAAGAGTTTATTACTAACTTATAATTACAACCTCCTCAATTTAAACTTATATTTTATATTTTACTTTTGTAAAAATCTTCCTAACCAACTATCCATAATATTAATTTCCCAGTTAGTTTCTAGCTCTTCCTTAGTGATAATCATATTATTAAAAACAATGGTTTTTTGAGAAACTCCTTTATTTTTAATCATTTTTTTAAATTCTTTTAGTTCTTTATATTGCACAAATTCACCTTGCTTGTAACAAACATTAATTTTATCTAATAAAATAATTTCATATTTAGCTTCAAGTTCTTGTATAAAAGAAACTAGTTGATCGTGTGACTTTAAACTTAAACTAAGCTCAGAATCATCAACCGTAATAATAATAAATCGATTGTATTTAATTTGATAGGAACAATTTAAAAATTGCCCATGGTTATTCCAGTTATTTAAAAAATTTTCAATGGCTTCTTTTAAGGTAGAAATTTCTTGAGCATAAAATTTTCTACTCGATGGAAAAACCCATAATTTACACCAATTTGGAATTTTATTATAAGCTACAATCATTTTTAAAATTTAGACGGTAAATATATCTAAATTAGTTCATTAATTTAAGATGCTTTCAATAACTTAATAATATCGTTTTGAGTACTATTCCCTTTATCTTTATTATACCATAATTGCAGGTTCTTTTTAAATTCATCATCAATAACTCCATTTTTCTCTTTATAATCTAACACCATTTTAGTAGCTATGGAAGGTCTAGGCCCCCAAGAGGTTATTACCTGATTATTAGCATCTAATAAGATTGTTTTAGGAATTGATTTACTTCCATTTGTTAAAAACTGATTCATTAATTCTTCATTTTCATCTCTAAAAACAATTTTTAAATTAATCTTTGTTGATGCACTTGCAATTTTATTTAATACTGGTACTATTTGTGCTGCATCTCCACACCAACCCTCAGAAATCACTAAAAAAGTAAAAGGTTTATTTAATTGGCTTAAAGAGTTTAAGGTTTCATCGGTTACTTTTAAAGTTTTATCCAACCTATCCATTCTTTTATCATTTAATAAACTGTATTCTAATAATATTTCAGATTGTTCCAAGCCTGTTGACTTTCTCTCATCCAATAGATTTTTTATTTTTAAACGATATTGCTCATAAGTAAATGACTTACTTATACTATTGGTTATTATTGTGTTATTCATTATTTTTTTACTATTTTTAATACTTAATTTATGACGTTTTTTATTGTAATTACTTACAACAAAATGTTATATACTATTTTAATTACAAAGATAAGTCTTGTAATCAAGGTATAAATGTAATTATTGTTACAATAATAAAAGACTAAAATATCTTTTAATCTTTAAAAGATGATTTTTATCATCTTTTAAGTGACTGTACAACATTACTTTTGTGATATATTTATTAACGTTAATAGAAGAAAAATGAAAAAAATCAAACTAACCTTTACACTTTTAGCAGTACTTGTGTTTTTTATGGTTTCCTGTGGGGGAAATGAAAAAAAACAAGAAAAAGAAGAAACAACTTCAGAGGTTCAACCTGAAGGAAAAGGACAATCAGCTGTCAATGACGATGTTTCGTCTGCAAATGCATTACAAGTAGCAAAATCATTAGATGATTTTAAAACATTAGTAGTAGCTATTGAAACAGCAGGAGTTGAAGATGCAGTAGTAAATGTAGGCCCATTAACCATATTTGCACCCATGAACACTGCCTTTGAAAAATTACCTGAAGGAACTGTTGAGAATTTATTAAAACCTGAAAACAAAGAGCAATTAGCCTTTATATTAAAAAATCATGTAGCTCCAGCAAATTTTCCAGACACGCAATTAAAAAAAGAAGCAAAAAAAGGTCGCAAATTATATATGGCTTCTGGAAAATATTTAGTCGTTGAAAATAAAGAAGATGGTATTTATGTTGGAGGAACAAAAATATTAAAAACCGTACAAGTCAGTAACGGTTGGATTCATGTAATTGACAACGTACTTGTTCCAACCGAATAATCAATAATTTATAAATTTAATAATAACTAAAAAATGAAGTTAAAAGTATTAGTAGTAGCATTGGTTGTAGCAATGGTATCAAGTTGTGGAAGTGATGGAAAAAAATCGGATAAAAAAGCAGCTCCTAAAGAAGAAAAAAAGGAAGTTGTTGAAGTAGATCCAATGAAAGACAAAGGTATTGGTCCAATAACTAGCGTTACGCTTACTGAAATTGACCAAGCTATGGCAGATAAAGGGAAAGCTGTGTTTTCAGCTAAATGTTCTGCTTGTCATAAAATGAGTAAAAGATTTGTTGGACCAGCTTTAGCAGGAATAACGGAAAGAAGAACTCCTGAATGGATTATGAATATGATTTTAAATCCTGAAGAAATGGTTGAAAAAAATCCAATAGCTAAAAAATTATTAGCAGAATATCTATCTCCAATGGCAAATCAGAGTTTAACCGAAGAAGAAGCTAGATTAATTTTAGAGTACTTTAGGACTGTAAAAGAAAAATAATTTTCTTAATTTAGAAAACAATCAAACAAACAAATATAGTATGAAAACAATTTTAAAATCTTTATTAGCAATTACCGTACTTTCAGTAGTATTTACTAGTTGTGGAAATGGAGGCTCAAAAAAAGGAGCACAAGGCGCCTTATCTGGAAGTGCTGCAGAAAAAGTTTATGTAGCTCCAGGAGAACACGATGAGTTCTATGCTTTTGTTTCGGGTGGATTTAGTGGGCAGTTAGCTGTTTATGGTTTACCTTCTGGACGTTTATTCAAAGTAATTCCTGTTTTTTCTGTTGATGCTGAAAAAGCTTATGGTTTTAACGAAGAAACAAAACCTATGTTAAATACTTCTCACGGATTTATTCCTTGGGATGATTCACACCACCCAGATATTTCTCAAACAGCTGGTGAATTGGATGGTCGTTGGGTATTTATAAATGGTAACAATACACCTCGTATTGCAAAAATTGACTTAACAACTTTTGAAACTACAGAGATTATTGAAATACCAAATTCTGCAGGGAATCACAGTTCTTCATTTGTAACTGAAAATACAGAATATGTGGTTGCCGGAACTCGTTTTTCTGTTCCTTATCCTCAAAGAGATATGCCTATTGAAGAATACAAAGGAAACTTTAAAGGTGCTTTAAGCTTCATTTCTGTAGATCCAGAAGATGGCGCAATGGATTTAAAATTCCAAATTATGATGCCTGGTTTTAACTATGATTTATCACACCCTGGTCGTGGAAAATCTCATGGATGGTTTTTCTTTACTACCTATAATACAGAAGAAGCTAATTCATTATTAGAGGTAAATGCATCGCAAAACGATAAAGATTTTATTGCAGCTATTAACTGGAAAAAAATTGAAGAATATGTAAATAATGGTGGTGGAACAAAAGCTCCTACAAGATATGCACATAATGTTTATAATGAAACTACTCATACAGCAACTTCAACAATAAAAGAAGAAGTAGTGGTAGTAGACCCTTCTGAAGTTCCAGGTGCAATATATTTCTTACCAACACCTAAATCTCCACATGGTTGTGATGTAGACCCTTCAGGTGAGTATATTATTGGTAGTGGTAAATTAGCTGCCGAATTAACAGCACATTCATTTACTAAAATGTTAGCTGCAATTGAAGGTGAAAAATTTGATGGTGAAGCTTATGGAATTCCTATTTTAAAATATGACGAAATTTTAGCTGGAGCAGTTAAACAACCTGGATTAGGACCATTACATACAGAATTTGATGGACAAGGAAATGCTTATACTACTTTCTTTATTTCATCTGAAGTTGTAAAATGGAAATTAGGAACTTGGGAAGTGGTAGATAGAAAACCTACTTATTATTCTGTAGGTCATTTAATGATTCCTGGAGGAAATTCCCGTAAGCCATTTGGTAAATATGTTTTAGCAATGAACAAAATTACAAAAGATCGTTACCTACCAACTGGCCCTGAAGTAACACAATCTGCTCAATTATATGACATTACTGGAGAAAAAATGGAATTATTATTAGATTTCCCTACTATTGGTGAACCTCATTATGCCGCAGGTTGTCCAGCTGATTTATTAAAACCTAACTCTAAAAAAATATTTAAGTTAGAAGAAAATGAACATGAATATGCTGTTAAAAGTGAGGCTGAAGCTAAAGTAGTAAGAGATGGAAACGAAGTTCATATATATATGACAATGATACGTTCTCACTTTGCTCCTGATAATATTGAAGGTATACAAGTTGGAGATAAAGTATATTTCCACGTAACAAACTTAGAGCAAGATTACGATGTTCCTCATGGAATTTCAATGATTGGTGCTAATACCTCAGAATTGTTAATTATGCCAGGACAAACAGAAACATTTGTTTGGGAACCTAAACAAGTTGGTGTATGGCCATTCTATTGTACAGATTTCTGTTCAGCATTACACCAAGAAATGCAAGGATATGTAAGAGTTTCTCCTAAAGGTTCAAGTGTTCCTATTACTTATACACTTGATGGAGATGCTGTTGATGCGGAATAAATTTATGATTCCTTTTAAAAATCTAATTAAGCGGACAAGTAATTATTTCTTGTCCGTTTAAATTAAAATGCCATAAAAAATCAAAAAACCAAGTATTAATTTTCAACATAAGTTTCTAAAATTAACTTTCAGCAGAAATTAAATTAATCTTAAAACTTAGTACATAAAATGAAAAAATCTAAATTATTAATGCTAATAGGAACCCTCCTATTACTTGGATTATTTGTATTTCCTCTTTGGAATATAACACTTGAGGCTCCTCAATACCCTGAACCAATTGGAATGGATATTTATATCACAAAAATTGCTGATATGAACCCTCACGACATTAAAAACATTAATTTAATGAACCACTATGTTGGAATGAAAGACATTCCTGAACACATGATTGAATTCGATATCTTTCCAATTGTAATTGGATTTATGATTGTACTTGGTTTATTAATTGCATTTAAAGCAAATTATAAATGGTATTTATTCTGGTTCATTTTAATGACCGTTTTAGGTATTGCTGGCATGTATGATTTTTACTTATGGGAATATGATTATGGACACAATTTAAGCGATAAGGCAGCAATTAAATTCACCAATGCTGATGGATCACCTTTGGCTTATCAACCTCCTTTATTTGGAACTAAAACCATTTTAAACTTTGTAGCGCATTCTTATCCTAGAACAGGTGCCTACTTTTTATTTGTTGGAATGGTATTAACTTTAGTTGCATTTTTTATAGGAAAAAAAGAACATCAAGCTTAATTTTTATTATAAAATAACAAAAACGGATATAGCGTATATGTCCGTTTTAATGTATATTTACATAACTATTAAAATCAAAAAAATGAAATCTTCTATATACAAGTCAATTATTGGCTTAACAATACTATTGCTTACCATTTCTTGTAAGGTGGAACCTCAACCAATTGAATATGGCAAAGATCAATGTAATTTTTGCGTTATGAACATTGTAGACAAAACTCATGCAGCACAATACGTTACTAAAAAAGGTAAACAGTTTAAATTTGATGCCATTGAATGTTTAGTAAATGATTTAAGCGAAAAAAATGAAGATAATTTGGCAATTATATTAGTAGCAGATTACGCTGATCCAGGAAAAATGATTGATGCAAAAACAGCAACCTATCTAATTAGTCCCAAAATAAAAAGCCCTATGGGAGCTAATTTATCAGCTGTATCTAGCAAAGAAAAAGCAACAGAATTACTTCAAAAATTTTCAGGAGAGCTTTACACTTGGGAAACTCTCAAAAAAAGACTTTCTGATAAATAATCATGAAAAAAATCTGCATTCTTCTTTTATTATTTTCCTATTCAGTAATACAAGCCAAACAAATTGAAGTTTGTAATAGTTGTGAAAATTCATCCATTCAAAAAGCTATTGATGCTGCTGAAAATGGTGATGAAATTTTTATCAGAAAAGGCGTTTATAAAGAAAATGATATTGAAGTAAATAAAGAAATTACCCTTTTTGGAGAAGAAGGTACCATTATTGATGGAAATAATAATGGAAGCGTACTCCACATTACAGCCAATAATTTTATCATTAAAAATTTAAAAATTATTAATGTAGGTGTTAGTTATACAAAAGATCACGCTGCCATAAAAGTAGTAAGATGTAAAAATTTTGTAATTGAAAATGTAATTTTAGATCAAATCTTTTTTGGAATTTTAATTGAGAAATCTCATCACGGTAAAATTTTAAAAAACAAACTATCTAGTACGGCTAAAGATGAAGCCAATTCTGGTAACGGTATTCATATTTGGCACTGCTCTAATATGGAAGTAGAAGGTAATGAGGTTTTTGGAATGCGAGATGGTATTTACTTCGAGTTTGTTACCGAAAGTAAAGTTCATAATAATTTAAGTCATAATAACATTCGTTACGGATTACATTTTATGTTTTCAAATAACGACACTTATTACAATAATGTTTTTAAAAATAACGGAGCTGGTGTTGCTGTAATGTTTTCTAAATTCATTATTATGTATCAAAATAAATTTCTTCATAATTGGGGTTCAGCTTCTTATGGACTTCTATTAAAAGAAATTTACGACACACAAATTTATAATAATCTTTTTCAAGAAAATACCATTGGAATTAAAGGGGAAGGATGCACTCGCATAAACTACAAAAACAACACCTTTTTAAGAAATGGTTGGGCTATTAAAATTGCTGGAGCTTGTTACACAAATATTTTTGAAAAGAATGATTTTATGCATAATTCATTAGATTTGGCATACAACACCAAGGTAAATGACAATAAATTTGAAAATAATTATTGGAGTGAATATACCGGTTATGATTTAGATAATGATGGCATTGGTGATGTTCCTTATAGACCAGTCAAATTATTTTCGTACGTGGTTAATAAAACTCCTGAGGCCTTGGTAATGTTGAGAAGTTTGTTTGTAGATATTATTAATTTCTCTGAAAAAGTATCTCCTGTTTTTACACCCGATGATTTAATGGATAAAAAACCTTTAATGAAAAAAAATAATGATTCAATTTAAGAACTTACATAAACGTTTTGGTAAATTAACCGTATTAGATGGTTTAGATTTGGATATTAAAGAAGGAGGTATTTTTGCTATTTTAGGTCCTAATGGATCTGGAAAAACAACGTTAATAAAATGCTTATTAGGCATGGTAATCCCTAACAAAGGAGACATTCTTTTTGAAGGGAAAAGTGTTTTAAAAAAATGGGAATATCGCAATAATTTAAACTATTTACCACAAATTGCCAACTTCCCTCCAAACTTATCTGTCATAGAACTAGTAAATATGGTAAAAAATTTACGTCCAAAAAGTTCAAATGAACAAGAATTAATTCAGCTTTTTGGATTAAAAAGCTTTTTAAATAAAAAACTTGGCAATCTTTCAGGCGGAACAAAACAAAAAGTAAATTTAGTGTTAACTTTTATGTTTGATAGTGATTTAATTATTTTAGATGAACCAACTACAGGTTTAGATCCAATTTCATTAATTCACCTTAAAGAACTTATACAAAAAGAAAAAGAGAAAGGTAAAACCATTTTAATTACTACTCATATTATGAGTTTTGTAAATGAGGTTGCTAATGAAATTGTGTTTTTATTAGATGGTAAAATTTATTTCAAAGGAAGTATAGATGCCCTTAAAAAACAAACCAACAACAATAATTTAGAACATGCTATTGCCAATTTAATATCTAAACAATATGCTTAAAATATTAAAATATAGTTTTTACGATTTAATGCGAAGCCGTTGGAGTTATGTTTACTTCATATTTTATTTACTATTAGGATTTGTATTACTTTTTTTAAACAACGACGTAAATAAAGCTGTAATTACATTAATGAATATTATAATTGTATTAACTCCTTTAATTGGAACTATTTTTGGAGTGATGTATTATTACAATTCTAAAGAATTTACCGAACTCTTACTGGCTCAGCCTATTAACAGAAAAAAAATATTTATGGGACAATACGTAGGTATTTCATTTTCTTTAACTCTTAGTTTAGTTCTTGGCTTAGGAATTCCTTTTGTATTATACGGTTTATTAAAATCTACAGCTATTTTTAACTTTACATTACTATTAGTTGTTGGATCTTTCTTAAATTTTATTTTTGTTGCATTATCATACAATATTGCACTCTCTACCGAAAACAAAATAAAAGGATTTGGTTACGCCATTTTAATGTGGTTATTTTTAGCAGTTATTTATGATGGTATTTTCTTAATTTCATTAGTAATGTTTGATGAATATCCTTTAGATAAATTTTCGTTAATAGCCACTATGTTTAACCCTATAGATTTATCTCGAATTTTAATTTTACTCAAGTTAGATATCTCTGCCTTATTAGGTTACACAGGAGCCGTTTTTAGAAAGTTTTTTGGAACAAATTTTGGAATGCTCATTTCAATGTCGATACTTATACTTTGGGTATTATTCCCAATTTTTAGAATGAATCATAAACTAAAAAGAAAAGATTTTTAACATTTAATTTCATCCTTTTTTCAACAAATAATGTTTAAAAAATAACCAAGCTCAACAGTAAATTTTTACCAATATCCGTATCTTTGTTATAGCAGTTTTTAACCTGCTAATGTTATATTTTAAACACCTATAGATAAATTAAAACCTATCTTATATTTATTGAAGACTTAATGAAAAACTACAAACCAAAAAATAGATTAACAGCATCTGAATATATTGAAGGTATTTTAAAAGGAGATAGAGTTTTACTTTCAAGAGCAATTACTATAATTGAAAGTAACCTAAAAAGTGATAAAATACTAGCTAAAGAAATTATTCAAGAAATTTTACCAAAATCCGGAAATTCTATTAGAATTGGAATAACAGGAGTTCCTGGAGTAGGTAAAAGCACCTTTATTGAAGCTTTTGGAAAGTATTTAATTACACAAGGGTATAAAGTGGCCATACTATCAATTGATCCAAGTAGTCAACGTTCTAAAGGAAGCATCTTGGGTGATAAAACTAGGATGGAAGAATTGGCCAATTCTGAAGAAGCTTATATCCGTCCATCAGCTTCTGGAGACACTTTAGGAGGTGTTGCCAACAAAACTGGAGAAACTATGCTACTCTGTGAAGCTGCAGGTTATGATGTTATTTTAATAGAAACTGTAGGTGTTGGACAATCTGAAACAGCTGTACATGGCATGACCGATTTCTTTTTATTATTAATGCTCGCTGGTGCTGGTGATGAATTACAAGGTATTAAAAAAGGAATTATGGAAATGGCTGACATGGTAGTCATTAACAAAGCCGATGGAGATAATATCAGAATGAGTGAAAAAGCTCGAATTCAATATCAAAATGCTTTACACATATTTCCACAATCCGAGTCTGACTGGACTCCAGTGGTTAGTACCGCTTCTGCCATAAAAAATATTGGAATTGATAAAGTTTGGACAGAAATTACAAAATTTAAAAAGCTAGTAACCGATAATGGTTATTTTGAAAAAAACAGAAATCATCAACAAATACAGTGGATGTACAATAATATTAATGAAGAATTGAAACATTTATTTTACGGCTCTAAAAATATTGCAGCACAATTAAACACTTTAGAAGAAGCTATTATCTCTGCAAAAATATCTCCTGTTAAAGCCGCTCAATTTATTATTGAAGAATTTAAAAAATCATTTTTAAAACTTTAAAGCAACTTACTTAAAACCAAAAAAGCCCAGCATTAAAATGCTGGGCTTTTCTATTCATTATTTAGAAATTATTCTTGTTCTAAATATTTTTCCATAATAGTAATTGCTGATTCAGAAATTACCGTACCAGGTCCAAAAATGGCTGCTACTTTTCTTTCTAATAAGTAATTGTAGTCCTGAGCAGGAATTACTCCTCCTGCAAATACCATAATATCTGGTCTTCCTAATTTTTCTAATTCTTCAATTAGTTGAGGAATTAATGTTTTATGACCAGCTGCCAAACTTGAAGCTCCCACAAAATGCACATCATTTTCTATAGCTTGTTTCGCAACTTCTTCAGGAGTTTGGAATAATGATCCCATATCAACATCAAAACCTAAATCTGCAAAACTTGAAGCCACAACTTTGGCTCCTCTATCATGCCCATCTTGACCCATTTTGGCAATCATTACTCTTGGTCTACGTCCTTCAATTTCAGCAAATTTATCTGCCAACTTTTGAGCTTTTACAAATGTACTATCGTTATTTACTTCTTTACTATACACACCACTTATTAAATTAGTATTTGCTTTATGTCTTCCAAAATGAACTTCTAAAGCATCTGAAATTTCACCTAAAGTTGCAAAATTTTCTGCAGCTTCAACAGCCAATGCTAATAAATTTCCTTTTCCAGTTTCTGCACATTTTGATAACGCTGCTAAATTAGCGTCAACGATTGCTTGATCTCTGTTTGCTTTTAATTTTTTCAAACGTTCTATTTGAGAATTTCTAACAACTGTGTTATCAACTTCTAAAATTTCAATATTAGACTCTTCTTTTGTTTGATATTTGTTTACACCCACCAAAATATCTTGACCAGAATCTAAACGAGCTTGTTTTCGTGCTGAAGCTTCTTCAATTCTCATTTTAGGAACACCTGATTCAATAGCTTTCGCCATTCCTCCAAGCTCTTCAACCTCTTCAATTAATTTCCAAGCTTTTTTTGCAATTTCTTGAGTTAAATATTCTACATAATAAGAACCTGCCCACGGATCAACCGCTTTGGTCATTTGTGTTTCATCTTGGATAAAAATTTGCGTATTACGCGCAATTCTAGCAGAGAAATCAGTTGGTAACGCAATTGCTTCATCTAATGCATTGGTATGAAGTGATTGAGTTCCTCCAAAACCGGCCGCCATTGCTTCAATACACGTACGTGCTACATTGTTAAATGGATCTTGTTCACTTAAACTCCAACCTGAAGTTTGACTATGTGTACGCAATGCCATTGATTTTGGATTTTTTGGATTGAATTGCTTTATAATTTTTGCCCACAACATACGCCCTGCACGCATTTTAGCAATTTCCATAAAGTGATTCATTCCTACCGCCCAAAAGAAAGATAAACGCGGAGCAAATTCATCAATTTTTAAACCAGATTTTAATCCAGTTCTAATATACTCCAAACCATCTGCTAAAGTATATGCTAACTCAATATCAGCGGTCGCACCAGCTTCTTGCATATGGTAACCACTAATTGAAATGGAATTAAACTTCGGCATATTTTGAGTAGTATATTCAAAAATATCTCCAATTATTTTCATAGAAGGTAATGGTGGGTAAATATATGTATTACGCACCATAAACTCTTTTAAAATATCATTTTGAATGGTTCCAGAAAGTTTATCCAAAGAAACCCCTTGTTTTTTTGCAGCAGCAATATAAAAAGCCATAATTGGCAAAACAGCTCCATTCATAGTCATAGAAACCGACATTTTATCTAAAGGAATTTGATCGAACAAAATTTCCATATCTAAAATAGAATCTATAGCAACACCTGCTTTACCAACATCACCCGTTACACGTGGATGATCCGAATCATAACCACGGTGGGTAGCTAAATCAAAAGCAACTGAAAGTCCTTTTTGACCAGCCGCTAAGTTTCTTCTGTAAAAAGCATTGGATTCTTCTGCTGTTGAGAAACCTGCATATTGACGTACTGTCCAAGGACGCATAGCATACATAGCACTATAAGGACCTCTTAAAAATGGAGGAATACCTGCTGCAAAACCTAAATGTTCAGCTTCTGATATGTCGTCTTTAGAAAAATGTTTTTTTACAGGAATTCCTTCAGGAGTATTCCAAACTTCTTGATTCTCTGAAGTTGCAGTAGTTTGTTTTACTGCTGAGTTTAATGTTATATCTGAAAAATCTGGTTTCATACCTCTTAAGCTTTAATTGTTTGCTGAATTTTTTTCTGAATACTAGCTATGGTTGTAATCACATCTGATCTCATATTTACAACACCATCTAAACCAGCTTCAGTTAATTCATCTATATTACTTGGCGCTCCTGCTAATAACAATACTTTGGTATTATTTAAGGCTCTAAAGGCTTTTACAAAAGCAATGGCACTCTCGTTATAATCCTCATCTGAACTACAAATTACCACAACATCTGCTTCAGAATTTGCACTAGTTTCAGCAGCTTCTAATGCAGAAGCGTAACTTTCTTCTTGCTGTACATTAAATCCGCTTACTCCAATAAAATCATATGAAAAAGCCGCTCTAGCTTTACGCATTGTTAAATTTCCAAAACTTGCCAATTCAACTATTGGGCGTTTGTTGGTTGCAGCAACCAATTCTTCTGTTGCTTTTCTAATAGCTTCAATTTCCAAAGAAGCTCTTCTAGGTTTTAAAATCTTAGTAGATGTTATTTTGTAACTATCAGAAAGAATTTCTGAAGATACTTTTTCCATTAAGTTAGGATATTTATTTACTCCAACTAAAGGCAATCTTCTTTGACTTATTAATTTTACTTTTTCTTGACGAATTTGAGCAATATGCTCTTGAATTAATTCTCCTTCAAATGAAGTATAAAAACCTCCGTTTGCTTCAATTGCTTTGAAAAGTTCTAAAGCTTTTTCTGCAATTTTAAATGTAACTTCTTCTATATAATAAGAACCATCAACAGGGTTACTAACTTTTCCAAAGTAAGATTCTTCTTTTAAAATAGTTGAAATATTTCCTGCTATTCTACTTGAAAAATCTGAAGGATTATTAAATTCTTTATCATACGGATCAATTAAAACACCGTCAACATTTCCTAAAATAGCAGACATAGCTTCTGTAGTAGCACGTAACATATTGGTATGGGCATCTGTAACAGATTTGCTCCAAATTGATGTTTTAGCTGTTACTGTTTTAGAAAATTCTACAATCCCATATTTAGTAGCAATTTCTTGTAATAAATTGTTAAATGCTCTAAATTTTCCAATTTCAATAAAATACTCTAATCCAATTGCAAAATTGATGTTTAAATTATCAAAAATAGTTTGAACTTTTATCTCTTTTTGGGTAAGTTCATCAATTAAATAAACTAATGAATTTAGCGTATATGCAATTTCTTGAACTTGGTTAGCACCAGCGTCTAAATACTCACTTCCTGATAAAGTTATTGCTTTAAAGTTAGGAAACTCCGCTGTTAAGTTAATCAAAGCTGCAATTACATCAAAATTGGTATTGTCTAATTTTCCAGTTGTAACATAATTTGAAATTAGTTGAGTATCAAAATACCCTTTCAAATTATGAGAAGCTACATTATTTTGTTTTACAAATGAAATAAATTCCGTTGCAAATGAAAGTTCATTTGAAAATAGGATGAATGAAACTGAAATTTCATTCAAATTAATATTTTTTAAAAGCTCAGAAACAGCAATATGCTCAACCACTTCAAATATTATTCCGTTCATTCCTTCTTCAATAGCTTTTAACGCTAATTTATTTGCGTTTTCAGCATTTTGAACCCTAATAGCACGGTAGTTTGTTAAAGCCTGAGAGTTTTCTCCAGTATTTGTTAAACAATTTATGGTATCTTCATTTGTATAAAAAGGCTGAATTGCAATTTTGCTTAAGTTTTTCCAAACTAATTTTTTGTCAAAATCTGCACCTTTTAAATCAATGTTCACTTTGTCCATCCATTCTTGTTTTGAAACAGGATTGAATTCAGAGAAAAGCGTTTTGTTTTTATCGTTCATAATAGTTTATATTAATTGTGATATGCGTAATTTAAATAAAATTATTTAACCATTAAACTACTTCCAAATCTTTCAAAAATAGCTTTGTCTAAATCCTCTCTATGGTCTGGGTGTGCAACATCTCTTAAAGATTGAGCTCGTTGTTTTAAGTTTCTTCCAAACAGCTCTGCAACGCCATATTCTGTAGCAACAAATCTAGCATGAGCTCTGGTTGTTACCACACCTGCTCCCTGTTTAAGCATAGGAACAATTTTAGAAACTCCTTTGTGCGTAGTTGAAGTAACTGCTATAATTGGTTTTCCTCCCATTGATAAAGCAGCTCCACGCATAAAGTCCATTTGGCCACCAACTCCAGAGAACATTCTAGAACCTATTGAATCAGCACAAACTTGACCCGTAATATCAATTTCAATCGCAGAGTTAATGGCTGTAACTTTTGGATTTTGACGTATAACAGCCGTATCGTTTACATAAGCAATATCATTCATTTCAATTTCTGGGTTGTCATCCATAAAGTCATATAATCGACGAGTTCCCATTGCAAATCCTGAAATAATTTTATAAGGATTTAGTTTTTTCTTAGAGCCATTTACAACACCTTTTTCAACTAAATCTACAATGCCTTCAGAAAACATTTCTGTGTGTATTCCTAAATCTTTATGATTGTGTAAGAATGTTAAAACTGCATTTGGAATTCCTCCAATTCCCATTTGAAGTGTAGCCCCATCATCTATAATTTCGGCAATATTTTTACCTATTGCTTTTTCTTCTTCAGTAGGTTCCACAAATTTCATCTCATAAATTTCTTCTTCAACTAGTACACAAGCATCAAAATTATTAACGTGTACTAAAGCATCTCCAAAAGTACGTGGCATACGTGGATTAATTTGTGCAATCACTTTTTTTCCTTGCTCAATTCCTGAAATAACAATATCAACTGAAACACCTAAAGAACAAAAACCATGTTTGTCTGGTGGTGAAACGTTTACCAAAACTACATCTAAATCCATATATCCTTGACGAAACAAACTTGGAATATCACTCAAAAAAATTGGAATATAATCAACCGTTTCTCCTACCATTTTTCTTACGTTTCCTCCAATAAAGAAAGCGTTTGTTCTAAAGCTTTCACTTAGTTCTGGTGCTGTATAACCACATTCTCCTTCTGTATGAAGGTGTACTATTTCAACTCCTTTTAACTCAGGAGCTCTTTCAACCATTGCTTTGACTAAAGTTTGTGGTGTTGCTGACCCTCCTTGAATTAAAACCCTATTTCCTGATTGTATTAATTTAACAGCTTCTTTGGCTGTCATTACATTTGGTATTTTCATTTTATTAAAACTTTAAATGTGCTGTTTATTTTTTCAACTTATCAAAATTATATTTATCCTAAAAAGCTCAATATGATACCCGCAGCAATTGCAGAACCAATTACACCAGATACATTTGGTGCCATTGCATGCATCAATAAATAATTTGTTGGATCCGATTTTAACCCTTCATGATGAACGACTCTTGCACTATCAGGAACTGCAGAAACTCCAGCAGCTCCTATTAATGGATTAATTTTATCATCACCTTTTAAGAACAAGTTCATAAACTTGGCAAAGAATAGTCCTCCCATAGTTGCAATTACGAATGATATTGCCCCAAGACCAAATATCATTAATGAATCTTTAGTGATAAAAATGTCTGCTTGCGTTGATGCACCTACCGTAACTCCTAAAAGGATGGTTACAATATCAATTAATTTAGTACGTGCTGTATCTGCTAATCGTTCCGTTCTTCCAGATTCTTTTAATAAATTACCAAAGAATAGCATTCCTAATAATGGTAATGCACTTGGAGAAATAAATGTTGTTAATAATAAAGCAACAATTGGAAAAATCATTTTTTCTTTTTGAGATACAGCTCTAGGTGGTTTCATTTTTATTTTTCTATCCTCTTTAGAAATCAACAATCTCATTAAAGGAGGTTGAATTACTGGTACTAATGCCATATAAGAATAAGCGGCAATTGCAATTGGACCAATCAAGTTTTTTACAACTGTTCCATCAGCTAAAAGATTTATCCCATTGGCTAATTTTGAAGAAAGGAAAATTGCTGTTGGACCATCTGCTCCGCCAATAATTCCTATAGCCCCAGCTTCAGGTAAATTAAAACCTAAATAAAGTGCTCCTAAAAATGTTGCAAATACACCAATTTGTGCCGCTGCACCTAACAACATTAATTTTGGATTTGCAATTAACGACGAAAAATCTGTCATTGCACCAATTCCTAAAAAGATTAATGGTGGATATATACCTTTTACTACTCCAAAATACAAGTAATTTAAAACAGAACCTGCTTCATAAATTCCTGTTTGATTTCCTGCAACAAATGGCACATTACCAATAATTACACCAGCCCCTATAGGGATTAAAAGTAAGGGTTCGTAATCAAACTTAATGCCTAAATATATAAATATAATACCAATAAGTATCATAATTAAATTGCCTGCAGAAGCATTTGCAAAACCAGTGTAATTATAAAATTGTTTGATTCCTTTAAAGGCTCCATCATAGACCCCTTCTTCTACCTGATTTACTTGATCAGCTTGAACTGATGTGATGGTATTATTTGGATTTATATCTTTGTTTAACCCTAAAGCAGGTCTAATAAAAACTAGCAAGGATATCACTCCAAATATTAATAATACTTTTTTCATTTTTTTATTTTTTACGAATTATACGTCTTAAAAAAAACCTATAATTGTGTAATTTTTACTCTAGTTCAATCATTACTTCATTTTGCAATACTTGTTGTCCAACAGAAATATTAACAGCAGTAATAGTACCTGCTTTTTCAGAAACAATATTGTTTTCCATTTTCATAGCTTCTAACACTAACATTCTATCACCAACTTTAATAGTATCACCAACTTTTACATCTAATGATAAAACTACTCCTGGTATTGGAGCTACAATTTTAGTAGTTGATGAACTCGGATTAACCTTTAAAGGTTCAGATGGTCTTTTAGAGGCTGAACGAACTAAAGTAGGAGTTTTCGTTTTTTTGATTTCCTCCTTCATTTTAACAGAATAAGAAGTACCGTTTACTTCTAAATCTATGATATTATCTTCATGCGATACAATTCTAACATTGTAATTGTTATCGTGTATTCTAAATTTAAAATTTTTCATTTTCTTTATGTTTGTTTGTTGATAGTTTTAACTTAAAACCATTAACAAATAATCTATAATTCAGTTAAAGCCTATTGTGAGTTCCGTATATTTTAGAACTCCAAGGAGAGTACAATTTTCTTGCTTGTTTTATAGTTAATATAGCATTTTCATTATCGTGTTGTTCATGAAGATATAAATGAATTGCTGCTGAAATAGCTGCTGCAACTTCACCTGTAAAACTTTCATCGGCTTCAATAGATATGTCTTTAATTTTCTTATCTTTTCTTTTGGTTATTACCTTGTATATGTACAATAAAACTGGTAATCCAAACTTAAAAAACACTGCAAGAGTTAATAATGCACTAAAAACAATTAACAATCCTGTTATTAGGATAATATAACCTTCACTTATTTGATCTATATATAAAAGCATATGTGACATTATAATGGAATATTTGAATGTTTTTTTGGTGGATTTATTTCCTTTTTATTGGCTAATAACTCCAACGCTCTAATAACTCTGAAACGAGTATTTCTAGGTTCAATTACATCATCTATAAAACCATATTTGGCAGCTTCATAAGGGTTTGCAAATTTATCGTTATACTCATCTTCTTTCTTTTCGATGTATTCTAATTTTTCTTCTGCATCTTCAATTTTTCTTATGTTAGAACCTTCTAATACTTCAACTGCACCTTTAGCTCCCATTACAGCTATCTCTGCTGTTGGCCAAGCATAGTTTAAATCTCCTCGTAATTGTTTACAACTCATTACATCATGTGCTCCACCATATGATTTGCGTAAAGTAATGGTTACTTTTGGTACTGTCGCTTCACCATAAGCAAATAATAATTTTGCTCCATGTAAAATAATCCCTCCATATTCTTGCCCTGTTCCCGGTAAGAAACCAGGCACATCAACTAATGTTACAATTGGAATGTTAAACGCGTCACAAAAACGAACAAATCTTGCTGCTTTTCTAGATGCTTCTGTATCTAAAACACCCGCATAATATTTTGGTTGATTTGCAACAATACCAACAGAACGTCCATTAAAACGGGCAAATCCAACACAAATATTTCTTGCATAATTTCTATGAACTTCTGTAAACTCACCATTATCAACTATGGTAGCAATCACATCAACTATATCATATGGTTGATTTGGGTTTTCTGGAATTATTTCATTTAAAATATCGTCCAATCTATCAATTGGATCATCACATTTAATTGCTGGAGGGTCTTCTAAATTATTAGATGGAAGGTAGCTCATTAACTTTCTAATAAGCATTAAGTTTTCTTCATCAGTTTCGGCTAAAAAGTGAGAAACTCCAGATTTAGTAGAGTGAATATTTGCCCCACCTAATTGCTCAGTTGTAACGACTTCACCAGTTACAGCTTGTACCACCTTTGGTCCGGTAACAAACATATAACTAGTTTGATCGGTCATCACTGTAAAATCTGTTAACGCAGGAGAATATACAGCTCCACCAGCACAAGGGCCTAATATTGATGAAATTTGTGGAATTACACCTGATGCCATGATATTTCTTTGGAAAATTTCTGCATATCCCGCTAAAGATCTAACTCCTTCTTGAATACGAGCTCCACCACTATCATTTAACCCAATTACAGGTACACCAATTTTCATGGCCATATCCATAATTTTACAAATTTTTAACGCATAAGTTTCCGATAATGAACCTCCAAAAACGGTAAAGTCTTGAGAGAATACATAAACTATTCTTCCATCAATTGTTCCATGCCCTGTAACTACACCATCCGATAGGTAAACTTGTTTATCTAACCCAAATGATTTAGTTCTGTGAGTTACAAACATGTCAAATTCTTCAAAACTATCTTCATCTAAAAGAATTTCAATTCTCTCACGCGCAGTTAATTTTCCTTTAGCGTGTTGAGATTCAATTCTTTTTTCACCTCCACCTAGTTTTGCTTTAACTCTCTTTTCAATGAGTTCGTTAATTTTATCTTGATTTGCCATTGTAATATTTTTTCTTTTTACTCTTCTTTAGAACATAGTTCTGTTAACACTCCTTGTGTTGATTTTGGATGAAGAAAACCTATGTTTAATCCTTCAGCACCTTTTCTTGAAACCTTATCCACTAATTTTACTCCTCTTTCTTCAGCTAACTTTAAAGCTTCAGTAGCATTATCAACTGCAAACGCAATGTGATGAATGCCTTGCCCTTTCTTTTCTATAAATTTTCCTATTGGTCCTTCTGGAGAAGTGCTTTCTAATAATTCAATTTTTGTGTTACCTACCAAAAAAAAGGCTGTTTTCACCTTTTGATCAACAACCTCTTCTATCGCATAGCATTTCATTCCTAAGACCTCTTCATAATATTTAATGGATTCGTCTAAATTTTCTACGGCTATCCCGATGTGTTCTATATGTGAAATATTCATAAATAATATATTTTTGTAAGTTATTTTTATACCATACCTAAAAAAAAGGCTAGAATTTTATCTATTATCTAATTGAATAACAAAATTAGGGTATCCTAAATTTTAAAAAGATGACAGATATCATAATTTAAATTAAATTACTAAAACGTTTTATTAAATTTTTTAAACACTTAAATAGCTGATAGACTACTACATATAATTTTAATTAAATTATTGTTTTCAATGTTAATAAAGTTGTTTATAAAACAACGTTGCATGTAATAACTTTTAACAAAAAAGGCTCAAAATTCTTCGAGCCTTTCTAATTAAATATTAATAATTTAACTACATTTCATCATATCTAATGTGAAGACTCTCAATCATGTTTTTTGACATTTTTTCAAGATTAAAGTTATGTTTCCATCCCCAATCTTCTCTTGCTCTAGAATCGTCAATACTTTTTGGCCAACTATCTGCTATATTTTGTCTAAAATCAGAATGGTAGGTAATTTCAAATTTTGGAACAATTTTTTTAATTTCAATGGCTATTTCTTCAGGAGTAAAACTCATTGCTGCTAAATTATAAGATGATCTTACCTTAATTGTTGATGCATCAGCATCCATAATTTTAATAGTTGCATCAATAGCATCATCCATATACATCATTGGTAGCTTTGTATCTTTACTCAAAAAAGAATCGTATTTACCGTGTAACAATGCATTGTGGTAAATTTCTACAGCATAATCCGTAGTCCCTCCTCCTGGATCCGCTTTCCAACTGATGATTCCAGGATATCTTATACTTCTTACATCAACTCCAAATTTATTAAAATAGTACTCACACCAACGCTCACCTGCTTGTTTGCTAATACCATATACTGTTGAAGGTTCCATAATGGTTTCTTGTGGAGTATTTTCTTTTGGGGTTGTTGGTCCAAAAACCGCTATTGAACTTGGCCAAAATAGTTTTTCAATTTTTCCTTCTTTAGCCAAATTTAAAACATTAAATAACGAGGTCATATTTAATTCCCAAGCTTTTGCTGGGTATTTTTCACCTGTGGCTGAAAGCATAGCGGCCATTAAATAAACTTCATTGATTTGGTATTTTTCAATAATTTTTAAAATTGAATTATAGTCCATTGCGTTTATAAATTCAAATGGACCAGAGCTCATCAACTCTTCATTACCTTCTCTAATATCTGAAGCTACTACAGCATTTTCTCCATTAATTTCACGCAATTTCAAAGTTAATTCTGTACCTATTTGTCCACATGCACCAATAATTAATATACGCTTATTCATTTGATAAAAAAACAGTTTAATTTAGCTTCAAAGATACTGAAAATTAAAATTTATAGTTATTTTATTAGCAATTTTATTAAAAATGAATTTTTAAAAATTAAAAGTAGATTTATTAGTACTTTTGACAATTCTAAGCTATAATTATGAAATATCTAATTGGTTTTTTAATCATTATTTTAAGTTTAAATACTTCGTGCAATAAAAACAAAACGACAAAAAATGTTAATGAAGTAATTGATTCAATAAAAATTGATTCGAGTAGAATAGTTAATACTATTGGGGAAACCTTAATACCAAAAGCAAAAAAAGAGCTAGCTAATTGGAAAGAATATCAAAACTTAGATGAGTTTATGTTGAAATATTACAATATTTCAACAATGGAAGCTTTGGTATATTCTAAAGAACTATCAGATTTAGTAAAATTAATGAAAGATACCATTAGAGTTGATAAACTAAATACCTTAAATGTTATTGCACGTTTTAATGTGCTCCATAATGAAGCATTACGATTGGCCGATATGGCAAAAATACCATCTATTACAGAAGAAGAAGTAAATGAAGAAGTTGGAAAAATTTTGAATTTATATGCGTCCGTTAATTCAAAAATTAATACCATTTACAAAGCTGAAGACTTACAAAACTCTTTAGAAATTGATATCGAAACACCTATTGAATTAGAGCCTGAACATAGAAAACCAACTATTAGAAAAATTCCTACTAGGGTCTCTTCAAAAAAAGACAATTAAATTAATAACTGTTTTTGATTCGCTTATCTTTATCAACCTCAATAATATTAATTATTCTATTGTCTTTATATTTCACCTTAGTTATTTTATTTTCACTCCAATAGGTCCAAACACCAACTTTAATACCATTATTATAGGTGGCATAACATTTCAAACTTCCATCTAGATTATAACTTTCCCATGAAGCATGTAATTTTCCTTCTTTTGTATAAAACCCATGTTGCATGACCATTCCATTTTCATAAAACAGAGTAACTTCGGTTAAATTTCCTTTAATATTGATTTCTTTTAATGATGTATTTTGAGCATAGCTAATAGATGCTAAAGCTAGTAAAACAAGTGTAACTATTTTTTTCATAACTAATAATTTTGATCAACCATAAATAATTACTCAAATTTATTAAATAACTAGATTATAAATTGTGATTAAAATCAGCACCCTAAGTACAACTATTCATTAAAAAAGAAAGTTTTTAAATTTTCATTATAAATGTTATACTTGAATTTGAAATCAAGTTTTAATTTCATAAAAATTAATAATTACTCATTTGAATTAGCATATTAAGATACGTTTAAAAAAATATTATTTTACATTTGGTGAAATTATTTTTTATGAAAAATTTTCTACTATTGCTCGGGTTGTTTATTTCTTTTACTAGTGTTCAAGCTCAGTACAATGAAACAGCGCCTTGGATGCAATCCAAATATAAAACCCAATTTAAAAAAGGAGGTACAGATCAACTTTCATTAACTGAAATATCATCAATGTTTAATGAATATTGGAAAGGTAAAGATTATACTAAAAAAGGGAGTGGTTACAAACCTTTTAAAAGATGGGAAGAATTTTGGAAGCATTTTACCGATAAAAATGGTTATTTACCAAACTCTTCTAAATTATGGAATTCATGGAAAACTAATATTCAAACTTTTGAAACAAATGCTAATTCTAACGATAGTAATTGGATGCCTTTTGGGCCTAACACATTAATTAATCATAAAACTTCAACTGCAAATTTAGGAAGGGTAAACGTAATACTTCCTGATCCTAATAATGAAAATATCATATATGTAGGCACTCCGGCTGGAGGTATCTGGAAATCAATTGATAAAGGTTTAACCTGGGTTCCTCTTTCAGACAACTTACCACAAATAGGTGTTTCAGGAATAGCAATTCATCCTAGTGATTCCAATACCATTTACATTGCTACAGGAGATGATGATGCCTCTGATACTTATAGTGCAGGAGTCTTTAAATCAATTGATGGTGGAAAAACTTGGAACGAAACAGGTTTAAATCCTAACAACACACCTGATTCAATGAATGATATTTATATCCACCCTGACAACCCTGAAGTATTATGGGTAGCTACAAATAATGGATTATATAAAACAACTAATGGAGGAGATACTTGGCTCCAAAAAATTGCAGGTAATATTAAAGATATTAAGTTAAAACCTTTAGATCCAAATACTATTTATATTGCAACTAAATCTAAAATTTTTAAATCGATTGATGGAGGTAATAATTTTGAACAAAAAACTATTGGATTACCAGTTACATCTGGTAGATTAGTTATAGACGTTACACCTGCAAACCCTAGTTATTTATATGTATTAAGTGCTGATTTAGAATATAATTATCAAGGCATTTACAAATCAATAGATAGTGGTGAAAATTTTTCAAAAACATCTAATACTGTAAATATATTAGAAAGTGATCAGGCTTGGTATGACCTAGCTTTAGCTGTTTCAGATACAAACCCTGAAGAAATATATGTAGGTTGTTTAAATATTTGGAGATCTATGTCTGGTGGTGTAGGCTTTAACAAACTAAATAATTGGTCGCACCATACAGCCTCATTTACACATGCAGATATCCATTTTTTACGTTTTTATAATAATGAACTATTTGCAGGAACTGATGGTGGGTTTTATAAAAGTACTGATCATGGTACTACTTTTCAAGATTATACTCAAGGCATGCAAATTGGACAATTTTATAAAATTTCTGTTTCAGCAAGAAATTCAAATAAAATTGCGGGTGGATTACAAGACAATGGAGGCTTTGGCTTAACAAATAATGGAGATTGGAGTAATTATCACGGAGGTGATGGAATGGACAATGCAGTAGATCCAAATAATGAAAATAAATATTATGGGTTTACCCAGTATGGAGGTTCATTAAACATTTCAACCAATGCTGGTGAAAATAGAATCTCTAGTTTTGGAGGCCCAGAAGAAGGTAATTGGGTAACTCCTTTAGAAATTAATAAGGATGGAGAACTTTACGCCGGTTATACAAGCTTATATCATTTTACTGGCTCTGAATTTATTAAAGTATCATCTACTTTTGAAGGCAAAATTGATGAATTAGAAATTGATGCTAATGATACTAATAGTATTTATGTAGGTGTAGATAAAAACTTTTATCAAAGTATTGATAAAGGTTTAAATTTTAATTTAAAACACTCTTTTGAAGCTAATATTTCATCAATCGCTGTTCATAGTAGTAATAGCAATATCATTTATGTATGTACATCAGGATATGGACAAAGAGGTATTTATAAATCTGTAGACAATGGAGAAACATTTACTAATATTACTTACAATCTACCAACAAATCAAGCTTTTTTTGACATAGTACATCAGGGAAGACATAAAGATAACCCTATTTATATTGGAACAAGTTTAGGTGTTTTTAGGTTAGATGACACCGCTAATGAGTGGGCTTCTTTTTCTAATAATTTACCTACAGTACCAATACGAGATTTAGAAATTTCGCTAGATGATGCTAAAATAACTGCAGGAACCTATGGTAGAGGTATTTGGCAATCGGATATTTCTGTGGAACTTCCTGAATCTGAAATAAGATTATTAGAAATTGTATCTCCTACAATATCTAATATTTTAGAAGACAATTTTACTATTAAGTTAAAAGCTGAAAACAAAGGTATAAAGCCTATAGATAAAGTTTTTGTTAAGTATAAATTAGATACTAACGAAGAAAAAAGTTACCAATGGAATGGCTTAATTGGTAAAAACTCTACGGGTATTATTACCATCCCTAATATACCCATAGAATATGGAAAGCATAGCTTAAATATTGAAGTAACTGTAGATGGAGATGCTTTCCCAGAAAACAACACTTTATCAACTTCTTTTGTTTCAAACAGAAAAACAGTACCTAATATTTTAAATTCTTTTGAAGATGAAAACGAAGAATTACTATCCTACAATGAAGACGATATTTTTTCAACAGAATGGAGCATTGGTAACCCAAACGGAACATTACTTAATACAACAGGTTCAGGGACTAATGCTTACGCAACAAATTTAACAGGAAATTACAACGACTTAAAAAAGAGCTACATAGTTTCTAAATACTATGATTTATCCTCATTAATTTCTCCTACCTTTAAATTTAAAATGATTTACGATTTAGAAGAAAATTGGGATATTATTTATATTGAATATTCATTAAATAATGGGAAAAACTGGGAAATTTTAGGAACTAATAACGATCCTAGTTGGTACAATAGTAATAGAACAAATGCTTCTTCTGGCTTTTCAAATGATTGTCAAAATTGTCCTGGTGCCCAATGGACAGGTACCGATACTGAAATGAAAGAATATTCATACAATTTATCTTCATTAAACTCTAAAGGAAATGTGTTATTCAGATTTGTTTTTCATTCTGATACCGCAGAAAACCAAGAAGGTATTGTAATTGATGATTTTATTATTGTTGAAGAAGGAATAAATGATACCGATGACGATAATGATGGAATTTTAGATGTAAATGATAATTGTCCTACAATAGCCAATCCAAACCAAGAAGACTCCGATAATGATGGAATTGGTGATGTTTGTGATGAAGATGCTGACAATGATGGAATAGTTGACGATATTGACAATTGCCCATACACTCCAAATGAAAATCAGCTAGATACTGATGCCGACGGAATAGGTGATGTTTGTGATGAAGATGACGACAATGATGGAATTTTAGATGTGAATGACAATTGTCCACTAACCCCAAACACTAATCAAATTGATCTTAATAACAATGGTATTGGAGATATTTGTGAAGATAGTGATGAAGACGGAATAGTTAACCTTATTGACAACTGTCCTGAAAATGCTAATATAGATCAACTAGACAATGATAATGATGGGATAGGTGATGTTTGTGATGAGGATGACGACAACGATGGAATATTCGATGTAAATGACAATTGTCCATTTAATTACAATCCTGATCAAAATGACTTTAACAATAACGGGGTTGGTGATGTTTGTGAAGATTCTGATAATGATACTATTTTTGACAACAATGACAATTGCCCATTAACTGTTAACCCTAACCAAGAAGATACAGATAATGATGGAATTGGAAACATATGTGATGACGATGATGACGATGATGGAATATTAGATGCAAATGACAATTGTCCATTAACTGCAAACCCTAACCAAGAAGATACAGATAATGATGGGATAGGTGATGTTTGTGATGAGGATATTGATGGAGATGGTATTACAAATGATACCGATAATTGTCCTTATAAAGTAAATCCAAATCAAGAAGATTTTGATAATGATGGAATTGGCGACATTTGTGATGATGATATAGATAATGATGGTGTACTGAATTATTATGATAGCTGTAACGATACACCTATTAATGATTCAGTGGATGTAAATGGCTGTACTTTATTTAGCTTACCAACAACCAACTTTTTATTAGAAATTTATGGAGAAACTTGTAGAGCAAATAATAATGGATATATTGTATTAAAAGCTACAGAAAATTTAAATTACACAGCAATAATTACAGGAAGTGGAAGTTCAACTTCTAAAGAATTTACAAATAACATTACATTTAATAACCTAGAAGCTGGTAATTATACGATATGTATAACTGTTGAAGATCAACCTGACTATGAAATTTGCTTTAATGCAGTAATAACAGAACCTGAAGATTTAGCTGTTTCATCCAAAGTTAATGCACATTCAAAATCAGTTATCGTTACCTTAAACGGTAGCACCAATTACTTTGTAACTTTAAACGGAGTAACTACCAAAACATTTGAATCTTCGTTAAAATTAGCATTAAAACCAGGCATCAACAAACTTAAAGTAACTACAGAAACTGCTTGCCAAGGTGAGCATTTGGAATCATTTATAGTTCCTTTTGAAGGAATTAAATTATATCCAAACCCTGTAAAACAACATAGAAGCTTATTTTTAACTACTGGATATATCAAATCAAATAACATTAAAATTTCAATTCTAAATACTTTAGGTAGTATATTATCAACCAATATTTATTTAAACAATCCACAAAAAAGAATTGAAATCAGCACCAAACATTTACCTAAAGGAATGTATATATTAAATTTAGAATCTAAAGAAGTAACTAGAAGCTTCAATATAATAATTGAATAATATGAAAAAATTAAACATCCTTTTTAATTTAGGGATTATCAGTATCTTTTTAAGTTGTGGCGGTAAAGACAATCCGGATCCAGTAATTGTAGATCCTCCAACTGCTGCTATACTAACTTTTCCAATTAATAATGAAGAATGTAACACTGGTGAAAGCATTAATAGTACACAAAGCAAAATAAATTTTGAATGGAATGTTTCAACCAACACCACTTCATATACCTTAGTAATTAGAAATTTATTGACCAATACAAATTTCAATACCAATACCACAAGTAACTTTAGCACAGCTATATTAAATAAAAATACTCCTTATAAATGGTGGGTTATTTCAAAAAATTCCGAAGCCACCAACACTGCTAAAAGCTCTGAGTGGAAATTCTACAATGCTGGAGATGCTGTAAAATCTTATGCCCCATTCCCTGCAGAAGTAATTAACCCTAGTTTAGGCTCATCCATAAGCGGTGAAAATGTTACTTTAGAATGGAATGGAAGTGATGTTGATGGCGATATAAAAGAATATGATGTATATTTTGGAACTGTAAATCCACCAACTGAATTACTAAGCACTACATCCACTCAAAAAATAGAGAACGTTGTTGTTAGCCAAGGAAACACTTATTATTGGAACGTGATTACTAAAGACAATAGTAATAACTCATCAACTTCTGAAATTTTTCAATTTAAAATTATAAACTAGTTTATAATAAAAAGAGGTAAATTAATTTACCTCTTTTTATTCCTCTGAAAATAATTGATTAACTATTTCATAAACCAATGATGTTTCATATCCCTTAGAAATTAAAAAAGCTGAAAGCTTCGCTCTTTTTTTAAAATAGTTAGTTTCTTTTATCAATTTTATTTTTTTTTCTGCTAACGCTTGTAATGTATTTTTATATTCTTGATCATCAATTTCTTTTAATGCTGTTATAATATTATAAGAAGAAATATCTCTAAACTTTAGTTCATTAATAATTTTAAGTTTACCCCATTTTTTTATTGAAAATTTCCCTCTTGCAAATGCTTTAGAAAAACGTTCTTCATTTAAAAAGTTATGTTGTATTAGATGAAGGATAATTTTTTCTTTTGCAGCTGGTATCATCTTTAAATCATATAACTTTTTTTCAACCTCTTTATGGCTTCTTTCCTGATAACTACAAAAATATTCTAACACCTTAGTAGCTTCATCTACTGTATATGATTTTTTATTTTTCATTAATTACAAAAATAATTGAAAATAAAGAAGCAGTCTAAAAAGAAATTAATTTCCTTTTTAGACTGCTTCTTTATAATTAAATGATGATAAATTATTCTCCGTGTAACCAAGCTTTTTTGCCTAATAACTGTTCTTCTGTTTCTTCATGATCTTCATCAGGAACACAACAATCAACTGGACAAACAGAAGCACATTGTGGTTCATCATGGAAACCTTTACATTCAGTACACTTATCAGTTACAATAAAGTAAAATTCATCAGATAATGGTTCATTCATTTCATCAGCATCCGCTTCACCTCCACTAGGTAAAGTCACAGTTCCGCTTAAAGCTGTTTCATCTGAATACGCCCATTCACTATCTGGTTCGTAAATTGCATTGTTAGGACACTCAGAAATACAAGCATCACAGTTTATACATTCATCTGTTATTTTAATAGCCATGTTTACTAATTTTTAATATTTATTTATTCTACAAAATTATACATTTTTATGCAAGTCAATGTGACAAAAGTCATTTACTGTTATAAAAAGTAACTATATATTTGACTCTTAAATTTAAACATAAAATTTAATTCAATAAATTTAAATAAAATTTTTTAATTAGCATAAATTATGGTTACAGCTAAAACAAAGCATCAACCCGAAATATTGGAGGCAGTAGTTATCCGATTTGTTGGTGATTCAGGTGATGGAATGCAGTTGACAGGAACTCAGTTTTCTGACACCTCTGCAATGTTTGGAAATGACATAGCAACCTTCCCAAACTATCCTTCAGAAATTAGAGCTCCACAAGGAAGTTTATATGGAGTTTCTGGGTTTCAAGTTCACATAGGTAGTGTAGAAATAAGCACCCCGGGAGATAATGTTGATTTATTGGTAGCAATGAACCCTGCTGGTTTAAAAACCAATTTACATGCCGTAAAACCAGGGCACACAATTATTATTGATACTGATGCTTTTACCAAAAAAAATTTAGAAAAAGCTCAATACCAAACTAATCCTTTAGAAGATGGCTCTCTTGAAAACTATAGAGTTATTGAGGTAGCAATGTCTAGCTTAACCAAAGAAGCTTTAAAAGACGTTGAAGGTTTAGATAATAAAAGTATTACCCGAAGTAAAAACATGTTTGCTTTAGGTATGGTATATTGGATGTATGATAGATCTACTCAGCATACCATAGATTTTTTCAACAAAAAATTTAAATCTAAACCAAACATCATTGAAGCTAATACTAAAGTTTTAAATGCAGGCTTTTATTTTGCTGAAACTTTAGAATTAATTCCAAATGCTTACACCATTACTCCAGCCAAAATGGCTTCTGGAACCTATAGAATTATTATGGGTAATACAGCAACTGCTTGGGGGTTTTTAGCTGCAGCTGAGAAATCTGGGTTAGAATTATTTTTAGGTTCTTATCCAATTACACCAGCTACAGATATTTTACACGAATTAGTAAAGCATAAACATTTTGGTGTTAAGGCTTTTCAAGCCGAAGATGAAATAGCTGGCATCGCTTCTGCAATTGGTGCTTCATTTGCTGGAGATTTAGCAATTACAACAACTTCTGGTCCTGGATTAGCTTTAAAAGGTGAAGCTTTAGGCTTGGCAATGATGGTAGAATTACCTTTAGTGGTTGTAAATGTTCAACGTGGTGGTCCTTCTACTGGTTTACCTACAAAAACAGAACAATCTGATTTATTGCAAGCATTATACGGTAGAAATGGTGAAAGTCCTGTAATTGTAATTGCTGCAAGTACTCCTGCTAACTGTTTTAATTACGCTTACCAAGCTGCAAAATTAGCCTTAGAACATATGACTCCTGTAATTTTACTTACAGATGGTTATATAGCAAACGGTTCCGCTCCTTGGAAAGTGAAATCTGTTAGTGAAATGCCAGAAATAAAAAATAATATTGTAAAAGACGTTACAGAAAACTGGCACCCGTACGATAGAAACGAAGAGTCTTTAGCTAGAAATTGGGCCATTCCTGGAACACCAGGTTTAGAACATAGAATTGGTGGTTTAGAAAAAGACAAGGTTACAGGCAATGTTTCTTATGTTCCTGAAAACCACGAATATATGACTAATATTAGAGCAGAAAAAGTTAAACGTGTTCAAAATTACATTCCAAACTTAGAAACTGAATTTGCAGAAACTGGTGATTTATTGGTAATTGGCTGGGGAGGAACTTACGGTTCTCTTCATTCAGCTGTAAAACAACTAAACGAAGAAGAAGGTTATAAAAATATTGGTTTTGCTCATTTTAATTACATAAATCCTCTTCCTAAAAATACGGAAGAAATTTTAACTAAATTCAAAAAAATTGTTGTTTGTGAATTAAACAATGGACAATTCTCTAAAGTATTAAAAATGAATTTTAATGGGTTTGAATTTTTACAATATAACAAAGTTCAAGGCTTACCATTTGGAAACACTGAATTAATTGAAAAATTTAAACAATTAGTAAAATAATTATGGAAACAACAGCTGTAAAAAAATATACATTTAAAGATTTTGCTAGCGATCAAGAAGTAAGATGGTGTCCTGGTTGCGATGACTATGTTATTTTACGTTCTATGCAAAAAGCACTTCCAGAAATGGGGGTTAAAAAAGAAGAAGTTGTATTTATTTCAGGTATTGGATGCTCATCTCGTTTTCCATACTATATGAATACTTATGGAATGCACAGTATTCACGGTAGAGCGCCCGGAATAGCTTCAGGAGTTAAATTAGCAAACCCTAACTTAAGTGTTTGGGTTATGACAGGCGATGGTGATGCTATGGCTATTGGTGGAAACCACTTTATTCATGTGTTACGTAGAAATATTGATTTAAATATTGTACTATTTAACAATGAAATTTACGGTTTAACAAAGGGTCAGTTTTCACCTACTTCATTAGTTGGGCAGAAAACAAAATCATCTCCTTATGGAAATACACAACCACCTTTTTCTCCAGGTGAATTAGCATTAGGAGCTCAAGCTCGTTTTTTTGCAAGAATTGGTGGAAATAACCCTAAAGAAATGTCTAATATTTTTGTTGAAGCACATAAATTTAAAGGAACTTCATTAATTGAAGTTTTACAAAATTGTGTAATCTTTAATGATGGTTGTTTTACCAATATAACGGATAAAGCAGTTAAAGAAGACAAACAAATATTTCTTGAAGATGGCAAACCAATGATTTTTGGTAAAGATCGTAATAAAGGTTTGGTATTAAACGGACTTAAATTAGAAGTAGTTACCATTGGCGAAAATGGAATTACCGAAGACGATATTTTAGTACATAATGCCAAAGAAAAAGATCCAACATTACACCAAATGTTAGTTCGATTAGAGTATCCTATTGCAACTGGAATTATAAGAAGTTATAATGATGTAACACTTGAAGAAAGAGAAGATGCCCTAACTGCACAAGTAAAAGCAAATTCAAATTTCAAAAAAACTGATGATTTGTTCTTCTCTGGCGAAACCTATGAAGTTAAATAATCATTGTAAAAAAGATAGCTGATAAAAATCAGCTATCTTTTTTAATTGATTTACCTCTGTACTTATGTTTCTTATAATTTAAAAAAATCTAACTATTTAATCCTCTATTTTAGATTACAAATTATATTTAATATACTTAATTTAAGTGGGCTTACTTTTTCTATATCTCCATAGAAAAAGACCAATATTAAACCAATTAACTTTTCACAATAGCTTATTATAATTGGAATAATACTAATTAATATACAATATTAGTTAAAAGATCAAAGGCATTAAATAGGCAAGTAAAATAACTCTAAACTTTAAAAAACTGATGTTTTATTCTTATCAATTAGAACCTATAAACTTTAAGTGATAAATGTAACATGAATAACTGATTTTTATCAGCTATCGTTTTCTTATATTAATATACATTTGTATTCGTATTTCTTAAAACTTTAAAAAATTCTTAATAAATCTATATATTCTACTACTTTTGTAGATTAATAAAAAGCGTTTAAAAAATGGGATCAGAAGCCATTATTGTATTTTTAATTGCTGGGATTGTTTTGGTTGCGGGAGCAAATTTTTTATCAAATCTAATTTCGCACAAATCAGATAACCCTCAAAAAAGAGAACCTTATGAAAGTGGTATGACTACAATTGGGCCAACCTGGGTTCAGTTTAAAGTAGGTTATTACCTTTTTGCCATCTTATTTTTAATATTTGATGTAGAGGTAGCATTTTTAATTCCATGGGCAGTGGTTTTTAAAGATGTAGGAGCTGTTGCTTTTATTGAAATAACCATCTTCTTAGTAATTTTAGGATTAGGACTATTATACGCTTGGAAAAAAGGAGCATTAAAATGGGAATAGAAAAAACACAAGAAATTCCAGAAGATTTCCCAGGAAAAGTAATTCCTGCAGGAAATGGAGCTAACGTAATTGTTACTTCATTAGATAAAATAATTAATTGGGGGCGATCAAATTCACTTTGGTCGCTTTACTTTGGCACAAGTTGTTGCGCCATTGAAATGATGCAAACTGGAGCAGCACGCCATGATTATTCTCGATTTGGATTTGAAGTTGCTAGACCTTCCCCGCGACAAGCAGATTTAATTATAATTGCAGGAACCATTGTAAATAAAATGGCACCTGTTTTACGCCGTTTATACGATCAAATGGCAGAGCCAAAATATGTGATAGCCATGGGAGCTTGTGCAATTTCTGGAGGTCCATTCTTTTACAACTCTTATTCGGTAGTAAAAGGAGCCGATCACGTAATACCTGTTGATGTTTACGTTCCTGGTTGTCCTCCTCGTCCTGAAGCTTTATTGGAAGGTATGTTAATGCTTCAAGATAAAATCCGAACTGAAAATATGAAACATAAAGAAAATCCTATTGAAGGATTTGATGAAGGATTATAAAACTGAAGTTATGAAAAACGAAGCATTACAAAATATAATAAGCAGCTGGATTCCAGAATTGGAATTTACAGAAGAAGGCTCAGAATTCTTAACCATTTCAGTAAAACCTGAAAATTTACACCAATTAATGAACCAATTAAAAAGCAATAAAGAAACAAATTTCGATTACTTGTTTTGCTTAACTGGTATGGATTGGGGAAAAGAATTAGGCGTAGTTTATCATTTAGAATCTACAACTCACAGACATATTATTGTTGTAAAAGTAAAAACAACTGATAGAGATAATCCTGAGTTTGATACAGTGTGTGATATTTGGAAAACTGCAGAATTTCATGAACGTGAAGTTTTTGATTTTTTTGGAATTAAGTTTAACAACCATCCTAATTTAAAAAGACTTTTTTTAACTGAAGATTGGGACGGATATCCACTTAGAAAAGATTATGTAGATGAAATTAATATGGTTATCAAATAGTAATTATGGATACAACTATTAAAAATAGCAACTTAAAATCTGAAGAATATTTTATTAATATGGGACCTCAACACCCTGCTACCCATGGTGTTTTGCGTTTATTATTAACCATTGATGGTGAAATTATTAAAAAAGTAGAACCAGATTTAGGTTATATTCATCGATCTATAGAAAAAATGTGTGAACGTGATAGCTATCAGCAAATTGTGCATTTAACAGATCGAATGGATTATTTATCTTCTCATATAAATAATGAAGCCGTTTGTTTAACTGTTGAAAAAGCTTTAGAGCTAGAAGTTCCTGAACGTGTAAAAGTAATTAGAACCATTATTGGTGAATTAACACGTATTGCATCACACACACTTTGGTGGGGAGTTATGGGAATGGATGTTGGTGCGCTTACCACTTATTTTTATGGCTTTAGAGATCGTGAAATGATTAACGATATTTTTGAGGAAACTTGTGGAGCACGATTAACCATGAACTACAACATTCCTGGAGGTTTAATGTTTGATATTCATCCAAATTTTGTAAAAAGAGTTAAAGATTTTATTGCTCACTTTAAGACAAAATTACCTGAATATGACACCTTGCTTTCTGGAAATGTTATTTTTCAAAAAAGAACAAAAGGAGTGGGTATTTTAACCAAAGAAGATGCTATTTCATTTGGAGCTTCGGGTCCAGTTGGACGTGGATCGGGGTATTCTTGTGATGTTAGAAAACACCATCCATATAGTGCCTTAGACAAAGTAAAGTTTAAAGAAATTTTAAAAACTGAAGGTGATACATTTGCCCGTTATCAAGTAAGAGTTGAAGAAATGTGGGAATCTCTTTCAATAATTGAGCAATTAATTGATAATATTCCAGAAGGTGATTATAAAGTTGCTACCAATGCGGTTATAAAATTACCTAAAGGTGAATTTTATCAAAAAGTAGAAACTGCCAGAGGAGAACTAGGGGTATATGTAGTTAGCACTGGAACCAAAAATCCTTATCGTGTAAAATTTAGATCTCCTGGGTTTTCAAATATTTCACTGTTAAATCATATAACAGTAGGTGGTAAAATTGGAGATTTAGTTGCTACTATGGCAACATTAGATATTGTAGTACCAGATATTGACAGATAAATTTAATACTATGAATATAACATTAAGTATTACAACAACTATTTACAAATTTCTTTCAGAATATATGTCTGAAGGAGCAGCTAACATAGGTACAATGGTTACAATTGCATTCATTTATTTAGCCATTTTTGCCGTTGCTGGTTTGTACTTAGTTTTATTAGAAAGAAAAGTTGCCGCTTGGTTTCAATTAAGAATTGGACCTAACAGAGTTGGTTGGTGGGGTTTGCTACAAACAATGGCAGATGCATTAAAACTGGTTTCAAAAGAGTTAACAGGAACTGTAAAAGCAGATAAATTTTTATACAATTTAGCACCCTATTTTGTAATAGTTTCATCATTAATGGCATTGGCTGTTTTTCCTTTCACTAAAGAATTTCAAGCATTTGATATCAATATTGGAATCTTCTTTTTAATTGCCATTTCATCAATTGGTGTTATCGGAATTTTATTAGGAGGTTGGGCAAGTAATAACAAATTTGCTTTAATTGGTGCAATGAGAAGTGGCGTTCAAACAATAAGTTACGAACTTTCTGTAGGACTTTCACTTTTAACCATGGTTTTAATTACTGGCACTTTACAACTTTCCGAAATTATTGAAGTTCAAAAAAATGGTTGGTTAATTGTACAAGGTCATATCCCTGCTGTTATTGCATTTATGATATATATGATTGCAGGAACTGCTGAAACTAATAGAGCTCCATTTGATATGGTTGAAGCTGAAAGTGAATTGGGAGCTGGTTTCCATACAGAATATTCAGGAATGAAATTCGCTTACTTCTTTTTAGCCGAGTTTATAAACATGTTCATTATTGCAGCCATTGCAACTACCATATTTTTTGGCGGTTGGTTATCTCCTTTTGGAATTACCGATGCTATTCCTTGGTTAGGTGCTTTTTGGTTTTTAGGAAAAACCTTGTTATTGGTCTTTTTAATGATGTGGTTTAGATGGACTTTCCCAAGATTAAGAGTTGATCAATTACTAACCCTTGAGTGGAAATATTTATTACCGTTAAACTTACTAAACATCATTTTAATGGCATTAATTGTTTGGTTAAACCTAACAATTCAATTTTAAAGATTATGAGTTATTTTGGAGACATCTATAAAGGAATAAAAACACTACTTACTGGTATGAGTGTTACCGGAAAGTATTTTATAACCTCACGCAAAGGAGCCATTACGCAACAATATCCAGACAACAGAGATAATTTGAAAATGTTTGATCGTTTTCGTGGCGAAGTAGTCATGCCACATAATGAAAATAACGAACATCGTTGTACTGGTTGTCAAAAATGTGAATTGGCTTGTCCAAACGGAACTATTGAAATTATTTGGGATAGACAAATTGATCCTGAAACAGGTAAAAAGAAAAAAATGATAGACAAACACATTTACCATTTAGGAATGTGTACTATGTGTGGTTTATGCATTGAAGCTTGCCCAACTGACGCCATAAAATGGGCTCAAAATTTCGAAAATTCTGTTTATGACAGAACAAAATTGACAAGAGTTTTAAACAAACCAGGTTCTAAATTAATGCCTGGTGTAGAAGATTAAACTTATGGAAAGATATATATTTTACATCTTAGCTTTAATAATGATTGTTTTTGCAATTGCATCTGTAACTAGCAAAAAAATGCTTCGATCAGTGATTTACTTATTATTTGTTTTATGTGGTATTGCAGGAATCTATTTTTTAATAGATTATAATTTCCTTGCTGCTATTCAATTAACCGTATATGCTGGTGGAATTATTGTACTAATTATATTTTCAGTGGTGCTAGTTCATCATATTGAAATGGAATTAGAACTTGCTAAAAAATCTAAGCAAATTTTAGTAGGATTAGCCTGTTTAATAGGTTTAGGAGTATTTTTAACCACTATTTATTCTCACCCATTTAACGTGGTTGAAAATAATATTACTACCACTACTGAAGATATTGGTTTAGGCTTATTAAGTTATGAAACAGGTGGCTTTATTTTACCATTTGAAGTAATTAGTGTGCTTTTGTTAGCATCAATGATTGGAGCAATTGTAATAGCAAAAGGAAAGAAATTAACCGATAAAAATGATTCAACATTATGATCGCCGGAATTAGCATTTATGAAATTTTAACTGTTACCTCTATTTTATTTTTTATTGGTGTATACGGTTTTATTACTAGAAAAAACTTGATTTCAATTTTAATGTCTATTGAATTAATATTGAATGCATCCGTTATAAACTTTGTTGTTATCAATAAATACTTATATCCAGATTTATTACAAGGGGTCTTCTTTTCAATATTTATTATTGCAGTTGCCGCAGCTGAAACTGCATTAGCCGTAGCAATTATAATTAATTTATATCGACAAATTGCTTCAGTAGAAGTGAAAGACACTGAAACTATGAAATATTAATATGTTGAAATTATGAATTTTACTTACATAATATTAATACCTTTAATTCCACTAGTATCATTTTTACTATTAGGAATATTTAATAAAAAAATTAAACCAGGCATATCTGGATATATAGGTGTAGCTGGCTTGTCAACTTCAGCAGCATTATCTTTTTATACTGCTTATACCTATTTTTTTACAATAGGAAAAGTAGATGGTGTTTATCAAACATTTGTTGAGAAAATAACCTGGATGAATTTCACCGACACTTTAGCTATTGATATGGGAATTTTAATCGATCCTATTTCAGTAATGATGTTGGTGGTTGTATCTACAATATCACTAATGGTTCATATTTATAGCCGAGGTTATATGAAAGGAGATGATGGTTATACACGTTTCTTTGCATTTTTAGGCTTGTTCTCATTCTCTATGTTTGGCTTAGTATTGGCAACTAATTTATTCCAAATTTATATTTTTTGGGAATTAGTAGGGGTTTCTTCCTTTTTATTAATTGGATATTATTATACTAAAAGTTCAGCAGTAGCTGCCGCTAAAAAAGCTTTTATAGTAACTCGTTTTGCTGATTTAGGTTTTTTAATAGGAATTTTAATCATCGGATATTATACAGGAACCTACGATTTTGAAACTCTAAACAACCCTGAAGGAAGTACTATTTTAAATTGGGCTTCATCTTCTTTTATGGGATTGTCTATTATAACTTGGGCATTGATCTTAATTTTTATGGGAGGTGCTGGGAAATCTGCAATGTTTCCATTACATATTTGGTTGCCCGATGCTATGGAAGGGCCAACCCCTGTATCTGCATTAATTCACGCAGCAACTATGGTTGTTGCTGGGGTATACTTAGTAGCAAGATTATTCCCAATGTATTATTTTGTTGAAGATGGCTTTGCTTTAAATATTGTAGCTTATGTAGGAGCTTTTTCATCATTATTTGCAGCAATAATAGCCATCACACAAACAGATATCAAACGTGTACTCGCATTTTCAACCATGTCGCAATTAGGATATATGATGTTGGCTTTAGGTGTTTCTGGGTACGATGGTCATGAGGGTGTAGGTTATATGGCATCTATGTTCCATTTATTTACTCATGCCATGTTCAAAGCGTTATTATTTTTAGGTGCAGGTTCTGTTATACACGCCGTACATAGTAATTATTTAAAAGATATGGGTAGCTTACGCAAGTATATGCCAATTACTAATATCACATTTTTAGTGGCTGCTTTGGCCATTTCAGGAGTTTTTCCTTTATCAGGGTTTTGGAGTAAAGATGAAATTTTAGTTGCGGCTTTTGAACACAATAAACTTATCTACTTTGTTGGAATTTTTGTTGCTGGCTTAACAGCTTTTTACATGTTCAGATTGTACTTTGGAATTTTTTGGGGTAAAAATACAACGTATAAACACACCCCTCACGAGTCTCCAATTTCAATGACTTTTCCTTTGATGATTCTTGCTTTTATTAGCATTTTTAGTGGATTCATTCCTTTTAGCGAATTAATAACTCCTGATAAAGCTGGTTTTGAAGCTCATTTAAATATTCCTTTAGCAATTGTTGCTACCATTATAGGTTTAATAGGAATAGGTTTAGCTTATATTTTCTATAAAAAAGAAAATGATTTAGCTGATAGATTTTCAAATGCTTTTGGAATATTTTACAAATGGACGTTTAACAAATTTTATTTTGATGAAATTTACTTATTTGTCACCAAAAAAATAATCTTTAATAGAATAGCTGGACCTATAGCTAGGTTCGATAAAAAAGTAGTTGATGGAACTATGGAAGGCATAGGAAATAAAACCGTAGTGATTTCCAAAAAAATTAAGGGTATCCAATCTGGTAAAGTACAAGACTACGCATTATCCTTCATAGCTGGGGCAGTAGTTTTAGCATTGGTTTTTATTTATTTATGGACAAACTAACAAATTAATATGGATATTTTATCACTTTTTGTAATTGTACCTGTTTTAACAATTATCGCTTTGTTATTTACCAAAGGTTTAAAACAGGCTCGTTTAGTCTCAATGGTTGGAAGTATATTTCAACTGGGAATGGCAATAAATTTAGTTATAGCTTATTTTAAAGAACGAGCTATTAATGATAGTATTATGGTTTTTACCAAAGATTTTGTTTGGTTTGAGCAGTTTAACATCCATTACTCAATTGGTGTAGATGGTATTTCTGTAGCCTTAATAGTATTAACTACAATTGTTGTACTTGCTGGTGTATTTATTTCTTGGAAAATGGCAGACCTACCTAAAGAATTTTTTATCTCATTATTAGTTTTATCAACTGGTGTGTATGGATTCTTCATTTCAATAGATTTATTTACCATGTTCCTTTTTTATGAAATAGCCGTAATACCAATGTATTTGTTAATTGGGATTTGGGGAAGCGGACCAAAAGAATACTCCGCAATGAAATTAACCTTAATGTTAATGGGAGCATCTGCAGTGCTAATGGTTGGTATTTTTGGAATTTATTTCAATTCAAATGCTGATGGAGGAGCTTTAACTTTTAACATCTTAGAAATTGCTCAAGTAAACATTCCTTTTGAAGCTCAAAAGTTGTTTTTTCCTTTAACTTTTATTGGATTTGCAGTTTTAGGAGCTTTATTTCCATTTCATACTTGGTCACCTGATGGTCATGCCTCAGCACCAACAGCAGTATCAATGCTCCATGCAGGTGTACTGATGAAATTAGGTGGATATGGTGTTTTTAGAGTTGCCATGTTTTTACTACCTGAAGGAACTATCCATTGGTCATGGTTCTTTATTATATTAGCAGCAATAGGTGTAGTTTATGGTGCTTTTGGAGCTATTAAACAAACCGATTTAAAATACATTAATGCATACGCCTCGGTAAGTCACCTAGGTCTAGTGCTGTTTGCTTTGTTAACTTTAAATAAAATAGCTTGGAACGGAGCAATTCTTCAATCACTATCACATGGGTTATTAACCGCCATGTTCTTTGCCTTGATTGGAATGGTTTACGGAAGAACTCACACGCGTGACATTCATAAATTAGGAGGTTTAATGAAAATAGTACCTTTTATTGGAGCTATTTATGTTATAACAGGTATGGCTTACTTAGGACTTCCTGGATTTAGTGGTTTTGTTGCTGAGATGAACATTTTTGTTGGCGCATTTCAAAATCCTGATATGTTTCAAAGAGTTTTAACAGTTTTAGCTGTTTCATCAATAGTTGTTACGGCTGTTTATATTCTTAGATTGGTAGGGAAAATTATGATGGGTCCCTTAGTTAATGAAGATTTTAAAAATTTACCGAAAGTTACTTGGTATGAAAAAACAGGTATTTTATTATTATTAATTCCAATTGTAGGAATGGGTGTTGCACCACTTTGGTTAAGCGACATGATAATGGCAAGTTTAGATCCTTTTATTAAAGGAGTATTATAAAAATTAAAACAGATAACTAAAATGAATTTTAGTAACTTTTTATTAATGAGACACGAGATTTTACTATTAACAATTACACTATTGTTATTGATTGGTGAAATTTTTATAAACAAAAACAAAAAAAGTAGTTTAGTCCATTTAGCAATTTTCTTATTTGGAATTCATACAGCTATTGGCTTTTTTGCCATTGATGAATGTAGCATTTTTGGAGGCTCGTTTCAAACAAATAATTTAATTCATCTTTTTAAAAACGTATTAAATATTGGAGTATTTACCTTGTTGCTACAATCTGCAGATTGGATCCAAGAAAAGATCGTTAATCAAAATAGAGGAACTGAATTTTTTATATTATTATTCACCTCATTATTGGGAATGTATTTTATGATTTCCGCAGGTGACTTTTTAATGTTTTACATTGGTCTTGAATTATCAACTTTACCTGTTGCAGCGTTGGCATCTTATGAAACCCTAAAAAGAAAATCAAGTGAAGCTGGTATCAAATTAATACTTTCAGCAGCGTTAGCTTCAGGTGTTTCGCTTTTTGGTATTTCATTATTATATGCCACATCTGGTTCCATATTTTTTCATAATATTATTGAGGTTATCACTTCAACCAACTTAACAATTTTAGGATTTATCTTATTTTTTGCTGGTTTATCATTTAAAATATCTTTAGTGCCATTCCATTTTTGGACCGCAGATGTATATGAAGGTGCACCTATTAGTGTTGCCTCTTACTTATCGGTAATTTCAAAAGGAGCTGCAGCATTTATTTTAATGGTTTTAATGTTTACTATTTTTAAACCTTTAATACATACTTGGGAAAACATTGTTTATATAGTTGCATTAGCTACAATGTTTATTGGTAACTTATTTGCACTACGCCAACAAAATATGAAACGCTTTTTAGCCTTTTCATCTATAGCTCAAGCGGGTTTTATATTGTTAGGGTTAATTACAGGAACTCAATTAGGAACTGCTACAGTAGTTTATTTTATATTGATTTATATTTTCTCAAATTTAGCTGCTTTTGGGGTAGTACAAGCTATTTCATTAAAAACAGGTAAAGAAAATATGGATGATTACAATGGGTTGTATCGCACCAATCCAAACTTAAGTTTGGTAATGATGTTAGCCCTATTTTCATTAGCAGGAATACCTCCTGTTGCTGGGTTTTTTGGTAAGTTTTTCTTATTTACTGCAGCTGCAAGTAAAGGTTATTACCTATTAGTTTTCTTAGCGGTGGTAAATGTTACCATTTCATTATATTATTATCTATTAGTTGTTAGAGCTATGTTTATTAGAAAAAATGACCATCCAATTCCTTTCTTTAAAAATAAACTTTATATGCGTTTAGGCTTATTAATTACAGTAATTGGTATTTTAGTTTTAGGCTTATACAGTCCGCTATACGACTACATTTATGAATTAAGTAGTATTTATAATTAAAAAAATTATGGGTTTAGAAGGTAAACATTCTTTTGGAAATATTGGAGATACAAGAGTAACTTTTGTTGAAAAAAAAATTGACGAAACTCGCATGGATTTTCTAAAAAAACTATTAGAACATAATGGTTTTGAAGTAGTGGTTGATGAAGAAAAAAGAAAATCAGAAGAAGATCCCCAATTATACACTATAGCAGTTACAGACATGGTGTTCAATCCAACAATATGGGTATATGAACGAAAACTAAAAACATTTGATGGTCATAAAGTAACTCCAGATTATTGGAATCAAAAAACTGAAGAGACAAATCCTCAATATTGGAAAAATTCAAAATAACTAGGTCAACTGCAATGCTTCAGTAATAATAAATTCATGTAAAATATGATCAACTAGTTGTTGGGTTTCATTAGGAAAATCTAGATTAATAGTAGTTCCTCTTTCTATCCATTGTTCTATTGTTGGAAGGTGTTTCTTTTTTAATGATTTTATAACTGGCACCCCTAATTCTTGTAAAGCTGTAGCATTAAAATGCTGCTCGTATTGATTTTTCATTGGAATTACCATCAATTTCTTTTTCAAGTAAATAGCTTCAGCAGGTGTCTCAAAACCAGCACCACATAAAATACCTTTACAGGAGGCCAAGCTTTTTTCAAACTTTTTACTGTTCACAGGCTTTATATATACATTTTTTTTCTGATAATATTTTTTAGCATTTTTTGAAAACACTTTCCATTTTATTCCTTTAATTTTTGATAATACCTGAATGATTTTTTCATCGGAATAAGAAGGTAAATAAACTGTATAATGATCTTTTTCAACTTTTTTCAATAATCTTATATCAGATCTAATTATAGGTGTATAAACCTTATTATTGTATTTTTTAAAATGAAATCCGAAATTTTGATTGCATTTTGCATAATTTTTTATGATAAAACTCCCTATAAAATCTTTATGTGAAGGCTTAGGTACACCTTTAGTAAATAAAGCTCCTTGATGGCTTAAAGAAATGCATTTTACTCCTTTAAATTTACAAGCCCAAGCAGTAATAGGTTCAAAATCATTGATGACTAAATCGTATTGTTTTACTGGGCAATTTTTAATTTCAGAAAATACATTTAAAATGCTATTTTTATTTAAAGTTTGTGCAATATCAACCCCTCCATTTTTTCCAAAATAAAAACTAAGACCTTTTAATTTGTATTTTATTTTATATGGTAACGTAACTTCAGCCTGTGTTCCACTAACTAAGATATCGACTTGAGCTCTTTTTAATAATGCAGGAATAATTTCTTTTGCTCGGCTCAAATGTCCATTTCCAGTTCCTTGTATTGCGTATAATATTTTCATAAATAGATGCTAATTATTACTTATGAATATAAAAATCTGCAACAAGCTCCCCAAAAAGTTCTTTAGTAGATTTATCTATAACATCTACTTCATCAGAAATTGAAGTATATTCAACATTATTAAAATGAGAGTCGTCATATTTATAAATACTCCACTTATTTTCCACAAATTCTAAAGCTGTTAAATTTTCAACCCAATCTCCAGAATTTAAATATTGAACACTTCCTTTATTATTTTTGAAATTTTTAATAACTGGTTGATGAATGTGACCACAAATTACATAATTGTAATAATTATCAATAGCAATATTTGTTGCTGTTTCTTCAAAATTATTGACAAATTTAACAGCAGACTTCACACTGTTTTTTATTCTTTTTGAAAGTGATATTTTACCTTTTCCCAATAAATTACTACAATAATTTGCACCTTTATTTAATAAAATGAGTGTATCGTACCCAATTGCCCCTAATTTTGCTAACCATTTAGAATGTTGCATAGTAACATCAAATACATCTCCATGAAAAAACCAAGCTTTTTTTCCATTAATATTAAGGACTAATTTATTTTTTATTGTGAAAGTACCTAATTCAAAATCTACAAATTTTCTAAGCATTTCATCATGATTACCTGTTATATAATAGGTTTCTTTTCCTTCAGAAATCCATTCAAAAATATATTTTATAACTTTCATATGAGAATTTGGCCAATACCGTTTACTAAACTGCCAAATATCAATAATATCACCATTAAGAATTACAATTGTAGGATCGATACTTTTTAAATATTGTAATAATTCTTTTGCATGGCAACCATAAGTTCCTAAATGCACATCAGAAATAACTACAATATCTATTTTTCTTTTGTTTTTTTTATTATTCACAAATAATTTTATTTGTACCCTTATAATTTTATACCGCAATTAACAACTTGTATGTTATTAAAAAGTTTAAAAACTATTACTTATTGGTTAACAAAACCTCTGTTATTTTAAATGATGTTTCGAAAAGTTAAATTGATTCTTGGAGTAGTTACTTTTTTTGTTTTAGGTAAACAATGTAACCATTTTGTTTGAGTTTCACCTTTCATTAACAATAAGTCTCCAGATTCTAAAATAATATCTACTTTATAGTTTTTGAATTTATGTTTTAAAGAAAATTTTCTTGCTGCACCTAGACTTAATGAAGCTATTATAGGATTTTCTCCTAGTTCTTTTTCATTATCTGAATGCCAAGACATTCCTTCACTTCCATTATGATACAAGTTTAATAAACATGAATTAAAACTCTCTTCGGTTTTTAGTTCAATAAGTTTTTTTAGGGATTGTAATTCAGGAGTCCAAAGCCTTGCCTTTTTTATAATTTTAGAATACGAATATTTGTAATTAAAGTCACCAAACCAAGCAACTTTTCTAGAAGTAGTTATTCGTTTACCGAAAATTATTAGTTCATCCTGTTTCCAAAAATTAGCATTCAATAAAGTGTGGTAAAAAAAATCAATTTCGGCAATGTTTAATACATTCTGGCTCAAAAAAACTTCTCCATCAAAAGGGAGTAGGTTTTGATTAGGATTGTTATTAAATAAATCCATAAAAATATTAATGAAAAACTTCTTATATAATTGTTTTTCCTAAATACATTAAAATATCTCCTTTTTCTATAACAAAAGACATATCTAAAGAAGAAATAATATGAATTTCACCTTTCTTATCCTTAATAAACATAGGTATAGAGTGTGTTTCTTCGTTAATTTCTTTTAATAAACTTTTATAATGTTCAGGAGAATTTATAGTTACTTCATTTACTAATGGAAAGTCACGCACCACTTCACTTAAGTTAATATAATCGTCATTATGGGTGAATAATTGATTGCTTTTAACATCTTCTCCTTGTTTCATTTCATCTGTAGAGATTAATCTAAAAGCACCATTCTCACCAAAAATTGGTGAGAATTTTTCTATTACATAATTATTAACTGCAGGGCTTCCGGTTAGGGCTAGTAAAAATCCAATATCGTTTAGTTCAATATCTTCTAATAACTCATCAGAGTAAACATTTCCTTCAATAGCCTCTAATCCTAAAGATTTAGCTTTGTTTATATTTTCAATATTACTATCAATTAGTACAACTCTTCTATTATTTTTCTTTAAATAAGTAGCTATTAATCTTGCAAAATTTGAAGAGCCAACAATAATAATACCTTCAGAAGATTTTAAAAACACTCCTGCTAATTTAGCAAATAAACGAGCTGTTGTAGCATTTAACAAAACGGTTCCTAAAACAATCATAAACACCAATGGCGTAATATATTCTGCATCTGATTCACCTTGCATAGCTAGTTTTAAACCAAACAATGAAGCTATTCCAGCGGCTACAATACCCCTAGGCCCTACCCAACTAATAAATAATTTTTCATTCAATTTTAATCCAGAACCTGAAGTACTTAAAAATACTGATAATGGTCTTAGCACAAAAATTACAATTGCAAAAAGTACTAAAGTTTCCCATTTGTACAATAGTAACATATCATCTAAGTTGATATTTGCTGCCAATAAAATAAATAGAATAGATATTAATAAAATGCTTAGGGACTCTTTAAAATATAAAATTTCTTTTAACTCTTTTACTTTCATATTTCCAAGTACCATTCCCATTACAACTACTGCTAAAAGGCCTGATTCGTGTGCAAATAAATCTGATAAAACAAATACTGTTAATACTCCTGCCAGTGTAATTACATTTAATAAATACCTAGGAATTATATTAAATTTAATTGCATAAAACAAAGCATAAGCAGATGTAAAACCTATGGAAAGCCCTATGATTACAATTTTTCCAAATTCAATTAAAGCTTCTTTGGTGTATTCATAACCGGCTTCAACACTTATAAATTCAAATACTAATACCGCTACCAAAGCACCTATTGGATCAATCAAAATACCTTCCCATTTTAAAACAGCTGAAATATCTTTTTTAAGAGGTATATTTCTTAAAATTGGGGCAATTACAGTTGGTCCTGTAACAATAATTAAAGCCGAAAACAAAAAAGAAATTGACCAACTTAAATCAAAAACATAATGAGCGGCAATTCCAGCACCTAAAAATGTAATTAATGCGCCTATAGAAATTAACTTAACAATTGCGGGGCCAACATTTAAAATCTCCTCTTTTTTTAAGGTTAAACCTCCTTCAAAAAGGATAATACTTATGGCTAGTGAAACAAAACTAAATAATTTTTCATCGGGGAATAGTCCTTCCGTTCCATTCCATACAGGCTCTAACCATTTAGTACCATCATAAGAAACTAATGTTGAAAGCGGTCCTACTATTAAACCTATTAAAATAAGTGGTAAAATAGCAGGGATTTTAAATTTCCAAGCAAACCATTGTGCAATAATTCCTAAAATTATAATTCCTGCAAGTTCAATCATAGTCTATTTTTATGGTGCTTTTTTATAAGATTTGCAATATAAATATTATTTACCACTTAGTAAACGGTTTTTTTGTCAACATTGAATTGTAGTACGATGCTTTTCCTGTAACTTCTTTGCCTAACCAATAAGGTTTATTAAAGTCGGCATCTTCAGATGGTAATTCAATTTCGGCAATTATAAGTCCATTATTTAAGCCCAAAAATTCATCAACTTCAAAAAAAAGTTGATTATTAGTTGGTATTATATACCTTATTTTTTCAATGATTGAAGGTTCACAGATTGCTAATAAGCTATTGGCTTCATTGATATCAATTTCTTTTTCCCATTCAAAACGAGTGGTTCCAGTTTTATTACCAATACCTTTTATAGTGATAAAACCTTGATTATCTTGTATTCTAATTCTAACCGTTCTTTCAGGTACCGTTGATAAAAAACCTTGGGCAATTTTATAACTTTTAATTGCTTCTTTTTTAAAACTTGTATTGACAATCAAGAATTTCCGTTCAATTTCTTTGCTCATTTATTTGTGTTATTTAAATTTTAACTCCCAAGAAAGTGCTAATGAATATATCCAAAAATAGCTGCCTGGATTAAAACTAATTTCTTGATGAGCAACTCCAAATTTGGTTCCCCATGCATGTTGTTTATTTTTAGAAGTAAAATAATACCCTAAATTAATTTTTTGAGATTGTAACTTAATAATTTCTTCTTCTTCTCCATCAAATTTAAAACGATTAAATTCTGGTGAAAATCCGATTCCTGCTGCTATGCTAAAATAGTTATCAGCATCACTTCTATATTTACGATAATTTAAAGTACCTGAAACGCTTGACCCAGAGTCGCCTGGAGTTATGTATGGCCTGAAAGACCAATAACTATTTCCTGTATACCAACCTATAGAACCTGTATATATATTTGTTGTTGAAGAATATTTTAACGTTCTAATTCCTAATGACATTTCAAAACTATGCGGTAATGATTTGTGCAACTCTGCTCCAAATCGAACATCAGGATAAAGATATGAGTTTGAAAATCCAATATTTAAATAGGCATACAATCCTTTGGCTATTCTTGGGTATAAATCTACTTCAAATTGCGCTCCATTATCATTAAATCTTCTATTAAAATTAATTTTAGCAATAATACTTCCATACTTTGTAAGTCTTTTATATTTGAATGTATGATATTGCATTGGGTCAAAAACTTCAGAGTATAAATCTACCGATGAACTTATTCCTATTGCATTAAATCGTAGTACTTGATTTAAATTAGCTTTATAAGCTTTCCCTTTTTCGCTTTCTGGATTATTTTTTAAAATAGATTCTACTGTTTTTAAGGCATTTTCTGGGTTTTCTGAATTTTGTTCTGCTTTGGCTTTCAATAATAAAATTTCTTCATCCTTTGTGAAGTGTTTTAAAGCTTCATTTGCCATTTTTAAAGCGTTGTAAGGTGCATCTGACCATAACTCATTATTAATTGCAGCAACCCAAGTAGTTTTAATTTTAGGATCTCTATCTAAAATATATTTAAATTCTTGTTTTGCTTGTTTGTAATTTCCATCCCAAGAATAGGTGCTTGCTAAAAATGAACGGATGTCATGGTAGTTAGGGTACTTGGTTAAAATTAATAATAACGAATCTTGAGCTTGTTTACGCTTTCCATTAAATGCTAGTTCTCTTGCAACCTCAAATGCCGTATCTGGGTTTCCTTTAAACTCTTTTTGTTGAGAAAATATTGATAAATTAATACTTAATAACAACACAAAAACTAATAATATCTTGAACTTTTTCATTTTAATTTAATGATTGTTTATAAGATTGATACGTAATATTTTCTGGATATAAATTAACTAAACTATCCATTATTTTAATTGCCTTATCAGTATTATTTAGCCTTTGATAGGCTTTTGCCAATTTAAAACTAATTTCACTATTATCTAACTCATTATTGTATGCTATTTTTGCGATTTCTATTGATTTTTCATCTTTCTCAGACCACCAATAAAGATCTAACAAGGCTAGGTAACAATCGTAATAATAAGGAGCTCTTTTTATTACATTTAATAATTCTTTTTCGGCCTCTTCATAGTTTCCTTCCCAGGCAAGTGTTCTACCTTTTAATGTTCTAGCATCTGCATGGTTTGGTAATTCATTTAAAATATAATCACACAATAAACGCGCTTTTATATATTTTTTATCAAATGCTAAATTTCTAGCTAAATTAAAAATTTCATCAAAATTTAAATCTTTTGTCAGTTTTTCAATTTCAGCAGTTTGTTCGCTTGTAAATTCTAATTTTGGCACTATATAAATATTTAGTGAATCTGGGAAAATTTTGTTTTGAGAAGTTACATAGGCATTTAATTTTTTAAATTCTGATAATGAATCTGATACTGTTTTTAACAGTTGGTCATCAATAATATTATTTAACCCCATATTTTCATTGATTTCATATAGTTTTTCATCTGATAATATATATTCTTTATATACAAAATCATTAATATTTCCTTTATACCTCATTAAAGGTATTTGGTGAATATTTCTAAATTGTTTGGCTGTATCTAAATTTTTACCCATCCAAGATATTTCATCCATTCTGGTAAATTTATAGTTATTCATTAAATAAGCGAGCAAACTAGGCGCTACATTAAAATGTGACGATATTGATTTAAACCTTTCAGCTTTTTTAAGCATTGGGCTGTAAATTAATAACGGAACATGAAATCTACATAATTTATCTTTTTGGGTTATTGGTATTAATCTATGATCTCCCGTAATTATAAAAATGGTATTATTAAACTCAGGTCTTTCTTTATAAGCTGTTATAAAATTCTTTATAGCATCATCTGTATATAATAATGCTGCAAAAATTTCTTTATATGTATTTACCTCTTCATCCTCAATTTTCACATGATTACTTGAGTTTAAAATACTATCTATCTTAGTTAAATATTTTTCTTTAGAAGGAAATTCAAAAGGTTCATGGTTTGTTAATGTCATAAGTATATCTAACCTTGGTAGTTTTAAATTATCGAAAGTTTTCAAGGTTTTTTTAAACATTTCTTTATCTGGGAACCCCCAAGAAAATCCTCCTTCATTTTCTTTGGTACTTATATATTCATTTCCAAATTTACTTTTATCAATTACATTATCTATTCCATTGTATTCTAAAAAATTAATTTTTCTATCAAAACTAGAATTATCTCCTGAGTAAAATGAAGTAGTATAACCATTGGCTTTTAAAACACTAATTAGCGAAATATGAGAAGGTGTGTTTTTAAGTTCTAAAAAACCATTTTCACCAAAGGGAAGCGATCCCATAAGTGATGGCAAAACTCCAAAAGTTCTTCCAGTGGTACTTAAAAAATTCTCCCAGTAAAGAGATTTTGTTATTAGAGAGTCAATAAATGGTGTAAACCCACTATATTTATTATCATCCATAAATTCACTTCCTAAACCTTCAACTATTAAAAAAGCAATATTTGGTTTATCAACACCTGAGTTAAAAAAGGGAGATAAAACATCTGTTGTTTGGTTGTTAGGCTTAAGAAAAGGATAGTCATTCCTACTACTTAAATTATACGAATTTATTCTACTTTTTTCTCTTTGTACTCTAATAATATCCGTTGCCAAAAAGCTAATTTTATTTTTATAAGCATCTTCTGATAGTTTAGGAATTACTAGTTTAAAACTTCCTAAAAAAATTGCAAATACTAATAATAAAATTACAGATTGACTTTTATTTATACTTTTCTTTAATAAATAATAACTAACAATAAATAATACTGGAAATATAAAAATTTGGATACTTGATAATATTGATACTTCTTTTGAAGTAGCAACAGTAAGTTTAATATCATTGAATGAATAACCTAGTAAATCTCCTCCTAAATTTAATAAAGTGGTTAAACTATATTTAACAAGAGCATACTGAGAAATTACAACAATTATAAATATTATTTTAAAAAATAGTATTCCTGTACGTTTAAATAAAAAACTAATTAATAGCTGAAAAGGTAATAGTATCAATCCAATTATCAATCCTGTCCAAAAATCATTTATAAATTTAAAGGCTATATGCGTTCCAATATTTGAAATTTCGATTCCATTTGAAATTGTCATATAAACCTCATATAAACTTAACATCCAAAAGGTTACAATTAATGAAAGAATTAAATAAATATTTTTATTTACACCTTTTGTTAAAATTTCAAATCTCATTTGTAATTGTATAATTTAATTTGATAATCCTTTTCTTTTCATTTCTCCCCATTTTAATTTTTTATTGAAATAGTAATCTATATTGCCTTTAATGGCAGCGTATAAAATTGCAGGATGTAAAATGAATGGCTCTAAAAATGTAGCCACTATTAATTTAAAACCCGTTTTTTTCTTTTTATATTGATGATAGGTTAATTCTTCTGAAAGGATAGCAACGATAGTAAAAAAAACTGAAAATAAATATGCTAAAATAAAAAATGCAAAAGCATAATCCCAACGTACATTTTTAAGCGTTATTAATATGATAAAATAAATAATTCCTACCACCTCAATAATTGGTGCTAAACGCTCATAAAAAAACCAGTAAGGATAACTAAGCATTCCCAAGAGGTTATATTTTGGATTAAAACCAATTTTTCTGTGTTTTTTTAGTACTTCAATAGTTCCTCTTGTCCATCTATTTCTTTGAGAAATTAAGATTTTATAATTATCTGGGGCTTCCGTCCAACATAAAGGGTCAGGGATATAAGCAACTTTATAGTTCACTTTTTGTTCTTCCATATGTCTTCTCATTCGAACAATAATTTCCATATCTTCTCCTACAGTACTAGTATCATATCCTCCAACAGCAATGGCAGATTTTTTTTCAAACATACCAAATGCACCTGAAATTACTAATAAACCATTTAATCTACTCCAAGCCATTCTACCTAACAAAAACGATCTTAAGTATTCTAAAATTTGTGAAATTTCAATAAATTTTTTAGGCAAATTAACGTCTAACAATTTTCCTTCTTTTATGGTACAAGAATTTGCAATTCTAATAACTCCACCTGAAGCTATTACTTTAGAATCTGTAACTTCTAAAAATGGTTTAATCATTTTTTGAAGCGAATCTTCTAACAGTAAACAATCTACATCTATGCAAACAACATACTGATTGTTCGAAATATTTAACCCAAAATTTAAAGCGTCTGCTTTTCCTCCATTTTCTTTATCAATAACTATTAATTTTTCAAATGCTGGATTGGTAGATTTAAAAATTCCATTTCTAAGCGGTTGAGTTTTAATTTGAGGATTGATTAAATAGTCAATTTTTACCAAATCGTAGGCTTCAATAAGTTTTTCTAAACTATCATCTTTACTTCCATCATTAACCACAATTACATCGTAATTTACATAGTGATTTGAGAGCAATGATCGAACATTTTCAACAATATTTAAGCTTTCATTATAGGCAGGAGCTATAATTGAAATAGAAGGTGAAATATTTGAAGATAAAATTTCATTATAATTAACAAAGCTATTTTTTTTCATATAATGAAATGATTCAATAGCTGAAATTATTGCCAATAAAATATAAGATACTACAACAGAGAAGGCATAAATAAAAAATAAATAATGTATTATTAAGAGAATGATTCTTACCGTATTACTATCCATAATTAATTGTTTTCCAAATAGTTAAATATTAACTTATCCTCATCATTGGTTGCTTTATTTTTTAAATCTAGTAATTTTTTATTATTTAAACGTTTTAAAATTTTTAACGCTAAAACTCTCACTTGAAAATTAACGTGCTTTGTGTTATGCACTATAAATTCTTCATCTGTTATCTCAACTGTATTTTCTAGCATTTGAAAAAAGGCTATTTGCTCATCTTCACTGCTATTTTTGAAATTATTTTTTAGTATTTTCTTAGCTTCATTTACTTGAAAATAATTAAGAACCTCAATAGTTTTTAACCTTATTATTTTACTTTGATGATTTAATAATTCTAAAAGGGTATCAATTATTTGAAATTGATTGTAAATTTTGGCTAATTTTAAGCTAAACAAAACCACGGACTCATTACTTGATTTTAACCAAGGAGTGATGTCAGAAATTTCTTGATCATCAAATTTTTGAAGTATTTCTAATAGTTGTATTTGATTCCATTCAGAAATGGGAGATTTTAACGTATTTAAAAAATCTAACCCTTTGAAGTGAAATAAACTAACAAAATATAGTTGAACCTCATTTCTAACTTCTTGTTTTGGATGATTTTCATGTTTTTTTACCTGTTCAAATACATTGGTTATTTCAAAAAGGTTTAATTCTTTAATTCCAGCAGTAATTACATACCATTTATTGCTTTTAAGTTTTGTAATGGAATGATTGATAAGATTTGTTTTAATGTATAAATTATTAATTGAATCAGCCATTTCCCCAGAAATGTCATTTTTTAATTTAGACATTACCGAAATAAATATTTTTCTTTTAAACTTGTTTGTAATACAAGTTTTCATTTTATCAACTATTATTTGTTGTTCCTCATTAATTTCTTCTTCCGTTTGAGAATATAAAAAATTAATGAGATTGGCTTCATATTCAGTGAAGAGCTTTTTTGATATGGTTTCTTTTTTTCTTAAATACCCTCTTAAATATTTAAGGTAAAAAATTAGAAGAATAATGAAAATAATTAAAAACCCTATCAAAATCCAAACGACTTTTACCAACAATGGCAGTTGTTCTAAATACGTTAAAAGATGTTGAAAATCGATCATTATAATCTTAAAATTAAAATAAATTATGCTAAAAGTCGCTTAACTCTTATCACCAATTCATTTGGGCTAAAAGGCTTTCCCATAAAATCATTAGCCCCCAAATTAAATGCTTTTAAAACCATTTCTTCTTGACCTGCAGCTGAAAAAACAATAATTGGTGTTTGAACTTTCAGCTTATTTCTTACATGACTAATTACTTCAAGGCCACTTATAAACGGCATCATAATATCTGTTAATATAAGCTGTGGTTCATGCGTTTCAATAAGCTCTATAGCTTCTTTACCATCTTCAGCTATTAAAAGTTCATAGCCTTCTTTTTCTAACCTAAATTTTAATAATAAAGAAAGGGTAGAATTATCTTCTGCTAAAACAACTTTTTTAAGATTATTCATGGTTTAATGATTTTAGTTCGTTTAAAAGCTCAACTTTAACAATTTTAAAAATTTCTTTGCACTTTTCAAAGAGTATTTCTACATCTTCTAAATTTGTTTCATTTTTAAACTTTGTGTCTAAAGAAAAAATTATTGGATCTAATTTTACTATTCCAAACATACTAATATTAGGTTTAATTTTGTGTGTGGCAGCATGTAATTTTTCCCAATTTTTATTTTTAAACTCTATTTCAAATGTTTTTAAATATTCTTCAAAATCTTTTATAAAAATTTCAATTAATAAAATTAAGATAGAATCTTCATTTAATGACTCTTCTTTCAAAAATTTTAAATCTGTATATTTTTTATAGTTATTGTTTTTTGGAGTTACTTGAACTTCTTCTTTTTCCTTTTCTTTATCATGATTAGCTTTTACTATATTCCCATATTTTTTAAGGATATCAAATAGTTCGGTTGGCTTAAATGGTTTAAAAATATAATCTTCCATCCCATAATTCATAGCTCTATTAATTTCAGCATTGGAGGTGTAAGCTGTCATCGCTATAATTGGTATTTTGGAAGCTTTTTCTGAAATATCATTCTTAATAATTTTTGTAGCTTCAAAACCATCCATTACAGGCATTTGAATATCCATTAAAATAATGTCAAAATCCTCTTTTTGTGTTAGCTTAACTCCTTCTATCCCATTGTTAGCAATGGCAACTTTACATCCCCATTTTTCTAATCTAATTTTAGCTAACAACTGATTGGTTTTATTATCTTCAACTAATAATACCTTTAAATCTAACTGTTGTTCTTGCGAATGATTTAAATTTAATTTATCATCACTTACTTGTTTTGAAATTTGCTTTAATGGCAAGGTTAATTTAAATACACTTCCTTTTCCAAAAACACTTTCAACTTTAATAGTTCCTTTTAAAAGGCTTACTAATTTTTTTACAATGGCTAACCCAAGCCCAGTCCCTCCATATATTCTTGAAGTATCACTCTTTGCTTGTGTAAAAGCTCCAAAAACAGTGTTTATTTTATTGGAAACGATACCTATTCCTGTATCCTTAATTTCAAAATAAACATTTCTAATCTTACCTTCTTCTTGTAATGGTTTAACCGTTAGAATTACGGATCCTTCGTTGGTAAATTTTACAGCATTACCAATTAAGTTAAGTAAAATTTGCCCAATTTTAGTAGGGTCTGATTTAACTTGAGTAGGTGTTCCGTTTTCAACTATTAAATTTAAATTTATTCCTTTTTCATCGGCTTTTATTTTCATTAATTTCACAACTTCTTTTACTTTGTTGTGCAAATTGAAAGGAATTTCTTCAATTGTTAATTTATTTGATTCTAATTTAGAAAGGTCTAAAACATTATTGATTAATGAAAGTAAAATATTACCCGAATTTTGCATTGTTTTTAAATACTCAATTTGTTCAGCACTTAAATTTGTTTCTAATAACAAGTCGGTAAAACCAATAACTGCGTTTAAAGGAGTTCTTATTTCATGACTCATATTGGCTAAAAATTCATTTTTAGCTTTTAAAGACTCTTCGGCAAATTCTTTGGCTTTTTTCAGTTCAATTTCAGTCAAATTTCTACTTGTAACATCTGTTCCTATTGATATATAGGTATTATTTACCCCTTTTGAAATTTGCCATTCTATCCATTTATAAGTTCCTTCTCTTGTTTTAATTTTTTGTCTAGAAAAGTTAGCATCTTTTTTCAGATCAAGAAATACTTCTTTATAAATAGAGTTTTTAATATAGTTTGCATTGTGTTCATTGTCATAGGTTACCTTCCACCATTTATCACCCATTATTTCATCAACAGCATAGCCAATCATTTTTGTTACTGAAGGAGATGCGAAAATCACATTTCCATCAATATCGGAAACTAAAACGATGCTATCAATACTATTAATTATAGTATCTGATTGCACCTTAATTTCTTCATTTTTTTTCCATTCAGTAATATCAACTCCTACAGAAACAAACCTATTATCTACTGTAAAAGAGTCTCTAAATTCAATCCATTTTAAACTTCCATCTTTGCATTTTAATTTTCTATCATATGGTTTGGGATTTGAAGTCTCCTTTTTTGCAATAGTTTTACATAATTTTTGCTTAAAAATTTGTCCTTCTTCTTTTGAAAAATAGGTTAAATCCCACCATTTATCACCCAATAAACTTTCAGGCTTAAATCCAATGATGCTTTCGGTAGCAGGAGAAACGTAGGTAATATTACCATTCTCATCACAAGAAACAGCAATTAAATTAATTTCATTTAATGATAAATCTACTGATTTCAGTTGCTCTATTTTTTTATTACTATTCAAAGTTTAATTTGGGGTTAAATAATTTTAAAGAAAACTAAAGCATTGTAACTCCTAAAATAATAGAGCCAACTCCCACTAAAATTCCAAAAAAACCAAAAAAGTTTGAAGACTTTTTATTTACTCTTTGTACATCTTGCACTTGTTCATTCAAAAGCGCTGTTTCAACTTTCTTTCCATCTACTGTGCTAATTCCATAGTATTGATTATTTTGAATAATAATACTTTCGTAAATATATTCATCTCCATTTAACATGGTTACTTTAACATAACCTTCCTCTTCACTTAAAGCCGCCTGATTTAATGTTGTAGGGTTTTTATACACCTTACAACTCTGTATAAAAAAAGTTAAAAACAACAGTGTTATTAAAATTTTAAAGTTAGTTTTAATTAAAGTTTTTAAGTATGGCATTTTAAAAATTTGCATTAGTTATTAAGTTTACAAGTTACATTTAATTTTATAAAAATCAACAACTCTTTTTTTAAGAAAAATTAAATGTAAACCCCTAAAATATTACAATTAGAAATAAATTTCCATAAATTATTTTAAAATACTTATTTTTAAACTCTTAAAAATAAAAAAATGAATAAATATTTGCTATTATTTTCTTTAATATTATTAAATGTTTCTTGTAAAAATGAAAAAAAAGAAATTGTGAAACCTACTGAAGAAACTCCTAACTTGCTTACTATAGCAACTAAAATTCATGAAAAAGTTTTAACTATTGATACTCATAACGATATCAATATCAAAAATTTTACAGATAGTCTTAATTATACTCAAGAACTAGACAATCAGGTAAACTTACCAAAAATGAAAAAAGGAGGGCTTGATGTTTCATGGTTTATTGTTTATACGGGTCAAGGTGAATTAAATAAAGAAGGTTATGACAATGCATACAAAAATGCCATTTCTAAATTTAATGCCATCCATAAATTAACAAATGAACTGGCGCCAAATGAAATTGAATTGGCTACAACTTCAAAAGATGTGAAAGAAATTCATAAAAAAGGCAAAAAAGTTGCTATGATTGGTATAGAAAATGGTTACCCCATTGGAACAGATATTAGCAGAGTTAAAGAATTTTATGATTTAGGTGCTCGCTATATGTCGTTAAGTCATAATGGACATAGTCAGTTATGCGATTCAAATACTGGAGAAGAAGATAATGTTTGGTTACATAATGGTGTTAGTAAATTAGGTGAAAAAGTAATTACTGAAATGAATAAATGGGGAATGATGATTGATGTTTCTCACCCTTCAAAAGAAGCAATGCGAGATATGATAAGATTATCCAAAGCTCCTATTATTGCTTCTCATTCATCAGCAAGAGCCTTGTGTAATCACAGTAGAAATTTAGATGATGAACAATTACAATGGCTAAAACAAAATGGGGGCGTTGTTCAAACGGTAGCATTTGGCACCTATGTTAATTCAGAAAAAAACAAAAAATTTAACGATGCTACTAAATCTATTTTAAATGAAATTGCGAGCGATCATAACTTTAAAATTATACCTTGGAGTGATGTTAGAAAAATGGAAAAAGAAGCCCGTGAAATATATTTCAATAAGTATACTGAAATTAGAAAACTTGCAAAACCAAGAATGAAAGAAGTTTATAACATTGCTAAACCTGTGGATGTTTCAGATTTTGTAAATCACATAGATTATTTAGTGAATAAAATTGGAATAAATCATGTTGGTATTAGTTCCGATTTTGATGGTGGAGGTGGTGTTGAAGGATGGAATGATGCTTCTGAGACTCTAAATGTAACAATTGAATTGGTAAAAAGAGGTTATACTGAAGAAGAAATAGCTAAACTTTGGGGAGAAAATTTATTACGCGTTCTTGACGAAGTTCAAAAAATAGCTAAAGAAATTCAGCAGCTATAACCTATTATATATCAATAACTAACACTTGTTAAATTTCTTTAAAATATTGTAAAAATATTTTTAAAACCTATTTGTTTTTAAATTATCTTTGTGTTGTTCAATTGCTATTTTAGCATGTTGATTTAAAACGTGAAAACAATTTTCAGATTTGGTTTTTTGAAAATTCAGAAGTTATTTTCAAAAATTATTTTCGGTGTAAAATGCCAAATCATACAGTTAACTTCTATCCAAAAATACACTTCAACTCATTTGAGCTTTGCTAATGTATTAACTTTTTCTAAGTTTAACTTTATAACTTTTCTAGCTAAATAAATTTTTTATCTCTCATCCTAGAACTAGAGTTGAAAGCATATCCTAATGATGTGTAAAGTAAGCTCAAGAATTATTAAATCTTATAATTCAAAATTAATTTACAACTTATTTTATTACCCTAATTTAAAATTAAAAACAATGAAAACACTCTTAACAATAGTTGCATTTATTTCATTAATTACAGTAAAAAATACACAAGACAATTTAACTGTAAAAGCTGCTTTTGACGGATTTGAAGAGGGCTATTATTACTTTTCAGATACAGATGACAATACTTATAGTTTTGAAGAAATTAACGAAGAAACTAGTAAAAAATACAATCTAACAGAAGAAAAATATATTGGTAAAAATTTTAAAATAACCTATAAAATTGTAACAAAGACCGATGAATATGATGAAGAATATGAGGCCTATGTTATTGTTAATTTAGAAATGGAAGAATAATTTAATGGGAGTTAAACCTCCCATTTTTTATATTCTTAAAAAATAATCAAATGAAGTTAAAAAATAAGTAGGTGAAAAAAACTACACATCAATTAAAAATAGGAAACTCTAAAAGAAATTTTTTATTTATATCTCGTTGGGGTGAATCTTTAGATATTGCTTATACTACACAGCAAGAAGGTAATTCTGTAAAATTATTTATTGAAGACAAACCCTCAAAAGAAATTGGGCATGGTTTTGTTCAAAAAGTTCAAGATTGGAAAAAACATCTTCAATGGGCTGATATTGTAGTATTTGATTATACTGGATATGGTGAAATTTGTGAAGAATTGAGAGCTGCAAAAAAAATTGTTTTTGGAGGTTCTCAATATACAGACTCTTTAGAACTCGATAGAAACTTTGGACAAAATGAACTTAAAAAACATAAGGTAAAAGTACTTCCTTCAAAAGAGTTTCAAAATTTTGAAGATGCCATTAAGTACATCAAACAAAACCCAGATATGTATGTTATTAAACCTTGCGGTGAAATTCAAGAATTAAAACAACTATTATTTGTTGGCAACGATGAATCTGGGCTAGATGTAATTAGGGTTTTACAAGCATATGAAAAATCTTGGGGAAATAACTTTGGGAAATTTCAACTCCAACGCAAAGTAAAAGGAGTGGAGGTTTCTGTTTCAGCATTTTTTAATGGAAAAGAATTTTTGTTACCATTAAACATTACTTTTGAACATAAAAAATTGTTTCCTAAAGAATTGGGAGTCTCTACTGGAGAAATGGGTACTAGCATGTTTTGGGTAAAAAGCTCTCCAATTTTTGAAGCAACCTTAAAGAAATTTGAAAAAACTTTAGAGAAAAATCATTTTATTGGGCATATTGACCTTAATTGTATTGTTAATGGCAATGGCATTTACCCTTTAGAGTTTACTTCTAGGTTTGGGTTTCCTCAAATATTTATTCAACGAGCTGGTATAAATGAGCCTATTGGTAATTTGCTTTATAAAATTGCGAATGGAGAAAAATTTACTATCAACGTAAAAAAAGGATTTCAAATTGGTGCTTTTATTGTAGTTCCTCCTTTTCCTTTTGAAGACAAAAAAACATTCAATTTATTTTCAAAAGATTCTGTAGTTATTTTTAAAAAAGAATTAAAAGAAGGTGTGCATCCAATGCATTTAAAAAATATTAATGATGAATGGTTAATTACAGGTAATACTGGCATTGCTTTATTAATTTCTGGTACTGGAACAACTATGAAAGACGCTCAAAAAATGATGTATAACAGGATCAATAATATTATTGTAAACAACAGTTATTACAGAACTGACATTGGAGATAGATGGTTTGAAGATTCTGATAAACTTTGGTCTTGGGGCTTGCTTTAATTTTAGTTTAAATTAATTAAAATGATTCCAAAATTTTATAAAATAAATAATCCAATACCATTTTTTAACATTTTACCCAAAGAGTGGCAAAATTTAATTGTTCCTTATTGGTCAATTTTTAAAAATTCTGCTACAATTTATGTTTTAAAAGAAAACAATACTATTATAGCTGGGGGCATTGTTTTTTCAAAAAACCATCCTCATAAAAACGAATTTGAAATTTCAAACGATTATTTATACAAACTCAGTTATTTTTATATTGGTTATGTATGGGTAATTCCTTCTAAACGAAATCAACAATTGGCATCAAAATGGTTGTTAAGTTTAAAAACCAAGCATCCAAAACAAAAGTATTGGCTTACAATTGAAGAATTTTCATTAGCTTCTTTTTATAAAAAAAATGGATTTGAACTTCTAAAAGAAAGTTCAAATCCATTTTTAAAAGAATGGTTATTAACCTATATACCTTAATTTTTTATAATATCCTTTACTCTACAACAATTTTTTTAGTTATTGCTCCATTAGTAGTGGCTATTTTAACAATATAAACACCTGCAGCTTCATTTAATGGCAACGAAAACCTTCTATTGGAAAATCCAGAATTCCAATTTTTTATATGTTGTCCTAAATAGTTGAATAGGGTAATTCCTTTGATATCTGTATCTACTATTTTATTAAATTCTAATTCTGAAATAGCATTATTCATGTACACATATATCCCTTTTTCTAAAGAAATTTCATCCAATCTTTTTAACCTTGGTTGGAACACTAACTTAAATCTATCTGAATAAATACCTGATTCCAATTCAATTTCAAATGGTTGATTTGTTATTTCAAAGGTCTCACCTGTTGAAGCATCTTTTATATATAATTTATCAAATTGTTCGTTATTTTCTAATCTATCTATATGTATTGATATTTTTGATTTTTTACTCAATTCTAAACCAATTGGAAACTCTTTATCATTAGATATAGTATTTGTTCCTTGAATCACAAACTTTTCATCATCTATTAACCAATACATATCTTCTGGAGTAATTTCATATATTTTCGCATCATACCCATAGTCTACCTCATCAGACGCATTCTCATCAATCGTTAATAACAACTGTTTGTGAATTTCTGAAGTACTAAACCCAATTCTAAATTTTGTTCTTGTATCTCCATTTGAAACATCTTTTGAGGTTGCAGTTTTTGAAGGCCTCATAAAAATTGAATTTCCACTTCCTTCGGTTTGAAATATTCTTTGATTATTATTAAATTCAATGGTTTGGCTTGCACCTCCAGCTCCTTGAATAAAAAATCCTTGACCAACTGCTATATACCGCTCAGGAACTTTTGTTCCGTCTGGTGCTGTAGGGTCATTGATTGGATGGACTTCTGCTGCAGTACCAATTCCTATTCCTCCTGATAAATTATACGTTGCAAAACCTGCTTGATAGTCTAATAAATAATGTGAATCGCCCCCATAATGATCCCAAAAATACAGAGTTCCTGTTATAGAAGTTTTATTATCTAATATAAATTGATTTGCGTCTATGGCTGAAGGATATGGATTCCCAATTAAATAATCATTATCTCCACTAACTGTTAATTCAATATCTCCATTATTTGGCCTACCAACAAATACATAGTTTTGATCTATTGACCCCACACCTGTTCCTTTCATTAAGAAACCTTCTCCAACTTTTAAAATTGAATTGCTTCCTGCTCGTAACCAACTGTAATAATCGTCATGTGTAAAATTGGTATAAACATATAACCAAAAATTTGAAATTTTTATTGGATCGGTATTTTGTCCATCCAAACCTCCAATAAATGTAATTTTCTTTGGGTTTGAAGGTGTTGTTCCATCTCGTAAAACCCCCCAAATATTATAAGTGTTGTTTCCTGGAATTGAATAAGTACTTCCATTAAATATTTGCTGTACTGGAGATGACCAATCATTATATCTGAATTTATTTCCATCTCCCTGTTGATCTCTTTCTATATAACCTGAACTAGCTGCGTCTAAAATACTTTCACTAAATTGAGTAGGTGTATATCTTTTTTGTATTAATTGAGATTCTCCTTCCAAATCAATAATTCCATCTAACTTTAAATAATGGGAAATATACAATCCATACCCCGTTCCTGAACTTGTTGAACTAGAACCCAAGGTAGTTGTTCCATCCATTTGTAATTCTTCGCTTTCAACTAATAAGCCTAATAACTTTAGATCTCTAGAAGCATTTATTGTATGGTTGGTTTTCACTATATTCCAATCTATTGAGCTACCATCAATCCCTTGACTATTTGGCACATCCCAATCTATAGGCTCAGCCCAAGTGGTATTTGTATTCCATTTTCCATTGTTAGCAGATACGTAAGGAATTGGTGCATTTTCTGTTTGTGATGAATACATGTTTCTCAGTTTACCACTTACTAAACCTGCATACGGTAAAATAGAACCACAATTAATATTCATTCGATAATATCCTTCTAAATTTGACCAGTTTAAACCATTGACATCTAAAGGAATTACTTCTCCTGCTACCAAAGAATTATCTTTAATTTCTTGATTCATCATTTGTTGAAGCTGTTCTTGAGTTATAGCAGTATTCCAAATTCTTACTTCATCTATCCAACCGCTAAAATTATTAGTTGACACAGATGCATCTTTTATAGCTCCTAATAAACATTCCACGTTATTTGAAATTGGTAAAGATCCTGAAGTAGATTCAATCTCTATGCCATCTACATACATTATATAAGTTCCAGAATCATAAACAATACCTATATGATACCATCTGCTTGTATCAAGATTATATGTAGAAGAATTTATTGATCCAGAATTATTCCAATTAAATTCTAAAGTTGCATTATTTAATGTTAAATCGTACCCATTCGAAGTGTCATTAACATCTCTTTTAGAAAATAATGTTTGATTTCCACTTACTGATTCTGGCTTCACCCAAAGCTCAACACTAAAATTAGCATTAAAATTAAAATTATCTTTAAAAGTTATATAATCATTATTTCCATCAAAATCTACGCTATCACAACTATCAATAGTAACTTCAACTGTAGTTGAACAACCTGCTACATTCCATGATAAAGTATAAACTCCAGGCTCAGCAGCAAATGTAGAATTAGGACTATTAATATCCGAAAATACTGGACTTGCACTAGCACAAACTCCATTGGCAGAAACCAAACTCCAATATCCACTTTCACCTGTTCCTGGATAATCTGTATCCCCAGCACTTAAATCTGGCAAAGTGTAGGCGCTATCCCAAACTCCATTGGCATAATTTTGAAGTGCTGATAAAGAATTGTCATATGCTGCTAAAGTAACAATTGAAAGACCACACTCACCTGCAATTGGTATAATGTCTTCTCCCGCATATGCTGAACTAACATTCATAGTAATATACTCCGTCCCTTCATCTCCATTAGCTCTACAACCATTTATTAATGAAGTTACCCCATAAGTTTGAATACCTGGAGTTACTGGAGTTATATTCACCGTACTTCCTGTTGAAACAACAACCCCATTTTCATCTGTCCATTCAATTACTTCATCAACTGGTGCTTGTGGTATTGAAATATTTTCTAAAGCCCAAGCACTATTAGCGGTTCCAGAATAGGTGAATTTAATCCGCAATCCTATTAGACCTATATAATCAGATAAATCAATTGACACATGGTTATCTACTAAAGTTCCTAAAGAATTTTTACATTGTCCTGTAAACCCTTGATCTGAAAATCCAGTATCGCTTGGTCCTGTATAATCATAGGAAGCCCCTGGGTCAAGAGTTATAGGATAAGTTGCCCCATTGTCTAAAGATAATTCAATTTTTACCCAAGCTCCACTTTCTAAAAAATAAGCTTGATCAAATTCTAAGCTTGCCGTTGTTAAACCTAATGTATTAAATACTGATGTTTCTAATGTACTTATTGGAGTAATGGTATGATCTGTTTCATAAGGTGGAATTCCACTTGCAATTGCAAATTTAGTTCCATCAGGTGAACCATAACAACGTCCGTTAAATTTTTTAGGTCCTGTAGTTTCTTTCCAATAGGTATCATTTGTAGTACTACCTGCAGCAGACATATCAGCGGCACCATCAACAGTCCAGCCTAAAGTATTAAGATTAGCTTGGTTAAAAAGTCCTCCTTCATTAAAATCTGGAGTTACACCAAACTCACTTTGTGCCTGTATAGTTACAGCCGTTCCTATACATGTATCATATTGTGAAGGGCCAACAATGGTAGGTTTAATATCTGGAGGTATTACTGATATTAAAACAATAGTAGATGCTGCTTTACAAGAGCCTATTTCAACAACTGCTCTAACTAAAGTTGTTTCTGTTATATCTGTTAAGTAATAATTATCACTGGTATTGTTTATTACCGCCCAATTTAAACCACCATCTGTAGAAGATTCCCAATGTGAAATTGTTCCTTGTTCTCCTGTTAAATTTAAATAGGCATTTTTTAACTCCCCTTCAGGACAAGCAGTCACTTCTATAATATCATCCGCATCTGCACTTGTTTCAGTATTATCAAGATAACCTGTTAAAGTCCCTCCGTCAATATTTGGACTTGTAACTGTAACTTTCGAGGTACAGGTATCTTTATTACCCTTGTTATCAGTTACAGTAAAAACCACAAAATTATCCCCAATATCGGTACAGTCAAAATCTGTTTTACTAAGCGTAATTGTAAAATTACAATTATCTGAAGATCCATTATCTAATTGAGCCGCAGTTATTGAAACTGTACCATCAGTATCACTTAATTGTACTGTAATATCCTTACAAGAAGCTATTGGATCTTCAGTATCATTTATAACAACAGTTTGTGTAACTGTAATACTATTACCATTACCATCATCAAAAGTCCAATCTATATTATGAGCTCCTTGGGTTGTATAAGTTAATGGGTCATTTGTTGTTCCAGTAATAGTTTTTCCACAATTATCTGTTGTTGTAGGTATAGGAACTGTAGCACTACATTGTTCGTTAATTGTAGCTAAAGTTGGTGTTATTGGAGGTGTTGTATCCTCAACCGTTACCGTGGCATTCCCTGTAGCGGATTGCCCATTGGTATCAGTTACTGTAAGAATCACATTGTTTACGCCTACATTTGAACAATCAAATGAAGTAATATCTGTATCGTACGTTAAACCGCCACAAGCATCTGTTGAACCATTGTTGACTGCATCTTCTGCTATCGTTACAATGCCCGTTGTATCTAACTGAACTGTTATGTTTTGAGTAATTACATTCGGAGCCGTTACATCCTCAACCGTTACCGTGGCATTCCCTGTAGCGGATTGCCCATTGGTATCAGTTACTGTAAGAATCACATTGTTTA